>JBGVBS010000021.1:0-206077 GCA_045225715.1 Oscillospiraceae bacterium
ACCCTTGCCTTCGGCTAACGGTTCCTGCTACCGAGCCCGTATTGGACTTTCACCACCAAGTTGTCGCCCATGCCGGGCGCACCAAAACATCGCCCTTCCCAAGCGGGAAGGGCGATACCTTTTTAGCTGCGCATCTTTCGTATCTGCGCGACCAGCGCGTCCATGAGGTCATCCTCGAAGGCGTCGGGGATCAAGCCCTCGTCCGATCGTTCCGCGGAGACGGAGAGCGCGCCGCCCTGCTCGACGGTCAGGTCGGCGATCGTAACAGCCAGCCCCTCCTGCCGCAGCGCGTCCTGCATCACCGCGATCAGACGGCGCTTGACGCGCTCCGACCGGAGCAGCGCGACGCCCTGACGCTCCAGGCTCTCGTTGGAGAGATGGGAACCCATTTGCAGCACCAGCCGCGCCGCGCCCTTCAGGACGCTGTTCTCACTGCCGAGGCGGTCGATGCCCTCCCCGACGGCGGGGCTTCGCAGCAGCGCCGCCCAGTCCGCCGCGACGTTCGCCGCCCGAAGGCTCAGACGGCTGCCGGGGCGATCGACTGCGAGGAGGCGCCCGATCTGTATGACGCCTGCGCCGAACAGACGCGCGAGATGGCGGTTCGCGGAAGCGCGCATCCGCTCCTCGTGGGAGGCGATCAGCCACACGATCATGCGGTCTTTCGCGTCCGCGTCCATGTCGCGCAGCAGGGCGCAGGCGGCGGGCGCGGCGTCCGGCCCCAGCCGCGCGAGGAATTTGTCCAGCTCATTCGGCTGCGCCTTCGCCGCGCAGTGTTCCACCAGCCGCGGAAGCAGCGCACGCACGCAGGCTTCGTGATCGATTCGCTCAATATCCAGACAGACGTCCACTGCCGTATCCTCCCATGCGATGTGTCGACGCCGACAGTATACAGAGCGCATGGCAATGTGTCAAGGACGCCGAGGCGCGCGCTATGGCGCCGGACTGCATCAAAAAAAATTTTTCTAGCCAAACATTTTGGCTGGATTCTGTGCAAGTTGACGAAATCGACAAAATACTATTGAGAATCTTAATCGATATGACTATAATTGCTCCATCATCCCGCATGGGAAATAACAGATCGGAGGAACATCATGAAAAAGATTTTGAGCATTGTCCTTGCATTGTCCATGCTGTTCGCGCTTGCCGCCTGCGGCAGCAAGGAGACGACCACGGCACAGCCGGCGGCGGATACGACCGCGCCTGCCGCCACGACGCCCGCGCCCGCCGCGGAGCCCGCAGACACCGGCGTGGAGCCGGATCTGAGCTACACCATCCGCATCTACTCCAACTCCAACTCCACCGAGCGTACGACGTGGCTCATCAACCGCGCCAAGGCGGAGGGCTTCAACATCAGCATCGACGATAACTCCGTCATCTCCGGCGACACCGCCGCCGTGCAGGCCGCCAATGAGAACAAGGACGGCGACCTGATCTTCGGCCTGAACGAGACCCGCTGGGGCCAGATCATCGGCGGTCAGTATGAGAACCTCAAGCTCATCGACTGGACGCCGGAGTGGGCGGGCGACGTGGGCGACTTCAAGTATGACGGCCAGGCCTACGGCATCGTCATCCAGAACGTCCTGATGCTCTACCGCAACGACGACCTCGGCACCAAGGGCGAGGCGCTGCACTTCCAGCACTGGGCGGACATCGTTGACAGCGGCTACAAGTGGTATCGCCAGAACAAGGTCGGCGGCACGACCAACATGAACATCAACTCCGCCATGCTTTACGCCTTCACTGATCCGACCTCTCCCGCCGGCGGCATCAGCGTGGACGGCTGGAAGACGCTGTGGAAGTTCTGCGCGGAGGGCGTCTCCGGCGGCGACGACTACAAGTACGGCTTTGACCCGCTGAACAAGGGCGACGTGGCGATCTCCGAGTTCTACTCCTCCGCGCTCTACGGCAAGATCGACGCGGCGGCGGACGGCTCCGCGAACCCGCTCAAGGGCACCTTCCAGCCGGAGAACTGGAACCTCGTTGACATCGACGACGGCACCTACTACATCGCCGAGTACATCGGCATTCTCGACAAGGGCGGCCGCACCGAGGCGCAGACCGAGGCGGTCAAGGAATTCGCCGAGTGGTTCGGCTCCGCTGAGATCCAGGCGGAGTGGGGCGAAGAGTTCGACTCCTTCCCCTGCAACACCGAAGCTGCCGACGCGCTGTATCCCGACGGCGTGCCCGCGATCTACCAGCTCAAGAACTTCGCGCTCAACAAGGTCGACGGTACGGATATGACCTACGCCGCCTACGTTGCCAAGCACAACCCCGAGTGGACGAACATCATGACCAACCTCGGCTTCTACTGGGCGGACAACAACGCGCCCGCCGAGCCGGATTGGGCGAACCTCGACTGGTCCACGCTGACCCAGAAGCAGGGCTAAAACACACAAAACTGAACAGAGCAGGGCGAGCTTGGCGGCTCGCCCTGCCTGCAAAGGGCGGGAGAGATCTCCTGCCTTTTGCAGGCAGCAAATAATAAGAGGGAGAGAACAGGCTTATGATCCGCTTGAACGACATCGTGGTGAAATTCGGCGACTTTACCGCGCTCCACAACATCAACGTCCACGTTAAGGAGGGGGAATTCTTCACCTTCCTTGGGCCGTCCGGCTGCGGCAAGACCACGACGCTGCGCACACTGACCGGCTTCATCCAGCCGTATCAGGGCAGCGTCGTCGTGCGCGGCAGGGATATCACGCGCGTCCCCATCGAGGAGCGCAACATCGGCATCGTGTTCCAGAGCTATGCGCTGTTCCCGACCATGACGGTTTACGACAACATTGCCTTCGGCCTCAAGGTCAAGAAGATGAAAAAGCCGGAGATCGACCAGAAGGTGCGCACCATCGCCAAAAAGGTCGACCTCACGGACGAACAGCTCAAAAAGGCGGTGTCCCAGCTCTCCGGCGGCCAGCAGCAGCGCGTCGCTATCGCCCGCGCGCTCGTGACGGAGCCGGCGATCATCTGCCTCGACGAGCCGCTTTCCAACCTCGACGCGAAGCTGCGCGTGCAGCTGCGCGGGGAATTGAAGAAGATGCAGAAGGATTTCGGCATCACCAGCATCTACGTCACGCACGATCAGGAGGAGGCACTGACGCTCTCTGACCGCATCGCCGTGTTCAACAAGGGCGTCATCGAGCAGATCGGCACGCCGAACGAGGTCTACAACCACTCCGCGACGGAGTTCGTGTGCAACTTCATCGGCGACATCAACCGCCTCTCCGGCGAGCTGGTGGCAAAGCTCGGCGTCGATCCGGCGAAGCACCACTATATCCGCCTTGAGCGTCTGCACGTGAACGAGCAGCCCAGGGACGGCGTGCTGACGGTGGACGGCAAGGTCGCCATGCGCGAGTATTACGGCCTGTACATCAAGTATTATATCGACGTCGGCAGCCAGACGCTCAAGATCATGGAGCGCAACGACGGCGTCCGCATCTACGACGAGGGCGACGCGGTGACGGTCAGCATCGATCCCGCCGACCTCATGAGCTATGAGGCGAAGGGAGAGGAGGCGGCGCAATGAACGGTTCGCTCGCTCACCCGAAGCCCTTCAACGTGGAGATGGTATTGCAGCTCATCGGCGCGCTGTTCTTCGCGTACCTGTTCTTCGGCTTCATGCTGCTGCCCTGTCTCAACACGCTGACGAGCATCTTCACGACGAAGAACGCCGCAGGGGAGACCGACCCCTTCGCGGTCATCCGCTTTTTCCTCGCGGGCAGCATGGCGAAGTTCGTGTGGAACTCGCTCAAGCTGGCGCTCTGCCTGATCGTCACGGTCAACGTCGTCGGCATCTCCATCGTGCTGCTGACCGAGTACTTTGACATCAAGGGCGCGCGCATCCTGCGCATGGGCTATATGACGACGCTCATCTACTCCGGCGTCGCGCTGGTCACGGGCTATATGTTCCTCTACGCGGGCGACGGTATCCTGACCACCGCGATCCAGGAGGTCAACCCCGACTTCAATCCGACGTGGTTCTCCGGCTTCAAGGCGGTGCTGTTCACGATGACCTTCGCCTGCACCTCGAACCACATGCTGTTCCTGCGCAACGCCATCCGCGGCATCGACTACAACACCGTTGAGGCGGCGCGCAACATGGGCGCGAAGCCCTTCAAGGTGCTGTTTCAGGTCGTGTTCCCGACGCTGCTGCCGACGCTGTTCTCGCTGACGGTCATGACCTTCATCACGGGCCTGTGCGCCATGTCCGCGCCGACGCTGCTGGGTTACGACTCCATCAACCCGGAGATCGTGCGCCTCGCCGGCTCCTCTGTGGCGGACGAGGCGTTCCCGCAGGCGCGCGCGGCATTGCTGAGCATCATCCTCGCCTGCTTCACCATCGTGCTGCTGACGGTGCTTTCGTCCTATGAGCGCAAGGGACATTATCTCTCTGTGTCCAAGACGAAGGCGAAGCTGCAAAAACAGAAGATCACCAACCCCGTTTGGAACGTGCTGGCGCATATTTACGCCTACGTCCTGTTCATCATCTACATGACGCCGGTGGTGATGATCGTCGTCTTCTCGTTCCAGACCTACAGCGCCGTGCGTATGCGCAGGCTCGACCTCTCGCAGTGGACGCTGCTCAACTACTTCGGCAAGGCGGACTATTCGTACCTGACCTCCCGCGGCACCTACAAGGTGCGCGCGGGCTCGATCTCCGGCGTGTTCTCCAACGAGGCAACACTCGGCGGCATCCAGACCAGCTTCGTGCTCTCGGTCATCGCGGCGGCGATCGCCTGCGTCGTGGTCGTCATCGCCTGCAACTACATCTTCAAGCACAAGGGCACCGGCACCGTGCTGGAATACGCGCTGCTGTTCCCGTGGCTGCTGCCGACGATCCTGATCTGCTACTCCTACCGAGTGTTCTTCAACAGCGAGAACGTGTGGTATGTGTTCGGCAAAAACCTCTATTACGGCGATATGGTCAAGATCCTCATCATCATCGCCTACACGGTGACGAAGCTTCCGTTTTCGCTGCGCATGATCAAGGCGGCGTTCTACGCCATCGACGAGGAACTGGAGGACGCGGCGCGCAACCTCGGCGCGAGCGGCGTGCGCACCTTCCTCAAGGTCAAGCTGCCCATCATATTGCCGAGCGTGCTCGCGGTGTTCGCGCTGAACTTCAACGCGCTGTTCACCGAGTACGACATGGGCGCGACCTTTGCCAGCACCTACGGCACGACCTACGCCATGGTCATCCAGAGTATGACGCGCGAGGAGGGCCTGTACGGCTACAACGTCAATGCCTCGGGCCGACGCTGCGCGTCAACGGTGTTCATCATGCTCGTCTCGGGCGCGATCCTGTACCTTGTTTACGGCGTGGGCGCGCGCGACCTCAGCGAGCGGCTGGAGGCGCGGAAGAAGTGGCGTCGCCGTTTCGAGAAGCTGACCGGAAAGAAAAAAGCGGAACTGGAGGCTGCGGCAAAGCCATGATCAAAAACATTCTCTTTGACATGGGCGGCGTCCTGCTGGACTTCGATCCGAAGAAATTCACCGCCCGCCTCGGACTGGATGCGGCGGACGCCACGATCCTCACGCGCGAGATCTTCGGCAGCGTGGACTGGGTCAAGCTCGACCGCGGCTCCGTCACCGAGGAGGAGGCGTTCGCCTCCATGCGCGCGCGCATCCCCGCGCGGCTCCACGAGGCGGCGCGGGAGGTGTTCGACAACTGGGACAAGCCGCGCCTGCCGCTCGACAACATCTACGATACCGTTCGGGAGCTGAGCGAGAAGGGCTACGGCCTGTATCTCTTTTCCAACGCGGGCAAACGGCACGCCGAGTACTGGCCCGACCTTCCGGTGGCGGAGTTCTTCGGCGACCGGCTGATGGTCTCCGCGTGGCACCAGCTGCTCAAGCCGGAGGCGGCGTTCTATGAGACGGGGCTTGCCCGCTTCGGCCTGGACCGGCGTGACTGCGTGTTCATCGACGACAACACGGTGAATCTGGAGGGCGCGTCGCGCGTCGGGCTGGACGGCATCGTCTACTATGGCGACGTGGAGCTGCTGCGGCAGAGGCTGCGCGAACGGGGCGTCGCTCTCACCTGACATACGGGGCGGCTCCGACGCATAGGAAATCACCAACGGAAGGGGAGAGCGTCATGCTTGACACACTGTACGCGCAGCTCTACGAGACGGCGCCGGTCGCGGTGACCGTCATCGCGCTGTCGCTGATGATGATGCTCGGCTTTCTGATGACGCGCGTGACGAAGCTGGCGCGGCTGCCGAACGTCACCGCCTATATCGTCACGGGCATCCTGATCGGCCCGTTCTGCCTGAATCTGATCCCGAGCCGCGTCGTCGAGGGCATGGCATTTCTGCCCGACGTCGCGCTGGCGTTCATCGCGTTCTCGACAGGCGAGTTTTTCCGCCTTGACGCGCTCAAAAAGAGCGGCTGGCGCGTCATCGTGCTGACTCTGTGCGAGGCGATGGCGGCGTCGCTGCTTGTCTTCCTCGCGGCGTACTTCGGCCTGGGGCTGCCGCTGCCGTTCACCATCGTGCTCTCCGCGCTCGCCGCGGCGACGGCGTCGGCGTCCACAATGATGACGATCCGCCAGCTCGGCGCAAAGGGGCCCTTCGTCGACACGCTGTTACAGGTCGTCGCCGTCGATAACCTTGTGGCGCTGGTGGCGTACAGCACCGCCATCTCCGCCGCCGTGGCGTCGATCTCCGGCGAGGCGCTCTCGGCGTCCACGGTCGTCACGCCGCTGCTGCGCAATGTCGCAGCCATCGCCATCGGCGCGGCGTTCGGCTTCGTCATGAAGGGACTGCTGACGCACCGCAACACGGACAACAGGCTCATCGTCTCGGTGGCGCTGCTGTTTGCGTTCTGCGGCCTGTGCGCGGCGTTCGATATCTCGCCGCTGCTCGGCTGCATGGCAATGGGCACGGTCTACATCAACGCCACGGACGATACGCGGCTCTTCCGCCAGCTCAACTACTTCAGCCCGCCGATCCTGCTGCTGTTCTTCGTGCGTTCCGGCCTGAGCCTCGACCTCGGCGCGCTGTTCGCGCCCTCGGGCAGCGTCGGGCGCTTCCCGCTGCTCGTCGTCGGCATCGTCTACGCCGTCGTGCGCGTCGTGGGCAAGTACGGCGGAGCATATCTCGGCGCGCTGGCGATCCACAAGGAGGAGAGCGTGCGCAACTACCTCGGCCTTGCGCTGATCCCGCAGGCCGGCGTTGCCGTCGGCCTCGCGGCGCTGGGCGCGCGACTGCTCGGCGGGGAGATGGGCAAGGCGCTCGAGACGATCATCCTCGCCTCCAGCGTGCTCTACGAGTTGGTCGGCCCCGCCTGCGGCAAGCTGTCGCTCTATCTCTCGCACTCGTATTCCGACAAGCTGGAGGACGTGGCGCCCATCACGTCCGAGGAGCAGCTCTCGCCGGTCGAGCAGCTGATCCGGCGCATCCAGATCATCCAGAGCGAGCTGCCGGAGCGCGAGGTCAACGAGAACGAGGAAGCGTTCACCGAGGCGGCGGAGGAGCAGCTTCGCAATCTGCAAACGCTGAACCGCAATCAGCGTCGTATGTTCAGGAGGTAACGAGCCATGTATATCGATCCGATCGTCAAAATGCTGGGGCCGTGGGCGCAGGAGCTGTCGCTCGCGACCATCGCCCTGCGCATCCTGCTGTCCGTGGCGCTTGCCACGGTCATCGGCTGCGAACGCTCCACCAAGCGTCACACGGCGGGTGTGCGCACCTTCGTCGTCGCCTCGCTCGCCTGCACAACGGCGATGCTCGCCGACTGCTGCATCGCGATGCAATCCCCGGCGCACCTGTACCTGCTCTCGGCGTCGTCCATCGTCGCCGTGGCGATCATCAGCATCAACAGCGTGCAGTTTTCCTCGCGCAACCAGATCAAGGGCCTGACCACCTCCGTCGCGCTGTGGGCGTCCGCCGTGATTGGGCTGACTGCCGGCGCGGGGCTGGTGACGATCACACTGGCTGCGTTCATCCTGCTGTTGATCTCGCTGTCGTGGATGCAGGTCTTTGAGATCGACCTGAAAAACCGGTCCAACTTCTTCGAGATCCATCTGGAATTGAAGAACAGTCGGTATCTGCAGGAGTTCATGACCACATTGCGCCGCCTCGGCATGTCCATCGACGACATCGAGCTGAACCCCGCCTACGCCAGCTCCGGCCTGAGCGTCTATACGGTATCGCTTTCGATCCGCAGCGCCGAGCTGAAGCAGTACAAGACGCACAAGGAGATCATCGAGGCGCTGGGCACACTGGAATACGTGCACCACATTGAGGAGATGCGCGGCTGAGCGCCATCGTCCCGCTTCTTCGGAGGCGGGGCGTTTTTTTGCGATTTTGGAGCTGGTAATGGCTGACAGAATGTAGTATACTATCCAAAATAGGCAAATCAAAACGTGAAGGTAGTGGTGAGCGCATGGAACGATACGACTAAACTGCGGAAAAGAGGGCGGGACCTATGAGGTGATCTACCGCACGAAGAAGAAGGGCGGCCGAGGCTACAACGTCGTGCACGCCATGGGCGAGCACGTGTATACGGAGGACGGGACGCGACTTGCACAGCCGATCGCCTTGAGTACGAGCTGCACATGCTCGCAGGAGACGCTATCGTCATCCACCACGACGGCGCGAAGACCCTTCGGAAGCGTCATGCCGTCCTCGGGAAGGACAGCGCGGTCGGAACGTTTCAGGGGCACGGTCACGATGAACGATGAGCCGACGCCCTTTTCGCTTTCAACGCGGATCGCGCGTCGCGAAGGCGGCAAGAAGCGCGGCCTCCGCATGGGAAGCCGCGCTTCTTGCCAATGCCGCGCTCAGGCGGCGTGCTGCCGTCCCTCGTGGTCGAGGGTGTAATCGCCGGGCAGCAGGAGCTGCGAGACCGGCACCACCTCATAACCCTCCTGCGTGAGGAAGCGCAGGATGTCCGGCAGCGCCTCAGGCGTGTGCTCGCCCGCGTTGTGGAACAGGACGATGGAACCGCTGCGCACCTTTCCCGTCACGCGCTTCGTGATCTCGCCGGCGGAGATGCCCTTCCAGTCGAGACTGTCCCCGTCCCAAACAAAGGATAGTCCGCCTGCCAAGCGCATCGGCCCTGCCTTGACAACACGCGCTGCATCACTTATAGTAAAACCAGCTATCGTTAATCACTTCTGAACAGAGCAGGAGGGAGAACATATGCGCGATAAAGTTTTGATTCTGGACTTCGGCGGGCAGTACAACCAGCTCATCGCGCGCCGCGTGCGCGAGCACCATGTTTACTGCGAGCTGAAGCCGTATACCATGAGCCTTGAGGAGATCAGGGCGTTCGACCCCATCGGCATCATTTTTACCGGCGGGCCGCGGAGCGTCTACGACGAGACCTCGCCCCATGTCGATCCCGCCGTGTTCACGCTGGGCGTGCCGATCCTCGGCATCTGCTACGGCTGCCAGCTCATGGCGCACACGCTCGGAGGCGTGGTCAGCGCGGCGCAGAGTGATACCGCCCGCGAATACGGCAAGACGCCGACGCACTTCAACACCGCCTGCCGCCTGTTTGACGGTACGCCGGAGGAGAGCGTGACTTGGATGAGCCACGGCGACTACATCGCGAAGCTGCCGGAGGGCTTCGTTTCCTCCGCGCACAGTGACGCCTGTCCCACGGCTGGCATCTGCGACGAGAGCCGCGGCTTTTACGGCGTGCAGTTCCACCCCGAGGTCGCGCACACGCAGTACGGCTCCGTCATGCTGAAAAACTTTCTCTATTCCGTCTGCGGCGCAAAGGGCGAATGGAGCATGGGCGGCTATAAGGACGCCGCCGTTGCCTCCATCCGCGAGAAGGTGGGCGGCGGGCGCGTGCTGCTTGCGCTGTCCGGCGGCGTAGACTCGTCGGTCTGCGCGGCGCTGCTGGCGGAGGCGGTGGGCAGCCAGCTCACCTGCGTCTTCGTCGATCACGGCCTGCTGCGCAAGAACGAGGGCGACGAGGTCGAGGCGGCGTTCGCCAAGTGGGACGTCGAGCTGAGGCGCGTCAACGCGCAGGAACGTTTCCTCTCCCGCCTCGCGGGCATCGAGGAGCCGGAGCAGAAGCGCAAGCGCATCGGCGAGGAATTCATCCGCGTCTTTGAGGAAGAGGGGAAGAAGATCGGCTCCGTGGACTATCTCGCGCAGGGCACGATCTACCCGGACGTGATCGAGTCCGGCGCGGGCGACGCCGCGGTCATCAAGAGCCACCACAACGTCGGCGGCCTGCCGGATTTCGTGGACTTCAAGGAGATCATCGAGCCGCTGCGCCTGCTGTTCAAGGACGAGGTGCGCGCGCTGGGACGCGAGCTGGGCCTGCCGGAGTATCTGGTCAGCCGCCAGCCCTTCCCGGGGCCTGGACTTGCCATCCGCGTGCTGGGCGAGGTGACGGAGGAGAAGCTCGCGATCCTGCGCGAGGCGGACTATATCTTCCGCGACGAGATTGCCGCGGCGAAGCTGGATACGTCCATCAATCAGTATTTTGCCGTTCTGACCAACTCCCGCACGGTGGGCGTCATGGGCGACGGGCGTACCTACGACCATGTACTGGCGCTCCGCGCCGTGACGACGGACGATTTTATGACCGCCGACTGGGCGCGCATCCCCTACGAGGTGCTCGACCGCGTATCGAACCGCATCGTCAACGAGGTCAGCGGCGTCAACCGCATTGTCTACGACATCACGGCAAAACCGCCGGGAACGGTCGAGTGGGAGTGAATTTTTCAACGAGATCAGCGATTCCAAAGAGCATGACGGAGACGGCGTCGAGGAGCCGCGGCCGGGCTCTGTTGTCGGGATCATTGACTGATCAGACTCCGGCTTGTCGAGGTGATAAACCGCATGGAATATGAAATTGCCAACAGAGCAGACATTGAAGAATTGTATGCCTTGCAGCTCCGGGCGTTTGAAAGCGAGGCGGAGATGATCGGCAGCCGCAGCGTGCCCGCGCTCATGGAGACCTACGCGCACAGCCTTGCGGATTTCGACAACTGGACGGTGCTGGTCAAGCGCGACGAGGACGGCAGCATCATCGGTGCGATCCGGTATCGGAAGATCAACGATCACATCGAAATCGGGCGCCTCATGGTCGCGCAGGAGCATCGGCGTCAGGGCGTGGCGACAGACTTGCTCCGCGATGTTGAGGAACGGACGCAGGAGCGCGTTTTCGAACTCTATACCTGCACCAAGAGCTGGATCAACATTCGACTGTACGAAAAGCTCGGCTACCGCACGTTCCGGGAGGAAGCGGGCGAAAACGGGCTATCCTTTGCCTATATGCGGAAAACTGCGTCACGGGATGGCGTAGAGCTCGGCGAGCGCCGTATGGCGTTCGATCACAGCGAGGAGGTCACAGCCGCGGTCAAAAGCGTGCTTGACCGGTAAGGCGGGATAATCGGCGTCTTTCCCCGCGCGCAGAAGTTCTGTCATCTCCGAGGCGGGCGTCCCGGCGGCTGCGGATGGGCAAGCCTCGGCAGGACGACGGAATGGAGCTCTGAACAGATACGGCGCGCCGCGGAACCGATCCGCGGCGCGCCTGCCTGTTTATGATGATTCAGAACGTGATGACCTCGGGAGCTTCCGTGAATGAGCTGATGGTCGCAACGGCGTTGCGGAAGTACAGCACCTGTGTGTTGCCGTCGTCGGGGTCGTACATTGCCTTGAGGCTTGGCATCTTCTCCAGCATGGCGACCTTGACCTCGCGGCTGTCGTCGTTCACCAGCTCGCCCGCGACGCGGATCCACCTGCCGTTGAGGAACGCGCAGACCTCGACCTTGGGATTCGCCGCGATCTGCTTGGAGACGTCCTTGATCTTGCCGGTCTGGATGTAAAGCCTGCCGTCGTACAGCAGAGCCGTGCCGAAGGGGCGCACGCGCGGCTGGTCGCCGTCCATCGTCGCCAGATAGTAGGTGCCCGCTTCGTTCAGAAAATCATAAACCTTCTCAATGCCGTTCATCGTATTAACCTCCGTAAAATGATCTTGTATTTCAAGATGCGCCGTCGGCGCGGAAACGCGTTTTCTGTTTTTTGTCCGGCAGCTCGTCATACAGCCGTGGCAGCAGCGCCGCAAGCAGTTCACGGTCGTCCACGTCCGCGAGCAGCATGGGCTTTGCGCCCGGATAGGGAAGCTCCATCGGCGCGTCCGGCAGCAGCTCCCGCGCGCCGGGCGTGGGCTTGAGCAGCAGCCGGTCGTCATAGACGCCGCCGACCGCCTTTCCGCGGTAGTAGAGGATATATTCGCCCATCATCGCGCGGTGGGAGACGCCCTCCAGACCGGAAAGCTGTTCGAGCACGTATTCCAGATACTCTTTTGTCGAAGCCATGCTGCCTCCTTGGTCAGGCTTTTCGGCGGATCGGATGGCGGATCACGGTTTTCCATTTCTCCGGCGGCGTTTTCCGCGCGTCGGTGAGATAGATCTCGTGGTGCCAGCGTGTGTCGTTCATGTCGTTTTCATAGCCGTCTTCCACAAGAAAAGCATCCATCTTCGCAACGGAAGCGGGCTCGGCGTCGAAGGGGCCGACGTGCATGATCTGTACGCACAGTCCCTCGTCCAGCGTCAGGAACTCGGCGGAGGAACAGTCGAGCTTTTTCTTCTTTGACGCCGTCTCCACCGCCCAGCCGACGTCCGCGGGCGTGATAAACTCCGGCAGGCGGATCACGGAGACCCAGCGGAACGCCGACTTGTTCGCGTAATCCGCGCCGCTGACGCTGTCCTGCCGCCAGAATCCCTCCAGCGGCGGTACGACGTAATCATAAAAGCCCTCGATGCGGCGGTCGGTCTTATAGCTCATTTTCAGCGTATACGACACCGCGTACAGGACGCCAATGGCCTGCTGGTATGCGCCGCCCTCGGTGTTGGGATCGCCCTCGCCGCGCACGGCGACGTAATGCGCGCGCGGCACCGTCACGATCGACGGCTTGTCTTTGGGGAGATAGAACTCTTTGTATTCCTTCTTGAAGTCGAACGGCATCGTGACGTCCTCCCGCGTTTTTCCCAAGCATACCACGATTCTCGGCGCATTTCAACCAGAGGTTCGATGGGAGAAACTCTTGATTGTTCCGCATCGGCGCGATACAATGACAACATGACGATACGCTGAGCGCTTGTTTTTCGGGAAACAATCTTCTGACTGAAACATTGGGAGGATCGGAACATGAACAAGAACAACGTGAAACGCTTTGCCGCGCTGCTGCTGTCGGCAGCGATGCTGCTGGCGCTGACCGCCTGCGGCGGGAAAGGAACGAAGGGGCCGTCCGAGGCGCTGAAGGGCGTCTATGACGCGCTCGTGGCGCCGGATTCCGAGTACAGCCAGACCAAGGAATTCTACCGGGAGTGGTATCCCGAGGTGGAGTACACGGAGGCGCTGGAGAACGACCGCTTTACGCTGTCCATGAAGGCAAACGGGAATGAGTATCTGACGGACGGTTCGTGGACGTTCGTGCAGGAGGGCGACTACCTCACCTTCCGGGCGGGAGCCGATGACTTTACCGCGCTTACCATGGCGCTGGAGGTGATCCAGGCGGTGGCGTCGTATCTTGGCATGGACGCCGACCTGACCAGCGGCTATGTCAACGGCCTGAGCGCCATGGGGTGGAGCAATGATGACTTCACCATGGCGGATACCGAGGACGGCGGCACATCCTTCCGCATCAACATGGCAAAGCCGTGGAAGATGGAGGAGCTTGACCAGATGGTTCTGGGCGAGCCGGTCATGGACTATGATCCGCTGAATACCGACTATGTCAGCCAGTTCGGCAGCGTTGGCAAGATGAGAGTCTATATGCTCGGTTCGTCTGAGTATTACGAGATGCTGTTTGCCGAATATGGTGAGCTGGACGAGATCGCCTATCAGTCCATCGTCAACATGGTCAAGCTCCGCGAGCCGCAGGGCTGGGAGGAATTCCTCACAGAGTTCACCGCTCTGAAGGAACTGGAGACCGATGCTTACTCCGTCAGCTTCGACGTGGATGAGCCGCTGATCGAGGAACGGTTCAACGAAGTCAGCGATAAGTACCGTTACGCGCTGGTCACCTTCGGTACGGAGGAGTCGTACGAGGATACGGATTTCGCGTTCTTTGTGCCCGAAGCCGACGACTTTGCGGACGCGTATTTCCGCGTGGTGAGCGGATTCCATCAGGGCGTTGCCGGCGCCTTCCTTGCCGAAACGCAGGCCGCCTGCGACGTGCTGAGCTTCGCCGCATACAACTGGCTTTGGGAGAAGGACGTCGACACTGTGCGCGCCAATATGCTGGAGGCTTGGGAGAGCCTGTCGGACGAGGAGCGTGCCTCCTTTGACGAGAACTTCCCCGGGCTTGACGAACTGCTCAAGAACTGCTTCACGGATTGGGACGCCACGCGCGCCCGCTTTGAGGATATCGAAGACGGGGTCGAAATGATGGAGGATCTGATGAGCATCGAGGGCGCGGCGGAGTCATGGGAAATGCTGAGCGCCAACACCTGGACGCTGGGCAATTCCGACCAGTAAGACAACAGGCTGACAAGCAATACCCCTTTACATAATTTTACAGCAGCATCGCGTCCGCTCGGCAAATGAGCGAACGCGATGCTGCTGTATTTAGCCGTTTTTATCTGGCAACCATGCGCCGTTCTCAACGCTCATGATTCCCGGATCTCCACAGCGACGCCGTTGACCTCCATGCCTTCGTCGGCGGGGATGAGGATGTACTTGCGCCCGTTGATGACCTTTGCCTCCACCATGTAGCTGTATTCCGGCGACATGGTGATCTTCACGTCCGGCGTCACGATCTCGAACTTGCCGTCCACCAGATTCGTCGGCATGAGCGCGGCGCCCTCGCCGAACTCCGCCTCCACCGACTTCGTGAACGCTTCGACGCGCTTGTCCGATACGCCGCTGTTGCGCAGGATCGTTCCTACCTCGCGGGTGCTGAGCGTCAGCGCCTCCGGGTCCTTTGTCTCCTTGTGTTCCGCCACGCGCTCGCGGAGCTGCTCGTCCATCGTCTGGACCACCTCGTAGCTGCATTCTCCCTCCAGTGCGTCGGACAGCGCGGTGTGGAAGGCGTTTTTCTGACTGGGCGCGGACATGGGCGGGTCGGTGCGAAAAACCGCGTTGATGAATTCCTCGTGCAGCTCGTCGGGCTTGCGCGCGAAATAGAGCGCGTTGTAGATGTTGGCGCTGCGGTCGTCAAAGGCAGGGAAGACGAAGCCCAGCGCAGTGTTGTCGAGAGTCGGGCCGCTGGAACTGACGTGGAACTCGTTCACGTCGTAGAAGAAGCGCAGATCGGCAGTCGCCTCCTTGACGGGACAGACGGCGCAGACGAAATAGCTGAAGACCTCCGACGAGGCGTCCGCCTGCTCCATATCGTCCGAGCCGCGGTACGGCACGTCGTAGGCGTCGGCTGCGAGCAGGATGACGTAGTTGCTCTGCTCCAGATCAAGGGCGGAGATGATGCGTCCATACAGCTCGTCGCGCGCCCTGTCGTCCTGACAATGCGAGTCCCGCAGCGCCATCAGCAGACGGTGCTCCGAGCTGTCCACGACCTGCTGCGTGGAAAATACCACGTCGATCAGGTTTCGCCCCATTCCGCCGGAGAGGCACTTTTTGAGGCGGCCGAGAAATATCTCCGCCTCCTCCTGCTTCAGAATTCCCAAGGACGAGTCAATGTAGGCGACGATCTCCTTGTTTGTGTTGACGAAACAGCCGTAGATTCGGCTGATGCTGCTTTTATCCGCGCGAAAGCGTCGGCGCAGTTCGTTGATTTCCTTCTGGTTCATAGTTGCTCCTCGCTGAAAAAGTAAGCTGCCGGAAGTCCGGCAGCTTGAAAGTATAGCAGATGCGGCGATGAATCGCAAGGGAATCGCGCTGTGAGGCGAGGCGGCAGAGAAGACCAACTATATGTTTACTCTGCTTCCCGGCAAAAGCGCAGGAAATACGAGGCGTTTTCCGCGAGCTGTCTGCGTGTCAGCGTCCCGCGTGACAGCGCGGCGCGCATATCCTTCAGGTCGCGGACGCTGCCGGGCATCATGAGACAGCTGCCTGCCGCGGCGGCTGTGCCCGCGTCCGGCGCGGCGTAGCGGGATCGTTTGGAGCGCGTCATGCCGTCCACGATCCAGTCGGTCATTACGATGCCGTCAAATCCAAATTCGGCACGCAGCACATCGGTTATGAGCGAGCGGTCCTGCGTCGTGTGGACGCCGTTGATGAGGTTGTAAGACGTCATCAGCGCGCGGGGCTGAGCGTCAAGAATGCAGCGCTCGAAGCCGCGCAGATAGATCTCGCGCAGGGCTCGTTCGCTGACCAGACTGTTGTTGTCGTGCCGGTTGGTCTCCTGATTGTTCGCGGCAAAGTGCTTGACCGTCGCGCCGCAGCCCTTGTGCGCCTGCACGCCGCGAACCAGCGCTGCGGCAAAGACGCCGCTGAGCAGCGGGTCCTCGGAGAAGTATTCAAAATTGCGTCCGCAGCGGACGTCGCGCTGGTTGTTCAGCGCCGGAGCCAGCCAAAGACGCACGCCGAAGCGCTCCATCTCCGCGCCGACGATGTCGCCGCAGAGCTTCGCGAACTCCACGTTCCAGCTCTGCGCGATCGCAGTTCCGATCGGAATGGCGGTGCAGTACTGGTGGAATCGCTCGGATGTTTTGCGCGGCCTCTTTGCTTTAAGAGAGAGCAGCTTTTTCACCGGATCGCTCAGGAAATCCGTCACGCTTTCGGGGTAGGGCAGACCGATCCCGAACACGCCGCGCGCGTCGCGGAAGCAGTCGCGTGTCAGCCGCAAGCCTGCGGGGCCGTCAGAGAGGACGATGGGAGGGATACCGCGACGCCGCAGAAGCGCGCAGGTCTCGCCCGCAGCGCCCGCGACGCTCATTGCGCTGTCGCCGCTCAAGCGAGGCAGCCACGCCTTGGGATCAAACGCGCCAATGTTCAAAAGCATCAGCTCCTCGTCGCTCAGCGCGTCCGTCTGCGGCTCAATGTGCGGTTTCAAATCGTAGTCGACCGTCCGGCAGGGAATGTCCTCCACAGCAACGTCGAGGATCGGCAGACCCTCCGGCGGCGTATCCGACCGGGGCACGGGCGGCTTCCAGTCCACGAAGCCGCAGGGCGACGTGAAACGTCGCACCTGCCGCACGACGGCGGTTTCCGCGAGGCGGAGCAGCCCGCATGGCTCGGTGTCGCGGCTGGACGAACCAAGGCGCAGCACGAAGTCCCCCCGCTCCAGCACATAGGCGCAGCATGCGGCGTCGAAGGAGGCAAGCTCGGACAGGCGGAACGACAGCGTTACGGTCTGCGCTTCTCCCGGCGCAAGCTCCGAGGTCTTGGCGAAGGCGGCGAGCGTCTGGTACGGCTGATCGAGCGCGCCCTGCGGCACGGAGACATAGAGCTGCACCGTCTCCTTCCCGCGCCGCGCGCCGGTGTTGGTCACCTTGGCGAGCACGGTTACCGTTTCAGCGTCCACGCGCGTCTCCGCTGCGGTGATGGAGAAGGTCGTATAGCCAAGCCCAAATCCGAAGGGGAAGAGCGGAGCTGCGTTCACACTGTCAAAGTAGCGATAACCGACATAGACGCCCTCGCGGTAGCGCGTCTCGTACGGTTCACCGAAATCGCCGACGTTCGGGTAGTCGCTCCAGGCTGCCCATGTCGCCGCAAGCTTCCCGGAGGGATACGCTCTGCCCAGCAGCAGGTCGGCGAGCACCGCGCCGGTTTCCACGCCGAGCTGGGAGAGAACGAGGATGTTATCAACCGCGTCCGCGACGGGGCTGAGATCGACGACTCCGCCCACGTTGAGCACGAGCAGAAAACGCTTGTATTTGGCGTGCAGGGCAAGGATGTCGCGCACCTCCGGCCCGCTGAGCAGGAGATCGCCGCCGACGGCGCTGCGGTCGCCGCCCTCGCCGCAAACACGCGAGAGGACGTAGACCGCGGTGTCGCCCGCGCCGTCGAGAGGCAGCGTATACTCCGGCTCCGGCATGACCGCGCCCATCGCCTCCAACGCCGCAAGCCTGTGGTGTTCCCTTGCGCGCGTGTGGATCTCCCGGACAAAGCGCTCATGCGCAGCGTCCAGCACGGCGTCGTAACCGTCGAGCCAGCGATCCGTGGTCAGCTGGAAGCCCGCGTTGCGCAGGCCCTGCTCGACGGTAATGAAATAGCGCGAATTGACCTCGCCTGAGCCGGTTCCTCCCTTGACCGTATGGCGCGCGCCGGCGCCGTAGAGCGCCAGCGGCTCGGGCGACGCAAGCGGGAAATCGCCGTTGCTCTTGAGCAGTACGGCGCACTCGGCGAGATACCCGCGCAGCCGTTCCAGATGTTCCTTTTCATATGCCATCAGTTTCATGCCTACCTCCGGTCGAATATGCGACTATTGCATTCGGATACCGAGCGATCGTTTGGGATCATCCTACCATGAATCTTCTGTTTCTTCAACCGATGATCCGCAAACGGTAAAAAGAATTTCATTCACACGTTCCAGACGACCTCCGCTCCGTTCTCACCGACGTTGATGCGCTCAATGAACTGCGCGGCGACCGCTTTCTTTTCCTCAAAGGACAGACGGGGAAACTCCAGCTTGTCCGGGGGACGTGGTCGGTTTCTCTCCCGCACGCGAGCCTCCGAAATCACGCGACGCTCCCTTTCAAGTTTCGTCAGTGCCTTTTGGAGATACGCGCCCGTCATGTCGTCGCTCTGCGCGAAAGCGTCCGTCAGGCGCTCCGCACGGCGCTCCAGTTCCTCCAGCTTCTCGGCATAGGCGTCGTGTTCCACGCCCGGCTCCTCCTTCGGACACTCGCGCAACAGCGCCTCGATCTCCGCCCCGACGGCATATTCCAGTTCTTCGAGGCTGGCGCGGATCTTTGCGCCGCAACGGGCGACGTTATAACGTCCGCTGCAATACATCCTGCGGGACAGCACATCTCTCTGCACCTTGACGCTGTATCCGCAATTTTGGCATTTGAGCAGACCGCTGAGCCAAGAATGCGTGCCCTTGCCGCTGTTTTTGAGCTGCGCGTTGCGCGCGAGCTTTTCCTGACAGGCAAGCCACAGCCCGGAAGGGACGACGCCCGCGCTATTGAGTATGACGAGCTTCTGCGCGCGGACATTTGTATATTTGCGCTCGTTCGCCGTGCGCTTGCCGTAGAGCAGCGCGCCGTGTATGCCGTCGAACGCCGCGTCCTCCGAGATGATGTTCACGCCCAGCGCCTTGTAATACAGACGCACCTGCTCGTCTGCGCGGACGTAGACCGGATTGTGCAGGATGCGCGACAGGCTGACGCTGTCCCAGGTCGCCCGCTTTGCGCAGGGGACGCCGTCTCTGTTCAGCCGCTTGGCGATCTCACCGAGCGAAACGCCCTCCTTCGCGTATTCCGAGAAGATGCGCCGTACCACGGCGATGAGTGCCTCATCCGGCGTCAGCGTCGGGAGGCTCCGGCCGTTCACTGTTTTTCTGCCGATGTGATAGCCGTAGGGCGCGGGACCGCCCGGCCATGCCCCGGCGGCGGCGCGCGCGTCATAGTTGTCCTTGACGCGCTCCGCAATGGTTTCGCGCTCCAGCTGGGCGAAAACCATGATGATGTGCAGCATGGCGCGGCCCATCGGCGCTGCGGTGTCGAAGTTCTCGGTGACTGAAACAAATTCGACGTCATGCGCCGTCAGTATGTTCCAAAGTTGACCGAAGTCAGCGATGGAACGGGAGAAGCGGTCAAGGCGGTAAACGTACAGCTTACTGATCTTTCCGGCGCGTACGTCGCGCAGCAGCTTCTGGAAGTCGGGACGATCCGTGTTTTTACCTGAGTAACCGCGATCCTGATATACCTTGGCGTTTGCGTCGGCGGCGACATGCCGGCATAGATCGATCTGCGCCTGAACAGACAGGCTGTCCATCTTTTCGACGGACTGGCGCGCATAGATGGCCTCGTGTCTGTCCATGCCTTACGCGCTCCTGCCTCGGCGCTGCGCACCGATCAGCGCCACGCATCTGCGGTATAGTTCGCCGAGGCGTTCCGTCCGCTCCTGCCGCGACGGATGCTCCGGATGTATGTGCCGAATCTCCACGTCTGCACCACCTCCTGCGTTCAGCGTATGAGGCGATGCGTTGGGGAAGACCATCAAAAGAAGGCAAATGGCAAGCCAACGCAAAAAAGCCAGCTAAGCCTTGCGCCAAGCGGACTTTCGGTTGTTCGGCATCGCTCCACGTCCCACTGGATCGGCTCCGTGCCGGTTGAGCGGATGGCAGAGATCACGTGATCGTCATATTCGCCGAAAGGACAGCGCATGAGTGTCGGCCGGATACCGGTCAGCGATTCGATGGCGTCGTTGCAGGCGTTGACGTCTGCGACGATCTGGTTTGCGGAAAGGGAGTTGTAATGGTCGTGCTTTGTCGAGTGGTTCATCAATTCGTGCCCATGCGCGACGATGGACTTTGCCGTGTCGGGGTATTGCTCCGCCCACGCGCTGACGACGAAGAACGTCGCTTTGACGCCGTACTCATCCAGTACGTCAAGAATTCGCTGCGTGTTGTCCGCGCCCCAGGCGGCGTCGAAGCTGATGGAACAGATTTTCTGGTCGCGCTCAACGCAATAGATGGGGAGCTGGCGCTGCGCTGCGGCCGCGCTGACCGCGGCGGGTGCGGCGTTGACCACGGCAAAAATAGCCGCGGCGGAGATCACTGCGCAGAGCGCGGTAAACTGTCGCTTTTTCAAGATCAAAAAATGAATCGTCATTAGAAAGCCCTCCTGCAAGTCTTTGACAAAAAGCTATGTGGGAGGGCTTGACTGTTATGTTACGCTGCTCACGTTTTGAAGTTTTTCATTATTGGAGATTGAAATGCGTCGGACATACATGATATAATTTTATTCAGAACAGTCATGATTGAGAGATGGGATTATTGTAGGGGTAACGTGAAGCAGTGCTTGCAGGCGGGTATGAACGCGCATCTGGCGAAGCCGGTTGATATTGACCAGCTAAAAGAAAAGCTGGCGGAACTGCTGCCGCCGCGCCCGTAAGCAAATACGGAAAATCAGATGCGATCTGCCGCGGCAACGGTATCATGAAGGAGACTGCTGGAATATGGTGACAATGATTGTCAAGATGTCGCTGATTACGGCGCTGTATGTGCTGTTGACTGCGCTGGGCTGGAAATGGACGCGAGATAAAACGCTGGGCTGGACGCACAAACTGCTCATCGGCCTGGTCTACGGCGCCTGCGCGGTGCTGTCCACGCATTTCGGCGTGAACTACCAGCACATGATGCTAAACGTGCGCGATCTCGGGCCGCTGATGGCGGGACTCTTCTTTGATCCGCTCTCCGGTATTCTGGCAGGACTGATTGGCGGCGTCGAGCGCTACATTGCGGGAACCTATTGGGGCGTAGGCAGCTACACCCGCATCGCGTGCAGCGTGTCCACCTGCCTTGCCGGTTTTGTGTCGGCAGGACTGCACTTCCTTGTGTTCAAGCGCAAAAAACCCTCCGCCACCTATGCGTTCTTCATGGGCGCGGTGATGGAAGTGTTCCATATGTATGTGGTGTTCATCACGCATCGCGAGGACATGAACATGGCGTTCTACGTGGTCAAGACCTGCTCGCCGGCGATGATCCTGTTCACCGGCATCGGCATGGCGGCGGCGTCGATCACGCTGCAGATCTGCGCGGGGGAGTGGGAGAACCCCCTGCGGAACAGGAATCCTGAGGATATTTCGGTATCGGGAAGGTTCCAGTTCTGGCTCTTTGCGGTAACGGTGTTCATCCTGCTTGTGAATTTTGGGACTTCGTTCGCCCTGAAGACTCAGACTGCCATCCAGCAGTCGGAGGAAACATTGGCTGCGGTATCCGAAGACATCCGGGATACCTACTATCGCCTGCACGAAACCGAGACGAATACGGACAGGCTTGCTGCGGAGACGGCGCGGATGGAGGCCCGCGCCATTGCGGCGCATCTGGAACGTTCGGGCGGCATTGAGCACGCGGACGACGAGCTGCTCAAGGAGCTGCAAGGTATTTTTAATCTGGTATCCGTGGTCGCCGTAGACAGCAGAGGGGAGGCGGTCGCCTCCTCGGGCAAGACGCAGATCTATCCGGAATTGCTCGCGCAGCTTGACGCGGATGGCTCCGGTGAGCTGTCGATCGCATTCGACGGGGCACGCGTGGCGGCAGGCGCGCGCTGCGGAGACGGCATGGTCCAGACGGTCATCAATAAGAACACGCTCGCTGCCGCGCTGAACCTGTCCGGGCTCAACGAAGCGATGGCGTACTTCCATGTCGGCAGCGAGGGAACTTTGGACGTCTTCCGTGAAGGCGGCGCGATCACGATGGGCGATCACCGCGGCTCCGGGCTGTCGGCACAGGAGCTGTCTTTGGTTGAGAGCCGGCAGACGGAAAAGTGCTTCCGCGCTACGGTGTTCCAGATCGAATCCCTCTGCCGCACCGAGCGGCTGGACGATGGGCTGACGCTTCTCGTCTGCCTTCCAATGACAGAGGTCTATGAGAACCGCGATGCGGAGACATATGAGACGGCGTTCGCGGACATCATCCTGTTTGCGGTCATCTATGTGCTGATCTCCATGCTGGTGCAGGGCATTGTCGTCAACAATCTGCAGCTGGTCAACGAATCTCTGGAGCGCATCACCAACGGCGACCTGAATGAAGTTGTGTCCGTGCGGAAGTCCAAGGAGTTTGTCTCCCTGTCTGACGACATAAACCAGACGGTCACGGTGCTCAAGGGCTATATATCGGCGGCGGAAAAGCGCATCGAACAGGAGCTGGAGTTTGCCCGTACCATACAGGCATCCTCGCTTCCGAAAACCTTTTTCCCGAATCGCGGCGAGTTTGAGCTTTTTGCCACAATGGATCCTGCCAAGGAAGTGGGCGGCGATTTCTACGACTGCTTCTTCGTTGATCGGAACAAGCTTGCGCTGGTCATCGCGGATGTGTCCGACAAGGGCATCCCGGCAGCCCTGTTCATGATGCGCGCGAAGACGGCGATCCGCGGCCTGGCGGAAGCGGGCAGGACGCCGGGGGAGATCCTCGCCCTCGCCAACAATACTCTTTGCGAGGGCAACGACGCGGAGATGTTCGTGACCGTCTGGGTGGGCGTTATCGACCTGTCAACCGGGCGGCTGACCTGCGCCAACGCCGGTCATGAGTACCCTGTGCTGCTGCGCGCAGGCGGGGATTATGAACTGTTTCGCGACAAGCACGGTATGGTTCTGGCGGCGATGGAAGATATGCGTTACAAGGAGTATGAGCTGATGCTGGAACCGGGCGACCGGCTGTTTGTCTACACGGACGGTGTCCCGGAGGCAATCAACGAGAGCGTGAAGCAGTACGGGACGGAGCGCCTGACCGAGATTCTGAATCGGTTGAAGGACAAAACCATGTGCGAGACGCTGCCCGCCGTCCGGGAAGACATTGCGCGCTTCGTGGGAAATGCGGAGCAGTTCGACGACATCACCATGCTGGGGCTGGCATACCTCGCCAAAGCAGAAAGCGACTCAGGACATTAAAGAAACGAGAAGGCAAGGTAGTTACATAGCGATGATATTTCCTGCTGCGGAAACATCAGGATGCAAGAACGTCTCTCCCGCCCGGAAAGGGCGGGAGAGACGTTTTGTCTGTTTCGTTTTGTTTGTTTCGTATTGCTTACGGCTTGAGTTCCAGGTACAGGTCGCGGTACTGCTTCGCGGACTGCTCCCACGACACGTCCTTGTTCATGTCGCGGATCACCATGTCGTCCCAACGTGCGCGATCCGTGAAGTAGAGCGTCTTGGCACGGTTGCAGGCGTCAAGCAGGAGACCGCTCTCGTAGCGGTCAAAGGTAAAGCCGTTGCCGCGGTTCTCATACTCGTTGTACGGCTCGACCGTATCCTTGAGACCGCCGGTCTCACGCACAATGGGCACGGTGCCGTAGCGCATGGCGATGAGCTGCGTCAGGCCGCAGGGCTCGAACAGGCTCGGTACCAGCAGCGCGTCGGAGCCGGCGTAGATCATATGCGCGCGTCCTTCGTCGTACATGATATTGGAGCAGACGCTGCCCTTGTAGGCGTTTTCATAATAACGGAAGGCATCCTCATACTTCGCGTCGCCCGTGCCGAGAACGACGACCTGCGTGTTGCCGTCCATCAGAGCGGGCATGATGGCGTTGATGAGGTCGAGGCCCTTCTGATCGGTCAGACGGGAGATGAGGCCGATGACCATCTTGTCCTCGTTGACCTCAAGCCCCAACTGTTCCTGCAAGGCGCGCTTGTTCGCCTTTTTCTGCGCAATCGCATCGTTCGCGTCATAGTTTGCGGCGAGCAGGGAATCGGTCTTGGCATTCCAGATGTCGCAGTCGATGCCGTTGACAATGCCGCGCAGCTTGCGGGCATGATAGCGCAGGTGCGCGTCCAGCTTTTCACCGAAGAACGGCGTCTGGATCTCTCCGGCGTAGGTGTTGCTGACGGTGGTGATGATGCTGGCGTAGCTGAGGCCCGCCTTGAGCATATTGGCGTCCACCCAATCCTGCTGCAACACAGCGTAGTCAAACAGCGCGTCGGGGAGATTTGTCCAATACTTGAGCGTTTTGATGTCATAGATGCCCTGGAAGCGCAGATTGTGGATGGTCAGGACGGTCTTGGCGTTCGCGACCGGCGTGCCCAAGAACATCGCCTGCTGGAACACCGGCACCAGCGCCGCCTGCCAGTCGTGACAGTGGATGATGTCGGGAACCCAATCCATGTAGTTGAGCGCCGCGAGCGCAGCCTTGGCAAAGTAGCAGAACTTGGGGATGTCATCCACAAGGTTGGTGTAGGGGTTGCCCCAGCTGAAAAACTCCTCATTGTCGATGAAGTCATAGACCACGCCGTCCCAGACGTACTCCATGATGCCGACATAAAAGCTCTTGCCGTCTGCGCACAGATCCATATTGAACGCGCCGCGGTAGACCATCTTCTCCTGCCACTTTTCGGGGATGCACTTATAGCGCGGCAGAATGACCTTGACGTCGCAGTTCTGCTTGACGAGCGCCTTGGGCAGGGCGTACATCACGTCGCCCAATCCGCCAGTTTTGACAAAGGGATAGCACTCTGAGCCGATGAACGCTACGCTGCGGCGCGGTTCGGGCATCGCGGGTTCGACGGGAGCAACCTCAACGGTCTCCGGCTCAACGGGAGCAGCCTCAACAGGCGCGGACTCGACGGTTTCCGCCTTGGGCGCAGCCTTCTTGGCAGAGGGCTTCTTCGCGGACGGCTTTTTCGCGGGAGCTTTTTTCTCAGCCGTTTTTTTGGCGGGCTTCTTTTCAGCGGCCGCTTTCTTTGCGGCAGTCTTCTTGGCAGGCTTTTTCTCGACAGGTTCCGTCTTTACTTCCTCTGCGATTGGAGTGGCCTCCTTGAGCGCCTCGTTTTCGACGGCGGCCTCCGCCGCCTTGGTTTTCTTTTCAGCCATGTCTGTCTCCTCTCCGTACTTCATTATCGCGGTCCCTCACCGCGTACTTTATTGTTTTCAGAATATCATGCATTTTGCAAAAATGGAATAGTTTCCTTGCATTTTGTCAAATCATTTTTTGCTTTTGCAGATTTGGGATCAAACCGTACAGCGTAACCGAAACGATGACGATCGCTGCGCCGGCAATGGCGGCAAGTCCCATGCGTTCACCGCAGACGATCGCCACCGGGATCGGGTTGAAGATCGGCTCTATGGTCAGCAGCAGAGATAGTTCAATACTGTCGAGCAGGGGACAGCCTTTGGCGAACAGGATATTGGGCAGCCCGTACTGGAACACGCCGAGCACCAGCACCCACACAATATTCGTTGCGTTAAGCGTGAGCGTCGGGTCGTTGAGCAGGAAGGGAAGCGCGATGAGTATGGACAGCATATTGCCGATGACGACGCAGTCGTCCGCGTTGCTTTGCGAATCGTTCATGAGGATGATGTGCGCCGCGTAGAACAGCCCCGACAAAAGCGCCAACAGATTGCCGATGACATGCGTCATGTCAATGGCGTCGATGAATGAAAGAACGATGCCGAAGAAAACACAGAGTGTCAGCAGCGCCTCCCATGCCTTTGGCTTTTTGCCCCGGAACACGACTTCAAAGAGAAACACCAGGATCGGCGCGACATATTGCAGCACGATTGCGGTGCCTGCCGTTGTCAGCTTGATGGCGGCGACGTACAGTGTACCGGTCAGGCAGAAGGTCAGACCACCCAGCAGGTTGAGCTTTGTCAGTTTCACACGCACGCCGCGCTTGACGAACAGCATCATTGTCAGCGAGATCGCGCTGCGCACCGCGCTGATAGACAGAGTGCCCCAGGAGATCGACTTGACGCAAACGCCTGCCAGACCCCAAAGCAGCGCCGTGGAAAGGATCATCAGACGACCTTTTGCCTTATCTTCCATATCCCTACCTGTTCTTTCAAGATTGTACTGCGCTATTATATGGTATTCTTCTCTTGACTGCAAGAGAAGATACGCAAAGGCACCGACGGTCATCCCGTCGGTGCCTTTATGGAGGAGAAAATGAAAAAGGAAGAAAGAAGCACTCGTCTCTTGCAAGTATGAGGATATAGGCAAATTGTTAAAAAAGTATCAAGTGAATTGTAAAGAAACGATTAAATCTCCTTCATGCGCGGGGAAGATAATCCTCCTGCGCTACGCCCTGCGAGGCGCAGAGAATGGAGCTTGGACCGTCCCAGGTGAGCAGCCTGCCGTCGAGATCGGTAAGGCGGCAGCCTGCCTCCATGGCAATGAGACCGGCGGCGGCATAGTCCCATAGCTGGAGCTTCAGCTCAAAGAACAGCCCGACGCGCCCCATCGCAAGATTGCACAGATCCCACGCCGCCGTTCCGGTGCGCCGCAGATCGACGCAACGGGGGAGGTAGTCGGCGCAGAGCGCGATGGTGCGCGCGTTGAGCTCCGGGTCGTAGGCGGCGGTACCGATCAGCACCAGGCTCTCCGAAAGCGGGCGGTCGAGGGAGCGGATCGGCTTGCCGTTGCAACGTGCGCCCTCACCGCGCACGGCAGTGAACATCAGATCGTCGTAAGGGTTGTAGACGACGGAGAGATACGGCGCGCCGTCCCTCAGCAGCGCGATGGAGGTGACCGAGGGACGGAAACCCATAAGGAAGTTCGTCGTTCCGTCGATCGGATCGACACAGAACGCAAAGCCGCGCCGGTCTTCTTCGGTAAAAGTATCCGCGCCGTCCTCCTCGCCGATGAATTTTGCATCCGGCAGCAGAGCGCCAAGCGCGTCGAACAGGTACGCCTGTACGCGCTTGTCGTAGGCGGTGACAAAGTTGCCGTGCCCCTCTTTTGCGATCACGCCCGCGCGGATGTCGTCGGCTTCGAGCATGATCCTGCCCGCGTCGCGTGCGGCGGATTCAATCCCGGCAAGCAGTTTATCTGTATCCATACATTTGCCTCATTTCCGTGTTTTCTCTTATTGTAGCGCGAAGTGAGGCGAAAAGCAAACGAATTCACGCTTCGTTCATAATTCTGTGATGATTGGGCAATAAATCTCTGCTATGTTGTATTCAATCCGGGAGGGGAACCCGCAAAAGATGAGAAGGAGGAACATCCACATGGAAATCAATCTGGAAATGGTCGATCAGGTGCGTGAGCGCACCGGCTGTACCTATGAGGACGCCAAGCGCGCACTCGAAGGCGCGAACGGCAGCGTGGTGGATGCGATCATCGCCATTGAGAAAGAAAACACCTGCAGCCTCGACGTCAACGAGAAGATCAACGGCTTGGTCGATAAAATCAAGGCGGCTGTGCAGAAGGGCAACGTCAACCGCATCCGCATCCTGCGCGGCGATGAGGAACTTGCGAACGTTCCCGTGAACGCGGGTATCGCCGGCGGCATACTTGGACTCCTAGCAGGGCCCGGCGTGCTGATTTCCGCGGCGATCGCAGGCGTTGTTGCAAAAGTCGGTTTCAATTGCCGCTTCGAGCTTGTCAAGGAGGACGGCACCATCGAGGAAATCTTCAACGAGGAAACTCCTGCCGAGGAAGCTTCCGAAGAGGAGAATACCGAGAATACGACTGAGGAATAAGACCTGGTATGGAAAAGAGCGGCGCGGCCGCTCTTTTCTTTTTTGCGGTTGACGATTCGATATGGATGGTAGTATAATGGCGCGACCATCGAGAAAGAAGTGACAGTAACAATATGAAAGCAGACCAACACGTCCACAGCAATTTCAGCTTCGACAGCAAGACGCCCATGGAGACGCAGGTGCTGCGCGGCATCGAGCTGGGGCTTGATCTGATGTGCTTCACTGAGCACGTGGATTACGGCGTTATGCGGGATCACGACGATCCGCTGCCGACGAAGATACAGAACGGCCACCCATGTTACAATGCCGACTATCCGAGCTACTTCAGGAAGCTGGACGAGATGCGGCAGACCTACGGCGACCGCATTACGATCCGCCGCGGCTTGGAATTCGGCGTGCAGAAGCACACGATCTCGCAGTACAACGCTCTGTATGAACGCTACCGCAAGGAACTGGACTTTACACTGCTGAGCGTTCATCAGGTGGATGATCTGGAGTTTTATCCGCCGGACTTTCAGGCGACGCGCTCGCAGGACGAGTACAATATGCGCTACTACGAGGAGCTGCTCGCCGTGGCGCGGGACTTTGACCATTATGCCGTGCTGGCGCACCTTGACGTTATGCGCCGTTACGATCCGGCGGGGGAGTATCCCTTTGCCAAGACGAAGGACATCGTCGCGGAGATCCTGCGCGTCGCAATCGACAAGGGAAAGGGAATTGAGCTGAACACCGGAAGCTGGCGTTACCATTTGGAGGACATTCAGCCGCGCCGCGAGATCTGGCGTCTTTACCGCGACCTCGGCGGCGAGATCGTGACCATTGGCAGCGACGGTCACCGTCCGGAGCGCGTAGCAGGCAATTTTGACGAAGCGCGCGCCATTCTTCGCGATGAACTGGGTTTCCGGCGCTTCTGCACCTTTGAGCACATGGAGCCGACGTTTCACGAGCTGTAAGATAAGGGGAGGCAAAACAAACAGAGCGCTTTTTTCATTCTGTCTCTTGCAATCCGGCACAACTATGATACAATATTTAAAGTTGAGCATTAATTGTTTGGAGCATTCTGATGGCTGATTATATCATTGCCACCGCGTCTACGGCGGATCTGCCGCGCGCATGGCTGGACGAACACCATATTCCCTTTATTTCCTACAGCTATACCGTTAATGACGAGCTGCGGGTGGACGACTGTTGCGAAGAGAGCCGCGCAGCGACCTTCGCAGGTATGCGCGAGGGAGATCTGCCCAAGACCTCCATGATCAACGAATTCGTCTACTACGATTTCTTCAAGGAGCTGGCGGAACAGGGAAAGGACGTTATCTACCTCGATATGTCGCAGAAGATGTCTGCATCCTACCAGAACTGTCTGGAGGCGGGTGAGATGATCCGAAAGGAGTATCCGCGCCTTCGGTTCTACATCATGGATACGCTGTGCATCTCCGCCGGTCTCGGCGTGCTGGTGTATGAGATGGTCAAGCGCATGGAGCAGGGCATGGGCTATGATGAGCTGATTGCCTGGGGCGAAGCCAATAAACTCAAGGTTGCCCACCGCTTTACAGTCAACGACCTCAAGTATCTCAAGGCGGGAGGACGCATCAACAACGCCTCGGCGCTGGTAGGCGCAATGCTTCAAATCAAGCCGATCATCTATGTGCCGGACGGCGGAACGCTGGACGTGATGAAAAAGGTGCGCGGCCGCGCCGCGGCGCTGCATGAGCTGCGCGACGGCGTACTGCGTGACATCGCGGAGCTGAACGCTGCGGACGTTCGCATCGTGCTGGCGCACGCTGATTGCCTCGCGGACGCGGAATACCTCAAGGGCGAGCTGGAAGCGCTGCGCCCCGGTATCGGTGAGATTGCCATCAATACGCTCGGCGTGGTCATCGGCGCACACGTCGGCCCCGGTTTTCTCGCGGCTGTCTACCTCTGCAACGGACGAAACGATACTTAAACATTACAAGACAAAACCACCAACGCAGTTTTTGCAGCGTTGGTGGTTTTGTTATAACGATTTAAGAAACAGCGCGGGAATTCTCCCTCATTTATGTGGGAGATGAAAGCGCCGACATGTTTTTGGAACAGTTGTTCTTGACATCCACTACGAAAAATGTTATACTATGTGTATGAGTTACATTCATGCTAGAACTTGCGTCTACAATATCAATTATCATATAGTTTGGTGCGTAAAATACAGAAGAAAAGTCCTCAATGAAACTATTTCAAACAGACTATATGACATATTGCGTAACGTAGGCGAAGAGAAAGGCTTTCGCGTTGTCGAAGCCAAGGTTGGCGAAGGGGACCATATTCATTGTTTTATATCTGCTCCTCCGAAATTATCCGCTACGGATATCGTTCGTTGGATGAAAGGTATATCGGGTCGTCTTCTATTGATGGAATTCCCAGAAATCAAGAGATACCTTTGGAGAGGGCATCTATGGAACGGGAGTTACTTCATAGAGACGATTGGTTCCACCAGCGAAGAAAACATTCGTCGGTACATCGAGCATCAGGCATTCGTGCAAAGATAAGAGGAGGTGATTCCAAATGGCAAAGATCAAAAAGAACAAGGCTATCAAATATCGCATATTTCCAACCGAAGAACAAATTCAGATGATAGAGCAAACGTTTGGTTGTTGCCGTTTTCTTTGGAATCACATGCTTAGTGACGAACACGAGTTTTACGTTGCAACGGATAAGCATTATATCCCAACTCCGGCAAGATATAAAAAGGACTTTCCGTTTCTTAAACAGGTCGACAGCCTTGCGCTTGCCAATGTTCAACTGAACATAAACGAAGCGTTCAGTGACTTTTTCTCTGGCACGAAAAAACATCCTAAGTTCAAATCAAAAAAGCGTAATCCAGTTAATTCCTATACGACAAATTGTCAATATCCAAAACCAACATCTAATAATCCGTTTCCAAAACCTACTATTCGTCTGATTCATAAAGCGATCCACCTTCCGAAAATTGGAGATATTCCCGCAAAAATACATCGTGTTCCAATGAAGGGGTGGAAGCTCAAGTCAGCGACTATTTCCAAAGAGTCAACAGGCAAATATTACTGCTCTGTGCTTTATGAAATCATTGAAGACGAGCCCATTGAAGTTGAACCAGTGTTTGATACCTCGATTGGCTTGGATTACTCATCTCCTTCATTTTATATAGACAGCGACGGCAACGCCGCTGAGTCACCAACTGCATATCGAAAAATGCAAGACAAACTTGCAAAGGAACAGCGGCGTCTTTCCAGAATGCAGAAGGGATCAAAAAACTACAACGAACAGCGCATCAAAATCAATCTGTTGCATGAGAAAATCAAAAATCGGCGTCTTGATTTTGTACATCAGGAGAGTCGGCGGATAACCAACGCCCATTCTTCCGTTTGTTTAGAAACCATCAATTTGAGGGCTATGTCCCAGACGCTGAATCTTGGTAAATCCACTACAGACAATGGGTTCGGCATGTTCCGCCGTATGTTGGAATACAAGCTGGCCGATCAGGGTAAAAAGCTCTTGCTGGTTGGTCGTTGGTATCCGTCTTCAAAAACATGCGGCGTATGCGGTTTCATCAATAAAGATTTGAAACTCAGCGATCGAGACTGGATCTGTCCAAATTGTGGTTCTTTTCTCATGAGAGATACTAACGCAGCTTCTAACATCAGAGCAAAAGCGATAGCTGACTACTTTGATGTCGCCTAATAGACTGGAGTAAAATCACCAGCTATGCCGTGAGGAACCCACGGTGAACGCCCATTTTTGCTTGGTCGCGTGGTTGCAGTCACGCCTAACAATCCATCGAGTGGGAACAAGTACATGGAAAGCGGGCACGTGCCCGCTCAAGTCAATGCTCGGGCTTTGAAGCCCGAGAGGTTCACTCAGGATCGTTCTCATGTTCCAGCGTTTTGAAGACGCCGTCAAACAACAGTGCGCCGATGTATGCGGGAAGGGAAAGGCCAAACATCAGCAGCACCGGCAGCGCGATCTGGAAAAAGTTCAGGCACACGAGCCACAGCCCTACGGTGAATACCAGCAGCCCCAGAGTGCGTGGAAAATACGCGACGGACAGGGAAGCCGCATTTTTCAGCGTTGTCAGGATCGGGTTTTCGTAGCGCGCCTGTAATGCGAAGGCGTAGAGCGCGATCGCGCCGACGATCAGAGCAGCGGCGACGACAGCGATGCGCAGCACAGGCGCAAGCGCTGCCGCAACAAGATAATCCACATAGAATACCGCTGCGGCAAGCAAAAAGATCGATCCGAGCGCCGAGCCCTGTTTCAGATTGGCACGGAACGAGCGAAAGTAGCCGCGCATGATATGAGACTCCTCATTCCGAACAATGCGAAGCAGAACGTCGTCCAGCGCGGTCAGCGCCGCGCCGATGGTAACGATCGGCAGGGAACATAGGATCGTCAGCAGGTTCAGCACCAGCAGGTCGCAGATCGCGCCGAGCGCCCGCATAACTGGGTTTTCCATATCAAAGATGCGATTCCACATGAGAACATCCTCCGAGGAAGAACGTACCCCGTCCCCGAAGTGGGGACGGGGTACAAAAGATAGCGGGAATTAACCCTTGACCGCGCCGGCGGTGACGCCTTGCACGATGTAGCGCTGCAGGAACACGTACAGGATCAGGATCGGCAGCATCGCCAGCAGCAGGGCCGCCATAACGAGGCCGATATCGGTCGAGTAGGTGCCGTAGAACGCCTGGGTCGCGATGGGGATGGTGTAGAGCTCCTTCTTGGTCAACACCAGGCTGGGGAGCAGATAGTCGTTCCAGTACGCCATCGCGTTGATGATGGCGACGGTGGCGACGGTCGGCTTAAGCAGCGGGAAGACGATCTTCCAGTAGGTCTGCCAGCGGGAGCAGCCGTCGATGGTCGCCGCCTCTTCCAGCTCAAGCGGGATGTTCGTACGGATCGCACCGTGGAACATGAACATCGCCATGGAGACAGAGAAGCCGACGTGCATCAGGATCAGCGTGAGACGATGGTTCAACACGCCCAGCGTACCGCCGTAGACGGACACCAGGGGCACCATCAGCACCTGGAAGGGAATAACCATCGAGGCGATCATCAGCGAGAAGATGAAAGTGCAGAACTTCCAGCGCTGGTTGCGCACGATGACGAACGCCGCCGTGGACGAAACCGCGATGGTCAGGATGGTGGAGCAGACCGTGATAATCAGGGAGTTGCCGAACACGGTCCAGAAGTTCATCTTCTTCATCGCCTCGGGGAAGTTCTTCATCGTGAAGCCGTGCGCGCCGATGAGCGCGAGCGGGTTCGCGGTGATGTCCGCCTTGGTCTTGAAGACGTTGATGATGACGAGGATGAACGGAGCGATGAAGCAGATAAACAGAACCAGCAGGACGATCCACATGATGACGTGGGCAATCTTTTTCTGGCGCGCGGCCTTTTCGTTTTCCGTCATTACGCTTCCACCTCTCCTTTCTTACCGATCATGACCTGCGTTACGCCGACGATGGCGCAGACCACGAAGAGGATCAGCGCCTCCGCCTGACCGAGGCCGTAGTTCTTGTAGGTGAACGCCTGGTTGTAGACGTGCATCGCCGCCATGACGGAGGAGCCGAACGGCTCGCCCTTGGTCAAGGACAGGTTGACGTCGTACACAACGAAGCAGCGGGTGATGCTCAGGAACAGGCACTGGACGAAGCTCGCGCGCATCAGCGGGACGGTGACGTTCCACATGGTCTGCGACGCGGTGCAGCCGTCGATGCTGGAGGCTTCCTTCACGTCCTCAGAGACGCTCATGAAGCCCGCGACGTAAATGAGCATCATGTAGCCCGCGTACTGCCAGACGGACACGATAATCAGGCAGAACATCGCGCCGCTGGGCGTGGACAGAAGCGACGGAGCGGTGCCGCCAGCGATCGCGGAGCCGATGGCGACGAACGCGCGGTTGAACACGAACTTCCAAACATAACCGAGGACGATACCGCCGATCAGGTTCGGAACGAAGAAGCCTGAACGGAAGAAGTTCTGGCCCTTCACGCCGCTGGTGACTAAGTAAGCGAGGAAGAACGCGAGAATGTTGATGAGCACGACCGCGAAGATCGAATAGATCGCGGTGCGCCCCAGCGCCGCCCAGTAATCCGCATCGGCAAAGGCAGCGGCATAGTTCGTCATGCCCACCCAGGGCTTCGTGGCGGAGACGCCGTCCCAGCTCGTGAACGTCAGATACACACCGTAGAGGAACGGAATGATAACGACGCAGAAGAACAGAATGGTGCCGGGGCCTGCGAACATGAGGTACTGCTTGACTTTGTAGGATAGCGTGTTTTGCTTCATGGACCTCCCCCTCCTGAAATAATGCATAGCAAAGGGCAGGCTGACTGCCCTTTGCTATGAGGTTTACGGTTTAGTGCGCGCCGACCTCGGCAGTCGCCCAGTAAGCGGTGATCTCATCCGCGAAGCCCGCGCGGTCGATCTGACCGGCGAGGTACTTCTGGAAGGAAGCGCCCAGCTTGGCATAGTGGTCGTCGGGAGCGTAGTTGTAGTTGGGGGTCAGAGCGCCCTTGTCGGCAAACGCCTTGACGGAGTTGCCGAGAGGATCGGAGACGGCGAGCGTGATGTTGGAGAACGCGGGGACGAGCGCGCACTTGTTGACCAGGAAGTCCTGACCGTCCGCCTCGTAAACGAGCCAGTTCAGGAAGTCCTTGGCAGCCTGCTGCTGCTCGGCGGAAACGGTGTTGTCGATGAAGAAGTACTTGGAGCCGCCGCCGACGAGCTTGGTGTTGTAGCCGTCCAGATCGCTGGGGACGGGCATCATGCCGAGGTGCTCGGTGTAGTTGGTGTCCACCATGTTGGACCAATCCCAGTTGCCGCCGAACTTGAAGCAGAGGTCGCCCTCGGCGAGCTTCATCTCAGTGACTTCGCGCTCCGCGGAGGTGGGGGCGTCCTTGGCGTAGTTGTAGGCCTTGAGCACATCAAAGGTGTCCATCAGGGCGTTGAAGACCTTGTCGTCGGCGACCTTGATGCTGCCGTCCTTGATGCCGGCGATGAAGGCGTCGGGATCGTCGTGCAGCTCATAGACCTCCTGCAGGAAGTGAGCGCCGAGGGACCAGTCTTCCTTCTGCACGCCGACGGGAAGCTCCATGCCGCCCGCGACGATCTGGTCGATGAGCTTCTGGAAATCAGCGGTGGTCTTGATGGTGGAGGGATCGAAATCCTTGCCGGTGGCGGCCTTGATGGCGTCGCCGTTGTAGAGGATGCCGCGCGCCTCAACGCAGACGGGGAAGCCAAGAACCTTGCCGCCGACGGAGATCGCCTGCGTGGTGTCGCCGACCCACTTCTCGCCGCTCAGGTCGATGGCGTGCTCGGGGCCGAGGGAGTAGATGTCCTTGGCGTCGACCATGGACAGGACATACGGATCCTTGGAGGCGTACTTGGTCGCCATGTGCGCTGCGACGGTGTCGCTGGAGTAGTAGACCTCGACATTGACGCCCTTGGCCTTGGAATACTCAGCAGCCATTTCTTCCATCTGGCTCTGAATTTCCATCTTGGAGTTGAAGATGGTCAGGGTGCCGGCGCCGGAGCTGCCGCCGGAGGAGCTGCTGCCGCCGGAGCTGGAGCTGCCGCCGCAGGCCGCGAGAGCGAGGACCATGACCAGGGCGAGCATCAGTGCAAGTGCTTTTTTCATGTTGTGCTTCCTTCCTTTTTATCATGTAGTTGTTTTGAACCTGCAAGCCGCTCCGCAGCGCTTTGACGACGTCGGAATCAACAGCCGTGAAACCGATATGAAACGTTTTACAAATCCGTCTTTATTTTTTACCATACCAATCCGCCCTTGTCAACACTCCGACGAATATAATTTACCATAATAAAGTGGATTTGGATAAAATGGACAATTTTGACCGTGACTTTTTGGAGAGAAATCGCAAACTCTGAAACGTTACACAAGTTGTTCTTTTCTTTTCCCGAGCCAATCGTTATAATAGGCAATGGGATTTCATACGCTGCGCGGAATTGTGCATAATTTCTGCATAATATTCATCGCAAAAGGGGGACGCGGAGATGAAACGGGGCGAAAGCGCGCCGACGATGAAGGACGTCGCGCGCGAGGCGGGCGTCTCGCTCGGCACGGTGTCGAAGGTCATCAACGGCATCGCCGTGGGGGAGAGCTACCGCCGGCGCGTGGAGGAGGCGGCGGAGCGGCTCGGTTACACCGTGAATAACTATGCCCGCGGGCTCAAGACCAACCGCACCTACTGCGTGGCGCTGGTGCTGCCGTCGCTGCGCCACCCGTTTTTCGCGGCGCTGGCGGACGAGATCGCCGCGTGCCTGCGCGCTCGGGGCTACCGCTGCATTCTGATGATCACGAACTTCGACGCCGAGACCGAGCGGGAGAGCTTCGTCATGGTGCGCCAGAACAAGGCGGACGGCGTCATCGCGCTGACCTACAGCCCCGACCTCGACGTTGACCCCTCGCTGCCCGTCGTCACGATCGACCGCCACTTCGCGCCGGACATCCCCTGCATCTCATCCGACAACCGGGGCGGCGGGCGCATCGCGGCGGAACGGCTGCTCGCGCTGGGCTGCAAGCGTCTGCTGCTGCTCCACATCGGCGCGGACGTGCTGGGCGAACCCCACCTGCGCGCCTCCGGCTTCACGGACTTGTGCGAGGCGCGCGGCGCGGCGTATGACGCGCTCGTGCTGCGCGACAGCGAGACCGAGGCACCGTTTTTTCGCTACCTCGACGCGCACGTTCAAGGCGGTCGGGCGGACTTCGACGGCGTGTTCTGCTCCTCGGACGCGCTGGCGGTGCGCGTGCGGCGCTACCTCGAAGCGCGCGGCGTGCGCGTGCCGGAGGACGTGCAGCTCATCGGCTACGACGGCATCGTGAACTACGCGACGGGGCGCGTCGAGTGCTCGACCGTCGTGCAGCCCATCGAGCGGATGGCGGAGACGGCGGTCGAAGTCCTGCTCAGCGGCGGCGAGCGGCGCGAGGGGCGGGACGTCTGCCTCAGCGTGCGCTACCTGAGCGGCGGGACGACGCAGGAAGCGCCGGAGACAGAGAGTACCCCAAAAACATAAGGAGGGTCTAAAAATATGGCAGCAACATGGCTTAAAGACGCAATTTTCTACGAGATATATCCTCAGTCGTTCTATGATTCGAACGGCGACGGCATCGGCGATCTGAACGGTATTACCGAGAAGCTGGACTACGTCAAAAGCCTCGGCTGCAACGCGATCTGGCTCAATCCCTGCTTTGATTCCCCCTTTAAGGACGCGGGCTACGATGTGCGGGACTATAAAAAGGTCGCGCCGCGCTACGGCTGCAACAACGATCTCTACCGCCTCTTCGGCGAGGCGCACAAACGCGGGATGCGCGTCATCCTCGACCTCGTGCCCGGGCACACCTCGGAGGAGCACCCGTGGTTCCGCGCGAGTCAAAAGGCGGAGCCGAACGAATTCAGCGACCGCTACATCTGGTCGGAGTTCTGCTTTGAGGGCATGGGCGGGCTCAACTACGTCGCGGGCGAGAGCGAGCGCAGCGGCACGTACGCGCTGAATTTCTTCAAATGCCAGCCCGCGCTGAATTACGGCTTCCTGAACCCGATCAAGCATTGGCAGAAGGCCACGGACAGCGACGCCGCGCTCGCGACGCGCGAGGCGATGAAGGACGTGATGCGCTTCTGGCTCGACCACGGCTGCGACGGCTTCCGCGTGGATATGGCTGAATCGCTGGTCAAGCATGACGACGAACAGCGCAGCGGCACGAGCGCGATCTGGCGCGATGTGCGCGCCATGCTGGACGCGGAGTATCCCGAAGCGGCGCTGGTGGCAGAGTGGAGCCACATGGATCTTGCGATCCACGCGGGCTTCGACGCGGCGTTCTGCCTCAACGACCCGTGGACAGGCTACCCCTCGCTGATGCGCGACTATGACCGCAAGCACCCGGAGAAGCCGGACAACAGCTACTTTCGCGCCGCGGCTGACGGCGATATCGAGCGTTTCCTGAAACCCTACCTCGCCGCGTATGAGGCGACAAAGAACGAAGGCTATATCTCGCTCATTACCTGCAACCACGACACCGTTCGTCCGTCCTGGAACCTGAGCGAGCGCGAACTTCGGCTTGCCTACGCGTTCCTGTTCACGATGCCGGGTGTTCCGTTCCTGTATTACGGTGACGAGATCGGCATGCGCTATCAGGAGCTGCCCACGAAGGAGGGCGGTTACTTCCGCACCGGCTCGCGCACGCCGATGCAGTGGGACAACACGCCGAACCTCGGTTTTTCGACCGCGCCGGCTGACGCGCTCTATCTGCCTGTCGATCCGGCGGCTGACGCGCCCACGGTGGAATCGCAGGAGGCGGACGGAGACTCGCTGTTGCATTTCACGCGCGAACTTTTGGCGCTGCGAAGCGAGCAGCCGGAGCTGCGAGTAAACGAAAATCTTGAGATTCTGCATACTGTAAAGGATGATGCCTTTGCATACAGGCGCGGCGATCTGATCCTTGCGGTCAACCCCGCGGCACACGCCGCATCCGCTCCGGTGGACGTCACGGGCAAGAAAGTCCTGTTTGCGATCGGCAGCGGGAAGGCGACAGACGACGGCGTTACGCTGGACGAACAATCTTTTGTGATCTTTGGATAGGAGGATAGAACCATGGCAAGCGGAAGAATGGAATTCCACGCGCAAAGCATCATGCAGCACGCGAACTTTGCCTACGTGCTGCCAAACGACGTTGAGATGGCGGAGGTAAGGGACCCACGGCACTACGAGCGCCCGACCAAGAGTCTGATCCTGCTCCACGGCCTGACCGGAACGGACACGGACTGGCTGTTCGGCGGCGTGGCGCAGGAGATGGCGATCCAGTACAATCTGGCGGTGTTCATGCCGACGGCAGGCAACTTCTTCTATCTGGATCGCGGCTATCAGGGTGGCAACTGGGGTACCTACGTCGGCGAGGAGTTTCCCGACTATGTGCATAAGGTATTCGGCTACTGCGACAGGCGCGAGGACACGATCATCGGCGGTCTTTCGATGGGCGGCTACGGCACGCTGCATACGGCGCTGAACTATCCCGACCGCTTCTGCGCCGCCATCGCGCTGTCTTCCGCGCTGCGCATCCATGCGATGGCGGACGGCAAGGAGGAGGGCGTTATGCCGGGCGCCATGATCCGCGACGTATTCGGCGACCCGAACAGTCTGCTCAACTCCGACCGCGATCCAGAATGGCAGTACAGAAAGCTGAAAAAGGAAGGCCGCAGGATCCCGTCCATCTATCTCGCCATCGGCACGGAGGATTCGCTCTATCCGTCGAATCAGGAGTTCCGGCAGTTCCTGACGGAGCAGGGCGCGGATTTCCGCTATGAGGATGGCCCAGGCGGTCACAACTGGACGTTCTGGAACGACTATCTGAACCGCGGACTTGCATGGGTGCTTCGTTGAGAATTGACGGAATTGTGCGGATCGTATCATTGTATCAATTTTCTTGACGATTGCTTCGTTAATATTGTATAGTTAAAGATAGAATACACTTCTGAACGTTCGTTGACCGGCTCAAACGGCGGAGCCAAACAAAACAAGGAGGGAACGCTATATGGCGCAACTGACCCGCGATGAGAAAATATTCAAACTAGGCAAGATCATCACCGACCGTAAGGAGATCCTGCTCGGCATCGAGAAGATGTCAACGGAGTCCCCCGAATACTGGGGCATCGACTGCGGTTTGCAGTACGCCGCGCGCCGCTATGGCGAGAACGTTGCGGACGACTGCCTTGACGTTGCGCTGCTGATGGGCAAGCGCAAGCCCAAGACTTTTGCGCAGCTCAAAAAGCTCAGCGGCTACGACGACGCTCGTCTGGAGTTGACGCTTGAAGCGCTGTGCCAGGCGAGTCTGGTCGAGTGGCATTTCGAGAACCTTGACGGCAAGAACCCGAACCATGAAAAGCGCTGGGTGCTCGATATGTTCGTGCCCGGCAGCGCGGAGATCATGACCATGCGCCCGGAGATCTCTCCGGTCACGCCGCAGGTCGCCGATTTCTTCGAGCGCATGACCTACCTGCCGCTTGCAGGGATCACACAGATGGTTCCTCCGGGAGGCGGCGGCATCGGCATGCACGTCATTCCCGTCGAACAGGCGATCCCCGCCGAGTGCGAGTCGCTGGACATCGAGCATCTGTCCCACTGGCTCAAGAAGTACGAGGGCCAGATCGGCGTCGGCATCTGCTCCTGCCGCAAGCAGCAGCGCATCCGCGGCGAGGGCTCCGGCGATATCGAGCAGTACTGGTGCATCGGCGTTGGCGACTTCGCCGACTATTGCCGTGAGACCGGCATGGGCCATGACATCACCTACGATGAAGCCATGGAGATCCTCCACAAGGCGGAGGAGAAGGGCTACGTCCACCAGATCACAAACATCGACGGTGAGAACAAGATCTTCGGTCTGTGCAACTGCGCGGTCGGCGTCTGCAATGCGCTGAGGACCTCCCAGCTCTTCAACACCCCGAATATGTCCCGCTCCGCTTACACCTCCGAGGTCGATCCCGAGAAGTGCGTCGCCTGCGGCAAATGCGTCGAGGTATGTCCCGCGGGCGCGGTACGCCTTGGACAGAAGCTCTGCACCAAGCACGGCGAGATCGAGTATCCCAAGGCGGAGCTGCCAGACGATACCGTCTGGGGCGAAGACAAGTGGAACTGGAACTATAAGAACGAGAACGGCGTCATCCAGACCTGGCCGACCGGAACCGCGCCGTGCAAGGCAGCGTGCCCGCTGCACATCGCCATTCAGGGCTACATCAAGATGGCGAGCGAGGGCAAGTACCGCGAGGCGCTGGAGCTCATCAAGCGCGACAATCCGTTCCCGGCGGTCTGCGGCGCGATCTGCCGCAAGTACTGCGAGGACGAGTGCACCCGCGGCACGGTGGACGAGGCGCTTGCCATCGACGACATCAAGCAGTTTATCGCCGCGCAGGACCTCAACGCGGAGCACCGCTACGTTCCGCCGATGGTCTCCTGCACACGCGAGCCGTTCGACCAGAAGATCGCCATCATCGGCTCCGGCCCTGCCGGACTCTCCTGCGCGTACTTCCTCGCCATCGAGGGCTATTCTCCCGTGGTGTTTGAGAAGGACGCCGTCCCCGGCGGCATGATGGTCACCGGCATCCCGAACTTCCGCCTGGAAAAGGAAGTCGTCAACGCTGAGATCGACATTCTCCGTGAAATGGGCGTACAGTTCAAGTGCGGCGTCGAGGTCGGCAAAGACGTCACGATCCAGCAGCTCCGCGACGAGGGCTACAAGGGCTTCTACGTTGCCGTCGGTCTCCAGTATGGCGGCAAGCTGGGTATTCCCGGCGAGGACGCGGAGAACGTGATGGCGGGCGTCGATTACATCAAGACCGTCAACGGCGGAACGGCGAAACCGCTCAGCGGCAACGTCGTCGTCATCGGCGGCGGCAACATCGGCGCGGACGTCGCGCGTACCGCCATCCGTCAGGGCGCAAAGAGCGTCAACCTTTACTGCCTCGAAAGCTACGCGGATATGCCGATGGGCGAGGAGGATCAGGAGCTCTGCAAGGCGGACGGCGTTGTGATCCACGACGGCTGGGGCCAGACGGAGATCACCGTCAAGAACGGCAAGTGCGCCGGCATCAGCTTCCGCAAGTGCCTGTCCGTCAAGAACGCCGAGGGGCGCTTCGATCCCAAGTTCGACGACGGCGAGACGACCTCCGAGGAGTGCGCAACCGTGCTGTACTGCATCGGCCAGAAGGCGGATTGGAAGGAACTGCTCGCGGGCACGAAGGTCGAGTTCAACCGCAACGGCACGGTGAAGGCGGACCCCGTCACGCTTCAGACCGCCGAACCGGACATCTTCGTCGGCGGCGACGCGTACACCGGCCAGAAATTTGTGGTCGATGCGCTGGCGGCGGGCCGTGAGGGCGCCGTCTCCCTGCACCGTTTCGTCAACGAGGGCCAGTCTCTGACCATTCACCGCAACACCCGTCATTTCACGCCGCTCAACAAGGACGACATCGTGCTTCCTGTCGAGTCCTACAAGAAGCCGAAGCGCGCGGTCAAGGGCTTTGATCCCAAGAAGGTGCGCACCATGAGCGACGAGCGTCTGATCTTCACCGAGGAGCAGATCAAGAGCGAGGCGTCCCGCTGCCTGAGCTGCGGCCGCAGCGTGGTCGATACGAACAAGTGCATCGGCTGCGGCATGTGCACCGTCCAGTGTAAATTTGACGCGATCCACCTCAAGCGCACGATGGGCGACGCGTATTCCAAGATGGTTCCGGCGGAGGATAAGTTCAAGGCGATCGGCGCGTACATGCCGAAGCGCACCGCCAGAATCGTCCGCAAAAAAGCGTCGAAGTAAACCATGCACGAGCTTGGCCTGGTAAACTATGTCGTCAAACACGTGACGAAGGTCGCGGAGGAGAACAAGGTCGGAAAGATCTGCTCCGTGACGCTGGAATTCGGAGAGGTTTCCGGTATCGTAGCCTCGTACCTCTACGACTACTGGAACTGGTACACGAAGAAATTCCCGCTCTTCGACGGGGCGAAGCTTTACTGTGAGACGATCCCCGCGATCACGTGGTGCGACGACTGCAAGAAGACCTATCCCACCGTGAAATACGGTAAGACCTGTCCCCGCTGCGGCAGCGGCAACACCTGGCTTCAGCAGGGGAACGAGATGAACATCAAGCAGATCGAGGTCGAAGACCTTGAGGAAGGAGACGGCGATGACCAATCAGGAAATGAGAGCGCTGAAGGAGCAGCTGGGGATCATTGATTTCAAGATCAATTACAAGACCGGCGTCCACTACGGCGTGATCGAGGATTTCTTCTCCGGCAAGACCGATGAGCTCGATCCCAAGGATCGAGCGAAGATCGAAGCGCTGCTGGAAACGGAAGCAAAAAAGAAGTGAATCATCCAAGAAACCCGCGCTCGTGTGAGCGCGGGTTTCTTGAATCATTTTAGATTTCAGACTTGTTATACGTCCAAGATGGAAGGGATGGAGCGCTGGCGCTCAACAGACGCGGCGACGCGCTCAGCAGCGTCGGCAGGGGAGAGCTTCTCCTGCTCGCCGGTCTTCATGTTCTTGCAGGTTACGACGCCCGCCTTGATCTCATCCTCGCCGAGGATCAGGATGTAGGGCACACCCAGCTTGTCGGCGTAGTTCATCTTCGCCTTGAACTTCTTTTTTTCAGCGTAGAGCTGCGTGCGCAGGCCGCGGCTGCGGAAGACGGTCGAAAGCGCGACGGCGGAGGACAGGTCGTCCGTCATCGGCAGGATCAACGCGTCGGCGGGAGCCGTAGGCACCTCGGGGTTCAGCATTCCCTGCTCGCCGAGGACGTAGAACAGGCGCGTCAGTCCGATGGAGATGCCGACGCCGGGGAGACGGCGGTTGGTGTAATACTCCGCGAGGTTGTCATAGCGTCCGCCGGAGCAGACCGAACCGATCTCGGGATGGTCGAGCAGCGCCGTTTCGTAGACCGTGCCGGTATAATAATCCAGCCCGCGGGCGATGGTCAGATCGACCGCGAAGTTTTCCTGCGGCACACCGAACCCGCCGAGATATTTTGTCACGGTAGTCAGCTCATCCAGGCCAAGATCGAACAGTTCGTTCCTGCCGCGGTAGGCATCCAGCGCGGCAAGCACCTCGTCGTTCGTTCCGCGGATGGAGGTGAAGCTCATGATCTCGTCCGCCTGCTCCGCAGTCATGCCCAGCTCTTCAATGAAGAGAGCGCGCACCTTATCGGCGCCGATCTTTTCCAGCTTATCCACCGTTCGCATGATGTCGCCGGATTTTTCTGTCAGGCCGAGCATTGCATAGAAACCATTGAGGATCTTGCGGTTGTTGATGCGGATCTGGAACCGTTTCAGTCCCAGACGGGAGAACACGGTGTAGATGATCGCGGGAACCTCGGCGTCGTTCGTGATGTCCAGCGATTCATCGCCGATGACGTCGACGTCGCACTGATAAAACTCGCGGAAACGGCCGCGCTGGGCGCGCTCGCCGCGGTAGACCTTGCCGATCTGGTAACGCTTGAACGGAAACGCCAACTCGCCGCAGTGCAGCGCGACGTACTTCGCCAGCGGAACGGTCAGGTCAAAGCGCAGGCTGAGATCGTTGTCGCCCTTGGTGAAGCGGTAAATCTGCTTCTCCGTTTCGCCGCCGCCCTTGGCAAGCAGGATCTCGCTTGACTCGATGATCGGCGTATCCAGCGGCGTGAAGCCGAACAGGGAATAGGACGAGCGGATGGTCTCCATGATTCGCTCCATTTGCAGCTGCTGCGCGGGGAGCAGCTCCATGAAGCCGGATAAGGTACGCGGTTTGATTCTTTCCATGATCGGAACCCCCAAATAATGCTTGCCTGCTATTGTACGGTCAAGCGTTGGAAAAGTCAAGCAAATCCGCCTTAATGTACGCATATTCCAATGGTCGATTGACACTCGCGCAGCAATGTGCTAGGCTTGGCGCAAACAGGATTAGAGGAGGATACGATAATGACGCGCAAATGGCAGATCGTATTCTCCGTTATATTTGCATGCGTCGTGATGTCATATGTAGACGGCGTTATGCAGCCGGGCTATATCGTCAAGTCCATCATCAAGCTTTCACTTTTCATCGGGCTTCCGCTTCTGCTCGCGACGCGCGACCCTGTTCTTGACTTGAGATCCCTGTTCCGCACAGAACGCCGTGGCATCGCTGCCGCGCTTGGACTGGGCGCTGCGGTATACGTCGTGGTGCTTTTGGCATTCTTTGCTTTGCGCGCCGTATTCGACTTCTCCGCATTGACGGGAACGTTGACAGCGCAGACCGGTGTGGAACGCGGCAACTTTCTCTTTGTCGCGCTCTACATCTCTTTCGTCAACTCGCTGCTGGAAGAATTCTTCTTCCGCGGATTCGCGTTTCTGACGCTCAGGCGCTATGCCGGACGCGGCTTTTCCTATATGTTCAGCGCGCTTGCATTTGCATTCTATCATTTTGCGATGATGCAGGGCTGGTTTTCGGTCTGGGTGAGTCTGCTTGCATTGCTGGGGTTGAGTGCGGGTGGTTTGCTCTTTGACTTCGTAGACGAGGGGAGCGGGAATATCTATCGCTCCTGGCTTGTCCATATGTTTGCGAACTTCGCAACGAACACTGTCGGCTTTCTTCTTTTTTCACAGTGAATCAATTTTGAAAAGAGGGATGCGGTTCTCTGTGAGCCACATCCCTCTTTCCTTTACGCGTTATTCGTGCTTTCAAACGGCTCCGTCTCGCGGAACAGGAGCGTGATGCACCAAAGGCCTGCCAGTCCGACGAGCGTGTAGATCACGCGACTGATCGTGCCGGTCTGCCCGCCGAAGAGAAACGCCACAGCATCGAAGCCGAACAGCCCGACGCTGCCCCAGTTGAGCGCGCCGACGATTGCAAGCGTCAACGCCGTCTTATCCAGGATCATGAGAATATCCTCCTATTTGTTGTTCAGGGTCGCATATCAGTGTGCGCCGGCTTCCAAAGTTTTATGCAGGCAAAAAAATATTTAGCAATATTTGCCAAAGCCGTTGCTTTTGCCGCGTGGGTATCGTATAATTATGATCAACATGATCAACTGAATGAAAAATTATGTTGTAGGAGGATAACTCGATGAACGATAAGTTTGCGAAGCTTGGCTTTTATCCCGGGGACATTTTGCTGCCTAAGGACGTGGATATGACGAAGTGGGCGGTGGTCGCCTGCGACCAGTTCACCTCAGAGCCGGAGTATTGGCAGCGCGTGGAGCAGACCGTCGGCGAGGAACCGTCCACGCTGCGCCTGATCCTGCCGGAAGCGGAGCTGAAATCTCCCGACGTGGAGCGACACATCGAAACGATCAACGCGACGATGGACGACTATCTCCGCCGCGACCTGTTCAAAACGCTCAAGGATTCGCTCGTCTACATTGAGCGCACCCAGTCCGACGGGAGGATCCGCCATGGGCTGATCGGCATGGTCGATCTGGACGCCTATGACTTTACGCCCGGCTCCGGCGCGTTGATCCGCGCCACCGAGGGCACGGTACTGGAGCGCATCCCGCCGCGTGCCAAGGTGCGCCGCAACGCGCCCATTGAGCTGCCGCACGTCATGCTGCTGATCGACGACCCGGACAAGACCGTCATCGAACCGTTGACGAAGGAGTCGGCGGGTATGGAAAAGCTTTACGACTTTGACCTCATGGAGGGCGGCGGGCACATCACCGGCTGGCGCCTCTCCGACGCGCAGATCGACGCGGTCGCGGACGCGCTGACCGGCCTTTGCGCCGACGAGGCGATGCAGAAGAAATACGGCGTCAGCGGCGTCGCACCTCTGCTGTTTGCCGTCGGTGACGGCAACCACTCGCTTGCGACCGCAAAGGCCTGCTGGGAGGAGCAGAAGGGCAAGAACCCTCTGGCGAAGTACGCCCTCGTCGAGGTCGTCAACAATCACGACGACGCGCTCCAGTTCGAGCCGATCCACCGTGTGCTCTTCGGCGTGGATGCAAAGGAATTCGCGAAGGAGTTCAAGAAGTTCTATCCGAACGCCCATGAGGGCAAGGGCGATGGTCACGTCATTGAAGTCGCCTGCGAGGGCTACGAGGGCTTTGTCACCGTGCCCGATCCCAAGGTGCAGCTCGCCGTCGGCACGCTGCAGGCATTCATCGACGAGTATCTCAAGACCCACGACGGCGAGGTGGACTACATTCACGGCGACGATGTGACGCGCCAGCTCGGCAAGAAGCCCGGCAACCTTGGCCTGCTCCTGCCCGCGATGGGGAAGGATCAGCTGTTCAAGACCGTCATGGCGGACGGCGTGCTCCCGCGCAAGACCTTCTCAATGGGTCACGCGCAGGACAAGCGCTACTACGTCGAGGCGCGTAAAATCAGATGAATTCCGTCACGCTGCCCGCTTATGCAAAGCTTAACCTGACGCTGGACATTCTGCGCAAACGTCCCGACGGCTACCATGATCTCTCGATGGTCATGCAGAGCGTAGAGCTGCACGACGACGTGACCGTGACGTTGACCGACGGAGACGCCATCTCCTGTCGCTGCGGCACGATCCCCGGCGATGAGAGCAATCTTGCGGTCAAGGCGGCGCGGGCGTTCTTTGCGGAGACCGGCGCCGCGCCGCGCGGTCTGGAAATCGAGATCGTCAAGCGAATTCCCGCGCAGGCGGGCATGGCTGGCGGCAGTACAGACGCGGCGGCGACGCTCAGGGCGCTGCGGACGTTGTGCAAGAGCGACGTGTCCGACGAAGAATTGGAGCGCATCGGCGCGCTGGTCGGCAGCGACGTTCCTTACTGCGTACGCGGCGGAACGGCGCTTGCGGAGGGGAGAGGCGAACGTCTCACAACGCTGCCGCCCGCGCCGAGGTTCTACGTCGTGCTCTGCAAGCCGGATTTTGCCATTTCCACGCCGATGCTGTTTTCCCGTGTCCGGGTGGATGCGCTCCGCGACCGCCCCGACACGGCTGGGATGCTTGCGGCGCTGGAGCGCTCTGACACCGGCGGGATCGCTTCGCGTGTGAGAAACGTGTTTGAGGAGGCCTTGCCCGAAGACTTCGCGGAGATATTTGCCATCAAGTCCCGCCTGCTCTCGCTCGGCGCGGACACGGCTGCGATGACCGGATCCGGCTCCGTCGTGTTCGGGCTGTTCCGGAATGAGAACGCGGCTCAGGCGGCGTTTGACGCGCTGCAAGCAGAGAACGCGCAGACGATTTTAACACGATTTGTTTAAAACATGAAAACACCGTCCATACTGGGAGTAAATCTTGGTCTGGACGGTGTTTTTATGAAAAAGTGGGAAATCTCGATTCTGATCGCCATCGTTGTTACCATCGTTTACTGCGCTGCGACGCCGAGCCTTACGTCACGGTGGTGGACCACCGCGTTCGCGCCGCTGTGCGACGGTATCCTGACCGCCGACGCCGGCGGGACGGAGATCGTGCTGCGCTCAAAGCTGTGGGAACTGGTACAGGGCGTATTTTGATTTGCCATCAGCAGAAAATGGTGGTAAACTACAGAAAAACTACGAAAGGGGGGCGGACATATGCTTCGGCTGCTCATGGGGCGCGCGCGGACGGGAAAGTCCGAGCGCATCTTGAACGAGATCGCGCGCGAAGGCCGCGATCATCCCGAACGGAAACAGATCCTGCTGGTACCCGAGCACGCCTCCCACGTCGCCGAAGTGGATATCTGCCGCGCCTGCGGCGATACGGCGAGTCGACATGCCGAGGTTCTGACCTTCAAATTGCTCGCGTCACGCGTGCTTTCCATCGTAGGCGGCAGCGCGGACGTGACGCTGGACGCCGGCGGCAAGCTGCTGACGCTTCAGCGCGCATTGCAGGAACTGGCCCCTGCGCTCAAGGTCTATAGCAAACCATCCCGACGCAGCGCATTTTTGAGGAGCCTGCTGGATGTGATGGAGGAGCTGATCGCGTACGCTGTTGCGCCGGAAAAGCTGTCGGAGACCGCAGCGGATATCTCCGGCGAAAGCGGCGATAAACTGCGCGACATCGCCTTGATTTACGGCGTCTATCTTGCGAAGTTGACCGAGGACGGGCGCGACGCACGCGACCGCCTCCAGAAGCTGGAAGAAAAGCTGGAAGAATCCCATTACATAGACGGTAAAGACGTTTACCTTGACGGTTTTTCCTATTTTACAGGATGTGAGACGCGCATCCTGCGCATCCTGCTGCGCCGTGCGCGGAGCGTGACGGTCGCGCTGCTGGGCGACGCTGGCGATCACGAGCTGTTCCGAGAGAGCTTTCGGGTGCGCGAGCGTCTGGTGGAAGAAGCAAAGAACGCGGGTGTTCCATGCGAGATCGACAACCTGCTCAACACCGAGCCGCGGAACGCGCTTGACCACATCGAGCATTTCTTCTTCGGCGACAGGGTTGTATGGCAGGGCGGCAGCGGCGGCGTACGTGTGCTGGAAGCAACGAACGCATACGCGGAGGTGGAGCGCACAGCGGCGGAGATCCTGCGGCTGGCGCGTGACGACGGTTTCCGCTGGCGCGACGTTACCGTAACGGCTCGCAACCTCTCCGCCTACGAATCAACAATCGAAAGCGTGTTTGCTCGCTATGGCATTCCGCTCTACAGCGCTAGGCGCAGCGATATTTTACAGCAGCCCCTGACCGCGCTGATCCTTGGGGCACTCGACGCGGCAACCGGAGGCTTTGAATATGAGGATGTATTCCGCTGCCTCAAGACAGGACTGGCAGGCGTCGAAGCGGGGGAATGCGACATACTGGAGAACTACGCGCTCAAATGGGATATCCGCGGCACGATGTGGGTGCGTGACGTCGCCTGGACGGCGCATCCCGACGGATACGTCGCGGAGTGGGACGACGCGGCAAGAGCGCGGCTCGATACGGTCAACGCGCTCCGCGAGCGGGTACGCAAGCCGTTTGCGGGGCTCTATGACGGATTGAAACAGGATACCGCGGGAAAAAAAGTCGAGGCGCTGTACGCTTTTCTGGAGGAGATCGGGCTGCCGGAGGCGCTGGAAGCACTGACAAAGCGCCTGTTCGAGGGCGGCGACGCACAGCGAGCCGAGGAGACGGCGCAGCTCTGGACGATCCTCTGCGGCGTGATGGATCAGTTTGTCTCGATTCTGGGCGATTCCGCAATCGACGGCGAGGAGTTTGCGCGGCTCATGCGGCTCGTGTTGACGCAGTACAGCGTCGGTACCATTCCCGCAGCGCTGGATCGCGTCAACCTTTCCGAGATGACGCGTAACGACCGCCACACCGTCCGCGCTCTGTTCCTGCTCGGCGCGAACGACGGCGTGCTGCCCTCGACAGAAACGGAGGGCGGCGTGCTGCGGGAGGAGGATCGTCTCGCGCTGGAAGCGCATGACATCCGTCTCGCACCCTGCGGCATGGCGGCGTTCCATCTGGAACTGCAAAACCTTTACGCGGCGCTGGCGCAGCCGACGGAGCGGCTGCTTGTCTCCTACCCGCTGTTTGACGCGGCGGGCGCGGAGCTGCGTCCATCCTTTGTGATCGGTCGCCTGCAAGCGCTGATACCATCTATAGCCGTTGAAAAAGAAGGCGCTGACAAGGCATATCGCCTGTCAGCTTTGAAGCCAGCTTTGGAATACGCAGGCGAGCAGATCGACAGCGCGGCCTGGCGTCAGCTCGCGGAAAACGAATCGCTTCGGCCGATCCTGGAGGCAATGCGAGCAGCGTCTCGTCACTCGCGCGGCAAGCTGTCGCGCGAGGCGGTACGCGCGCTGTATGGGCGCGAGGTCACACTCTCCGCGTCACGCATGGACAAGGCGCGTTCCTGCCACTTTGCGTATTTTATGCAGTATGGACTGCGCGCCAAAGAGCGTGGGAGCGCTGGTTTCGACGCACCGCAGCAGGGCACCTTCGTCCACGATGTGATGGAACATACGCTCCGCGCGGCGCGGGAGCTTGGTGGCATCAAGACGTTGACGAAAGAAGATCTGCATCGCCTGACGCGGCAGTCCATCGCGGCTTACATAGAACGTGAGCTGCCCGATCTGACGGAAAAGACGGCGCGGTTCCGCTACCTGTTCCGTCGGCTCTGCGAATCGACCTACCGCATCATGGACGAGGTCGCTGACGAGCTGCGCGAGAGCGACTTTGAGCCGATGGCGTTCGAATTGTCCTTCGGCGCAAACGGCCAGCTGCCTGCCATCACATTTCAAACCGGCGAGGGCACGGTTCGTGTCAACGGGCAGGTCGACCGCGTAGACGGCTGGCTGATGGGCGGCAAGCTGTACCTGCGCGTTGTGGACTATAAGACCGGCAAAAAGAGTTTTGACCTCGCCGAGCTGCGCTATGGGCTCGGCATCCAGATGCTGCTGTATCTTTTCGCGCTGGAGCGCGAAGGCAAGGAGCTGTTTGGAGGCTATGACGTTGTACCATCCGGCGTGCTTTATACCCCCGCGCGGGACGCCATCCTGCGCCTGCCGCGCGATACGGATGAGGAAACGCTGCGGCGCGAGGCGCAAAAGGCGCTCAAGCGCAGCGGAATGGTGCTTTCGGACGAAGACGTGCTCCGCGCGATGGAGCATACGGCGCTCACCGAGCCGCACCGTCTGCCCATCACGGTCAAGACAATGAAGGACGGCACGCGCACGATCGGCGGCAGCCTCGCCACGGCGGAGCAGCTGGGTAAGCTCGCAAAGTATGTGGATAAGTTGATCCACGACGTCGGGCGCGAGACAGAGCGCGGAAACATCGACGCCGATCCATTCGTTCGCTCCGCGACGGAGACGGCGTGCGATTACTGTCCCTATGCCGCTGCCTGCGGCTTTGAGCCGGGACGCGGCAGCGACCGCTACGAGTATATCGCCAAAACGAGCGACGACGAGTTTTGGGCCGCCGTGGAGACGGCGGTAAGCGGAAAGGGGGAGACCGATGGCTGATGTGAAGCTGACGAACGAGCAGCTGGCCGCCGTGAGTAACCGCGGACGCGCGCTGCTGGTTTCCGCCGCCGCGGGCTCCGGCAAGACGAAGGTGCTGGTGGAGCGGCTGTTCTCGTACGTTGAGAACGAGGGCGCGAACCTCGATGAATTCCTCATCATCACTTATACGCGCGCCGCCGCGGCGGAGCTTCGCGGCAAGATCGCGTCAGCGCTCTCCGATCGTTTGCGCGCCGAGCCCAACAACGCGCATTTGCAGCGCCAGCTTCTGCGCGTCTATCGCGCGGACATCAAGACCGTGGACGCGTTCTGCACGGCGCTGCTGCGTGAAAACTGCCACCTTTTGGGTGAAGACGAACAGGGCCGTACGCTTCGGCCAGACTTTCGCGTACTGGATGAGCAGGACGCGGCGACGCTGCGCGCGCGTGTGCTGACGCGGACGCTGGATGCGTTTTACGAGGAACTGCAGCCCGGAGACGGCGGCACGCTGCTTGCCGATACGCTGGGCGCCGGGCGTGACGACCGCGCGCTCGCGGCGCTTGTGGATGAGCTGCATGGCAAGGTGCAGGCGCAGCCATACCCATTGCGCTGGCTCAACGATCAGGAAACGCGCTGGGAATCTATCCCCGAATCCATTGACGGGACGAGATACGGCGATCTGCTGCTTGCCGCCCTGCGCGGAAAGGCGTTGCACTGGGCGCGGCTGTTGGAGCGCGGCGCGGATGAAATGGCGGACGATGAAAAGCTGTCCGTGACCTATGCGCCGGACTTCCGCTCCGTGGCGGGCGCGTTTTACGCGCTGGCACAGGCGTCAGAACAAGGCTGGGATGAGGCACGCGCGCATCTGGTTACGTTCCCGCGCATCACTGCCGTACGCAAATGCGCTGATGAAGCGCTCAAAAATCGCATGAAACGGCTATGGGACAATGTGAAGGCGTCGAGCGCGAAGCTGAACGCGCTGTTCGCCGCGTCCTCAGCCGAGGCGGCGGACGACCTGCGCGCTATGGCGCCCGCCATGATCGCGCTGCTGCGGCTGACGGGCGATTTCACCCGCGCGTATCAGGCCGAGAAACGGCGCCGAAACGCCGCTGACTTCTCCGATCAGGAGCATATGGCGATCCGGCTGCTGGTTGACACGGACGGTCAGCCGACGCAGCTTGCGCGGACGGTGGCGGAGCGCTACCGCGAAATCATGGTGGACGAGTATCAGGACACGAACGAGGTTCAGAACCGCATCTTTGCGGCGATCTCCCGCGATGGCAAGAACCTGTTCACCGTAGGCGACGTGAAGCAGAGCATCTACCGCTTCCGACTTGCCGATCCGACCATCTTCCTCGACCATTACAATACCTATCCCCACGCCTCGGAGGCGGCGGAGGGCGAGCAGGCAAAGCTGATTCTCTCATGCAACTTCCGCTCGCGGCACGAGGTGCTGGACGCGACAAATTTTGTGTTCACCAACATTCTCTCCGTTGAGATGGGGGAACTGGACTACGGCGCGGATGAGGCGCTTTATCCCGGCGCGCCCTATGATGAGAATCCGGCCTGTCAGACCGAATTCCATCTGCTTGACACCAGCAATCATGAGGGAACGCGCGCGGGCGAGGCGGAGGCGTTGTTCGTCGCGGACTACATAAGGAATCTGCTCGACGGCGGATTCACCGTTACTGATTCGGATACGAAAGCGCAGCGCGGCGTGCGCGAGGAGGATATCGTTATCCTGATGCGTTCGCCGAGGGCGCGGCTGATCGACTATCGACACGCTTTGGAGTCGCGGCATATTGCCGTATCAGCCGAGGCGGGGGACGATTTCTTCGCCTCCGTCGAGGTATCATCGGTGTTTGCGCTGCTGCAAATCCTGGACAACCCGCGGCAGGATATTCCGCTGATCGCAGCGCTGCGCTCGCCGCTGTTCGGCTTTACCGCCGACGAGCTGGCGCTGCTGCGCGGTTCGATGAAGACGGGCGATTTCTTCGATGCGCTGACTGTCGGCGAAGACGAGCGCTCGAAGATGTTCCTGAATACCCTGCACGATCTGCGCGAGGCGGCGCAGGCTATGAGCGTTCGGCGCCTGTTGTCGCACATCTACGACAAATTAAACGTCCTTGCCGTGTTCGGCGCGATGCCGAACGGGCGGGAACGAAAGGAGAACCTGCTGGCGTTTCTCGCGCTGGCGGAATCGTTTGAGGAATCCGGGTACCGCGGTCTGTTCGCCTTTGTCACGCATCTGCGTGACTTGCAGGCGCGGGAGGGATTTGCTCCGCAGAGAAATGCGCAGAGCGTCGGCGGCGTGCGCATTATGAGCATTCACAAATCCAAAGGACTTGAATTTCCTGTGGTCATACTCTCCGATCTTGCCAAGAAATTCAACAACATGGACTTCACCGGCTCCGTGCTGGTACACCCGAAGCACGGGCTCGGCCCCGAGCGCGTGGATATGGCACGCCGTATCCGCTACCCGACCGCTGCGCGGCAGGCGATCGAACAAACCCTCCGCCGTGAGACGAAAGCGGAGGAAATGCGGCTGCTGTACGTCGCCATGACTCGCGCGAAGGAAAAGCTCGTCATGGTGCAGACGATGTCGGGCGCGGCAAAACGCGTGGGCGATCTGCTTTCCGCCGCGTCCTGTCCCGTGCTGCCGGAGACGGCGGACGAGGCAAAATGTCTGGGCGACTGGGTGCTGCTGCCGCTGCTGTGCCGCCCGGAGGCGAAACCATTACGCGCGCTGGCAGGATTTGACGCGCCGCAGATCGTTACCTCTGATGACGCTGCATGGATCGTCGCCGTGCATGACGCGGGCGGAGAAGAAGATACGGATACAGCGAAAAAACGCGGCAAAAATGCGGCGGAGACCGAAACGGAGCTGCCGATCGACATGGACGCGCTCCTTTGGTCGTATCCTCACGCGGCAGCAACGGAATTGAGCGCGAAGCTGACTGCGACACAGCTCAAAGGACGCGAGGCGGACGCGGAGATCGCCGAGAATGCAAAGCTTCCTCCGCGTCTTCGAAGCCTGACCCGACCTCGTTTTCTTGCGTCTGACGCGCCGCTGTCCGGCGCGGAGCGCGGCACGGCGATCCATCTTGTGATGGAGCATCTGGATCTCACATGTGAATCGAGTCCCGATGCGGTGCGCGCGCAGATAGATGCGCTGGCGGAGCGGCGGCTGCTGACGCCGGAGCAGGCGAAGGCCGCCGATGAGACGCTCATCGCGCGTTTCCTGCAAAGCGACGTTGCCGCGCGCATCCGCGCGAGCGGACGTGTTGAGCGCGAGTACCGCTTTTCTTTGCTGACGAGCGCGCAGGCGTTTGATCCACGCGCCGACGCGGAGGACCAGGTGCTGCTGCAAGGCGTGGTGGATTGCTTTTTTATTGAGAACGGCGGCCTTGTCGTCCTCGATTTCAAGACCGATCGTATCAACCGAAGCCAGACCGCCGAGCGCGCGGCGTATTACAGGCCGCAGCTCGACGCTTACGCCGCGGCGCTGGAGCGCATCATGGGGATGCCGGTGCGCGAAAAGCTTCTGTATTTCTTCACGACGGGGGAGACCGTCGCGCTGGAAGGGGGCAACGAATCATGACCGTTACGCTGCCGCACGGCCCACGCTTCGGCATGGTCAGGGCGCCCGCGTCCAAGTCGATGGCGCATCGCTTGCTGCTCTGCGCCGCGCTGGGAGAACGGAAGGCGACGCTGGATTGCGGAACACTGTCCGACGACGTATCGGCGACCGTGCGCTGTCTCCGCGCGCTGGGCGCAGGGATCGAAGAATCAAACGGCGTTTTGCGCGTCACGCCGATCCGAACGATCCCTGAAGAAACCTGCGAGCTGGACTGCGGAGAGAGCGGTTCGACGCTCCGCTTTCTGCTGCCTGTTGCGGCGGCGCTGGGCGTGACGGCGGTTTTTCACCGCCGCGCCGCATTGGCGGAGCGTCCGCTCGGACCGCTGTGCGACGCACTTAGGACTCATGGCATGACGATCCGCGAGGATGGTGTCGATTTGTTCTGTGAAGGAAAACTCCTTGCAGGCGATTATTGCGTCGACGGAAGCCTTTCCTCTCAGTTCGTGTCCGGACTGCTCTTTGCGCTGCCGCTGCTGCAAGGCGGCAGCACGCTGACCGTTGATGGTTCGCCCGCGTCCGCGCCCTACGTTGCCATGACTGAGCGGGCGCTTCGCTCTGCGGGGATCGTCTTTGACAAATCCGGGAAAACGTATACAATATCCGGCGGGCAGCGTTATGCCCTGCCGGACAGCCGCGTAGAGTGCGACTGGTCTGGCGCCGCGGCGTTCCTGTGCATTGGAGCGATTTCCCGCAAGGGCGTGACTGTGACCGGCCTGGATCGCGCATCCGCTCAGGGCGACCGCTCCATTCTCGACATTCTGAGCCGCTTCGGCGCGGACGTTGAGGCTGCGCCGGGCAGGGTCACCGTGCGACGCAGCATCCTGCGCGGCGGCGTGATCGACGCCCTTGATACGCCGGATCTTGTGCCGGCCTTGGCAGCGCTTGCCTCCGCGTCGGACGGGGAAACGCGCATCGTGAACGCCGCGCGGCTGCGCGGTAAAGAAAGCGACCGCCTGAAAACGACGGTTGCGATGCTTGGCTCGCTGGGCGCGGACGTCCGCGAGACGGACGACGGGCTCGTGATCCGCGGAAAGCCTATTCTACGCGGCGGCGTAACGGATGCGATGAACGACCACCGCATCGCCATGGCAGCGGCGGTGGCGGCGTGTCTGTGCCAAAGCGACGTGACGCTCAGCGGCGCGGAGTGCGTCACAAAATCCTATCCTGCGTTTTGGGAGGACTGGTCATGTCTCTCTATGTGATCGGCGACCTGCATCTGTCGCTGTCCGGAGAAAAACCGATGGACGTGTTCGGAGAAAAGTGGGCAAATCACGTCGAACGGACGCGCGAGGCGTTTTCGCAGCTTCATGACGACGATGTGACGGTTCTTGCGGGAGACTCGTCCTGGGGGATGTCTTTGGACGGGGCGCTGGCGGATCTCGCCTTTATCAACGCTCTGCCGGGAAAGAAGCTCCTGCTCAAGGGCAACCATGACTACTGGTGGACAACGGCGTCCAAGATGAAACGCTTCTTTGCCGATCACGGCTTTACAACGCTGGATATTCTCCACAACAATTGCTTCTTCTACGGCGATTACGCGCTCTGCGGCACGCGGGGATGGTTTTATGAGGAGGACGCGGCGGGAACGCACACGGGCAAGATGATAGCGCGCGAGGCGCTGCGGCTCGAAGCGTCATTTCGCGCGGCGGAGGGAAGACCGATCCTGTGCTTCCTGCATTATCCGCCGATCTATCACGGTTACCAGTGCCCGGAGCTGCTGGAGATCATCGACCGCTGGCACGCGGAGCGCTGCTATTACGGTCATCTGCATGGTGTCACGCATAAACGGGCGTTTGAAGGGAAGAGGGGCTTTACCGACTATTCGCTCATTTCCGCGGATTATTTGGGCTTTGTCCCCAAAAAAATCTGTGATTAAGGAATATCTTTATAAAAATAAGGGTAGATTTTTCCGGAACAATATGTTAGAATACCGATTCGCAATGGGCATTTTCATTTGTTCAAACGGAGGAAATAGAAAACATGACTGTCAAAAACGTAGAAAAGCTGGAGAAGAGCAGAGTTGCGCTGGAGATCGCCGTCGGCGCGGAGGAGTTTGAAGCCGCCGTCGCCAAGGCGTACGCCAAGGCGCGCAGCAAGATCAGCGTCCCCGGCTTCCGCCCGGGCAAGGCCCCCCGCAAGATGATCGAGAAGCTGTACGGCCCCGAGGTCTTTTACAGCGACGCGGTGGATGCGGCGTTCCCCGAGGCATATGAGCAGGCTGTCGTCAGCGAGAACCTCAATACCATCGGCTACCCCGAGGTCGAGATGGTCGGCGACGTCACCAAGGACGGCTTCACCTTCAAGGCGACCGTTGCCGTGTACCCCGAGGTCAAGCTCGGCGAGTACAAGGGCGTCAGCGCGCCCAAGGACGAGGTCGTTGTCACCGACGACGATGTGACCGGGCGCCTGAACGATATGGCGGAGCGCAACGCGCGTCTCGTGTCCGTCGAGCGCGAAGCGAAGCTCGGCGACACTGCCGTGATCGACTTCGAGGGCTTCCTCGACGGCGTGCCTTTTGAGGGCGGCAAGGGCGAGAACCATGAGCTGGAGCTCGGCTCCGGCAGCTTCGTCCCCGGCTTTGAGGATCAGGTCATCGGCATGAAGGCGGGCGAGGAGAAGGATATCGACATCACCTTCCCGGAGGACTATACAAAGGAGCTCGCCGGTAAGGCCGTCGTGTTCCACGTCAAGTGCAACGAGGTCAAGTTCAAGGAGCTGCCCGAGCTGGACGACGAGTTTGCCAAGGACGTCTCGGAGTTCGACACCATTGACGAGCTGCGCGCGGACATCCGCAAGCAGATCGAGGGCGACCGCCAGAAGAGCGTCGATATCGCTTTTGAGAACGCGCTGATCGAGAAGGTCGCCGAGGGCATTGAGGCGGACATCCCCGAGATCCTGATTGAAGAGCAGTGCAAGCGCTTCCTCGACGAGTTCAAGAACCGCCTGATGGCACAGGGCATCCCCTTTGAACAGTACGCGAAGATGACCCAGTTCGACGAGGCAAAGTTCATGGAAGACGGCCGCGAGACCGCCATCAAGCAGGTCAAGATGGATCTCGCCATCGCGAAGATCATCGAGGTCGAGAAGCTTGAGGCGACCGAGGAGGACATCGAGGCTGAGTATAAGCGCATCGCGGACAGCTACGGCATGGACGTCGAGATGGTCAAAAAGTACCTCAGCGAGGGCGATATCCGCTCCTCCGTGCTCAATACCAAGGCGGTCAACGTCGTGAAGGAGAGCGCCACAGTCGAGGAGAATCAGCCCGAAGCGGACGAGAAGACGGCTGAATAACACAGAACCCGGTTATAATGCTGATATCGAACAACCACAAGCTCGGCTTTGTGGTTGTTCGTGTCAGTGGCGAAAATTTGAACAGGGTGTGAACAAGACACCCGGGAGGTAACACTATGGCATTGGTCCCCTACGTAATTGAGCAGACCAACCGCGGCGAGCGGTCTTACGACATCTTTTCCCGCCTGCTGGAGGATCGCATCATCTTCCTCGGCGAGGAGGTCAACTCCGCGACGGCGAGCCTGATCGTCGCGCAGATGCTGTTTCTGGAGGCGAAGGATCCCGACAAGGATATCCAGTTCTATATCAACAGTCCCGGCGGCAGCGTCACCGACGGCTTTGCCATTTACGATACAATGCAGTATATCAAGTGCGACGTGTCCACCATCTGCGTCGGTATGGCGGCAAGCATGGGCGCGTTCCTGCTCTCCGCCGGTACGAAAGGCAAGCGCATCGCGCTTCCGAATTCCGAGATCATGATCCACCAGCCTCTCGGCGGTTATCAGGGACAGGCAACGGACATCGAGATCCACGCCAAGCGTATGCTGGAGCTGAAGGAGAAGCTGACCCGGATCCTCGCAGACAATTGCGATAAGGATTATGAGGTCGTCCGCGCCGACTGCGAGCGCGACAACTTTATGACCGCTGAGCAGGCGAAGGCGTATGGCCTGATCGACAAGGTCATCTACAAGCGCTGATTCCATCGTAAAGGCAGGAGCATCTTATGAGCGAATCCAACAACAAGCGCGCCCTGCGCTGCTCCTTCTGCGGCAAGCAGGAGCGCGAGGTACGGCGCATGATCCAGGGACCCGCGGGCGTCCGCATCTGTGACGAGTGCGTCAACCTCTGCCGAGACATCCTGCAGGACGGCTACGCCATGCAGGAGGACGCGCCCGAATCGGCACAGGAGCTTCCGACGCCGCGCGAGATCCATGACGTGCTCGATCAGTATATCATCGGACAGGAAGCGGCAAAGATCGCGTTGTCCGTTTCGGTGTATAACCACTACAAGCGCATCTACTTCGGCGGAGGCGACGAGGTCGAGCTGCAAAAGAGCAATATCCTCATGCTGGGGCCGACCGGCTCCGGCAAGACGCTGTTTGCTCAGACGCTGGCGCGTATCCTCAAGGTGCCGTTTGCCATCGCAGACGCGACCACGCTGACCGAGGCCGGTTACGTCGGCGACGACGTGGAAAACATTCTGCTGCGTCTGCTGCAGGCAGCGGATTACGATGTGGAGCTTGCTGAGCGCGGCATCATCTACGTGGACGAGATCGACAAGATCGCCCGCAAGAGCGAGAACACGTCCATCACGCGCGACGTGTCCGGAGAGGGCGTACAGCAGGCGCTGCTCAAGATCGTCGAAGGCACGGTGGCGAACGTTCCGCCGCAGGGCGGACGCAAACATCCGCATCAGGAGTTTATCCAGATCGACACACACAACATCCTCTTCATCTGCGGCGGCGCGTTCGACGGCATCGAGAAGATCATTGAAAACCGCCTTGACCGCAAGAGCATGGGCTTTGAGGCGGTCGTAGAGTCGAAGAAGGAGAAGAACGGCAGCAAGATCCTGCGCGAGGTGCAGCCGCATGACATCCTCAAATTCGGCATCATTCCCGAGCTGGTCGGCAGACTGCCGGTCATCACCGCGCTAGACGCGCTGACGCGTGAGGATCTTGTTCGTATTCTGACCGAGCCGAAAAACGCGCTGGTCAAACAGTATCAGAAGCTGTTTTACTACGACAATGCCGAGCTGGTTTTTGAAAAGGATGCGCTCGACGAGGTCGCGGACAAGGCGATCGCGCGCAACATCGGCGCGCGCGGCCTGCGCGCTGTCATGGAATCGGTGCTGATGCCCGTCATGTACGAGCTTCCATCCGACAGGACCATTGAGCGCGTCACCGTAACAAAGGCGTGCGTGGAAGGCGCCGAGCAGCCGGCGCTGACGCACCGCAGTGCGGTGGAAAAGCCGAAGAGCGCGGGCAGAAGCGCAAAAAAAGCGGAGCCCAAGTTTGACTCCGCTTCGTAAAAGGAATCATCTATGGAACCTGTGACAAAAAATATTCCGGCCCTCGCCATGCGGGGGCTGGTGGTCTATCCGAATACGACTGCGAGCTTCGATCTGGAACGAATGATCTCCATGCGCGCGTTGGAGCGCGCCATGGAGACGGATCGGGAACTGTTTGCCGTCACACAGCGCGAGCTTACAGTGGATGAGCCGGAGCGGGACGATCTCTACGAAATGGGAACGGTCGTTCGTGTGATGCAGGTGCTGCGCGTGAACGATCATGTCATCCGCGTCCTTGTCGAGGGAGTCCAGCGCGCGAGACTGCGCCGCCTGTGGCAGAAGGAACCGTTCCTGACCGCACAGATCGAGCTGATCGACGAGCCGAAGGCTGTGCGCTCCGGCGCGCGGACGGAAGCGCTGCTGCGGCAGGCGTATATAGGCTTCGGTGAATACGTGGAGCTGACGCAGAGCGTCAGCGCGGAAAACCTTGCCGAGGCGTTCGATATGACCGATCCAGCCGGACTGGCGGACTTCATCGCGCACCATATGAATATCCGCTATCAGGATAAGATGGGTGTCCTGGAGGAGCTTCGCGCACTGCCGCGCCTTCGCCTTGTCAATGAGATCCTGCGCCGCGAGATCGAAGTCATCTCATTGCAGCAGGAGATTGAGGGCAAGGTGCGCGAGCGCGTGGGCCGAATCCACCGCGATTTTGTCCTGCGCGAGCAGGTCAAGGTCTTGCAGCATGAGTTGGGCGAGGGGGACGACGGCGAGGAACTGGACACCTACCGCGACCATATCATTGCGCTCAAGTTCCCGGAGGAGACGGAAAAGAAACTGCTCAAGGACGTTGACCGGCTCTCAAAGCAGCCCTTTGGCAGCGCGGAGGCCTCCGTACTGCGCACTTACCTCGATACTGTGCTGGAACTGCCGTGGAACAAGCTGACCAAAGAGCGCGACGACGTGGAAAAGGCGCGCAAGATCCTGGAACATGACCATTTCGGTATGGAGAAAGTCAAGGAGCGCATTCTGGAGTTCATTGCCGTGCGCTCCCTTAAGGAGGACGCGAAAGGGCAGGTACTCTGCCTGGTCGGGCCTCCGGGCGTTGGCAAGACGAGCATTGCCCTGTCCGTCGCCAAAGCGATGAACCGCAAGGTTGCGCGCTTATCGCTCGGCGGCGTGCGGGACGAGGCGGATATCCGCGGCCACCGCAAGACCTATATCGGCGCAATGCCGGGCCGCATTGTGGAGGCGATCGGCAGGAGCGGGTCAATGAATCCGCTGTTGGTGCTCGACGAGATCGATAAACTCGGCGCCGACCACCATGGCGATCCCGCGTCGGCGCTGCTGGAGGTGCTGGATACCGAGCAGAACAACTCGTTCCGCGACCATTATCTTGAGATCCCCATCGATCTGTCGCGCGTTATGTTTATCATGACCGCGAACACGCTGGATACCATCCCGCGCCCTCTGCTTGACCGCATGGAGGTCATCGAGCTTCCCAGCTACACGGATGAGGAGAAGGTGCAGATCGCAACGCGGTATCTTCTGCCTAAGCAGAAGGAGGCTCACGGCGTACCAAAAGCTGCGCTTCGCATCGATGAGGCGGCGCTTCGAGCGGTCATTTCGCTCTACACCCGCGAGAGCGGCGTCCGCACACTGGAACGTGAGCTTGCCAAGCTCTGCCGAAAGACCGCAATGGCGCTTAGTGGCAATTCTGTAAAGCGAATCTGCATTACAGAGAGCAACCTTTCGGATTATCTCGGCGCGCCGCGCTACAGCCGCGAAAAGGCGTCCAAAAAGGATCTGATCGGCGTAGTAAACGGGCTGGCCTGGACGAGCGTCGGCGGCGAGATCCTTCCCGTTGAGGTCAACGTCATGGAAGGCAGCGGCAAGCTGGAGCTGACCGGCAACCTCGGCGATGTGATGCGCGAAAGCTGCCACGCGGCGCTCTCCTGTCTGCGCTCCCGCGTTCTGGAACTCGGTATTGAACAGGACTTTTACAAGACGAAGGACATCCATATCCACTTCCCGGAGGGCGCGGTGCCGAAGGATGGGCCTTCCGCCGGTATCGCCATCACGACCGCACTGCTCTCTGCGCTGACCAACCGGCCTGTGCGGCATGACGTCGCCATGACCGGCGAGGTCACGCTTCGCGGCCGTGTACTTCCCATCGGAGGGCTTCGTGAAAAGACCATGGGCGCGCTTCGCGCCGGGATACATACCGTGATCCTTCCGCTTGAAAACGAGAAGGATCTGGATGAGATCGATCAGAGCGTTCGGCAAAAGCTGCGCTTTGTGACTGTGGAGACCGTGGACGCCGTGTTTGCGGAGGCGCTGTCTCTGCCGGAGCTATCAATGGTCAAGGGTTTGGAAGCATATATCGGAACTTCGGAGCAGGCATTGACTCCTGCATTGAGGGTTTGACATGGCTATCAATTTCAATCATGCGGAATTCATTCTGTCTGCGGCGTCGCCGTCGCAGTTCATCCGCGACGGACGAAAACAGCTTGCCTTTGCTGGGCGGTCAAACGTGGGGAAGTCGTCGGTCATCAACCGGCTGCTGAACCGCAGAAACCTTGCCCGCGTCGGCGCGCAGCCGGGGAAAACGACGCAGATCAATTATTTTCTGATTGACAGCAAAATATACCTCGTCGATCTGCCGGGTTACGGCTACGCCAAGGTTTCCAAGGCGGAACGCGACCGTTGGGGCAAGCTGATGGAGAACTATTTCCAGTCCAGCGGCCTCATTGACCTTGGCGTGCTGATCGTTGATGCGCGGCATAAGCCGACGGCGGATGACGTGACGATGCACGATTATTTCAAGAGCAGCGGATGCCCCGTCATTGTCGTCGCGAATAAGCTGGACAAGCTCAAACGAAGCGAGATTGAGACGAATCTGGCACTGATCCGCGATACGCTCGGCATGGATGATACGGAAACACTGGTGCCGTTCTCTGCGGAGAAGGGCGACGGTAAAGAGCAGCTTCTGGGGTTGCTGCGGACTTTTTGTGAATAACAGGGAGGAGAAAGAGAGATGGCGAAATACAAACGGATCCTTTTGAAGATCAGCGGCGAAGCTCTGGCGGGTGCGAACAAGACCGGCTACGACTTTACTGTCATGCATGAGGTCTGTGAGGTGATCAAGGACTGTGTCGCGCAGGGCGTTGAGGTCGGCGTCGTCATCGGCGGCGGCAACTTCTGGCGCGGCGTCAAAAACGGCGAGGGGTACATTGAACGCACACGCGCCGACCGCATGGGCATGCTGGCGACGGTGATGAACTGCCTTGCCGTCAGCGATGTGCTGGAGCAGCACGGTGTACATGCCCGCGTCATGACGGCAATGGAGATGCCGACGTTTGCGGAGTATTACACCCACGAGCGCGCGATGAAGCACCTCTCGAACGGCAGGGTCGTGCTGTTCGCAGGAGGAACGGGCCATCCGTTTTTCTCCACCGACACCGGCACAGTGCTCCGCGCGACGGAGATCAAGGCGGACGTCATCCTGCTGGCGAAGAACATTGACGGCGTGTACAGCGCCGATCCCGCAAAGGATCCGACGGCGGTCAAGTACGACGAGATCAGCTTCGATGAAGTGCTGGCGAAGCGCCTGGGCGTCATGGATCTGACCGCGACGAGCCTTGCAATGGACAACAGCATCCCTGTTTATGTGTTTGCGCTCAAGGATCCCAAAAACATTCTGCGCGTCGTAGCGGGGGAGAACGTCGGCACGCTGGTGCATTAAATCAAAAAAGGAAGCCGATCGGCTTCCTTTTTGATTTATAGAGATAAAAGAAGAGGAACCGCAAGCGGTTCCTCTCATTTTGTCCTTAGATCGCGCGGGTAACTTTGCCCGAGCGCAGACAGCGGGTACAAACGTACACATGGCGGGGCGTACCGTCAACAATCGCCTTGACGCGCTTGACGTTGGGCTTCCACATGCGATTGGAACGACGATGGGAGTGAGAGACCTTAATACCAAAGGTCACGCCCTTGTCGCAAAATTCACACTTTGCCATCCGTTGCACCTCCTTGCTGTAATCAAATCGTACCGTTCGGATCCTCCCCGAACAAGCATTTGATATGATAACAGAAAGAACCACAAAATGCAAGTGTAATTTTCAAAAAATACGAAAAAATTTTGAGATTCGGAATTGCGTGAAAATACCTCGTTCTTCTTGTAAATACAGAGGGAAACGTATATAATGTTGGCAACATAGAATAAAATCGGAGGAGAATAACATGAGAACGGATCGCAGCGTCAAGGTGAGGGAAGTCGTCGATCAATTCCAGATGGAGGTTGTCTACAAGAGCCCCGATTTTGAGTCCCGTGTGCTGACCATCACGGACGTCAATCGTCCCGGCCTGCAGTTTGCCGGTTTCTTCGACTATTTCGATCCGGAGCGCCTTCAGATCATCGGAAAATCTGAGGAGGAGTATTTACGAGGCTTTTCCTCCGATGAGCGACGCAAGAAATTCGGCGATCTGTTCAGCTATGAGATCCCGGCGTTCATCGTCTCGCGCAATCTGGAGGTTTTTCCAGAATGCCTTGAGATGGCGGAGCATTATGGGCGCACGATCCTGCGCACCAAGATGACAGCGGTCGAGTTCACCAGCCTTGCCATCGACTACCTCAACCATCTGCTCGCGCCGATGATCACGCGGCACGGCGTTCTGCTGGACGTCTACGGCGAGGGCGTTATGATCACGGGCGATTCCGGCATCGGCAAGAGCGAGACCGCGATCGAGCTCATCAAGCGCGGACACCGTCTCGTGGCGGACGACGCGGTGGAGATCCGCCGCATCGGCAACACGCTCATCGGTTCCGCGCCGGAGTTGATCCGCGACTACCTTGAGGTGCGCGGCGTCGGCGTTATCGACATTCAAAAGATCTTCGGCATGGGCGCGGTGCAGGAGAGCACGCAGATCGATCTGGTCATTAAGTTTGAGGAATGGACGGACGGTTACGTCTACGATCGCCTCGGCCTCGACGACGACTATACGCAGATCCTTGACATCCCCGTGCCGATCGTGACGATTCCGGTTCGTGCAGGACGAAATCTTGCCGGTATTGCTGAGATCGCGGCGATGAATAACCGCCAGAAGAAGTACGGTTTTAACTCCGCGCAGATGTTCGTGGAGAAGATCGACCGTCAGGTTGACAAAAATTCCAAATAAGTGAGGAGCATGACCCAAATGGCGTGGGAAAACGCACTGGATCAAACCATTCAAGAGTATCTGCCGGAGCTGATCTGGCTTCGGGATGAACCCCTGAGCAGACATACCTCATTTCGCATCGGCGGCGCGGCAAAGCGCATGGCGTTCCCGCGTAACGCGGAAGAGCTGATCGTGCTCGACGGTTTTCTGCGCGAGCAGAAGGTGCCTTCGATCCTGCTTGGCAACGGGACGAACGTGCTGTTCCCGGACAATGGCGTCGACACAGTCGTGATCGCAACGGGGGAAATGAAGAGTCTTTGCCGCGTAAGCGATGCGGATTTGGAAGCGGACGCTGGCGTTTCACTTGCAAAGCTGGCAACGTTCGCGTGGCAGGAGGGACTGACGGGCTTGGAATTTGCCCACGGTATCCCCGGGAGCCTTGGCGGAGGCGTGGTGATGAATGCGGGCGCGTATGACGGTTCGCTCGCGGACGTGCTGACAGAGGTCACGGCGTTGTTTCCCGACGGCGTACGGACGCTTCAAGCGGACGATTTGCAGCTTTCCTACCGCCACAGTGTTTTTACCGAGAAGCCGGAGGCTGTTGTTCTTCGTGCAAAAGTGAGGCTGAGAGCTGGCGATCCTGACACGATCCGCGCCCGCATGGATGAACTGATGGCGCGGCGCAAGGCGTCGCAGCCGCTGGAGTATCCCAGCGCCGGCAGCACCTTCAAGCGTCCCGCTGGATATTTCGCCGGCAAGCTGATTCAGGACGCCGGTCTGATGGGTACGCGCGTCGGCGGCGCGGAGGTCTCCACCAAACACGCCGGCTTTGTCATCAATACGGGCGGCGCGACTTGCGCCGACGTGCTGGCTCTGATCGAGCTGATACAGAAAACCGTCTGTGACAGGTTTGGCGTCCGACTGGAACCGGAGGTTCGCATCATCCGATGAGGAGACAGATATGGAATTTTTGGTGATAACGGGGCTCTCCGGTGCGGGCAAAAGCCGCGCGGCAAAGTATCTGGAGGATATGGGCTACTACACGGTCGACAACATGCCCGCCAAGATGATCTTCCAGTTTGCGGGCTTCTGCGCCGGAAACGGATTTGAACGCGTTGCGCTTGTCAGCGATATTCGCGGCGGCAGCGAGGGGTTTCCGTCGATCCTTATGACGGTTGACCGTCTGCGCACACAGGGCGTCAACTGTCGGCTGCTCTTTCTTGCGGCGGATCGTGAGACGATCATCGGGCGATACAAGGAGACGCGCAGGATGCATCCGCTCCAGCGCGGCAGCGACACCATTGAGGACGCGGCGCGCCGCGAGGAGGAGCTGTTACGACCGCTTCGCGAGCAGGCAGACTTTGTCATTGACACGACAAGTATGCCGGCCTCCAAGCTATCGAGTGAGTTATACAGCCTGTTCGGCGATAAAACAAAGGAGCATAAGCTGAGCGTCAACGTGATGTCGTTCGGATTTAAGAACGGGATTCCTCCTGAGGCTGATCTCGTGTTCGACGTTCGCTTCATGCCCAACCCGTTCTATGTTGCGGATCTGCGCGGAAAAACCGGTATGGATTCCGAAGTGCGGGATTATGTTTTTTCTTTTGACCAGACGCATGAGTTTCTCGACCGTCTGGAGGAACTGTTCCGCTTCCTGCTCCCGCGTTACAGCGAGGAGGGGAAGACGGTGCTCGTGGTCGCCGTCGGATGCACTGGCGGACGGCACCGCAGCGTCGCGATCGCGCGTGAGCTCGCGGAGCGCATTGCCAAGATGGGCTATGTCGTCAGTGAAAACCACCGCGATATGACGCGGCGCGACCTGACGCATTCATAAAGATAACAGAGTGGTGGTGAGGACGGTGTCCTTTTCCGGAGAAGTGAAAACGGAGCTGTGCAAGGCGCCGCTTCAGCGCAAATGCTGCGCCCTTGCCGAGGCGTGCGGCGTGCTGCTCTACGCAGGAAGCTTTTCATCCGGCGAGGCGCGTATCGTCACCGAAAGCGCGGAGTTTGCGCAGCGTCTGCCGAAGCTGTTCCAGAAGGCGTTCGGCGTAAGGTTCGATACGCTACCGGAGGACGGTGGCACAGGAAAATACATCTTTCGCATCACAGCGCCGGACAAGCTGTCGAAGATCTGGCAGGCGCTGGGTTATGACCTCTCGCAGCACTTTGCGCTCCATGTCAATTTTGCCATGCTGGAGGAAGACCACTGCCGCGCGTCCTATCTGCGCGGCGCATTTCTCTCCGGCGGCAGCGTGACGGATCCGCGCAAGCGCTACCATATGGAGCTTGCCACCGCGCATTTTCAGGTCGGGCGTGAAACAGAGGCGCTGTTGCGCGATATGGGTTTTGAGCCAAAGAACGTTGCGCGCGGCGGCAACAGCGTGACCTATTTCAAGCACAGCGAGAACATTGAAGATTTGCTGACGATGCTTGGCGCGCCGGTGGCCGCAATGGAGATCATGGCGGCAAAGGTCGAAAAATCCATGCGCAACACGGTCAACCGCCGTGTGAACTGCGACTCGGCAAATGTCGAGAAGTCCGTGGCGGCGTCCGCGGCACAGGTTGAGGCGCTGACCCGCCTGACGGATTCAGGCATACTGAAGACGCTTTCGGCGGAATTACAGGAGGTCGCAGTCGCGCGGCTCCTTCAGCCGGAGCTGTCGCTTTCCGAACTGGCGCAGACCTTTGATCCGCCGCTGACCAAATCCTGCCTCAACCACAGAATGAGAAAACTGATGCAGCTTGCGAAGGAGAATACGGAATGAACAGAATGGAAACCGCAATCGCCTATCACGATCAGGGCTACAACTGCTGCCAGAGCGTAATGGCGGCGTTTATGGACAGATTTGACATCCCGGCGGACGCGGCGCTGCGCATCGGCGCCGGCTTCGGCAGCGGCACAGGCACGGGCGAGCTTTGCGGCGCGATCACCGGCGCGCTGATGACGCTCGATTTGATCGCGAGCGGGGACGTGACGAGCGACCCGGCCGGCGCGAAACGCAAAGCGTCCGCCCGATCCCGTGAGCTGCAAAAGCGCTTTTCCGAACAGTTCGGCGCGGTACGCTGCCGCGAGCTGCTGCGCAACGAGAAGGAGGAGCCAAGCGACGCAGTCAAGGCGCTGGGGATCACGCATCACTGTGCGGTCATGATCGCATCGGCGGTCGAGATCGTGGAGCATCTGCTCGAAGAAGAAGGGCTGTAACATGTCGTTCGCCCACCTCCATGTCCATACTGAATACAGTCTGCTCGACGGAGCCTGCCGCATCAAGGACCTGCCTAAGCTGGTCAGGTCGATGGGGCAGACTGCCTGCGCGATCACCGATCACGGCGTCATGTACGGCGTGATCGACTTTTATCGCGCCTGCAAGGCGGAAGGCGTCAAGCCGATCATCGGCTGTGAGGTTTACGTCGCACCGCGCACGCGCTTCGATAAGCAACACGAATTTGACTCTGAAGCGCGTCATATGGTGCTGCTGTGCGAGAACGAAACGGGCTACCGCAACCTCTCTTATCTGGTTTCGATGGCGCACATCGAGGGCTTTTATATCAAGCCGCGCATTGATCTGGAACTGCTGCGGGAGCGTCACGAGGGCCTGATCTGCCTTTCCGCCTGTCTCGCGGGAGAAATACCAAGGCGGCTCAGGGCAGGTGATTACAACGGCGCAAAGGAATATGCCCTAACACTATCGGAGATCTTCGGCCCGGATCGTTTTTATCTTGAATTGCAGGATCACGGCATCCGCGAGCAGGCGATCGTCAACCGCGGGATCCTTCGGCTCCATGAGGAAACGGGCTTGCCGCTGGTCGTGACCAACGACGCGCACTATCTCCGTAAGGAAGACGCCGCGGCGCACGACGTCCTTCTTTGCATCCAGACCGGCAAGACGGTCGAGGATGAGAACCGTATGCGTTACGAGCCGCAGAACTTCTACCTTCGCTCGACGGAGGAAATGGCGGCGCTGTTTCCCGACTATCCCGACGCGATCGATAACACAGGGAAAATCGCGGAGATGTGCAACGTGGAGTTCACGTTCGGCAAGTACCATCTGCCGGAATTCAAGCTGCCGGAGGGTTACGACAGCTTTTCTTATCTCAAAAAGCTCTGCAAGGAGGGCTATGCCGAACGCTACGGCGAGGGCAAGCCGGAATACCGCGATCAGCTCAAATACGAGCAGGATATGATCGAGAAGATGGGCTTTACGGACTATTTTCTCATTGTCTCCGACTTTGTGCGCTATGCCAAGAGCGTAGGCATTCCCGTCGGTCCCGGGCGCGGCAGCGCAGCGGGGAGCATGGTATCCTACTGCCTGCACATCACGGACATCGACCCGATGCAGTACGCACTGTATTTTGAGCGCTTTCTGAACCCGGAACGCGTGTCGATGCCGGATATCGACATGGACTTCGGCGACACGCGGCGCGGCGAGGTCGTGGATTACGTACGCCGGAAATACGGCGACGATCATGTGGCACAGATCGTCACATTCGGCACCATGGCTGCGCGCGGCGTCATTCGCGACGTTGGACGCGCGTTGAACATGACCTACGCCGAATGCGACGTGATCGCCAAGCTGATCCCCTCCGCGCTGCACATGACGCTCGACGAAGCCCTCAGGCTCTCCAAGGAGCTGCGCGACAAATACGAGCAGGACGAACGCGTAAAGCGTCTTATCGATACGGCGAAGGCGCTGGAGGGAATGCCGCGCCACGCCTCGACGCACGCCGCCGGCGTCGTCATCACGAAAGACCCCGTTGTGAGTTATGTTCCGCTGGCGCGGAACGACGAGACCATCGTCTGCCAGTACACCATGGTCACGCTGGAGGAACTGGGTCTGCTCAAGATGGACTTCCTAGGTCTGCGCAATCTTACGATCCTTGATGACGCTGTGAAAATGATACAGCGCAAGGATAAGCGCTTTACACTTGATGCTATTCCGGATAACGATCCGGAGACCTATGAGATGTTGCAGCAGGGCAGAACGTCCGGCGTGTTCCAACTGGAATCCGCCGGTATGACCGGCGTCTGCGTCGGTTTAAAGCCCACGACGGTCGAGGATCTGACCGCTATCATCGCGCTTTACCGGCCCGGCCCGATGGACTCGATACCGCGCTTCATCGCGAGCAAGCACGATCCCAAGCTTGTTACGTATATGCACCCATCGCTTGAACCGATCCTGAGCGTCACCTACGGCTGCATCGTCTATCAGGAGCAGGTCATCGAGATATTCCGCCGTCTCGCAGGTTACTCGCTTGGGCAGGCAGATATGATTCGCCGTGCCATGAGCAAGAAGAAGGCGAAGGACGTAGAGAAGGAGCGAAAGACCTTTGTCCACGGCGATCCCGATCGCGGGATCAAGGGATGCATAGCAAACGGCATCCCCGAGCAGACTGCCGAGGCGATCTATCAGGATATTTACGACTTCGCGAACTACGCCTTCAACAAAGCGCACGCAGTCAGCTACGCGGTGGTCGCGTATCAGACGGCGTACTGCAAGCGCCACTATTTCAAGGAGTATATGGCGGCACTGCTGTCCAGCGTGCTGGACGTATCGGAAAAGGTCAACGAATACTTCGGCGAGTGCAAGGAAAACGGCGTCGCACTGCTGCCGCCGGATGTGAATCGCTCCGATGCGGGCTTCACTGTGGAGGAGGACGGCATTCGCTTCGGACTCGCCGCCATCAAGGGCATCGGGCGCGGCCTGATCGCCCGCATGACGGAGGAACGAGATAAAAACGGCGCCTTCACCGATTTCCAGGACTTCTGCCAGCGTATGGACGGCGTGGATATGAACAAGCGCGCGATGGAGAGCCTCATTCGCGCAGGAGCGTTCGACTCCATGGGCTATCGCCGTTCTCAGCTTGACGCCGTGTATGAGCGGGTCATGGACGGCATTTCCAACAGCAACCGCGCGAACCTCGAAGGTCAGATCGACTTCTTCGGATTTGGTACGGCGGATGATACGCCTCGCCAGTCCACGCTCGTACTGCCGGATATCGCGGAATTCTCTCCGGGTGAAAAAATGCGGATGGAGAAGGAAACGACAGGATTGTATCTCTCCGGACACCCGATGGACGCCTACCGCAGCGCCGCGCGCGCGGCGGGCGCGCAGCCGATCGGCAGGATACGCGACGATTTCGCGCAGGATGGTGGTCCGACGATCTTTGCCGACGAGCAGTTGGTTACGATCGCGGGCGTCGTGATATCGAGCAAGACCAAGACGACAAAAAAGAACACCCTCATGGCGTATGTCACGCTGGAGGATGATACCGGCTCAATGGAGATGCTCTGTTTCGCGCGCTGTCTGGAAACCAGCGGCAGCTATCTGCGCGAGGGTTCGGTCATCACCGCGCGCGGCAGGCTGTCCGTGCGCGACGAGAAGGCGCCGCAGATGCTTTGCGATTCCGCGCAGCCTCTGACCGATCATCCCGTGATACCTCCCGCCGAGACAGCCGGTTCAACAGGGAAGGGGCAGACGCTCTACGTCAGGCTGCCATCTATGGATTCGCCGGAAATGGAGCATTTCCGCAGAGTGATCTATATGTTTGAGGGCAAGACGAATCCTGTCAAGATCCGCCTCGCCGATACCGGCAAGCTGATCGGCGCGACCTGCGACCTGCACGATTCACTCCTGCGGGAGCTGCGCGAAAAGCTGGGTGAGGAGAACGTCGTAGTCAAATGAATCACATGATATAATACAGCAATCCGAAAAGATGAGGTCGGGAGCCGAAATGCGGTTCCCGACCTCGTATTTTATACGAAAATGACGATTTTTATTGATCCAACTCCGATCTTCCTTCTTCTTTTGGTGGGAAGAGCATGGCAATTTGCTCGCTGTACATCTTTTCTGGATGATCCTCAAAGCGGTTCACAAGGTCATTTGCCTTCTCCTCATTCGGTACAGCGACCTCCAGCCGCCAAAGCGGAAGCCCCAGATCGTCGTTGAAGCGCAGCTCCACACTCAGTGTCCCGTTGGCGCGGGGCTTGATCTTCGACTGCACCTGACGCGCGCGTCTGACCTTCTGATTATACGCTTCTGTCAACTTGTCAGCGGCGAGGCGGACGGAGAATGGGATCTCCTCCGCGCAGGCGCGACCATTCAGCACGCCTTTCTCCGTGATGGCGTACAGATCGTCCTTTGACAAAGATAGGTGACCGGTGCGTTCCAGATAATTGACGCACTCCGTGAACTCAAAGAATTCGATCGCGGGATCGAACATCGTCAGCTCCTGCAGCGTCTCAAACGACACGGGAGCGATCAAACGCTCCGTGATGTAGAGGATCAGATACTTGATCTCATTTTTACTTCGAATAAAACCAACCGGCGTCATACTCCGACTCCTTTACCTGTTTCTAGAGCTTGTACGGATAGTATAGCGCATTTCTTTTAATTTGTACAGCCTTCTTTCCGAACCAAGTTTGCCGCAGGGCATACTATGGACTGAAAGCAAGACTTTCAAATCAGTACTTAACGGAGGTTTTGATATGGCTGAAAAAGTGACGGCCGGACCGGTCAGCGGCGGCGCCAACAACGTCCGGGAGGCTGTCTGCGTCCATACGAAAAAGATATTCTCGTCCTGCCGCGACAAGGACTGCATTGAGGACCTGCGCTTTTATCCCACGCAGTCGGCGCAGCAGACGCTCGCTTCCGCGCAGGGCATCCGCGGCGGCAGCGCGGAGTTGCTCTATACCTTTGTTGACGTGGAGCCGGTAAACTTCAACCGCGGGTATTATACCGTTGATATGCGCTTCTACTACAAGATCACGCTGCAGGCGCTCAGCGGCAGCACGCGCTATACCGAGGTAGACGGTCTTGCGACCTTCGGGAAGCGCGTCATCCTCTGCGGCGGCGAGAGCGGCCCGAAGATCTTCTCCTCCGAGCCGGTCGCGGATGAGCTGGACGTCCAACTTGACCTGACCGCCGATCTGCCGACTGCTTTTGTCGAGGTCATCGACCCGTTGCTGCTCAGCGCCAATTTCGTTGACAACTGCCACTACGTGCCCGGCGTGCTGACCGGTGTGCCGGAGGGCATCCTGGCCGCATTTGACGAGCCGCTCATTCTCGACGAATCGCAGAGCCGCCGCGTTTGCGTCTCCCTCGGCCAGTTTTCCATCGTGCGGCTGGAGCGCGACACGCAGCTTCTCATCCCTGTCTACGACTACTGCATCCCGACGGAGGAGTGCACGGTCGCGGGCATCGGCAGCGCCGAGGACCCCTGTGCCATCTTTGCGGACGTCGATTTCCCTGTGGATTCGTTCTTCCCGACCACGGAGGTCTGCGCAGCACTCGACGGGGAATCGTGCGGAGGCTGCGGCTGCAAACGCTGAAACACAGCAATTTTTACAAAAACGACCGGTACTTTGCCGGTCGTTTTTTCGCTTTTTCGCCGAATTCTCTCTTGCGTTTCCTTGTCGTTATATTTTATAATAACCATGTAAAAATATGATAAGGGTCGCGCCCTGAACCGCGAGAGAGGGTACTTCATGAAAGAAATGAGCAGACGCAACAAGCTCTTCACCGAATCCGTGATCCGCCGCATGACACGCATTGCCATCGCGAACAACGCCATCAACCTTTCTCAGGGTTTCCCTGATTTCGATCCGCCCAAGGCGATCACCGACCGTCTGGCCGAGATCAGCGCCATCGGCCCGCACCAGTATCCCATCACGATGGGCGCGCCGAACTTCCGCCGTGCGCTGTGCAAGAAGTGCGGGCATTTCATGGGCCGCACCCTCGATCCGGAAACTGAGGTCGTCGTGACCATCGGTTCCACCGAAGCGATGGTGGATACCATCTTCGCCCTGACGAACCCCGGCGACAAGGTCGCCCTGTTCAGCCCGTATTTTGAGAACTACCACGCCCAGCTCATTCTTGCGGATTGCGAGCCGATCTATATCCCGCTCGTGCCTCCCGCGTTCGGTTTTGACGCGAACGTCCTTGAGGACGCCTTCAAGCAGGGCATCAAGGCGATCCTGATCTGCAACCCGTCCAACCCCAGCGGCAAAGTCTTCACCTACGACGAGCTCAAGCTCATCGCAGACCTCTGCATCAAGTACGACGTCTATGCCATCATGGACGAGCCCTATGAGCACATCGTCTATGATGACAACAAGCACATCTACATGAACTCCCTGCCCGGTATGTGGGAGCGCACGGTCAGCTGCTCCAGCCTGTCCAAGACCTATTCCATCACCGGCTGGCGTCTTGGCTATGCCATCGCACCCAAGGAGATCATGGATCGCATCAAGCAGTACCACGACTTCAACACCGTCGGCGCGGCGTCCCCGCTGATGGAGGCGGCTGTTGTCGGCCTTGAGATGCCGGACAGCTACTACGTTGAGTTCCAGGCGCACTACGCGCATATGAAGAAGCTTTTCTGCGACGGTCTCAAGAACCTCGGCATCCCGTTCACCGACCCGCAGGGCACCTACTTCACCCTCGTTGATATCGGACCGTACCTCAAGAAGGGTCAGACCGATGTGGAGTTCTGCGAGGAGATGGCGGTCAAGGTCGGCGTTGCCTGCGTGCCCGGCACCTCGTTCTTCAAGGAGGACGTTCAGAACATCGTCCGCGTCCACTTCGCCAAGAAGGACGAGACGCTGATCAAGGCGCTCAACCGTCTTGGTGACCTCAAGACCAAGATGGCATAAAACAGCATATTCACGCAATCCGGAAAAGGACGCGAGAACCGCGTCCTTTTCTTAACGTATTCCGAGGTTTGCATACTAGGTATCATCAAATCATATTGACTTCAACCGAATGTCCTGTTATTATGGATTAGCATTTGTACAGGACAGACGCATAAGGGAGCGCGCATGGGATCTCAAGCTATTTTGGAGCTGCGGAACATTACAAAGAGCTTTGACACGACAACGGTACTCAAGGGGATCGACCTCTCCGTTCAGGAGGGGGATTTTGTCACGCTCCTCGGCGCGTCCGGCTGTGGCAAGACGACTATTCTGCGCATCATTGCGGGACTTGAAATTCCGGACGGCGGTCAGGTGCTGCTGGAGGGGCGCGACGTGGTCAATGATCCGCCGGAGAAACGCAACGTCAACACCGTGTTCCAGAGCTACGCCCTGTTTCCGCACATGACGGTCTGGCAGAACGTCGCTTATGCGCTCAGGATCCGCGGCGTAGGCAAGCGCGAGATCGAGCAGCGTGTCCATGACGCGCTCAAAATGGTACAGATGGACGGCAGTGAGAAGAAAACGCCTGCACAGCTCTCCGGCGGTCAGCGCCAACGTGTCGCCATCGCGCGTTCGCTCATCAACCAGCCGAAAGTGCTTTTGCTGGATGAGCCGCTCGGCGCGCTTGATTTGCAGCTTCGCCGCCAGATGCAGCATGAACTGAAAACGCTCCAGCAGCAGCTCGGCACGACCTTCATCTACGTTACGCACGATCAGGAGGAGGCAATCAATATGTCCGACCGGATCGTGGTGCTGCGAGACGGTCTGATCGAACAACAGGGCGAGCCAAACGAGATCTACGACCGCCCGCGCACAAGCTACGCCGCACAGTTCGTCGGCAACGCAAATGTACTGCGCGGCAGGGTGGAACGTGTTGTGGCGGGCACGGTGCTGCTGCGCTGTGACAGCGGCATGATGCGCGCGCAATCGGACAATCTTGCCACCGGTCTTGGTGATACACTGACGCTCGCCGTGCGCGGCGAGAATATCGTCATCAGCCGCGAGGCAAGCGACATATCCCTGCGTGGCGTTGTCGAGGCAAATTCCTATTCCGGCGGAATGCTGCGTATCCCTGTCCATCTGGACGACGGCACCGAGGTCATCATTACGCGGCAGGGGATCCACTTCGACTATGTCGCAGGCGAGGTCGTTTACCTTGAATGGAGCGCCGAATCCGCCGTACTGGTGGACAGGGAGGGCCGCCGATGAAGAAAGAGAGATGGTGGCTCTGCATCGCGCCGCTCTACGCCTTTACGCTGGTCTTCGTTCTCGGCCCCGCGCTCTATTTGGTTGCAATCAGCTTCGCGGAGAATACGGCCGGTACGGGCTTTCGCTGGACGTTTACGCTGGATCATTTCACTAAGATGCTCGACGGCGTATATTTGCGCTGTTTCCGCGAATCCTTCCAGCTCGCGCTCTCGACGACGGTGCTCAACGTGCTGATTGGCTATCCGTTTGGATATTATATGGGACGGCTCGGCGCAAAGGGGAAGCGGCTCATGATGTTTCTCATCATGGTGCCGTTCTGGACCAGCTCTCTGATCCGTCTCTACGGCTGGATCATCATTCTGCAGGTCAAGGGCATCTTGAACGACATTCTGCTTCGGCTTGGCGTCATCGAATATCCGCTCAAGATCCTGTACAGCTATCCCGCCGTGCTGATCGGCATGGTCTACGCGCTGCTGCCGTTTATGATCCTCGCGGTTTACGCGAGTGTGGAGAAGATGGACTGGACGCTGGTCGAGGCGGCTCGTGACCTCGGCGCATCGCGCCTCAAGGCGTTTTTCACCGTCACGCTGCGGCTGACTCTGCCGGGTCTTATGAGCGGCGTTGTTTTGACGTTCGTGCCGTCGATGGGCCTGTTCTTCATCGCCGATATTCTGGGCGGCAATAAGATCGTCCTGGTCGGCAGCCTCATTCAGGATCAGATGACCCGCGGCGGAAACCAGCCCTTCGCGGCGGCGCTGGCACTGGTACTGGCGGCGATGACGACGATGATGCTCTGGCTTTACCGCAGGCTGACCGGCACAAGCGAACTGGAGGGCATGATCTGATGAAAAGGAAACGCCTCTCTTTTGCAAATCTCTATCTCGCGCTGATCCTGCTCGTCACATATCTGCCGATCGCCGTCGTTGTCGTATTCTCGTTTAACAGCTCAAAGCTGCCGGTGGCGTGGACGGGTTTCTCCTGGCGGTGGTACGAGACGCTGGCGCGCGACGCCGCGCTGATGGAAGCATTGCGCAACAGTCTGATCCTCGGCGTTGTCAGCAGCGCGTTCGCCGCTGTGATCGGAACGCTGGGCGCTGTCGGTATGGCGCGGGTACACTATCGGAGCAAGGGCATGATGGAGTACCTGTCTATCCTTCCAATCATGCTGCCGGAGATCATTCTCGGTATGGTGTTCATGGCGTTCTTTTCGCTGCTGCGCCTGCCGTTCGGCTGGACAACGCTCGTCATTGCGCATACCTCGTTCTGTATTCCATACGTTTTTCTGATGGTCAAGGCGCGGCTTGTCGGCATCGACAAATCCATCGAGGAGGCGGCTCGTGACCTCGGCGCGTCCCCGGCGCGAACGTTTTTTGACATTACGCTGCCTTTGATCCTGCCAGCGGTTCTGTCGGGCTGCATTCTGTCGTTTGCCATGAGCTTCGACGATGTGGTCATCAGCATCTTCGTCAACAGCCCAACGGTCTCGACGCTGCCCATCAAAGTTTATACGCAGCTTCGCACCGGCGTTACGCCGGAGATCAACGCGCTGTGCACCATCATCCTCATCGCCGTCATCCTGATCCAGCTTGCCTTCACCATTCTGCGGCGCAGAAGCGGATCGACGGACGATACAACATAAGCATAAAGGAGAAACACCATGATTAAGAAAACGATCGCGCTGCTCTGCACCGTGGTTCTGGCACTTGGACTGCTGTCCGGATGCGGCAGCAAGCAGGAAGGGAAAGAGTTAGTCCTCTACACCTGGGAGTCGATGTTCCCGCAGGAGGTGCTGGACGAATTTACGAATCGCACCGGCACAAAGATCGTCTACTCAAACTTCGACTATGACGAAACCATGCTGGAAAAGCTGACCGCGGCGAAGGGCGGCGACTACGACGTCGTCATCGCGGATGATTATATCATCGAACAGGCGGTGCAGGCAGGGCTTGTCAGTGAGATCGATAAGAAGTCCATCGGCAACTTCGGCAACATCAATCCGCTCTATCAGGGACAGTTCTACGATCCCGACGACAAGTACACCGTGCCTTACGGCGCCGGCATTCCGCTGATCGTCTACGATCCGGCTGCGGTAGACTTCGAGATCAAGGGCTACAACGACCTCTGGAACCCTGCGCTCCGCGACTCGGTCGCCATCACGGCTAACTACCGCGTCATCAACGGCATTACGCTGCTGTCGATGGGGAAGAGCATGAACGAGGAGAATCTTGACGTGATTGCGCAGGCAGGCGAAAAGCTCTTGGAGCTGGCGCCGAACATCCGCCTCATTCAGGACGACAACACGCAGGACTCGCTGCTGAACGGTGAGGCGACCGTTGCGTTCCTCTACACCTCGCAGGTGACGCAGGTCATGTCGGAGAACCCGTCGCTCAAGGTGGTCTATCCCGAGGAGGGGCTGGGCTTTGGCATCATGGCGGGGTTTGTACCCATCAACGCGCCGAACAAAAAGGCTGCGTTTGAGTTCCTCAACTATATTTTGGAACCCGAAGTCAGCAAGACGTGCATGGAATATATCGGTTACTACAACACCACCGGCGCGGCGGACGACATCGTCGATCCCTCGCTGGTCGTGCCTTCCTCCGTTTCCTCCGGCGAGATCATCCAGAATGTTTCCGAGGCGGCAAACGACGCCTACAACCGCAACTGGACGGAGTTCCGCGCCGCCTGCGGACAGTAACGATACTGACAGCACCAAAAAAAGCTGCCTGAAACGAAACCGTTTCGGGCAGCTTTTTGATTACTTGTCGAAGCTGGGATTCATATAATAGACGTTCTTTGCGTTCATCTTTTCTTTCGCGCGCATCAAACCTTCTCCGAAGCGCTGGAAGTGTACGATCTCGCGCGCCCGCAGGAATTTAATGACGTCGTTGACGTCGGGGTCGTCGGAAAGGCGCAGGATGTTGTCGTAGGTGACGCGCGCCTTCTGCTCCGCGGCGAGGTCTTCGGTCAGGTCTGCGATGAGGTCGCCCTTGACCGCCATGCTCGCTGCGCTCCACGGGAATCCGGACGCGGCGGTGGGGTAGACGCCGGTGGTGCGATCGACGAAGTAGGTATCAAAGCCGGCGGTCTTGATCTGCTCGTCGGTGAGGTTCCGCGTGAGCTGGTGAATGATCGCTCCGACCATTTCAAGATGTCCAAGCTCCTCTGTGCCTAACGAGGAGCAGCAACGGCGCAAAAATCCGAAAAGCCCCTTAATTAGCGGGTTTGCAGGCTCGGAAAGTGTCGAAAACACGAATGTGCGAGGTGGGGGCTGGCTGTTCTCCTTTGAGCAGGACTACCATCACCGCGCGTCGGACAAGCACTATCACGTCGATGTACTGGCAGCGCTGCCGGAGGCGCGGGCATGAAGGAGTTTGTGCAGAGCATCGCGCCGGACAAGCTGACGCCGTTCGCGCAGCACCCGTTCCAACTCCGCGAGGACGCCTCGATGGACGAGCTGACCGAGAGCATCCGCGTCTACGGCGTCCTATCGCCGCTACTGGCGCGTCCGAGGGGTGAGGGCTACGAACTGGTCTCCGGGCATCGACGCCGCGCCGCGGCGATCAAGCTGGGCTTGCAGACCGTTCCCGTGTTGGTGCGCGACATGAGCGACGACGAGGCGGTCATCCTGATGGTGGACAGCAACTTGCAGCGGGAAAACCTGCTGCCAAGCGAGAAAGCGTTCGCCTACAAGATGAAGCTGGAGGCGTTGAAGCATCAAGGGAAAGCGACTTCCCGACAAATTGTCGGAAAGTCGGAAAGCGCCGATTGCATAAGCAATGACGAAAGCGGGCGAACCGTCCAACGCTACATCCGCCTCACAAACCTCGTCAAGCCGCTTTTGAACATGGTGGACGAGGGGCGCATTGCGTTTTCTCCCGCGGTCGAGCTATCCTATCTCACGCGGGAGCAGCAAGCCTATCTTTTGGACTCCATCGAACAGGAGGACGCCACGCCGTCGCTCTCGCAGGCAATCCGCATGAAGAAGCTCTCACAGCAAGGGAAGCTGACGCCGGAGGTTATCTATGCCGTTCTGACCGAGGAAAAGCCCAACCAAAAGGAGCAGGTGCACATCAAGACGGAATCGCTGCGCAAATACTTTCCGAGCAGCTACTCCGCCGAGCAGATGGAGCGCGCGATCCTGAAGCTGTTGGAGGAACGCTACCGCGCCAAGCACCGCGGGCAGGAGCGATAGCTCCGCACAGTGGCGCTATACAGCTTGTCCCCGTAAAATGAAGTTGAAAGGGGGACAAGGCAATGGAGCATATACTCGAACAGCTCTACTACGGAAATCTCATCACCTATGACAGGGATATCAAGCGCGGTTCGGCACTGGATAAGGCTGGCAGGGCGTTTGCAGAGGCCGAGGAGCTGTTGTCGGCAAAACTGACCGGAGAAGAGAAACGGGCGCTGCTGACGCTGCTCGACGCCCACAGTGAAATTCTCGGTATGTCTGAGAGCGAGAGCTTCTGCCACGGGTTCCGGTTGGGGACGTTGCTGCTGATGGACGTTTTCGCGGGGTCTGGCGAACTATTTGAGGGGGCATGACATGGAGCAAGTGATCTGCGAGCGAGGTATCCGCTACGAGCTGCGCGGCGAGCAGTATTATCCCTGCTTCGCGCTGCCGGAGCCGGACAACGAGCAGGAGACCTACGACCTGATCGTCCGTCAGATGGCGGAGGCGCAGGGCATTGACGAGGAGCTGAAAGCCCGCGACCAAATGGCGTGGGTAGGCGCGATGAACAACATCCGAAGCGCCGCGAGAGAATTTTTCCGATAACTGAAACATCAAATCCGAAGGCGGAGAACAGTGAAAGCTGCTCTCCGCCTTTTTTTGCAAGGAGGACAAGATGGACTATTACTACGGCAAGGAAGCCGGACAATATGCGTTTTATCGAATACCAAAGCTATTGATAGCGAATAAACGATTTGAAATCATGAAATGTGAAGCTAAATTACTTTACGGAATAATGCTTGACCGAATGGATCTTTCCATCAAAAACGGATGGCTGGACGCCCAGAATCGGGTGTTCATCTATTACACCATCGAGAGCATCATGGAGGATTTAGGCTGCAAGCATGAAAAGGCCGGCAAGCTTCTTGCGGAGCTGGAGAAGTACGGCCTGCTCAAACGGGTGCGGCAAGGACAGGGAAAACCAGACCGACTCTATTTGCTGAAATTCTTTGAAATCTGAATTTCGGATTTCTTGACCTCTGAAAAGCAGATGCAAACAAGACTGAGAGAAGCAATATTACTATCCGAGAAAAGAATATACAGGGGAAACCCGGAAAGGAACTGACATGGACGCAAGGATTTTTCAGATCAACATTCGCCTCAACGGAAAGGAGTACCGGCAGCTCTCCCGCGCCGCGGCGCGACGTGCGATGGGACGCGCCACCTATGTGCGGATGCTGCTTTGTGAAAAGTGGAACGAAGAGGAGTCCGAGAAAGAGGCGGCGAAGGAGGAAACCGAGGCCGGGAAGGGCTGATTTCTTTCTTCGGCGGGTGAGTGCAGCATTGCTGTGCGATGTTGCACTCGCAAGCATAGCATTTGGATAGCCAAATGCGCTTGTTAAGGGGCAAGCCCCTTAAAATCCCTAATAACACACGAGGAGACTCAACATGAGAAAACGACCTATTACAATCACGGTACGGTTCAACGAGGAAGAATACAAGTGGCTGATGGATAATGTGAACAAGAGCTGCCTGCGCCGCGAGCCGTACATCCGGTCACTGATCGCCGGCGAGGAAATCTATCCCGGCCCGACCGAGGAATGGCTTGCGCTGACGCGATTGCTGCTTGGCATTGGCAACAACCTGAACCAGCTTGCTGCGCGGGCACATTGGAGCCACAGCTTAACGCAGAAAGATATGGATGAGCTTCGGCAGATGCACGATGAGTTCTGGGCTGTTGTTAAGAGGGTAGAGCAGCATAAGTCGATCACAGAGGAGGATTGACGGTGCAAAAAGTAAGATAAAATCAAGATTTTTTGCAATCAATTGTAAAAAGTCGAAAAGCAGAAGTATGTGCAATCAAATGCAAATACTTTGACGTACCATTACACGGTGTTTGATTGACATTATTCGCACCATAGCATATAATATAGACAAAATCTGACAGCTACGCACCGGGCCGAAAAAGACCAATGCGAAAGCCCTGCGGCGTACCCGCAGGGCTTTTTCACAAGACAGGAGAAGCGTATGGAGTATATGTCGATCTCACAGGCAGCGGAGAAGTGGGGCATCACACCGCGACGCATCCAGGTGCTCTGTGCCCAGAAGCGCATTCCCGGCACCACGCGCATCGGCTATGTCTGGGCGATTCCAAGTGACGCCGAGAAGCCAAAGGACGCGCGGGTTAAGAGTGGGAAGTATGTGAAAGCGATTCAATCCTTTTAGAGGGAGGTGCAGTACATGACGCCAGAGGCGAAAGCGCGGCAGGCAATCGACAAGCGGCTGGAGCAGTCCGGCTGGATCATACAGGATATGCGCGAGGTCAATCCGATGGCGGCGCCCGGTGTCGCGGTGCGGGAGTATCCCACCAGCACCGGGCCGGTGGACTATGCGCTTTTCGTGGACGGCAAGCCAGTTGGCGTAGTCGAAGCGAAGCGCGACGATGAGGGGGAGAACATCACCGCCGTCGAGACGCAGTCCGGGCGCTATGCAGGCAGCACGTTCAAGTATGTGAGCGTCGATTACAGCATCCGTTTTGCCTACGAAGCGACGGGCAAGCTGACGCGCTTCACCGACTATAACGACGAGAAGTATCGCTCCCGTACCGTGTTCTCATTCCATCGTCCGGAGACCTTGCGTGCGCTGCTGGCGCAACCGGATACGGTGCGCAACAATTTGAAGCGTCTGCCGATGCTGGACACGACCGGCTTCCGCGATTGCCAGATCAGGGCGATCCACAACCTCGACGCATCCTTTGCCGATAATCGTCCCCGTGCGCTTGTGCAGATGGCGACCGGCGCGGGCAAGACCTTTACCGCCATCACCGCCGCGTATCGCCTGCTGAAATTTGGCAGGATGAAGCGCATTCTGTTCCTTGTCGATACCAAGAGCCTCGGCGAGCAGGCGGAGCGCGAGTTCCTCGCCTATGCGCCCAACGACGACAACCGCACATTCTCTGAGCTTTACGGCGTCCATCGGCTGAAGTCCTCGCGCCTGCCGGAAAATGTGCAGGTCTATATCAGCACCATCCAGCGGATGTACTCCATTCTCAAGGGCGAGGAGCTGGATGAGTCCGCGGAGGAGGAATCCCTCTTTGAAAACGCCTCCGTTGACCGGCAGCCCGTTCGGGAGGTCGTATACAACGAAAAGATTCCGCCCGAATTCTTTGACTGCATCATCGTGGACGAGTGCCACCGCTCCATTTACAACGTGTGGAGCCAGGTGCTGGAATACTTTGACGCCTTTCTCATCGGTTTGACCGCAACGCCGGACAAGCGCACGGTCGCTTATTTCCAGCAGAACATGGTCAGCGAGTATTCCCGTGAGCAGGCGATCATCGACGGGGTCAACGTCGGAGAGGACATTTTCCTCATCGAGACCGAGGTCGGCAAGAGCGGCGGGCACATCATGAAACAGGTCATCGAGCGGCGCAACCGCCTGACGCGCGAAAAACGCTGGGTCCAGATGGACGAGGACGTGGACTATGGAACGTCACAGCTCGACCGCGACGTGGTGAACCCAAGCCAGATCCGCGCGGTGATCCGCTGCTTCAAGGACAATCTGCCGCAGATGTTCCCGCGCCGCACAGAGGTGCCCAAGACGCTGATCTTCGCCAAGACCGACAGCCACGCGGATGACATTATCCAGATCGTGCGGGACGAGTTCGGTGAGGGCAATGAGTTCTGCCGCAAGATCACCTATCAGACGGACAAGCCCGAATCCGTCCTCAGTTCGTTCCGCAACGACTATAACCCGCGCATCGCCGTCACGGTGGACATGATCGCCACTGGCACGGACGTCAAGCCCATCGAGTGCCTGATCTTCATGCGCGACGTGCGCAGCCGCAACTATTTCGAGCAGATGAAGGGACGCGGCACGCGGACGCTGGGCGTGGACGACCTGCAAAAGGTCACGCCGTCGGCGACGGAGAACAAGGATCATTTCGTGATCGTGGACGCCGTGGGCGTGACGCGATCCAAGAAAACCGAGACGCGCACGCTGGAGCGCAAGCCCTCTGTCAGCATGAAGGAGCTGATGCTGAATGTGGCGATGGGCGCAAAGGACGAGGACACGCTGACTTCCCTTGCCAACCGTGTTATTCGCCTGAACAGCCAGATGACACAGCGGGAGCGCGCGGAGTTCGCGCAGACCGTCGGCGCGAGCGCCGGAACGGTGGCGCAGCGCCTGCTGGACGCCTTTGACGAGGATGTGATCGCCGCGAACGCGGGCGTCACGCTCTTGGGCGACCGCGAGCTGACGCCAGAGGAGCAGGCGCGTCTGGACGCCGCGCAAAAGGAGCTGATCCAGACCGCGGTGCAGCCGTTCTTCCGTCCCGAGGTGCGCGACTACATCGAGAACGTGCGCCGCAGCCATGACCAGATCATCGACAGCGTGAACCTCGACACGGTGACCTATGCCGGATTTGACACGGACAGGCAGGCGGACGCCGACCGCGTGATTCAGACATTCCGTGCGTTCATCAAGGAGAACCGGGACGAGATCATTGCCCTGCGGCTCATTTACGACCAGCGGTACAAAGACCGCCCGATGGCGATCGAGCAGCTCAAACGGCTGTATGAGAAGCTGAAAGCGCGCGGCGTGAGCGTGGAGCGGCTGTGGGACTGCTACGCCATCAAGCAGCCGGAGAAGTTGAAGCGCGGCACGGTCGCGCAGCTTGCCGACCTCGTTTCGCTCGTCCGCTTTGAGCTGGGCTACGCGGACAAGCTGGAGCCGTTTGCGGAGCGGGTGAACTACAACTTCATGCGCTGGACGCTGCGCCGCAACGCGGGGCCGGTGCATTTCACGGACGAGCAGATGGAGTGGCTGTACCTGATCCGCGATCACATCGCGTCGTCCCTGAGCATCGAGCCGGACGACCTCGACCTGAACCCCTTTGACCGCAAGGGCGGTCTCGGGCGGTTCTACGAGGTGTTCGGCGAGCGGTATGAGGAGATTTTGAAGGAAATGAACGCGGAGTTGGTGGCGTGAGGAGGAAGAAAAATGCCCGAGGAAACAACAAAAGAGATTGTTATGACTGTATATGAAAAATGGGCTTTAATCCTTGCTGGTCTTGCCCTTTTGATTCCGCTCATACAGTGGATCTGGAAGAAATGGATTACAACTGCGAAAATGAAGTATTATCCGACTGGACAGGCTTCGCTCTTTTTTAATCAGAGCGGTTCCTACATTCGTTTCAATGGTGTTCTGGAATCTGAAAGGAAAGCCGTCACAATTAGGAAATTAAGCTTAGTTCTCACGCGCAAACACGATGAGCGAAAGCTTAATCTTGTATGGTCTTACCTTATTTCTCCAGTTAATCAGAGTATGCTCGGTAACTATATGCAAACAACGGAGGCGGCGCATCCATTTCGCGTCGAAGCAGATAGCGTTGCTTGTGCATTTGTTGAGTATAGCGACCCATCCGATTCGTCTGGCATCAAGATTCGCAAGATATGTTCCAGCCTGATTCCTTCAATACAGCAGTACGCTTCGGGACGTTCCTTCGATGAAGCATTAGTGGCGTTTTCCAAGTCGCCTGAGTATATTGACGCAAAAAACAGTATTTTGAGCGAGTTCTTTTGGGAAATCGGAAAATACTCTGCTGATATTAAAGTGGAGTACGATAAACAGAAATCAAAAACATTTGCTTACGAGTTTACTGTAACTGAGCAGAATTCTATGGACTTGCGCAACAACATTGATGAATCATTGATTGCGAAATTAAAAGAACGTTATATGATGCCACTGGCATTTAGAGCTCCAATGGTTGAAGTAGACGAGAGGATGCCGTAAAACGAAAGACGATAAAACTATGAATGCGGAGCTGGTGGCGTGAGATGTCAATGATGAAATGGGCTGATGTGTTAACTATTATCAGCGGCAAGAATCAAAAAGAGGTATCAGATCCAAATGGAAAATACCCCATCTATGGTAGTGGTGGAATCATGGGACGGGCAACCGCGTATTTGTGCGAGGCAGGTACAACCATAGTGGGACGGAAAGGGACAATCAATCGCCCGATATTTGTGGACGAGCCGTTTTGGAATGTCGATACCGCTTTTGGTATTCAGCCCAGTACAGAGTTACTGCCGAAATACCTGTTTTATTTCTGCCAGTCGTTCAATTTCAAATCGTTGGACAAATCCACGACCATACCAAGTCTGGCAAAGACGGACTTGCTAAATATTGAAATGCCCGTTCCACCCCTCCCCGAGCAACAGCGCATCGTCGCTCGCATCGAGGAACTGTTCTCGCAGTTGGACAGCGGCGTGGAAACGCTGCGCAAGGCCAAGCAGCAGTTGGTGGTGTACCGTCAGGCGGTTCTGAAAGAGGCGTTTGTCGGCAAATACAGTTTACATCAACCTGTTAAGGAAGAATTGCAATGGGCAAATAACAAAGAAATTCAAATGTTGCCCGAATTACCAGCGGAATGGCGGTATGTTTCGCTTTCTCAACTCGGAGATTTGGGACGCGGGAAGTCAAAGCATCGTCCACGCAACGACGCTGTTTTATTCGAAAATGGGAAATATCCCTTTATTCAGACAGGTGATGTGAAAGCGGCAGACCGAATTATAACAAATTTTGCAAAAATGTATGGGGAATATGGCCTACAGCAAAGTAAACTTTGGCCGACGGGAACGCTTTGTATTACAATTGCGGCGAACATAGCGGAAACTGCTTTTTTAGGAACGGACGCTTGTTTTCCTGATAGCGTGGTTGGGTTCACACCCTACGAATACGTATCATCTGAGTATGTACGATACTTTATTGAATCGCAGAAATTGCGTTTGTGGGCATTTGCACCCGCAACGGCACAGAAAAACATCAATTTAGACACGTTAGAAAAGTTGATTATCCCATACTGTAACCTAAAAGAGCAAAAAACGGTTGTCGCTGAAATAGAGAGTCGATTAACCATTTGCGACAGTATCGAACAAACCGTTGATGCTGCCTTACAGCAAGCCGAGGCGCTACGGCAGAGCATTTTGAAGCAAGCATTTGAGGGAGGAATATAAGATGTCGTTTATTATTACTGTATACACAAATGAAGGCATTATTATGGCAAGTGATAGCCGAACGACATATGTAACTACTAAAATCGGCAACGGCGGGATGCTTGAAAAACATGTTGGTTCACAACTTACGGATTCTACAAATAAGACATTTTTGTGCGAAGAATCTAATATTGGACTCTCAACGTGTGGAGAATCTTCGATAGATGGTATGCCTATTGCTGGTTACATTGAAGACTTCATTTCACACGAGACAAACGCAGATAGTACAGTTCAGTCTATCTCGCAAGGCTTACTTGATTATTTTGGGAAATATACACCGATTCCGACAACAAGTTTTATTGTTTCTGGATATAGCAAGGTGGATTTCAAGCAGTATATTTCAAGAGTTTTTGTCGCCTCGCAGGAGATTATTCCCATTGATACAACAGTCCCAGGCGTTTTATGGGACGGAGAAACGGACATTTTCAAGCGGCTTGTAAAACCCGTTTCATTGAAACGGGAAGATGGTTCTTATGAAGAACTACCGGTTTATAGTACAGGTTATAATTTCTTTACCTTGCAAGATGCAATTGATTTTGCTGAATATGCAGTTGATGTTACAATCAAAACGATGTTTTTTCAGCAACGGGTTAAATCCGTAGGCGGTCCTATTGATATTTTGGCAATCAAGCCATCCGGCGCTTTCTGGGTGAAGCGAAAAGAACTTCATGCGTAAGGAGACCACTAATGTCTGACCAAACCACCTCCATCATCTCCAAGGTCTGGGGTATGTGCGGCCCGCTGCGGGACGACGGCGTGTCCTACGGCGACTATCTGGAGCAGCTTACCTACCTAATCTTCCTCAAAATGTCCGACGAGTACGCCAAGCCGCCCTACAAAAAAGAAACCGGCATTCCTGCCGGTTACACCTGGTCGGATATGAACGCGCTGACCGGCGCGGAGCTGGAAGCAAAATACAAGGCGATCCTGGAAAAGCTCGGCGAGCAGGGCGGCATCCTCGGGCAGATTTTTAAGGGTGCCATCAACAAAGTCAGCAACGCCGCGATCCTCTACCGCATCGTGCAGATGATCGACAAGGAGAAGTGGGTCTCCATGTCCTCCGACGTCAAGGGCGAGATCTACGAGGGCCTGCTGCAAAAGAACGCGGAGGACGTCAAGAGCGGCGCGGGGCAGTACTTTACGCCGCGCCCGCTGATTCGCGCGATGGTCAAATGCCTGCGCCCGGAGCCGATGAAAACCATCGCCGATCCCTGCTGCGGCAGCGGCGGCTTTTTCCTCGCGGCGCAGGAGTATCTTGCCGACCCCGCGAACTACACACTCGACCGCGAGAAAAAGGAGTTTCTCAAAAACAGCACATTTTACGGAAACGAGCTGGTGCCGACCACGTTCAAGCTGGCGCTGATGAACCTGTATCTGCACAACATCGGTGACATCTACGGCAACGTGCCGATCACGCGCGGGGACTCGCTGCTGACCGACCCCGGCTGGCGCGTCGATTACGTTATGACGAACCCGCCGTTCGGCAAGAAATCCTCCCTGACCTTCACCAACGAGGAGGGCGAACAGGAGGAAGAGGACTTGGTCTACAACCGGCAGGACTTCTGGACGACCAGCTCCAACAAGCAGCTCAACTTTGTGCAGCACATCAACACGATTTTGAAGGCGACGGGCAAAGCGGCGGTCGTCGTGCCGGACAACGTGCTGTTTGAGGGCGGCGCGGGCGAAACGGTACGCCGCAAGCTGTTGGAGACCACCGACCTGCACACGATCCTGCGCCTGCCGACGGGCATCTTCTATAAGCCGGGCGTCAAAGCGAACGTGATCTTTTTTGACAAGCGCCCCGCGAGCGCGGAGACGCAGACGAAAGAGGTCTGGATCTACGATTTCCGCACCAACATCCACTTCACGCTCAAACAGAACCCGCTGACGGACAAGGATTTGGAGGACTTCATCGCCTGTTATAATCCGAAGAACCGCCACGAGCGCAAGGAAACGTGGTCGGAGGAGAACCCCGAGGGCCGCTGGCGCAGGTTTGACGCGCAGGAGCTGATGAAGCGCGACAAGACGAGCCTTGACATTTTCTGGATCAAGGACAAGTCGCTTGCCGATCTGGATAATCTGCCGAGTCCCGACGTGCTGGCGGACGAGATCATCGAGAATCTGCAAGGCGCGCTGGAGAGCTTCAGCGAGCTCCGCACTGCACTCGGCGGATCACCCAAAGATGGATATTGAATCCGTTGCTGCTTATAAACTAACATTCTATTGACATCCACATGAATAATGGCTAATATAAAGTTACACTTTATATTAGCCATTATCTTTTCCGGGAGGGCTGCATGTATTCTATCAAACGCCATATTGAGCCCATCGTTGAGCGGCGGGCGCGGAACAGCAAGGCAATTCTGCTGACGGGGCCGCGGCAGGTCGGCAAATCCACGCTGTTTCAGCATCTTTTCAAGGATGCCAACCAAGTGACCTTTGACGATGACCTGCTTCTCGCGCAGGCGACAGACGATCCGGGGCTGTTCCTGCTGAACAATCCCTGCCCGCTGATGATCGACGAGGTGCAAAAATGCCCGTCGATCTTCAACCGCGTCAAGATCGAGCTTGATAAAACCGATGAAAAGGCGAACTTCTTCTTTACCGGCTCGCAGAAGCTTCAGCTCATGGAGCAGGTCAGCGAGTCGCTGTCCGGGCGTGTTTCCATCGTGGAGCTGGACGGGCTTTCTCTGCGCGAGATCCACGATGTTAACTTCAACCGGCATTTTGTGCCTTCCGCGGAGTATTTGGCGGAGCGCGAGAAGGTGAGAAAGCCCTATGAGCGTGACATCTGGAAGATCATCCACCGCGGCAGCTATCCCGAGCTGTACGTCAACGATGACAAGGAGTGGATCGACTTCTATCAGTCCTATGTCAAAACCTATCTGGAGCGCGACGTCAACCGCGTCATCAAGGTCACGAATCACCTGACCTTCGTAAAGTTCATGACCGCTGTGGCGGCACGGACGGGGCAGATCGTGAACTATTCCGCCATTGCGTCCGAAGTTGGCGTATCCGAGCCGACCATCAAGGAATGGCTTTCTATTCTGGAACGCAGCGGATTGGTCTATGTCCTCAAGCCCTATACGCCGAGCGTCCTCTCACGGGCGATCAGGACGCCAAAGCTCTATTTCCGCGATACTGGCCTTGCGTGCTATCTGACGCGCTGGTTGACGCCGGAAACGCTGAAAAACGGCGCTATGGCGGGCGCGATGTTTGAAACCTTTGTCATCAATGAAATACTGAAATCGTACTCCAACGAGGGGCTGGAATACGATTTCAATGTGTTCTATTACAACGGAAAGGACAAGAAGAAGCGCAGGGAGAACGGGGAAGAGGTTGAAGTTGATGGAGAAATCGACTTAATCATCCTCGAAAACGGCATCTTGTACCCCATCGAGATCAAAATGTCCGCAAATCCCAAAGCGGATATGACGTCCGAGTTCGATGTACTGGACAAGGTCAAGGAGTATCAGCGCGGCATGGGCGCAATCGTCTGTCTCTACGACCGAAAGCTCTTTTTGCGCGAGAATTTGGTCGCGCTGCCAATCGACTATATTTGAGAGAATCAGGAAAGGATGGGACAAAATGGCAACAGAGAGAATGTATGAGCTGGCTTTCCGGTACAAGAAGACAAAGCTGTGGCAGCGAATGTTTGACAGTGAAATCTTTGCCGTCGAGCTGTCTGACGGTGAGATTGGCTATTGCAGCATCATGGGACGGATGGGCGAGGTGAACGCCGTCGCGGTGTATGTGGGCGCAAAAGGTTTCCAGAGCCTTCGTACTATCATGACATCTATAGAAGGTGAAGGCATACTACTCGATTATAATGAATTACTGCTCTCACAGGACTGCACACAATGCGGGTTTGATAACAAAGATGCGCTTCTTCCATACGAGCTGGATGAGGTCAGAGCGTATGCAAAGGCGCACGGTATCAAGCTTGGCGGAGCAAATGCCTTTCCGCAGTTCGTGTGCTACAAACCATACCGCCATCCATGGGAGATCACGTCTGAGCTTGACCGCCGGCGGATCTGTGAGGCGCTGGAGGCCGGCATCTTCCTTTCGGAATTGTTGAGCGCAACCTCCAAGGAGAACATCGGCCTTGTCATGGTAAATGACGAGACCGAGACGATACCGCTTCTCATAAAGGGGACGCAAGGTTTTGTCTTAAAAACGACCCCCGTCCCGCCTGAAATTCCTGTTGTCTATGCGTCTCCGAAGTTGTCCAATGATTTGACCGCAGCTCGACTGAAGAAACTGAAGAAAAAAGGAACGTTGCAATGCGCGGTAACCCGTTTGATGGAACCGATTCAGGAGAACGAAGACGAGGCTCCATATTATGCGGTTGTGCTTGTGGCGGTAGATGAGAAAACGGAAATGATTCTGCCGCCGACGCCCGCCACATTCTTTGAAGAACACCCGGAAAAATTGCTGGATACGTTTGCGGAAATGCTGCTTGAAAACGAAATTTGCCCAAATAAGATCAAGGCAGGGGACGAGCGTACCTTCGCCCTGCTGGAAAACTTCTGCAAAACGACGGATATCAAACTCGTAAGGGCGAAAGAGGACGATCTTGAGCCTTTGCGCAACGCAAAGGATTCCCTTTTATACGGTATGCTCTCGGAGGATGAAGATCCAGACGAGGATGATGTGGACGGCATTGGCCCGGAGCAGGTCTTTGACATGATCATGATGCTTGGTGACAATGAACTGAAGCAAATGCCAAAATCCATGGTCAAACAGCTGCTCGCGCTCTCCGATGATGGCGTGATGCCGCCGGAGGTTGAGGTGCGTCTGCGTAAGCTTTTTAAGCTGTGAAAGAGGATGTCTACTTCTTCTCCGGCAGCGCCAACACCGCGTCCAGCTGTTCAATCGTCAGCTCACCGCGCTCGTATTGCTCCAGCGCCTCGCAAGCCGCGACCTTCCATGTGTTGTAGTCCTTTTTCTTATAAATCTGCGGCGCGCGCGAAACGCGCATCGCATACGTCCGGTTACGCCGCCGATAGAGGGAACGCCCCTCGTCGGCGGCAATCTTTTTCTCGTACTTTTCCTTTGCGGCGAGCTCCTTGCAGGTTTTGCCGGAATCGTCCTGAACACGATCACAGTAGAGCGTGCGCGAAGAAAACGGCTGAAAATACTTGCCGCATTTGCCGCATTTCCGCAGCGTGCTGTTCATTTCAGCCATCTGTTCTATTTCAAAAAGTAAGATGGTTTCAAAGTCGTCCGTGCCGAAGAACATCCTGCTCTGCACGGCAAAAGGAGGGGAGATACCGCCAGCGGGAGAGAAGACCGGCAAAAAACGGCTTCCGTCCACATACGTCCTGCGCTCTGCGTGAAGCTGCTCCGGGATTCGCATAAATTTTGCGGCAAATTGAGGTTCCTTGCTTTGCAGCATACACAGCCGCTGCATATCGTTCAAGCCATCTTGATACGGCAAAAAAACGGGATTTACGATCTGGCTGACTTGATCTTGCAGAAACTCCATTTGAAGCACCCAACGATTCAAAAGCCGCGTCGCATCGTCTGAAGTTACGATCGGCCTCAAAGCAAGGTAATAGAACGGATGGCAGGCTTCGATCTCGCGGCACAGCTTTTCAAAGCTTTCGGCGGTATGATCCAGCTCGGATTTTCTGATCCAAGGCTTGAAATCTGTGGAAAGGAAGGCAATCAATACGCTGCCGAGTTGATCTTCCACAACCTTGTCGCCGCAGTCGATGAATTCCCGGTTGTTCTCGAAACCCATGCAAAATAGGGCTCTCATACGCTTTCCTCCGTGACGCTCCGGCTCCTGCAAAACGTGGAGTATCGTTTTCTACATAAATACTCTACCACATATTGATTTTGCCGTCAACGGTTGCTATCGTATTTGTAGCAGATGATTCTTATAATAGTTTATCTGCCACAATTACATGACCGTCTGCGCGGGATACAGCGTCGGGGAAGCAGGCCATGACCGGCATCAGCCGCGAGCCTGCCAAGAAGCTGCCATACGACGTCCGAGAACAGGGAGGTCAGGAACTGCGCGCAGGAAAAACGGCAAGTTCGTCTGTCGCTCCGCATACCTTGCAGGGGAAGGAGTGAACAGGATGGCAAAAAACGCCGAGCTGCTGGAAACCGTGGGTGATCCCACGGCAAACCGGGGCTTTTTGCTTGCCTATCAGAAAGCCGTCCTGTTCGCCTTGCATCAGGACGGCCTTTTGGACCGGGCACAGTTGGAACACAGTCTGCAAAAGCTGGAAGAACAGTTTAGAAACAAGCATTAGCAATGGAAATTACTTAACACCATTTGCACATTTGCAAACGCGCATTTTTCGCCTTAAACTGACGCAAAGGAGGCGATGCTTATGAAACGAGTGGCGGCATACTGCCGCGTATCCACCGACAAGGACGATCAGGCGAACTCATTTGAAAGTCAGCAGCGGTACTTCCGCGAGTACATCGAACGGCACCCCGACATGGAATTGCAGGAAATCTATGCCGATGAGGGCATTTCCGGCACCAGCACCCGCAAGCGCAAGCGGTTCAACGCCATGATACGGGCCGCAAAAGAAGGGAAGATCGACCTGATCGTAACCAAGGAGGTCAGCCGTTTCGCGCGCAATACCGTCGATACGCTCCAATACACCCGCGAGCTGAAGGCCATCGGCGTCGGCATCTGCTTCATTCTCGACAACATCGACACCATGAGCTCCGAGGGCGAGTTCCGGCTCACGATCATGTCCTCGGTTGCGCAGGAGGAGAGCCATAAGACCTCCGAGCGCGTCAAGTGGGGGCAGACCCAACGCATGAAGCAGGGCGTGGTCTTTGGCGGTTCGCTGCTGGGCTACGACGTCGTGGGCGGCAAGATGTCCGTCAACCCGGAGGGCGCGGCAGTCGTGCGTGAGATCTTCCGCAAGTACACGGATGAGCGCAAGGGCGCGCCGACGATAGCCAAGGAGCTGCGCGACGCGGGGGTGCTGTCCAGCACCGGAAAATGCCTGTGGTCGGCTGCGACCGTCATCAAAATTCTAAAAAACGAGAAGTATTGTGGCGATTTGGTGCAGAAAAAGACTTACACGCCGGATTATCTGACCCACAGCAAGAAGTACAACCGCGGGCAGGAGGAAAAGGTCATACTGCGCGACCACCACGAGCCGATCATCGACCGCGACACCTTTGAATGGGTGCAGCGGGAGCTGAACCGCCGCCATACGGAGGCGCAGAGTAGCGGACATGGCAACCGCTATCCATTATCGGGCAAGATCAAGTGCGGCTGCTGCGGTTCGAGCTTTCAGGCGCGAAAGCGGCACTATAAGGAGAAGGACGGCTATTGGAAGGTCTGGCGCTGCGGCAAGGCGACGGCGGAGGGCAAGGCGCGCGTCAACGCGAACGGCGAGCCGGTCGGCTGCGACGTCGGGCGGCAGCTCCGCGAGGAGGTGGCGCAGGACATCTTGAAACGCTCCGTGCAGGCGGTGCAGCTCGACGCGGACGCGATCACGGCGAACCTCACGCGCATCGTCGAGGACGTGCTGAAAAGCTCGCAAGACGACGGCAGCGGTGAAAAACGCCGCATCGAGCGCGAGCTGGAGTCGGCAAAGGACAAGAAGATGGCGGCGATGGACGCTTTTCTGGAGAGAACCATCAGCAAAGAGGACTTCCAGTTCGTCAACGAACGCTGCGACCGGGAGATCGCCGCCTGTCAGGATCGGCTGGCCGCCATCGAACAGCGCCAAAAGCTCGACACCGAGGGTAAGACGGTCAAGCGCGACGTGCGCGCCGCGATCCGTGCCATCGTCAACGGCGAGCACGCGGACGAAGCCTTCTACGGGCGGATGCTCGACCACATGACCGTCCACGCGGACGGCAGGGTAGATGTCTACCTCGCGCTGCTGCCCACGCATTGGACGTATGTACTGGGCGGCATCGCGGATTATGAGGCGAAAATGCAAAAAATCCATGCTACACGCAGCCTTGATGAGCAAGCAGATATCATGGGCATGGATTTTTTCAGCCATGTTTCGCGGTTGCCTCAAGGCGGCGAGCGAAATGGCGATCATTCTGCATTTGAAAGCGAAGCTTTCAAAATGTCTCATTACGACTCCTCGGTGCCGATGTCCGTCAGCAGGCCCTTGAGCTCCGCATAGGGCATCGAAAACCGCTGGCTGAGGTAGCGCATCGACGCGCCGAGCTCGCCGTCGGGCCCTCCGTACTGGCTGATGATGACCGCCGCAAGCTTCGGGTTCGGCGTAGCGATCCTGACTGGGTATTGCAGCTTTTTCTCATAGACAAACATCAGGCATTTCCCTCCATATCCCACGGCCACGGATCGTTGAGCCACTTGAAGCAGCCCGGGGTCAGATCGGTCAGGCAGAGCGGGCCGTACTGCTCAACATACTTTTCACGTCCCTGCTGGCCGAGACGCACGTACGACCAGTAGAGTTCAAGCGCCTCTGCGTCGTCCTTATGCGTCGTCAGATAGAGACCAAGCTCGGAAATGGCGAAGTCCAGCGCCATCAGCTCGGTCAGCGCCGTGTTTGCGGCAGGGAAGCGTGACTGGATCTCCTGATGAAACGGCAGGTCGAGTCCCGGGAACAGCGTTCCGGCGCGCATGGCGTCATTTTGCGCGTAGCGCGGCGGATCGTTCTCCTGCATCGGTATATAGGGAAAGGCAAGCGGCGCGCACACGCCGGGCAGCTCGCCGGAGCCGACTCCGCAGCTTGCGCGTATGGGCGCGTCCGTCTTGGCAGACGCCTGTACGCCGGCCTTCTTGGCAGTTTCCACGTTATGGTTCCTCCTCGTTGTTTTTGAGCCTTCGCTCACTCCATACTATGCGCCGCCCCAAAAAATGGCGACGGGTCTTTCCTTTTTTGCGCAGCGCTGATATAATGCGGTATGATTGGAATATTGGCTGTCACAAAGCGCATAGGCTCCGGTTTGGGGTGGTATCATGTTCTTCGTCGTGAAACAGCGTACGCTGGCGCTGGCCGGGTCACTCGTTCTGGTTGTGATCGGAGCCGTTTTGTATTTGCCCGTTTTCAAATCGCTTCCGGCGTTCTGCGTGGAGCGGCAGGGAAGACCCGTCTACGTTCTGGACGCCGGACACGGCGGGGAGGACGGCGGGGCGGTCTCCCAAGACGGCGTGAAGGAGAGCGACGTCAACCTTGCCATCACGCGCGATCTGGACGCCGTGCTCTGCTTCCTTGGGCGCGATACCGTGCTGACGCGCTCCGGCGACGTTTCGATCCACTCTGAGGGCGCGGAAACGCTGCGGCAGAAAAAGGTCTCCGACCTCAAAAACCGCGTCGAGCTGGTGAACGGCACGCCGGACGCGGTGCTGGTCAGCATCCATCAGAACAGCCTGCCGTCGGTTCCGAGCGTTCATGGCGCGCAGGTGTTTTACGGCGCGACGGCGCCGAGCGGGGAACTTGCGCTGTCCGTACAATCCGCGCTGAACGAGAGCGTCAACCGGAATCACGCAAAACATGAAAAACAGATAGATCCTTCGATCTATCTGATGAAGCACGCGGCCTGTCCCGCGATCCTGGTCGAATGCGGCTTTCTGTCCAATGCGGAAGAGACGAAAAAGCTGCAAATCGCGGACTATCAAATGACGTTGGCCGTCGCCATCGCGGCAGGCCTGCTGAATACGGAGGAAACGACATGAAAACGAAATCGAGCGTGTTTTACTGCACCGAATGCGGGAATGAGGCATCAAAATGGGCGGGACGCTGTCCTGCCTGCGGCGCGTGGAATACGATCGTGGAGCAGGCGGCGCCGAAATCCGCGCCTGCGGCGAAGGGGAGAGGCGGCATGAAGCCCCGCGCCAAGGCGCACCCCATCGACGACCTGAGCGTTGAGGAGGAGCTGCGCTTTCAAACCGGTATGGGCGAACTCGATCGTGTGCTCGGCGGCGGAGCGGTCAAGGGCTCGTTGGTGCTGGTCGGCGGCGCGCCGGGCATCGGCAAATCGACGCTGATGCTCCAGATCTGCGGTCAGCTCTGCGAGCAGAATAAAGTGCTGTATGTATCCGGCGAGGAGTCGCCTCACCAGCTCAAAATGCGCGCGAAGCGCCTCAACGTCGCGTCTGACAAATTGTTTGTCCTTTCAGAGACTATCCTTGGCGACGTGTTGGAATCCGTGAACGAGGAGCAGCCGGACGTGCTCATCATCGACTCCATCCAGACGCTCTGCAACGAATCGCTGGATTCGCCCGCGGGCAGCGTCAGCCAGGTCAAGGACTGCACGATGGCGCTGATGCAGCTTGCCAAGGGGCAGGGGATCACCGTCTTCGTCATCGGCCACGTCAACAAAGAAGGCTCCATTGCGGGGCCGAAGGTGTTGGAGCACATGGTGGACTGCGTGCTCTATTTTGAGGGCGACCAGCATATGACCTATCGCATCCTGCGCGCGGCGAAGAACCGTTTCGGCGCGACGAATGAGATCGGCGTCTTTGAAATGCGAAACGAGGGATTGGTCGAGGTGCCGAATCCCTCGGAAATGCTGCTCTCCGGCCGTCCAGAGGGCGCGCCGGGCACCTGCGTGACCTGCGTCATGGAGGGCGCGCGCCCGGTGCTTGCAGAGATCCAGGCGCTGCTCGCGCCCGCGGCGCAAAACGTGCCGCGCCGCACCAGCAACGGCTTTGACTACAACCGCGCCGCCATGCTGATGGCGGTGTTGGAAAAGCGCGGAGCGCTCAAAGTCTCCGCCTGCGACGCGTTTCTGAACGTCATCGGCGGTCTGACGCTGGACGAGCCAGCCGCCGATCTTGCCGCGATCCTGGCGCTGGCGTCCAGCTATCTGGACAAGCCCATCGGCAACCGTGTCGCCGCAATCGGGGAGGTTGGTCTGACCGGGGAGGTACGCAGTGTCAGCCAGCTCGGCCAAAGGCTCAGCGAAGTGCAGCGGCTCGGTTTTGAACGCTGCATCGTGCCGAAGCACCACGCCGAACATCTGTCCGGTGTCAAAGGTCTGACACTGATTCCGGTATCGAATATCGCTGATGCGCTCCGTGAAATTGTGCGCTCTTGAGTACGCTGTTTCGCGGAACGTAGTGAAGGCAGCCATTATTGTCATCCGCTGCGTTGTACGCAGCGGATGACGCTTGGTTCAGGCTGCATAAGCCGTCATTCTGGTATCGGCAATTGGCGCTGCAAGGGATATAGCTCATTCAAATCCGCTCCTTTCAAACGTCTTTAGTTTGAGCAGAAAATACGGAAAATATGATTATTTGCAACAAACGGTTGTTTTCTTCAGCCACACAATGAAACAGGGGAGCGCGAAGCGCTCCAAAATTTCAATACACGTGATTGAACAAAATAAAAACTTTGTTTAAAGAAGGGGATTGATTTTTATTGAATAGAGAGTTAATATTATTTTCATGTAGTCAATCGTGCCTCATTAGTATGATATCCTGCATTACGCTTCACGAAGGCTGACAAGGAGTTGATACCATGATCGATTATCGCACAGAGGCGCCGCCGATCCTGCGCGACTTTCTGTCGTACCATGAAACCATCAAGGCGCACTCCCAGCGCACTGTGGATGAGTATTTCTTGGATCTTCGGAATTTCTTTCGATATTTAAAAATGACTCGTGACCCTTCGCTCAGAGGCCATGAATTGAATGAGATCGATATCATGGACGTCGATCTGGATTACGTTAAAACTGTTACGCTGACGGACGTTTACGGCTATATGACCTATCTGAGCCGCGATCGCGTGCTGCACCAGAACAGCCGAAATTCCGAATATGGCCTGAGCACATCCTCCAGAGCCAGAAAGTTATCCACGATTCGTTCGTTTTACGCTTACTTAACGAACAAAGTGCACCTCATTGAACAAAATCCTGTAAAGGACATTGACTCGCCAAAGCTGAAAAAGACATTGCCAAAGTATCTGACACTTGATCAGAGTATGCAGTTGCTCGATTCTGTGGACGGTATGTATCGCGAGCGTGACTACGCGATCCTGACGCTTTTTTTGAACTGCGGGCTTCGTATTTCGGAGCTCTGTGGACTTAACCTGCAGGACATTCAGGATGAGGCGCTTCGCGTACTCGGCAAGGGCAACAAAGTCCGTATCGTCTATCTTAACGAAGCCTGTCTGGATGCCTTGCAGTCGTATCTGGTCGTCCGCCGTCCGATCACCGGACGCGACCAAAACGCTTTGTTCCTGTCGTCGCGCAATGAGCGGATCAGCAAGTCCACCGTCCATGCGCTGGTCAAAAAGCACATTTCCGCCGCCGGACTGGACGCCTCGCAGTATTCGTCACACAAGCTCCGCCACACTGCCGCGACGTTGATGCTGCAAAACGGCGTAGATGTTCGTGCAGTACAGGAAGTCCTGGGCCACGAACATCTCAACACGACGGAGATTTATACGCACGTCGATAACGAGATGCTCCGTGTCGCTGCAAAGGCCAATCCCCTGTCGAAAATCAAAGCATCGGAGAACTGATCATTGAACAAAATAATGGGCTGTGAAGCAGAGGGGAGTTTGAACCTCTTTCTTCACAGCCCATTATATTTACAGAATGATGCAGATAAGCCCGCCGCTGCCCTCGTTGATGATGCGCTCCAATGTCTCACGCAGTTTTTTGCGTGCATCCTCCGGCATATGCTTGAGTTTCGCCTGCAAGTCCTCATTAACGAGTTCATGAAAGCTGCGGCCGAAGATGTTGGATTGCCAAATTTTTGTTGTATCGCCCTCGAACTCCTGCAGCAAATAGTTCACCATGTCTTCACTTTGCTTCTCATTTCCGACGATTGGCGAGACCGTCGCTTCGATGTCGGCGCGTATCATATGAATGCTCGGCGCGCTTGCCTTGAGCTTGACGCCATAGCGTCCTCCCTGCCGCATGATCTCCGGCTCCTGAAGATCCAATTCGTCGATGCTTGGCATGACAATGCCGTAGCCGCTCTCTCTTGCGTCTGTCACTGCCTGCGCGACCTTGTCATACTCCGCTTTGACCGATCTCAACTCTGTAAGAAGCGAGAGCAAATCGCCGTCGTCATTGACATGGAAACCTGACTGTTCGCTCAGCGTCTGATAGAACAGCGTTCTTGGAAGCTGCAAGGCTGCGTTTGCGACGCCGGTGCCAAGCTGGATGGATGTGATCGTTGCCTCGCTGATGCCCTCAAATGCGCCCATAGCGGTGATCGCATCAGGGATCTGCCGGATACAACGCAGTTCCTTTGCGCTTTCACGGATCGCCTGATACAGCCCGCTCTTGATTGGATGCGTGTCTGGCAGTGCCGTGACCCAAGACGGTATCATGAGGTCAAGCTCGGCAAGCGGGAATTCATAGAGAACCGCCTTTAGGATCTCCTCCACCGCTGCGTCGTCAAGCAGCAGGCAGTTGACCGGAAGGCAGCTGACGCCGTAAAGCGCCGCGATTTCCTCGGCAAGCGTGCGTGCGGCGTCGGAATCCGGATCGGCGGTGTTCAGCAGGACGAGAAACGGCTTACCGATCTCCTGCAGCTCGCGGATTACTCTGCCCTCTGCCTCAATGTATGCCTCACGCGACAGATCGGTAATGCTTCCGTCCGTTGTTATCACGATACCGATGGTCGAGTGTTCACGGATAACACGAGTTGTGCCCAGTTCTGCTGCCTGAGCCATTGAAACAGGCTGTTCCGACCAAGGGGTGGAAACCATACGCGGAGTATCCCCGTCCGTGTCGCCGGTCGCGCCGGGCACCATGTATCCAACGCAGTCAATGAGCCGCACGGAGCAGTTTGCGCCGTCGCCGAGAGAAATGTCGACCGCTTCCTCCGGCACAAACTTCGGTTCCGAGGTCATGACCATACGCCCCGAGCCGCTCTGCGGCAGCTCATCTTTGGCGCGCTCACGCCGATAGGGATCTTCGATGTTTGGAAGGACCTGCGTTTCCATGAATCGTTTAATGAACGTCGATTTGCCCGCGCGGACGGGGCCGACGACGCCGATGTAGATGTCACCCGCCGTGCGTGTAGCGATGTCCTGATAGATCTGTGAATTGTTGTTCGTCATCTCGTTCCCCTCCCCTTTAACGGCTGCGCGGAATAAGCAGCATCCTGCCAGCTTCCAACAGCGAGCTTTCGGTCAGCTCGTTGGCGGACAGGATCGTCTCCGCTGTTGTGCGGTACTGCTTTGCAACATCCCAGAGAGTCTCTCCTTCGTCCAAGGCACGCAGCACCAACGACGGAGCGTCATCTTCCATTTGCATCGGTTCTGCGCTCAGTTCAGACAGACATTCACACTTCTCCGTTTTCATGGAAACCAACGTAAAATCCGCCGGAAAACGCAGCTCGATGCCGGATGCGTTGACGGTTGCAGTAACGTCTCCGGCACAGACGTTTTCCAGCGTTGCCTGCGCCTCGCCATTGGCATTCGTCTCTGCCGTAACTTCAATCCTGCGATGAACGGACAGCGGTGTATCTGCCTCGTCGAGATAGAGCGCCGACAACGTTGCGGATGCGCGCAGACTCAACATATCCCCGTCCTGACGCACGCCGACGCTTCCGAAGCAGACGTCCGCAGCCAAAACGCTTTTGACCTCTGTGCCGGTTTCAATCTGTTCCCGCACACTTTGCGACGTTATCACGGTTTGCGGCTCTTGCGGCAGTGAGACTGTGTCAAGCTGGGCGTCAAGGTCAAAGCCTGTGCTGTAAAGATCGGTAATACAAAACACGTGTTCCGTGCTGCGCAAGGTAAAGAAAGCATTCAAATGAAGTCTGACTTGAACGATTCTGTCATCCGCGGTATGTATCTCACACTCGCTGAGACTCAACGACGCGCTGACGCTGCTCTCGTCGTATTCCGTCTCCGCGTCAAACAGCTGTGAAAACGGGAGCTCCTCCGCATATGCGCAAAGCGTTCCGTCCCCTGTCGCGTAGAGCAGCGAAACGCACGCAACGCCCTTTAATACGATCTTGCTGCCAAGCGCCTTGGCCTCCGTTACGCGCAGCTTGGCGCGGGAGCAGAGCAATTCTGCAATCTCGCGTCCTCCCGGTATGGTCATCTCATCAGAAAAGACAAATTCATCTTCCTGCACGGCGCGGATGAGCGAAACGTCGTAGGCCTCGCAGAGTGTCTGGATGGCATATCGTTTCTCTTCGATGATTTCCCCGCAGGTCGTAAAAGACATTTCCAAATAGGGCGTGATCCGCCAGTCGATATTCACACGGATATACAGCTTTCGCGGGTTCATCAGACGGACTTCACTGTCGCAGATACGGCCCTCTACGCAGGCGTTCTTGCACCCATCGGGCAGCTTGGCACTGTGTTCAAACGGCACGTCACAGTCCAACGTCCGTATGCCGGGCACGTCCTCCGCAACATAAAGAACGGTCATTTTGACCGTTCCGGCGGCAACAAGTCTGCCGTCAGCAATCGTTTGGCTGCGCAGTTGCAGACAAGCGCTGACATCCACGATACGTGCGGCATCCGGACTTCGATCAGGCACGATGGATTCTGCCGCCTCCTCGATGGTTAAAACCAACGGTACTTCGGCACGGTAACAATCAAATTGCTTTCTGCTCAGTTCCAGGTCCATGGTACTCGTCTCCTTTGGCGTAGTGTTGCTCCACTCTATGCCAAAGTGGACAGATATATGCTTTGCTATTTCTCTTTGCCTATTCCGAACAGGCGGCGCAGGATGCCGCGCATCGCTTTCGGAGACTGCCAGACAACAACGGTCATACATTCACCTCCTTTTTATCAGCCCTACGCCGCAAAGGATGAGCAGGAGCGCCACGAGGAACATCAAGAAACCTACGGGAAAGATTGCTGTAATAAGGATCGCGGCGCCGAGCATTAACGCGCAGATCCCGATCAGCGTCCAAGTTCTCCAACACATTCACACGACTCCCTCTCTTGCTTTGTGGCATTCCATTCTATTGACAAACGACCTGTACGGTCACAAAAAGAGACGGCTCCATGGCCGTCTCTTTCAGTTATTCCATTCTTTAAAGCCCTTCAGCTCGTCGTACAGACGTACATAGCTATCGTGCCGTCCCTTGACCACGCTTCCACAGCGCACAGCAGCAAGCACAGCGCATCCTTTCTCCTTTGTGTGGCTGCATCCGACAAAGCGGCATTCATCCAAGTAGGGTGCAAAATCCGGGAAGGTCTCCGGAAGGTGCTGCTTGAGTTCCAGACTCAATGTATCCGCATCAAAAGAAGAAAAGCCCGGCGTGTCAATGATTTCCGCTTCACAGTCCAAGTGAAATAACTCTACATGGCGCGTCGTATGCTTGCCGCGTCCCAAAGCTTGGCTGACCTCGCCGACTTTCAGCCGGAAACGCGGCTCAAGAGCGTTGAGAATACTGGACTTGCCGACTCCGGAATTACCCGTGAAAGCATTCAGCTTGCCGGATATCGCGCGAACAAGATCATCCAGCCCTTCTCCTGTCTCGGCGCTGATGCGCACGACCGGATATCCGGCCCGTTTATAATAGTCAAACAGTTCCTCGCCGGAGGCAAGATCGCACTTGTTGACGCAGACCAGCACATCACAGCCTTTCAGCGCGGCAATCGCGGTCATCCGGTCAATGAGATACGGTTCCGTGCGCGGGATCGCCTCGGAAGCGACAATGACCAGTTGGTCGATATTTGCGACAGCCGGACGCTCAAAAGCATTGCGGCGCGGCAGGATCGCTTCTATAACACCTTCCCCGCCGCTGAGAACGGTGCATTCCACACGGTCACCCACCAGCGGGGACACGCCCGTCTTGCGGAACTTGCCGCGCGCTTTGCAGGTCAGCAGTGCATCACCTGTATCGACATAATAGAAGCCGCTGAGCGCTTTATAGATCCGCCCGGTCACGCCTCCGCCTCCGTGTTGTCCTCTTCAGGCTGCTCAGCGGGTTCCTCGGTAACGACCTCAAGATTTTGTACGGGGCCGAGGCTGACAACCAGTTTGATAGAGCTTCCCTGCTCCACCGACGTAGTGGCGGGGATACTCTGCTGGATAACCTGATCGACCGGAATGACATCGTCATTTGCATACTCGATCAGGCAAACGAGGCCGAGATCACTGACAATCTGCTGTGCCTGCGTCAGTGGGATGTTTGTGAGCGTCGGAACCGTCGCAGTCGGCGTTTCAGGGCCTTTGCTGATCACCAGCATCACCACGTCCCCATCTTGAAGCGTTTCGCCTTCCACGGGATTGCTGCGGATCACATAGCCTGCGGAGATCTTATCACTGTACTCCTCAGCGGAAACATTGACCTCCAGATTGAGTCCGAGATCACGCAGTTGGATCTTGGCGGCGCGGTGTTCCTGATTGATTACGTTCGGCATGACGCCGGTTTTTACGCCGGAACTGATGAATACGGATATTTCACGGTTTTCACGAACGGTTCGCCCCGCGCTGGGAGACTGATCGATGATCTGACCGGCAGCATAGTCGGCGCTGGGGCGCTGTCCAACCTGCGTGATCGTGAAGACATCCTTGACGCTATCCAGGGCTTCTGCCTCTTCAATGCTTTTTCCGAGAAGGCTCGGTACGACGAACTCCGTTGGAGTTGGCTCCACATCGTCAAAGCTGCCGAGGATCAGCTGCCAGAGGCCGAATAGTCCGGCAACACAAATCGCGAGAATGGCGACAATAACGAGAGCCTTCGGCAACACAGGCGCTGCAGCAGCTTCATCCTCATCTTCGATCTCTTCATGCTTGGTTCGACGAACAGCGACGTCCTTCACGCCGGTAATTGGCATGGTCGGTTCATCCGTCGACTTATCCGTCAGTTCATCAATGGTAAAATCAAGCGTCGTATCGGGATTCTTGCGAAACTCCTCCAAATCTGCGATCATGGCGTCTGCGCTTTGGTATCGCTTCTCGATATCACAGGCCATCGCTTTCATACAGATTTTCTCAAGAGCCCCAGGTACAGTCGGATCGATCTCGCAGGGCGATAGCGGCACAGAACTCAAATGCTGAATGGCGACGGACACGGCGCTGTCCCCTTCAAACGGCAGACGGTTCGTCAGCATCTCATAAAGCACAACGCCGGCGGAATAAACGTCGGAACGCGCGTCGGTACGGTCGCCCTTCGCCTGCTCCGGCGAAATATAGTGGACGGAGCCCATAGCCTGCTTCGACACGGTTTCCTGAGATGCGCTGTCTAAGCGGGCAATACCGAAGTCTGTGATGCGGACGCTTCCGTCACGCAAAATCAGCACGTTCTGCGGCTTGATGTCGCGGTGGACAATGCCGCGTGAATGGGCGTGGCTCAGTCCGCGCATGATCTGTGTGATAAAGTGCAGTGCCTCGCGCCAGTTGAGCTTACCGCGCCGATCCATATACTGCTTCAGCGTGATGCCATCGATCAGTTCCATCACAATGTACTCGATCTCACCGCGCGACACATCGTAGATAGAGATGATATTCGGATGAGAGAGCATCGCGACCGCCTGAGACTCGTCACGGAAACGACGGCGAAACTCCGCGTCCTCCGCCAGATCGCTGCGAAGTATCTTGACTGCAACAGAGCGGTTGAGACGCCGGTCCTGTGCGCGATATACCATCGCCATGCCGCCGCGTCCGATGACTTCAAGCAATTCATAGCGATTGTCAAGCAGCTTTCCGATCATATTATCCATTATCACGCGCCTCCTCTCTCTCGTTGAGAATGAGGACTGCGGTGACGTTATCCGGCGCGCCGCGGCTCTTGGACAGAGCGACCAGCTGTTCCAGCGCTTTCCCACCGTCCAATGAAGCATTCACGATCTGACGGATCTCATCCTCCAGCATAGTGCCGGTCAAGCCATCCGTACAGAGAAGCAGACGGTCTCCCTCGGCAAGCGGAATGACAAATGTGTCGCAATTCAGGTTCATGCCCGGGCCAAGTGCGCGTGTAATGAGGTTGCGATTCGGGTGGTTTCGCGCCTCCTCGCGCGTGATCTCCCCTGATTCAACCATATCTTCAACAACCGAATGATCCCGCGTGACACGATGGATACCATCCGCGTTGATGTGGTAGGCGCGGCTGTCACCAACGTTGCAGATAACAGCAAGCTCAGGCGAAACGACAGCGGAAACAAGAGTCGTTCCCATGCCATAATATTCTTCGCTTTCACGCGAGCGCTCAAAGACGGCGCTGTTCGCACGCTTCACACAGGCAGATTGCATCTCGCGCACCTGCTCAACGGTCATTCCGTCCTGACGAAGCGCGTTCATTTCCTCCAAAAACTTGGATACAGCCAAGGTGCTTGCAATCCTGCCTCCGCTGACGCCGCCCATGCCGTCGCATACGACCGCCGCAACGGAATCGAGAACGCCAAACGGCTCAAAGGCGTAGCTATCCTGATTTTCATGACGTTTGAGTCCCACGTCGGTGATGCCCCAAACCTTCATGCTTCCTCTCTCCCTTCTATTGCCTTGCGGCGAAGCTGCCCGCAGGACGCGTCGATATCACCGCCGAGACTGCGGCGTACCGTCGCTGTAATGCCGTGCGACTCCAGCCGCTTCTGAAATGCGGCGATGCGGCGGCTGGGCTTGAATTCGCTCTCTACCACGTCATTGAGCGGGATCAGGTTCACATGACCCGGCATCCCGCGTATTTTCCTTGCCAGAAGATCCGCCTGCGCATCGCTGTCGTTCACGCCGTCGATCATCGAATACTCGAACGAAATGCGGCGGCCGGTCTTTTGAAAATAACGGTGGCAGGCGGCAAACAGATCATCCACGTCATACGCACGGTTGACCGGCATGATGCGCGAACGCGTTTCCGTATCCGGCGCGTGGAGTGAAACCGACAGCGTAAGCTGCAAGCCAAGCTCCGCCAGCCGTTCAATGCCCGGGATCACGCCGCAGGTGGACAGCGAAATATGACGCATGCCGATGTTCAGTCCGTCGGGGCTGTTGACCAGCTCCAGAAATCGCAGCACGTTGTCAAGGTTGTCCATCGGCTCGCCGATGCCCATGAGCACGATGTTGGAGATTTCTCTACCGGAGTCGAGCTGTGTAAACAGCACCTGATCCAGCATCTCCGACGGCGCGAGGTCACGAACCTTGCCGGCGATGGTCGAGGCACAGAACTTACAGCCCATGCGGCAGCCTACCTGCGAGGAGATGCAGACCGTATTACCGTGGTGGTAGGACATGAGCACCGTCTCGATGCAGTTTCCGTCGCGCAGCTCCCAGAGATACTTGATCGTACCGTCGAGCTTCGAGACCTGCTTGCGCGCAACCTTTGGTACAGTGATATAGAACTGCTCACCCAGCTTGGCGCGAAGCGGCTTTGAAAGATTGCTCATATCATCAAGGCTTGTTGCGCCGCCGTGCAGCCAGGAGTAGACCTGCTTCCCACGAAACGCAGGCTCTCCCATTTCACGCAGCGCGTCCGTCAGCTCTGCGAGCGTCATGCTTTTGATATCTGTCATGATTGTTTTCTCATCTTTGCGATATAGAATCCGTCCGTACCGTGCCGCTGCGGCCAGAGCGTGATATGCCCCGCCGCAGCGCCGACAGGAAGGTCAAACGCTTCGTAAGCAAAAGAGCCATGCTCTGCAAGAAAGTCGTCCGTCACATCCTCGTTTTCCTCTGGAAGAACCGTGCAGGTCGAGTAGGCCAGAATGCCGCCGGGTCTTACGTAGCGCGAGGCGTTGTCGAGGATCGACCGCTGGATCTCCGGCAGCGCTGAAAGCGCGGATAACTCCTTATAGCGGATATCCGGCTTCTTTCGGATGATGCCGAGACCGGAGCACGGCACATCGCAGAACACAACGTCAAACGAGTGCTCCCATTCGCTTCGAAACGCACGTCCGTCTGCCGCGATCGTATCAATACAAGTCACGCCGAGGCGCGACGCGCCATCTCGGATGCGCTTCAGCTTTTTTTCATGGAGATCACAGGAAACGATACAGCCCTCGTTCCGCATCGCGAATGCGGCAGAAAACGACTTCCCGCCCGGCGCGGCGCAGACGTCCAGCACACGCATTCCCGGTTCCACGTCCGCGACAAGTGAAACCAAACGCGCGGCGGCGTCCTGCACAAGGAATTCCCCGCGATAGAACGGTGCAAGCGTTGTAAGGTCGCCAACACCGGTCAGTTCAAAACAATCAGGCACCCAAGCGTGCGGCTTCACCGTGATCCCCGCGCCCGAAAGCTCGGAAACCAGCTTGTCTGCCGTGGTCTTGAGCGGATTGACCTGCACCGTAAGCGGCGCAACCTCGTTGTTGATACGAAGAAATGCCTCCGCATCCTCCCTGCCCAGAATGTCGATCATCTTCGCAACTACAGCGTGGGGATGGCTCGTTACGATGCTGAGACGCTCAATCGCGTCGTCCGGCAGAGCAGGTATATGCGCTTTATTCTGTGAAACCTTACGCAGAACCGCATTGACCAATCCGGATGCCGCGCCGCGCTTGTTCGATTTGGCAAGCTCGACCGCCTCGCTGACGGCGGCGTGGTCGGGTACCTTATCCAGAAACAGGATCTGATACGCGCCGATGCGCAGGATGTCTGCCAACGGCTGCTGCAAATGGTCAAGACGCTGAGAGCAATATGCGCCGAGCCAGTGATCAAGCAGCATACGGTTTTGCAGCACACCGTAGACGATACGGCTCGCAAGCGCCGCATCCGCAGGACTCAGAGGCTCGCGCTTCAACTCCGCGGCGAGCGCCGCGTCCGCCCACGCGTCATTTTTGCGGCAGGCAGTCAGCACCCGCAGTGCCGCGGCTCTCGCGCTCACAGCTGCGTACCCAGTGCGACGCGCTTGCCGTTGAGCCATGCGCTCGCCGCCATACGCTTGCCGCCTTCGCTTTGCAGTTCAGTAACGATGATGCTCCTGCCGTCTCCGCAGGCGCATTCGATACCGCGTTTCGTCGCGGTCATCGTGCCGACAGTGTTCTTCGTCTCACCGCCGCGGATCGCGCGCCAGACCTTCGTGATCTTGCCGTCCAACAGCATGGTCGCGCAGGGCCACGGCACAAGCGCCCTGACCTGGTTGACAACGCTTTCCGCGTTATTATCCCAGTCAATAGGAGACATTTCGCGCGAAAGCATCGCGGCATAGGTCGCCTCTGCGTCGTTTTGCGCGAACCTTTTCGCCGTACCGTTTGCTATTGCGGGGATCGTCTCAGACAACGCCTCGGCGCCGAGTTCGGCCAGCTTCGCAAACAGCTGCTCGGCATCCTCATCGGGGTCAATGGGCGTCCGGCGAATGCTGATGATATCGCCGGCGTCCAGTTTCTTTGCCATATACATGATCGTCACGCCGGTCTCCGTTTCGCCGTTCAGGATGGCACGATTGATCGGCGCCGCGCCGCGATACTTCGGCAAGATCGAGGCATGAACATTTACGCTGCCGAATGTCGGTACGTTCAGGATATCCTCCGGCAGGATCTGTCCATACGCCGCGACGACGGTCAGCTCCGGCGCAAGCGAGCGCAGCAAAGTCAAAGGCTTCTCGCCGCGCATCTTCTCCGGCTGGTAGACGGGCAACCCAACTGACAAGGCATATTCCTTCACAGGCGGCATAGTCAGTTTCCTGCGGTTGCCAAGCTTGTCCGGCTGGGTAAAAACGCCGACGATCTCATGACCGTCCTCCACCAGACGGCGGAGCGACACGACGGCGAATTCCGGTGTCCCCATAAAGGCGATTTTCATTCGTCCTCTTCCTCAAACTGTTCGGGATGGTCCTTGATATACTGCTCGACCTCCTCGTCGGTGAGCAGATGGTCGCAGCGCTCCGTGTAAAGATGCCCGTCAAGATGTTCGATCTCATGGCAGAAGCAACGGGCGGTGATATCCTCGTCCTCGATCTCAAAGAACGTGCCGTCGCGATCCTGCGCGCGCACACGCACGGTGTACGGGCGCGTGACGATGCCGTAGCGCCCCGGGATGCTCAGGCAGCCCTCAAGACCGGTCTGCTCGCCCTCGGCGGAAATGATCTCCGGGTTGATCAACTCAATGATCTCACCCTCGCTGTCCTCCACGATGCAGACGCGGCGCAGAATGCCCACCTGCGGCGCGGCAAGGCCGACGCCTCCGGCTTCCTCCAGCGTATCCGCCATGTCGTCCAGCAGCGTGTGCAGGCGCGCGTTAAAGTCGGTAACGGGACGGCAGACCTTCTCCAGCAGAGGGTCGCCGCGTTCAACGATCTTACGAATTGCCATAGTGTCCTCCTATTTTGCTCATTCTATAGCATTGCAGTCGGCAAAAATGTCGAGGCTGCGATTTTCACTGTGTCGGTGGAATGCCAAGAGATACTCGGATACAAGCTGCCGCAGTTCCTGCGTGTTCTTGGCAACGATAGAGACGCGATAACGGTAGCGGTTGTTGACCTTGACGACCGGCGCGCCCGCGGGTCCGAGCACCTCAGCGTCTGCGATGCGATGAGACAATTCATCGCGCAGCGCATCGCGGAGCGTACTGCTGGCGCGGAACACCTGCCCTTCGTCAGCCCCGGTGACGGTCAGCGTGATGAGGTCGCAAAACGGCGGGTAGCGCCGCAGCTTTCGCATTCGGATCTCGCTGCGGTAAAAGGCTTCGTAATCCTGCGCAGCAGCGGCAAGGATCACTTCGTTTTCAGGGGTATAGGTCTGAATAACAGCCCTGCCTTGTTTGCTGCCGCGGCCGGCGCGCCCGACGACCTGTGAAAGCAGACCGAATGTACGCTCCGCGGCACGGTAGTTATCGACGTAGAGCGAGATATCCGCCGCCAGTACGCCGACCAACGTAACGTTCTCAAAATCGAGACCTTTCGCAACCATCTGCGTACCCAGCAGGATCGGAATATTTTCAGATACAAAGCGCCGCAGCAGCTTTTCATGTCCATGCGTCGCACCAACGGTGTCCGTGTCCATACGCAGGATATCGACGCCGGGAAACGCATCTGCCAACTCCTGCTCCACCTTCTGCGTACCCGCGCCCACGGGACGCATCGGTGCGCCGCAGTCGGGACAGCGGTCAAACGCCGGACGCGAGAATCCGCAGTAGTGGCACATGAGCCGCCGATTCGCGGAATGATAGGTCAGCGGCACGCTGCACCGCGGACACTCCGGAACAGAGCCGCAGTCTCCGCAAAGCAGCATTCTGGCGCTGCCGCGGCGGTTGAGAAACAGGATGCTCTGTTCCCCTCGCTCAATATTCGCGGCAAGCTCATCGCGCAAAGGCGCGCTCAATATGCCGTTGTTGCCGGTGCGCAGTTCTTTTCGCATATCCGCGATGGTGACCGCAGGCAGGCTGTGTTCGTTATATCGCTTGTTCAGGTGAAAAACTTGATAACGTCCATTTCGCGCATAATACGAAGTCTCAACCGTTGGCGTTGCGGAACCGAGCAACAGAAGCGCGTTCTGGCAGGCGCAGCGGAATTGCGCGATCTCACGAGTCTGATAGCGCGGAGGATTTTCTGAGGTATAGGTTCCCTCCTGCTCTTCATCCATGATAATAATGCCGAGATCCTTCAGCGGAGCAAATACCGCAGAGCGTGTACCAAGCACGACCTTGATCTCGCCGCGGCGGATACGCTTCCACTGGTCGTAGCGCTCTGTCAGACGGAGCGCACTGTGGAGCATCGCGACGCTGTCGCCAAAATAATCGGTGAATCTTGCCATCATCTGCGGCGTCAGCGCAATCTCTGGTACGAGAAGTAATGCGGTCTTACCGCGTGCAAGCGCCTCCTGAATGAGGCGAATATAAATCAGCGTCTTGCCGCTGGCGGTCACGCCGTGCAGCAGCGCAACCTTTGCCTCACCGGAGACCGAAAGCGCGTCCAGCCCTTCATAAGCAGCCCGCTGTTCCTCACTCAACACGATCGGCGCAGGATTGCCAGACGGTTTGTAAGTCGGCACACGCAGCAGCTCCAGCTTGTCAAGACGGACGATGCCATCCTTCTCCAAACTCTTGAGCGTTCGCGCGTTCGCGCCGGTGTAATAATAGACGTCGGAAGACGCAAGCGCTCCCTGCGAGCAAAGAAGCTCCACGACCGCATAACGCACGGACGCGGAAGCTTTCTTCTTTTCCACAGCTGCAAGCGCGTCCTCGCTCTCCATGGCAAGGCTGACCATGCGCAGCGTTTTGTCGCTGACGGACTGCACTGCGGTTCTGGTCATCGTCACCAGCGCTTTGTCGCGCAGCATTTTCAGCGCTTTCATCGTACCGTCGCCGCCCAGCTTGGACAGTGTATCGGCTCCCGCTTCACGTACCGCCAGCTCGCGAAGCAGCAACGCTTCCACACTGTCGGGCGTCACAGCAGAAAGCGCCGTCTCAGCGTCCAGCCCCTCTGCCAGCCGCCATATTTCCTTGTAACGGAACCATACGCCGGAGGGCAGGATCGTTTTGACAGCATCGTAGTACGTGCAGAAATACCGTGCCTTCATCCAGCGAACGAGGCGCAGCAGCTCTGCGTCCATCAACGGTGCGTCGTCAAGTACGGCGTCAATGGGCTTGCAGCCGCTCACCGCCTCACCGTTCATCGTTTCCAGAACAAAGCCCTCGATATGGCGGTTTCCCCTTCCAAAGGGAATGGTGACGCGCACGCCCGGACGTACGGCGCCAATCAGCGCCGCAGGGATCAGATAGGTATACGGCCTGTCGGCGGCGTAAGGCATACCGGAGGCCGCAATTTGTGCCAGCTCAGCGCTCAACGCTTGATGGAGATATCAACGCCGGACGTATGGATCTTGCCGGCCGCAACCTCATTGATGGCGGAGGTGACGGGTTTCTCAATCAAATGCTCGCCGGACTCATCGGCAGCCTCGGCGATCTGACGCGCGCGGCGCGCGACGACATTGACCAGCAGATAGCGGTTGGGCACGTTCTCATTGAGCAAAGACATAGCGGGATAGAGCATCATAACAGGATTCCTTCTTTCTGATGATTTCAATGGTTTATCGGATCATTCGCTCAGTATCTTCATCCGGTCGGCGGGCTTGCAGTGCTCGGCAAGCATGATGGCGTTGATCTCGCGCACCGCCCGATCGACCGTATCGTTGATGACAAAGTAATCGTAGACGTCTGCGGTCTGCAGCTCCGTTTTTGCGCGAAGAAGACGCTTTTGGATCTTTTCCTCGCTGTCGGTGCCGCGGCCCTTGAGACGCTTTTCCAATTCCTCCCAGGACGGCGGGGCAATAAAGATCCGCACCGTCTCAGGACGCTTGGCGCAGACCTGAAGCGCGCCTTGCACTTCAATATCGAGAATCACATCCTTGCCGTCGTTCATCGCCTTGTCGACATATTTCTTCGGCGTACCGTAGAAGTTGCCGACGTATTCGGCATATTCCAGCAGGGCATCCGCCTCAATCAGTTCCTGAAAGCGACTCACGTCAATGAAGTGATAGTGTACGCCGTCCTCCTCGCCCTCGCGCGGTTCGCGCGTCGTAGCGGAGATGGAAAAATACAGATCGTCGCGCCCCTTGAACAATTCGCGAAGTACCGTACTTTTCCCAACGCCGGACGGGCCGGATATGATGAACGTCTTTCCTTTGGCCATAGTTGATTATACCTCCTCGTCCGACCCGCCGAGCACTTCAACGCCCATGCGGGATACGATCTTGTCCGCGGGGATCGCGGACAGCACCACATGGTCACTGTCCATGATGAACACTGCTGCCGTCTTGCGGCCGTAGGTCGCATCGATGAGCATACCGCGCTCGCGTGACTCCTGAATGAGCCGCTTGATCGGCGCGGAGTCCGGTGAAACAACGGCAAGCATCCGCTCGGCAGAGACCATATTGCCAAAGCCAATGTTGATCAGTTTCATGGTTCCCTCTTTACTCGATATTCTGCACCTGCTCGCGGATCTTTTCGACCTCCGCCTTAAGCTCGACAACAATGCGCGCGATCTCAACATCGTTGCACTTGGAGCCGGTGGTGTTGCTCTCTCGGTTGACCTCCTGGATGAGAAAGTCCATCTTGCGTCCCATCGGCTCGTCGGATCGGAGCATCGTGCGAAGCTGGGACACATGGCTGCGCAGGCGTACCGTTTCCTCATCCACGGCAACCTTGTCGGCGTAAATGGCGGCCTCGGTCAAAATGCGTGACTCCTCGATGGTTGTGCTTTGCAGCACCTCCTGCATCCGCGCTGTCAACTTCTCGCGATATTCCTTCACCGTTTCCGGCGACCGCGCTTCAACTTTCCCGGTCAGAGATTCGATGGTCGTGAGGCGAGAATCGATATCCGCCGCCAGCTTTTCACCCTCGACAGCACGCATGGCGTTATAGGCGGCAAGCGCCTCATCTGCGACAGCGACGATGTCGGCCTGAACGCTCTCAAGATCCTCCTCCGCTTTCGTGATGGTCAGCACATCGGGAAAACGAGCAATGTCAACAGCGGAATAGTCGCCTTTGATCGCGTCGCCGCCGAGCGCGGCAATGGTTTGCAGGGCACGGAGATAGGATTGCGCCAACGGTTCGTTGACCGTGACGACTGTCTCATCCGCGCCGGTGGAGTCTATACTGATGAAAACATCCACCTTGCCGCGTGAAACCGCGCTTTGGACTCGACGCTTAATGGCGTCTTCTGTGAAGATATAAGCGCGCGGCAGCTTGACTGTAGTATCCAGATAGCGGTTGTTGACGCTGCGCACCTCCACGGTGATGTCGCGCCCGTTCAGGGCCTTTCTTGCCCGGCCGTAGCCGGTCATACTCTTTATCATGTCGTTCTCGCTCCTTATATGCAACAGAAAATCGGGCACCCGGTCGCGCTGTAACACGCCAGTCCGGCGCAAAGGCGGGTACAATTGTCGTCAAAGGTCATCGTACCGCCGCTGCGGTAACCCTGCGGATGATAACCGCTGGTGAACATCTGCATCGCCTGGCGATACTCGCCGTTGTTCGGGTCCATGCGGCAGGCAGTTTCAATATATCGCTTCGCATCGTCCATCCAGCCGCGGCGTGAGCAGACAACGCCCATCAAAAAGTTCCACTCGGCGTCGTGATCCGTCGACTCATTCAGCAGCCGCTCCGCAAGCGTGATATTGCCGCTGTTGATGGCATTTCGAACTCGCTGCAGCAGAGGGTTTCCACTCGCATAGTTGTATGACGCCCTGCTGTATGAATATCCTCCTCCGCTCTGCTGAGCGGTATAGGATGAACCCGCTTTACGCTGCTTCTGGATCTGCTCGTAGGCCTCGTTGATCTCTTTCATCTTTTCCTGCGCGAGGTCTGCGAGAGGGTTGTCATGGTAGTTATCGGGATGATATTTACGTGCCAGCTCACGATACGCGTGCTTGACCTCATCGTCCGTCGCCGTGGGCGCAACATTTAATACTTTATATGGATCGCTCATAAGCTTTCCTCCGTCGTGCGTTTTGAGCGCGATGGTTTATGATAGACGCCGTCCAGTACGGCACGTCCGATTGCGTAAAAGCTCTCATAAAAGATACTGTCCAGCACAGTCGTCCACTCCCCCGCGTCCAGCAGCGCATAGGCGCTTGCCATCTGGCGGATCGATGCGTCCAGCGTTTCGCCGAGTGCGTTCTTGACCTCCTGTGTCAGCTCGTCCGAAAGCAGCTCATAGCGATAACGAAGCGGGTTGTAGTTTCCGCTTTTCGCATCCTGTCTGAAATCGTCCGCCGCGTCGACCAGATAGATCCAGCGCCCGAGGTGATAGAAAATCTGCTGGAGAATCCGTCGCTTCGTTTCATCCGGCTCGACCGCCGCGATTTCCGCGAGAAACGCGGCAAACGGATCCGCCGCAGCGTCCAGAGACGCGCAGCGCTCCGTTTCCCGCTCTGCCAGATCTTGCAGATGCCGCCGCACCGATTGATCAAATTCCGGAACGGCATGCTGCGCTTTTCGATAGGCTCTGCGAAAGACTAGTGCCGCAAGGCGGTATTTCAGTCCCGTAAGAAAGCCATGGTCGGCTATGTGATCCTGTATCTGCCACCAAGCCAGCACGACGCTGTGCGCGGCAGCCTTGGACAGCGCGGGAGACGCGTCCAACGCGTTGCAACCGCGGCACGGATGCACGATGCAGCGCTTGCAGCGGCAGGATGAGACGGCGCCCAGTGAGAGCAGAACAGCGAGAAAAGTAAAGTCATAATTCAGCAGAAATCGTGCCGCAAAGCCGTACTCCCGTCCGAGTGTATGACACAGGCCGCAGTAGGCGGCGCGAAACCGATCCTTTTCCGTTTGAGCCAGCTTCGGCGTAACCGGACGAATATAGCCGAACATATCAGAAGGCGTTTACGATCGTGAATGTCATGCCGCCGCTGCGGCGCACACGGCGGTCATACAGGATCGCGGGCACGACGCCGCAGAAGAACGCGAGGATCGATGCAGCGGCAGAAATACCGCTGCCGAGCGGAGCCGTCGCAAAGTAGGCGATGAAAAACAGCGCCACAGGCAGCATATAGACCAGCAGGATCACCCCGAATATCTGGCGGGAGCTGCTTTCCACGATAACCTTCTGTCCCTCCTGCGCGCCGATCGGGTTATCCACCACAGCGCGGATCGGTGAGGGCGTTCCGCCGCAGCCGGCACACTCGTGACAGTCATGGGCACAGGCGGACTGACGCGCGACAACGATTTCGGCGCGTCCGTCCTTAAAGAGCTTCTCCACGGTTGCGATCTGTTTCATGCCTGGCCTTCTTCCGTTTCCGCCCCTGCCTCAGGCTCCGTATCTGTCTCCGGCTGCGTTTCGCGCTGGGCAATGCGAACGGTCAGTTGATAACTCTGCGTCACGCCAACGTCAGGCTCCCCTTCGATGCGGATGCTTGCAGGTACCGTATAGGTGCCGCTTGCATTCGCAACGTCCGCAAGGTCGGCCACGACTGTGAGCTGTTCGGCGGAGAGGCTGTCCAAAAGCTCCTTTGTGCCGCGCATCGTCACGTTCAGAGAAGAAGTCACAACCTCAACGGAGCGCGACTCATCACTGAAATTTTCATAGTCAAAGCTTGTGACCGTCATGCTTCGCGTGGTCACATCGCGGTTCCGGATGGTAAGCGTAACGCCCGTCACGCCGCTGAGGTTTGTCAAGCCATCCGGAACGGGGATGTCGTAGGTAAAGATCTGCTCTTCTTCGATCTCTGCAAGCGCAACGTCGCCGAGAACGATCTCGCCGAGCGCGGCGATCTGATTCGCGTCGCCCGAAAGAGTGACCGTATTCGAGCTGAGCGCATAATCGAAGCTGTCCAGCCGTACGCCGGGCTCCTCGATAAAGTTGACCACAAGAGGAACGTCGGTCGCGGAGATGACTGGCATCGTCACCTGGATCGTATCACTGGCGGAATGGATGCCGCTGCTCTCGATCTGTTCGCCGTTTTCGTTGTATAGCTTGAATTCAAGCTGCTCATTGATGGTCGAAGTAGCGTTGTCGATGTTCAGCGTCACCTGTGCGTAACTGACCTGCGTCACCTCGCTCTGCTTGCCCCAGACCTCCAGCGCAGAAGGCGAGGTCTGTACTCTGCCGGCGACATAGCCGTCCGCCACGTTGCCGACAAGATGGACGCGCACTTCGATATCACCCTTGCGGAACAGCTCGCCCACGCGCACGGAAACAGTCTGCACCGTAGGCGATTTGACCGAAACCTGACTCGGATTGACGCCGGGCGGATAAGCGATGGAATAAGCGATCGACTGCATGCCGGTCGAGTTGATGGAGTTCAGGTTGGCATACAGGTGAATACGCTCCGCATCAAAGCCAAATACCATGTCGCGCGGCATGGTCAGAATCAGGTCGACCGTTGCGTCCCCGCCGTCCATCAGAACGAGTCCCTTGTTGGCGAGAGCTGATTCCGTATTCAGAAACTCAACCGGGATTTCGTTGAGCGTAAGATCAACCTCTTTGGTGCTGTTTACATAGAACCAAAGGGCAAACGCGACCAACATGGAAATCACGATATAGAAGGCTTTTCTCCTCTTACTCAGCGTCATCGCCGTTCGCCTCCTTCTCCTTCCTGCGCAGCCAAGGCATACGCAGACGGACTTTTTCCTGCTGCTCTTCGATCGACGGGATCAGCTCGTTCGTCAACAGCTTCTCCAGCGTCTGCGGCGTCAGGTGGCGTTTGAGCATACCGCGGATCGCGACGGATATCGCGCCTGTCTCTTCCGAAACGATCACAACGACGGCGTCCGAGTTTTCGCTCATACCGATGCCGGCGCGATGACGCGTGCCTAGGTCGCGGCTGATGTTGACGTTATGGGACAGCGGCAGGATGCAGCCAGCCGCGAGCACACGCCCGTTGCGCACGATGACGGCGCCGTCGTGCATAGCAGCCTTGACGAAGAAAATGTTTTTGAGCAGTTGGCTGGAGATCTGCGCGTCCACAATGGTGCCGCTGCGGGTGTAGTCGTCCAGCTTCGTGTTGCGCTCAAAGACCATAAGCATACCCGTGCGGGATACGGACATCTCCGCACAGGCGTCCACAGTCTGTGAAATGGCAGTCTCGATCACGCCCTTCTGCTGTACGCGCGCAAAGGGGTTGAAGGAACTGAGCCTGCTTGATCCAACCTGCTCCAGCAAACGGCGGATCTCCGGCTGGAAAATCACGATCAGGCCCATAACGCCCCACGTCACGATGGTGCGCATGATCTCATTGATCGTATTAAGATGCAGGAAGATCGACAGCAGGAAAGCAGCAGCAAAGAAGATGACGCCCTTTCCAAGATTGGCCGCGCGGGAACGCCCCACAAGCAGCAGCGCGCGATAGAGCAAAAATGCCAAAATTGCAATATCGAGCCAGTCCGTCAGCGCGATTGTTCCGATATAGCGCAATACGCCGTCCAGAATCGAGGACAAATATGCCACCCCGTTTCGTCAATCAGAAAATGAGCCTATTTCCACAGATAATCATATTCTAATATAAGCGCCTCAAAAAAGCAACGGTGTGGCTGTGAATTTTCCATGAAATCTCTAGTGCGATTTGTTTATTTCGCCAACAGCCTCTGCATAGTACGAAGAAATGCGTCGATTTCCGCTTCGTCGCTGAACGCCGACACGCTGATGCGCACCGTACCGTGCTCCAGCGTTCCCGCGCTTCTGTGCGCGGCCGGAGCGCAGTGATAGCCCGCACGTACTGCGATACCTCGATCCGATACGATATTTGCAATGTCCTCCGGATCCCTTCCATCCACAATCAATGACAGTACACCGAGTTGCCTCGTAGAATCCTCCGCGGCAAATAACGTCACGCCTTTCATTTGGCACAGCGCCTCCGCCGCGCGGCGGATCAGTCGGCGCTCGTGCCGAAGGATGCGATCCTGCGTCATCCCCATGACGTAGCGCAATCCTGCTTCCAGCCCGGCAATTCCCGGCACGTTGTGCGTCCCTGCCTCCAGACGGTCCGGCAGATCATTCGGCATCTCCTGCTGCAGCGACATGCTGCCTGTACCGCCTTCCATGAGCGGAACAGGCTGCGAACCGCAGAGCAGCAGTCCTGTTCCCTGCGGGCCATAGAGTCCCTTATGCCCAGGCATGGCGACAAAAGCTGCACCAAGCGCGGTAAGATCCAGCGGAACGACGCCTGCGGACTGTGACGCATCCACGATGAGCGGCACGCGCATTCTGCGGCACAGCGCCGCAATCTCGCAAATCGGCAGGACATAGCCGAACACGTTGGACGCCGCCGTGCAAACTACCGCGTCCGCGCCATGATTAATCTCCTTCTTAAATGCCGACAAGCAGGCTTCATCATCGAACAAAGGCGAGGCAGCCACCGCTGTCTCGGCGCCGAGCGCATGGAGCGGGCGCGTGACTGCATTGTGCTCCCATCCGGAGATCACGGCGCGTCCGCCGACCGGTACAAGGCTTTTTATCGCAATATTCAGCCCATGTGTTGCGTTGGACGTAAACACAACACGAGCCGGGTCACCGACGCCAAACAACTCGGCGGCAAGAGAGCGCGTTCGAAACATCAACGCTTCGGCGTCGCGTGCGAAAGCATAACCGCCGCGCCCAGGCGAGCTCATGGTCTGCATAGCACGCTGTACGGCTGCATAGACGCTCTTTGGCTTGCGAAACGTTGTTGCCGCATTGTCAAGATAGATCAAACCGTCACCTCACGGCGCTCGCCGTTTACAACGTGAAAAACCCCGACAGGACGCACTCCCGCCTCACGAAGCGCGTCGATTGCCTGTCCGTACTTCCGCTCCGCGATCTGCAAGGTATATCCGCAGCCGTTTTTCGTGACGCTGTTACCGGCACGGCGCATCCGAACGGGCACACCGACGCGCTCCAGAATCTGCGCCATTCGCTGAGCGTGTGTAACAGAACGGGCAGTGAACAGATAGTGATCCAAGATGATTCCCCCTTTACCGTATGATATGTGCGGTTAAGAGGCAAAGTGAAAGGGGGCAGATTTACCATCTGTCCCCTCATTGATTCCAAACAATCAGTTCTTCTCGATCAATGCAACGGCATGTACAGCAATTCCTTCGCCCGTCCCGGTAAAACCCAGTCCCTCTTCCGTCGTTGCCTTGACGCTGACACGGGCAAAGTCGATCTTCAGCCCCTCGGCAATGCGGCGGCGCATTTCCTCGCGGTACGGCGCGAGCTTTGGCGCCTGAGCAATCACCGTCGCGTCAAGATTGACGATCTCATAGCCCGCGTTCCGCAGAAGACCGCCAACCGAACGAAGCAGCACCATACTGGAAACGCCCTTATATGCAGGATCACTGTCCGGAAAGTGTTGGCCAATATCTCCCAGCGCAGCAGCGCCGAGCAGCGCGTCCATGACAGCGTGAAGCAGCACGTCCGCGTCAGAATGTCCGTCAAGTCCTTTCTCATAAGGAACGGAAACACCGCCAAGAATCAACGGACGTCCTTCCACAAGACGATGCACGTCATAGCCATGCCCTATTCTCAAATTCGTCCTCAAATTCGTCATTACAAGCCTCCTCATAAGAAAAAGAGAGGTCAAACCTCCCTTTTCTCCCATATCGCCTGCGCCAGAATCATGTCCCAAGGAGTTGTGATCTTTATATTTTCTTCCAATCCGGCTGTCAAGTGGATCTCCTTGCCGAGTCTTTCTACTGCAGAGCAGTCGTCAGTCAGTTTTGCACCTGCATCTATAGCGGATTTAAGCGCGGCACGCAGCAGTTCCGCGTCAAACACCTGCGGCGTCTGCACGGCAAAGAGCAAAGAACGGTCGGGCGTGTTGCGCACCATCCCGTCTGTTGCGACCTTGATCGTATCCTTGACAGGGATTGCGGGCGCTGCCGCAAAGTGAACACGCGCCGTCTCAATGACCTCGTCGATCAGCTGCGGCGTAGTAAACGGACGCGCACCGTCCTGCACGGCGATCAGATCAGCTTCCGGATTCGTCTCCAATGCAGCGCGGTAAACGGACTCCTCGCGTGTTTTACCTCCGGCGACAACCTTAACCGGCTTTGTGATTCCCCAAATCTTGCACAACTCCGCATACTTCACCATATCTTCTTCTCTTGCGGCGATGATGATCTCATTGACCCCAGCCGCGGCGTCAAGCGCCAGCAGAGTGTGCGCCAAAACAGGTTTCCCGCCAAGGTCAAGCAGGAGTTTGTTCTCCCCTTCCATGCGGCGTGAGGAACCGGCCGCCGCGACGATCGCAGAGCAACTCGGTTTTGCAGGACGATGATCGGGAAACAGCTTTTGCCAAAGCTTCATACGGTTGCATTCTCCTTTGACAGCATAACGGCGTTGATCCGCGCCTCAGCAGCGGAATAATCCACACCTTCCGCCAAAACTACCTCTGATATCAAAATCTGTTTGGCACTGTGGAGCATCTTGCGTTCCCCGTTGGACAATCCTCGGGCATTGTCGCGGTGCATGAGCGCTTTGATGACGCCAGCAACCTCCAGCAGATTACCGCTCTTGATGCGTTCCATATTCTCGCGGTAGCGATGGTTCCAGTTCGCCGTCATATCAATTCCAAGAGCAGGGATCCGGCCAATGATCGTTTCGATCTCCTGTTCCGATGATACGGGACGAATGCCGATCATATCACAGTTCAGCGTCGGGATTTTCAGCGTCAGTCCGGAAATGGGCATCTTAAAAACGTAAAACTGTACCATCTTACCGCCGATCTTTTCCTCGACAACGTTATCGATCACACCGGCGCCGTGCATCGGATGCACGATCCTGTCCCCGATCTGATACATGCTGTTTGCCCACCTCCTTTCCGACAGGACGGCGAAAACAGACATCGCCGCTCGTCAAGCGCTGCCTCTTTTGATATGTATACTAATCCATACATATTATAACGCAAATAACATAATAATGCAAGAGAATAATTTGCTATGTTTTAATAAAAAAGGGCGGATATCCATGTAGATATCCGCCCTTGCGCGTTTGAACAAAAATTTTTTTACTTGTTGGTCTTGCGCCAAATGCCCATTTTCTCCGCCGAGGCAATCAGCTCCTCACGGAAGTCAGGGTGCGCAATGGAGATCAGCGCCTCCGCTCTCTCCCATGTGGACAGGCCTTTAAGATTGACCATGCCGTACTCGGTCACAACGTACTGGGTGCAGGAACGCGGATCAGTCGCGATGGAGCCGGGCGTCAGCGTCGGAACAATGCGGCTCTTGAGCGAACCGTCCTTGCCCTTGACGGTCGAAGACATGCAGATGAAGCTCTTGCCGCCATTGGACAGGTATGCGCCCATGCAGAAATCGAGCTGTCCGCCGGTACCGGAAATGTGCTTGATGCCCGCGCTCTCGGCGTTGACCTGTCCGAAGAGGTCGCAGTCAATGGCGTTGTTGATGGAGACGAAATTATCGATCTGAGCGATGACACGCACGTCGTTGGTATAATCTACCGGAGCCGCCATGACGTCGGGATTGCGATCCATGAAGTCATACATGCGCTGTGTGCCGGCGGCGAATGCGTAGACCTGACGTCCCTTGTCGATGTTCTTGTTCTTTCCGGTAATCTTACCCGCGAGGGTAAGGTCGACAAAGCCATCCACGTACATCTCGGTATGTGCGGAGAGATCCTTCAAATCGGAGGTCGCCAGCACGGAACCGATGGTGTTGGGCATGCCGCCGATACCAAGCTGGAGGCAGGCTCCGTTGGGGATCTCGGGAACGACGAGGTTCGCCACGGCGATATCCACCGGCGTAGGCGCAGCCGCAGGAGGCAGAGCGCCGACGGGCGGGTTCTCTCCCTCGACGACGTAATCGACGTCCTTGATGTTGATCTCGGTGCCGGTCAGGCCGAAGACCCAAGGCTGGTTGGTGTTGACCTCGACGATGATTTTCTTCGCCTTCGCCAGCATGTCCGCGATATGAGACGCGCCGAGGGCAAAGCTGAAGTTGCCGTGACTGTCCATCGGCGTGACCTGGATCATGGCGACGTCCACCTTGGCGTTGCCGTCGCGATAGAAGCGAGGCAGCTCGCTGTAGCGCATCGGCGAGAAGAAGCCCTTCCCCGCGCTGAGGATTTTGCGGTCAACGCCTGTGCAGTGCCAGGAGTGCCAGATGAAGTGGCCCTCGCCGTTCTCTGCCTCGGCAACGGCAGGCATCCACAGCGTTACGCCGCCGCGGAACTTAACGTCGGTCAGTTCATTCACGCGCTTGGCGAGCGCCTTGTCGAGCGTATAGGGATGATTGGTGCACCAGCCGTAATCGACCCAGTCGCCGGATTTGACAAGCTTGACGGCCTCATCGGCGGTTGTCAGCTTCTGTTGATAAAGCGCAGCATAATCCATAACGATGATCCTCCCGTAATGATGTTGAAATGAAAGTATCCTTAATCGTCAAAATGATAACACATTTTTCCTGTCTTGCAAAGAGCTTTTTCCGCATTGCGACAAAAAAGAGGACAGGCATTGCCTGTCCTCTTTCTGAGCCGGAATTACTCCGCAGCCTCTTCCTCTTCTTCCTCAACGGGAGCCGGAGTGAGGATCGCGCGGATGCTGAGGGAGATCTTCTGCTTCTCCTCGTCCACGGCGGTGATCTTCGCCTCGACGGTCTCGCCCTCGGAGAGCACGTCGCCGGGCTTCTCGATGCGGCGATCCGCAATCTGGGAGATGTGGATCAGGCCGTCGACGCCGGGCACGACCTCGGCAAACGCGCCGAAGGTCATCAGCTTGACGATGCGCACCTTTGCAACGTCACCGACCTGATAGGTCTTCATGAACACATCCCAGGGATTCTGGGTGCGATCCTTGACGCCGAGGGAGATCTTGTGCTTCTCCGCGTCGAAGGAGATGACGTACACGTCCAGATGATCGCCGACCTTGACGACCTCGGAGGGGTGCTTGATGCGGCTCCAGGAGAGCTCGCTGATATGGACCATACCGTCCACACCGCCGATGTCGACGAAAACGCCGTAGCTGGTCATGGACTTGACAACGCCGTCATAATGCTTGCCGACCTCGATGTTGTCCCAGACTTCCTTCTGCGCGGCGGCGCGAGCCTCGCTCAGCACGCTGCGGATGGAGCCGACGACACGGCGGCGGGCACGGTTGACCTCAGTGACACGCAGCTTGACCGGCTGCTTGACCATGGTGCTGAGATCGGCGTCACGGGGCTGACCGCTCTGGGACGCCGGCACGAAAACGCGCACACCCTTGACGGAAACAACAATACCGCCCTTATTGGCCTCGGAAACAGTTCCTTCGAGTACGGTCTTATCTTCGACTGCCTTCTCAATGTCTTCCCAGACCTTGACGGCGTCCAGACGCTTCTTGGAAAGCGTTGCATAGCCCTCAACGTCGTTCACACGCACGATGTAGGTCTCGATCTCGTCGCCGACGTGGACGATGTCCTCGACCTTCGCGTCGGGATCAGCGCTCAGTTCGGTCACGGGGATGTAGCCCGCCTGCTTGCAGCCGAGGTCGACCTGGATCTCGGTGGTTCCGATCGAGGTAACGATGCCGGTTACCTTATCGCCGGTGTTGAGCGTCTTGAAAGACTTTTCGAGCATTTCCTCAAAGGATTCGCCCTCGGTTGCTTTGGTTTCGTTCTTGATTTCTTCCGTCATGGTTGCATATACCTCCTTAATGATGCTAGCAGGCGTTGATGCGCCGGCGGTGAGTCCCGCATTGATGCAACCAGTAAAGACGTCCGGCGAGAGCTCGTCCGCCGTCTCGATCTGAACGACGCGGGGACAAGCCTCTTTGCAAATCTCTGTCAAATGTCTCGTGTTAGCGCTTTTGCGGTCTCCGACTACCACCATCACGTCTACCTTTGCGGCAATTTCAGCAGCTTCGGTCTGACGCTTCTGCGTAGCTCCGCATATTGTATCACATATTTTTAGATTTGTACACTCTTTTTTTAGAAAAAAAACACAATTTTCCCAAAGGGATCGAATACAGGTCGTTTGCGCAACAACGAGAGTCGGTCTGTTTGGATCGAAGCAGTCGTTTGACATCCAACGTTTCACAGCATCAGGCGAATCAAAGACAAGCGCCCCGCGGCATCGGCTCGCGATGGCAATCACTTCCGGGTGGTTCGGCTCCCCGATGATGATGGCCTGCACACCGTCCCGCTCCGCGTCGGAGACGAGCTTCTGCGTGCGGCGCACGTTGGGACAGGTCGCGTCCGCGATCTGCGCGCCGCACGACTCGAGCTCCTCCATGATCTCGCGGCGCTCGCCGTGGGAACGGATCAGTACAGTCTCTCCCGCTTTCGCCTCAGTCGGCGCAGCGATCTGCCGCATACCGAGCGCGGCAAGCTCTGCGATCACGTTATCATTATGGATCAGGCTTCCCAGCATCGCGCCGCCCTTCATGCGAGCAACCTGCTCCGCCAGTGAGACCGCGCGCTCTACACCGTAGCAGAAGCCCGCGGATTGTGCGAGTATGACGTTCACGTTTCCCACTCCCTGCCCAGCTCATAAGCGCGGCGCACAACCTCGTCGGCGTATGCCTGATATTCCTCGGCGGTCCCGTGCCGCGACTCTGTTTTTGCTTCAAACGGCTCGCCGAAGACAATATGCGTCATATGAAACAGCTTCTCCGGCTTGCCGACATAGACCGGCAGCAGCGGCGCACCGGTGCGCATGGCGATCATCACGACACCGCCCTTGGGCCTGACCTCGCCCTCCCGCTTCACGCGTGTGCCCTCCGGAAAAACCAGCAGATGCGATCCCTCTTTGATGGACTTGATGGCGGTTTTGACTGCGGTCAGATCACTGTGCCCACGATCGACGCCAAAGGCGCCCACCTTGCCCAGAAGCCATCCGAGCGCCGGCTTGTCCATCAATTCTTTCTTCGCCATGATGCGCACGGACGTGCCGATCGGCATCGCGAGGCGGATCATGATCGGGTCTACGGCATTGGAATGGTTTGCGCACAGCACGACGGGACGATCCTGCGGCACATTCTCAAGGCCTTGCACCGTATGGGGAAACAAGATCCAGACGAAGGGCTTAGCGATCACATAAATGACACGGAAAAAAGTAGTGGATGCTTTCATAGTCCCGCCCTCTCGCGAATGGTTTGCAGCAGCAGCGCGAGGCTCTGTTCAAAATCAAGTTCAGACGTATCGACCAGCACCGCATCCTCCGCCTGTCTGAGCGGAGCGATGGCTCGATGGGAGTCGTTGTAATCGCGCTCCTTCAGTTCGGCAAGCACCTCGTCGTAGGGCTTCGGCGTACCGCGCTGTTCCAGTTCCAGACAGCGGCGGCGCGCACGCACTTCCGCGTCCGCGGTCAGGAAGATCTTGACCTCCGCGTCCGGCAGGACGATGGTGCCAATATCTCGCCCGTCCATGATTACACTCTGCTCGCGTGCGAATTTCCGCTGCATCTCAAGCAAAAACGCGCGCACAGGCGGCAGCGCCGACACGTCGGAGGCATACATGGAAATTTGCGGCAGGCGGATATCCGCGCTGACGTCCTCCCCGTTTAAGTACATCTTCTGCTCCCCATCCTCGCCGTGCCGCAGGCCGATGTCCAGCTCGGGCAGAAGGCCGACGACCGCCGCCTCATCTCTCGGTTCAATGCTGCGGCGAAACACGGCAAGCCCGATGACGCGGTAGATCGCGCCGGTATCCACATAGGTGATGTGCAGTTCCTTCGCAACAGCTTTTGCCAGTGTGCTCTTGCCCGCGCCGGATGGGCCGTCCACCGCAACGGCATATCGTTTCTGTTCCATTATTCGTTACACTCCTGTCGTGCAGCCGCTTCACCGGCTGCTTTTCCGGTCGCCCACGCGATCTGAAGGTTGAATCCGCCGGTATAGGCGTCAACGTCCAGCACTTCGCCCGCAAAATAGAGTCCCTGCGCAAGCTTGGACGCCATTGTATTCGGATCGACCTCGCTGACCTTGACGCCGCCCGAGGTGACGATCGCCTCCTCGACCGGCCGCACGCCGCTGACGTCTATGGTAAACGCCTTCAGCGTTTCCAGCAGTCGTCTGCGCTGCTCCTTTGTGATGGAATTTGCTTTTGTATCCGCAGGGATCCCCGTGCGGCGCACAATGACCGGGATCATGCTCTTCGGTGCCAGCCCTCCGAGCAAATTGTCGTAATCCTGATTGCTCCGCTCTGTAAAGTCCCGCAGCAGACGCTCGTCGAGCTTTTTCTCGTCGAGCGCAGGCTTCAGATCGATGACGAGGCGATAGCTATCCTTCTCAAAATCGCGCATATGCGCGCTGGCGGACAGAATCAACGGGCCGCTGACGCCGAAATGCGTGAACAGCAGCTCGCCCAATTCCTCGTAGATCACTTTGTTCTTTTTGTTGCGCACGCTCAGCCTTACGTTGCGCAGCGACAGCCCCTGCATGGCGGCGCAGTCGGGGTCGTCGCTCGTCAGCGGCACCAGAGAGCCGCGCGGCGGCAGGATCGTGTGACCGACCTGTTTTGCAAGGCGATAGCCATCGCCGGTGCTTCCCGTCGCCGGATAAGACACGCCGCCGGCGGCGATGATAACCGCATCCGCATGGTACCTTGCAGTCTCGCTCTTGACGCCCGTAACACTCCCGTCCTTCAGGATCAGCGCCGCGGCGCGATCCCGCGTGATCGTGACGCGTCGGCGGTGAAGTTCACGTTCGAGCGCAGCGCTGACGTCGAAGGAACGGTCAGACACCGGATAAACGCGCTTACCGCGTTCGACCTTGAGCGGCACGCCCAGCGCCTCAAAAAAGGCCATTGTATCGCGTCCGTCCCAGCGGGAAAAAGCGCTGTACAGAAACCTGCCGTTCCGAGGAACGTGCGCGATCAATTCATCACAGCCGCTGTCGTTTGTCACGTTGCAGCGGCCTTTTCCCGTGATATTCAGTTTTTTGCCAAGACGCTCATTCGGCTCCAGCAGCGTCACTGACGCGCCGGATCGCGCGGCAAAGATCGCCGCCATCATGCCGGCGGCGCCGCCGCCGACGACAATGACCTCACTCATCTTCCACCTTGCCGAAAATTGAGAACTGTTCCCAGACCTGCTCCAGCTCGGAAAAGCTGGTGGAAACGTCGGTACCTTTTTTCCGTGCGCAGGCAAGGATCAAAGCATTGAGCATACTCATCGGCGCCGCAAGCGAATCGACAAAAGAGATCATCTCGTTGTGTACCAGCAACACGTTCTCCGACGCGCGGGCAACGGGAGACATCTCGCTGTCCGTCAATCCGAGTATCGTAGCGCCGCGATCCTTGGCGAACTGGATGGTCTTGAGCGCCAGCTCCGAATAGCGCGGAAAGCAGATGGCAAATACCACGTCGCCGGGCCCAACACGGAAAATCTGGTCAAAGGTTCCGGCCGCGCCGCTTTGCACCAGCGTCACGTTGTCAAAGATCAGACGCAAATAGAAGTTGAGATAACCCGCCAGGAACGAGGACGAGCGGAAACCGACGATGTAGAGGCGCTTTGCATTGGCAATCGTCTCCGTCACGCGGTCAAATTCACCCGCGTCGGTCTGGTCGATCGCCATGCGGATCTTTTCCATGTCGCGGTGCAGCACATTTGTTACAAGTTCGCTGCCGCTGAGCGCGCCGTCCGAAGCCTGAATACGCTGAATGGACGTCAGCTTGCCGCGGATCATCTCCTGAAGCGCCCGCTGCATACTGGGATAGCCGTCGTAACCGAGCTGCGTGGCAAATCGGACGACCGTGGATTCACTGACTTGCACGGTCTTGCCGAGGCGGCTCGCCGTCATAAACGCCGCCTTGTCATAGTTTTCAAGGATATATCTCGCAATAAGCTTCTGTCCCTTGGAAAAGCTTATCATGTTTTTTTCGATCGTATGTAGTATGTTTTTCGCCATAGGTCGTTCCGTCCTTATCACTCAAACTCGCGGAGCTCGTCCGCGGTCAGATCTCTCCATTTGCCGCTTGGCAGATCGCCCAGCAGCAGGTGATGCTCCTGCACACGCCGCAGCCTCTTGACGTGCAATCCCACGGAGGCACACATACGCCGGATCTGTCGGTTCTTGCCCTCGTGGATCGTAATAGACAACTCCGCTGTCTCCCGCCCCTTGTGGAGAAGCTCCACACGCGCGGGACGGATCGTTTCGCCGTCGATCTCGGTGATCGCAGCAAGCCTCTCCGCGGCGCCGCGAACCTCACCCGCCACAGTAACGTGGTAGATCTTCTCAATTTCATAGCTCGGGTGCAGGATGCGCTGCATCCATGCCCCATCATTCGTAAGGAGCAGCAGTCCCTCAGAGTCGAGGTCGAGCCGTCCCACCGGAACGACGCGCGCACCGCAGTCCGCAACCAGCTCCGCGACCGTATGCCTTCCCTTCTCATCGGACATCGTGCAGACAAAGCCGCGCGGCTTGTTGAGCATAAGATAGCGTTTCTCCTCTGAGAAGGTCAGCGGGGTTCCGTCTACGCATATATCGTCCGTGGCGGGATCGGCGCTCTGCCCGAGCGTGACAGTCCTGCCGTTGACGCTCACTCTCCCTGCTGCGATCCAGGCCTCAGCCGTTCTGCGGGAGCAAAGCCCCGATGCGGCGATCAGTTTTTGTATTCGTTGTTCCAATGTTTTCTCCTGTCAGCGCCGCCACAGGAATAAGCGCGGCGATTTGATCTCTGCTGCTTTCATATCATTTGCCGCGCGAAGTGCAACTCGACCCACTTCCTTGCCGTCAACATACACAACAGCTTCTCCAAGCCGCTGTCCGGCTTTGACAGGGGCCTGCACCGCCTCGGGAAGTTCATAACGCAGCGCCAATGTTTCTCCGTCCGTGAGAGGATAAGAAAAACCGCGATCCGGAATCAGCGGCACACAGGCCGTCTCCCCGCCACGCACCGCAGATAGCGCACAGGGCTTGCCGCGTTCGATCGCGCGCTCCATGCGACAGCCGGAGAACCCATAGTCATATAGCGCAGTATGATCCGCCCAATCATTCCCATCATGAAGCGTCACGGCAATAAGCCGCATGGCATCACGCTCCGCGCAAGTCACAAGCGTTCGGCCCGCCGCGCCGGTATAACCGGTTTTGCCGCCGTTGCATTCTTTGACCGCGCTAAGCAGCTTGTTATGGTTCGTCATCACGCGCGTTTCCACCGATGCCGTCCGAGTTGATACGATGCGTAAGAATGCGGGTTCATCCATGGCTGCAGCCATCAACCGCGCCATATCCAGCGCGCAGGAATAATGTCCCGTTTCATCCAGCCCGCTCGGGTTCGCAAACGAGGTGTGCGTCATACCAAGCTCCGCCGCGGTTTCGTTCATCAGCCGCACGAAGCGTTCCCTGCCGCCGCAGTTGTCCGCGATGCATTCCGCCGCGTCATTGCCGGATGGCAGCATCAGTCCGTAAAGCAGCGCCTCCATCGTCAGCGTTTCGCCCTCGGCAAGGTACATCGACGAGCCTTCCTTGAGATGCTCGCGCTTGACCGTAACCGAATCTGTGAGACGGCTATGGCGCAGCGCAACCAAAGCGGTCATGATCTTCGTTGTGCTGGCGATCGGCAACTCGTCTGTCTCGTTTCGGGCAAGCAGCACCCGTCCGCTGTCCGCATGGATCAGGACGTAAGAAGACGCAGAAAGCGTTGGTTCATTGGCGTGACAAGCAATTCCGCTTGTCAGTGTTACTAATATCAGCAGCGGGGAAAGCATACGGTGTACGGCGCGGGACATCCAACCACTCCTTTGAACACAAGTGGTTGTAGTATGCCCGCAAACGCAGGATCAGAACAAATCTTTTTCTTCTTTTTTCTTTGCTACAAAGCTCTCGACGCGATCCACGACCTCCGGCATCATGTCAAGCAGGCGATCCGCCACGCCAATGGCGGGCATCGCCACGGGCACCACGCGGGTCACGCCGTCCTTGATGATGAGGAAAGATACCGGATCGATCTTGACGCCGGCGCCACCTCCGCCGCCGAATTTATCGACGGTCTTGCCGTAGTCGCTGCCGCCCACGCCGAAGCCAAAGCTCACACGGGAAACGGGAATTACGGTCACGCCGTCCGGCGTGGTGATCGGCGTTCCGATGATAGTATTGGAATCTACCATCTCACGGATCTTTGCCATCGTGGTCTCCATCAGATCGCCCAAAGGTTTGTTTTGCAGGTTATCCATATTCGTCATCCTCTCTATGCGATTTGTTCTTCTGTATCTTGATGCTCGGTTGCTTCATCCCTGATTTCGTCTGTATGCGCGGGTTTGTCGTGCTTATGCGACTTTTTGAAGCGCAGGAACCACTTCCCCAGCGGCACGACAAGCGTCAATGCGATGGCAAGGAGATCGCAAACACGCACAGAGAGCCCCAACGATCCGCTTGCCGTCGGCCACTCGCGGTCAAAGTCGATGCGCAGGTGCAGCGACGGATCCGGGATATAGAACACTTCCTCCGCCTTCGGCATGACAGCATACATCAGCGTATTCGCCGCGCCAAACATTCTGGCGGCGTCTGCCGGGTCGGGCCAGCCGAACACGACTGTCAGCTCCAGAGGATCGATGCGCACGCGCCTGCACGCGCGGCGCGCCGTTGCGCCCAGCGCTGCAAACGCGGTATCGATCAGGTCGAGAATATCGTCGAGCGTCGGCTTGGGAATGGAGCGTTTTTTCTTCTGCCTCGGCTCTTTCTCGGGCTTATGATCAGGTTTCTCCGGCTTTTTTTTATTCTCTTTCGGTTTTTTCTTCCCGCGCGGAACGATCGTCAGCTTGATCGGCCCAACGCGGAGCTGTACGCGAAGGCTGTCGCCAAACGATAGGATCGCTCCGAGGCGCAGAAAGCCTATGAGCAGGCAGATCAACAAGATCGCGCCAATGATCTTGAGAACGATCAAGCAACCGCCTCCCTTCCCACGATTTACGCAATGGCTCTCAGCCTTCCGATGCTTCTTCCTCCGTCGACTGTTCGGGCGTTGTCCCCACTGGGCCGTCGGACATATCGAGCAATTCACCGTCCTCGCCGAGCTTCAACTGTCCCTCGGATTCGATACCGGGCATTTCAGGAAGGTCTTCCAGCGAAGTCAGGTGGAAGACGCGCAAGAATTCGCGCGTCGTGCGATACAGATGCGGACGCCCCGGCACCTGCAATCTCCCGCACTCCTCAATGAGCCCACGGTCGAGCAACAGGCCCACAGTGTATGAGCTGTCCACGCCGCGCACCTGATCGACATAGGCGCGTGTCGTGGGCTGATAATAGGCGATGATGGTCAGAACCTCCAGCGCAGGCTGGCTGAGCTTCGCATTTTTACGGATCTCAAACGCTTTGCGGATCACATCGGCATAATCGGGTGCCGAAACGAGCTGATACGCATCCTCCATCCGCACAAGGCGAACGCCTCGGCGCTCGTATGCATAATGATCTTCCAGCTTTTTGAGCATTGTTTCCACTGTTTCGCGATCCAACTCCAGTGCGAGACAGATACGGTCGATGCCGACAGGCTCGCCGGATGCAAAAACGATGCCCTCTATTGCCGCTTCCAATTCGTGCAGGTCTTTTGTTTCCAATGTTGCAGCTCCTTACAGCGCCAGACTCTCCGGCGCGTCCTTTTCATAATCCACCGTGCAGTCCACATCCGAACCGACCAGCCGGATCGCTTTCGCGCGGCACAGCTCCAACACAGCCAGGAAGGTCGCAACGACCTCGCTGCGGCTGCGGCTGCCGCGGAAGAGCAGCAGGAACCGCGTGATGCCGAAGTGTTTGAGCCGTCCGACAATCTCTTTCGCCTTGTCCGAGACGGAGTACGGCTCGCGCCGTACGATTTCGCTGAATGCGCCGCGCTCCGGCGGCGCCATTCGCTCGGCGCGATTGATGATCGCCTTCATTGCGGCAGAGAGATCTTCCTTCGGGTGGTCGTAGTCATAGATCTTGCAAAAATCGCCCGGCTCCGGCGGCCGCGTCATCGTATTGCGCCCGAACTCGCTCAAAACCGCCATCGTGTCGGTCAGCGACTTGATTCGAAGATAGGTGTCCTTCTGCTGGCGCTCCTGCAGGGCGCTGATCAGTTCCTCCATCTCGCTCTTTGCTTCCTCGTCCTCAATGGAAAGCAGCATACGCGATTTGATGAACATCAGATGCGACGCCATGAGTATGAACTCGCTTGCAATTTCCAGATCCATGCGCTTGCGCTGCTCAAGATAAGCGAGGTACTGGTCGAGAATCAGCGCGATGGGGATATTCTGTATTTCGATCTTGTTCTTGGAGAGCAGGAACAGGATCAAGTCGAGAGGGCCTTCAAAATCCTGCAAAGCATCCTCGTTCCGCTCCTGTACGACGCTTTCAAGCTTGAAAATGGGGTTGTCCATCGCTTACCTCAGTAGAAGATCAGATTCACATACGCCGAATAGACGGCGGAAACGGCGTTTCCGAGGAACCCGTCGAGCGCGCCGAAAAAGATGAGCGCATAGAGCAAGATCATACCGTAGCGCTCGTAAAACATGAGCTTTTGATACGCCTCATCCGGCAGGATCGCGAAAAGCACCTTGGAGCCGTCCAGCGGTGAGATCGGGATCAGGTTGAACACGCCGAGGCCAATGCTGAGCTGCGCCGCGATCATCAAAAACGCATAGATCCAACCCCACACAGCCGAATCCGGAGAGGAATCGAGGATCATACGAGCGCATAGCATGAGCGGCAGCGCAAGCAGCAGATTCGATACCGGCCCAGCCAGCGCAGTCAGCGCCATACCGCGCTTGGGGTGTTTAAAGTAACGCATATCCACCGGCACCGGCTTTGCCCAGCCAAAACCGAGCAGCAGCATTGCAGCAAGACCGAACCAGTCGATATGATGCAATGGGTTGAGGCTCAACCGATGCTGCCGCTCTGCCGTCGGATCGCCAAGCGCGAAGGCGGCAAGCCCATGACAGGTCTCATGCACGGTCAGGCAGAGAAGCACAGCCGCGAGACGCAGCACAAGGCGCAGCAACCCAGCCGTATCCAAGCTGGAATAAAACTCCTGAAAAGCGTTCAACGCAGCATCTCCCCTGCGATTTTGCAAACACGCACATCATAGTCTTTTACTAATTCAGTATACCACCTACATCTAGGTTTTACAAGCAATTTTTGCAACATTCCTTGCATATCTCATGCACAATTTCATGCAAATGCAAAAGAAAGCCCGCGGCATATGCCGCGGGCTAGTAAGGATATGCGAATCAGTCCTTTTTCAGACCGGCGAGCTGCGCGATCTCAGCAGCAACGTCCTCCTGCTTCTTTTCGATGCCCTCGCCGCGTTCAAAGCGGATGGCGTTGACGAAGCTGACCTTGCCGCCCAGATCCTTGGCTGCCTTTTCGATATACTGCTCGACCGTGCCGTCGAAAATGTCCTTGCGAACAAATTCCTGCTGGAGCAGGCAGTTTTCGGTATAGAACTTGTTCATCTTGCCCATAACGATCTTTTCCTTAACAGGCAGCGGCTTGGCGGCCATCTTGGGATCGTTGTCCATCTGGGCGAGCATGATCTTCTTCTCTTCCTCAATGACGTCATCGGTGACCTGGCTCTTGTCCCAGAAACGGGGATTCAGAGCCGCGATCTGCATGGCAACATCCTTGCCGATGTTGGTGGCGTCCACGCCGCCCTCGACCTTGAGGTTGACCAGCACGCCGATCTTGCCCTTCATGTGGACGTAAGGAACGCACACGTCGGTGTCGATGCGAACAAAGCGGCGGATGCCCATGTTCTCACGCAGAGCAAGGAAAACCTCATCCTTCGCGGAAGCGACAGTGCCCTTGCCATCGACCCATGCGCAGTTGTTCAGCGCGTCGAGATCGGCGGGGTTCTCTTTCGCGATGACGGTCGCCAGATTCTTGACGAAGCCCTGGAACAAATCGCCGTTGGCGACGAAGTCAGTCTCGCAGTTGACCTCGGCCACAACGCCAACACCGTCGATGACGGCGGCGTAAGCCATGCCCTCGGCGGCGACGCGGCCGGCCTTCTTTGCCTGAGAGGCAAGGCCCTTCTCACGCAGGTACTCGATTGCCTTGTCAACGTTGCCGTCGGTCTCGGTGAGCGCCTTCTTGCAGTCCATCATGCCGCAGCCGGTCATCTCGCGCAGGTTCTTAACATCAGCAGCAGTAAAAGCCATTGTTTTTTCCTCCAATTATATTTTTATCAAATTCGTGAAAACGGAGCGAGGCTTAGCCTCGCCCCGTCAAAAGGCTTGCTTACGCCTCAGCCTCGGCTTCGCCCTCAGCCTTGTCGGCCAGAGCGTCTTCCATGACCTCACCCTGCTTGCCTTCGATCATGGCGTTCGCCATGACGCCGGCGATCAGCTTGATGGCGCGGATAGCGTCATCGTTGCCGGGGATGGGGTAGTCGATCTCGTCGGGATCGCAGTTGGTGTCCGCGATGGCGACGACGGGGATGCCGAGCTTGTGGGCTTCCGCGATAGCGTTGCGCTCCTTGCGGGTGTCGACGATGAACAGCGCGCCGGGCAGCTTGTTCATGTCCTTGACGCCGCCGAGGTACTTCTCAAGCTTCTCGATCTCGCCGAGGTGCTTCATGACTTCCTTCTTGGGCAGCATATCGAAGGTGCCATCCTCCTGCATACGCTTGAGCTGATGCAGACGATCCACGCGGGTGCGCATGGTCTTGAAGTTGGTCATCATACCGCCGAGCCAGCGGGCGTTGACATAGTACATATTGCAGCGGAGCGCCTCGTCCTTGATGGCCTCCTGCGCCTGCTTCTTGGTGCCGACGAAGAGCAGGGTCTTGCCCTCTTCGCTCAGGCCGCGAACGAAGTTATACGCCTCTTCGAGCTTCTTAACGGTTTTCTGCAGGTCGATGATATAGATGCCGTTGCGCTCCGTGTAGATGTAGGGAGCCATTTTGGGGTTCCAGCGACGAGTCTGATGACCGAAGTGGACGCCTGCCTCGAGCAGGGACTTCATGGATACGACGTTTGCCATTTTCTTGTGTTTCTCCTTTATGTTTTGTTGTTGCCTCCGGGGACATCTCCCCCTTCGCTCACCCTGGCGGGCACAAACGAAAAGTCCGTCTCCGTGCGGAATGCCCTGATAGAATAGCACAGCGATTTCGGAATTGCAAGCACTTTTTGAAGGTTTCACCATCTTTTTTTGCCGCGCCGCGGCGGCGGTTCTCCCTCGCGGCGCGGGAACGCATGCTCAATGAGGATCACGTCGTCCCCGATGCGCTTGATACAGCGCCATGGGATGCAGTATTCCTCCCCCCTGCCGAACAGTCCGAAAAAACGCAGCCGCCCCGGCACGATGATCGCCGTGATCTCGCCCTCCGGGATACATAGGTTGAGATCGCCAACGCAGCCGAGACGGCATCCGTCGTTGATGTTGATGACCTCCTTGCAGCGCAGGTCGGTGAATCGTTGTTCCATTTTTCCACCTCTTTCATAAAAATGCTATGAGAAGGGATGGAAGTCCTATTACTTACACCTTTTTATCCAGGTACGTCTCGCGCATATGCATCCCCATCGGGAACACGTCGAAGCCGCGCCCCTCCGCCTCCGGCACAAGCGTATCCATGCAGCAGGCGCAGAGTGCCGGGATTCCGGTCTGCAGCGATACCTCGCGCGTGAACGTCCAGCCCAAAGTCACATCCTCCAGCGTCGTCTGACGGATCAGGTGTCCGTTGGCGACCAGGCCGGTGACGGAAAGCCCCGTCGTACGTTCAATGCCGCGGATATGCTCGATCGCCTTTTCCACCGTGTCGCTGCCCGGACGGTATGGATTCACCACGCACAAAAGCTGGTATTCGCCGGGCTTGAAGTACTTGCGGAACTGGTTGAGGATCATCGCTCCGGTGGCGTCGCCGCCGCAGTCCAGCACCACGCGGCAGCCCTCATCCTCCAGCGGCGAGCGCACAGCGGCGGAGATGACCTGCAGCTCCGAGCCGTTGCGTCCGTTGAAGGGGTCGGAATACACCTTGACGCCCGCTGCCGCGAGCGCGTCCTGCCGCTCGCGGGAACGGAAGAACGGATTCTCGATGTCGAGGTCGGCAAGCGCCAGCCGCTCGTCCGTCCGCTTTGCCAGTTCAAAAGCCAGCGATACGCAGAACTCTGTTTTGCCGCTACCGAAGTGTCCCGTGACGGCGATGGTCCGCGGCCCGCGCAGCATCTGCTCCCAAAAAGCGTTCATATATAATCTCTCCTAATTTATTTGAAATGTATTCTATTTTGCAATCATTTTCCCGTCAACAGGCGTTTTGCCCTATGAATGGCAGATTATACTTCTTCAATTTGTGCAAAAGCGCCTATTGACGGAACGACGCTATCGCGCGTAAAATTACAATACAATTTATAAAGACTGTGACGAAGACGGTCGGAATCCGTTTTGACGACAGAGAGCCGGCGTTTGCTGAGAGCCGGAGCAAAACTGTTTCCAATGACCCATCACTTCCGAGTCGGGAATCCGAGCGCGCAAGCAGGTAAGGTTCTCCGTGAAGGCTGCGTGAAGGCCAAGGGCTTGTTTGAGCCCCATGAGCGGCGCGAAAGCGCAATTTGAGTGGTACCGCGGGTGTTGTATGACGCTCGTCTCAAAGAAAAAACTTTGGGGCGGGTGCTTTTTTATGCCCGCCGACAAGGAGGTTCCCCTATGGTAAGCACGACCACCACCAACGCGCTCCAGGAGGTTGCGGAACGCATCCGGGAGCTGCGCATCCTCAGCGGCTACACCGAACAGGAAATGTCCCAGATGACCGGCGTCAGCCTCGACGAATATCTCATTTACGAGGCTGGCGAGACCGATCTCCCCTTCACGTTTATCCACAAATGCGCCATGACCTTCGGCGTGGAGATCATGGAGCTGATGGAGGGCAACACCCCGCGTCTGAGCGGCTATGCGGTCACGCGCCGCGGCAAGGGCCAGCTCACGGCAAAGGAACCCGGCATTGAGATCAGCTCCATCGCTCCCCTCTTCAAAAACCGCAAGGCGGACCCCTACTGGGTGCGTTACGAGTTCAACGAGGAGGAGCAGCGCAAGCCCATCCATCAGGTGACGCACAAGGGTCAGGAGTTCGACCTTGTCATCGAAGGCAAGATGAAGATCAAGATCGGCGAGCACTCCGAAGTCCTGAACCCGGGCGACTGCATTTACTATGACTCCGGCAAGCCCCACGGCATCATCGCCGTCGGCGGGCAGGACTGCACCTTCCTTGCGGTCATCCTCGCCGAGGATGAGGTGCAGTGGGATCACGGCCATATCATCCAGCCCGACACCGGCCTGCTGAAGAAGGCGGTCTCCCTGCTCAAGCCCGCGCCGGTCTACATGAAGGACTTCGTCGACGCGACGGAGGATGAGACGGGCTATCCCCTCTCTGTGGATTTCAAGAATACCGAGCGCTTCAATTTCGCCTTTGACGTGGTGGACGCCATCGCGGAGAAGGAGCCGAACCGCCTCGCGATGATCCACCTCGACCGCGAGAAGACCGAGCGCCGCTTCACCTTCGAGCAGATGAAGAAGATGAGCGCGCGCGCCGCCAACTACTTCCGCGCGCTCGGCATCAGTAAAGGCGACCGCGTGATGCTGGTCATGCGCCGCAACTGGGAGTTCTGGCCGGTGATCATCGGCCTGCACAAGCTGGGCGCCGTCGCCATCCCCGCAACGGACCAGCTGCTCGAAAAGGACTTCGAGTACCGTTTCAAGACGGCGAGCGTCAGCGCGATCGTGTGCTCCGCCTACGGCAACTGCGCGGCGGAGGCGGAACGCGCCATGGAGCGCTGCCCGACCGTCAAGCTGCGCGTCGTCAGCGGCGGCAGGCGCGAGGGCTGGCACAGCTTCGACGACGAGTATGAGATGTATTCCAGCCGCTTCCACCGCACGGAGGACAGCATCCAGGGCAGCGACACGATGCTCATGCTCTTCTCCTCCGGCACCTCCGGCTATCCCAAGGCGGTCGAGCACAGCTGCAAGTATCCGCTCGGCCACTATGTCACAGCGCGCTACTGGCACTGCGTCGATCCCGACGGCATCCACCTCACCATCTCTGACACCGGCTGGGGCAAGGCTCTGTGGGGCAAGCTGTACGGCCAGTGGATGAGCGGCGCGGCAACCTTCGTCTACGACTTTGACCGCTTCAGCGCGGACGACATCCTGCCGCTGTTTGCGAAATATCAGATCACGACCTTCTGCGCGCCGCCGACGATGTACCGTTTCTTCATCAAGGAGGATCTGACAAAGTACGACCTCTCCTCCATCAGGCACGCCACCATCGCTGGCGAGGCGATGAACCCCGAGGTGTTTGAGCAGTTTAAGAAGATCACCGGCCTTTCCATCATGGAGGGCTTCGGCCAGACCGAAACGACGCTGGTCATCGGCAACTTCGTCGGCAGCGAGCCGAAACCCGGCTCCATGGGCAAGCCGAACCCGATGTACTCTGTCGAACTGATGGGCCCCGACGGTGAGAAGGTCAACACCGGCGACACGGGCGAGATCGTCATCTACACCGGCGCGGGCGATCCCTGCGGATTGTTCAAGGGCTATTACAACGCGCCCGAAGCGACGGCGGAGCATTGGCACGACGAGTACTACCACACCGGCGACCTCGCGTGGCAGGACGAGGACGGCTACTTCTGGTACGTCGGCCGCGCGGACGACGTCATCAAGTCCTCCGGCTACCGCATCGGGCCGTTCGAGATCGAAAGCGTCATCATGGAGCTTCCCTACGTGCTGGAGTGCGGCGTCTGCGCAGCGCCGGATGAGATCCGCGGTCAAGTCGTCAAGGCTTGCATCACGCTGACCAAGGGCACCGAGGGTACGGAGGAACTGAAGAAAGAGATCCAGGCTTACGTCAAGAAGCGCACCGCGCCGTACAAGTACCCGCGCATCATCGAGTTCCGCGACGAGCTGCCGAAGACGATCTCCGGCAAGATCATCAGAAACAAACTTTAATAAAGATACAGGAGGCAACCAATGGAAAGACGATTCCGGCTCTCGTTCAACGCCGACAAGTGCAAGGGCTGCGAGATCTGCGTCAGCGTATGTCCCAAGCACATCCTTGCCATGGGCGCGGCGGTGAACGCCAAGGGCTACCACCCCGCCTGCTGCACGGATGAGACGCAGTGCATCGGCTGCACGAGCTGCGCGCTGATGTGCCCCGACTGCTGCATCACCATCTACCAGTTAGAGGAGGGCGAGGTATGAGCAAGCTGTTGATGAAAGGCAACGAAGCCTTTGGCGAAGCCGCCATCCGCGCGGGCGTAAAATGCTACTTTGGCTACCCGATCACCCCGCAGAATGAAGTCCCCGAGTATCTGAGCCACGAGCTGCCCAAGGCAGGCGGCGCGTTCCTCCAGGCCGAGAGCGAGCTTGCCGCCGTCAATATGGCGTTCGGCGCTGCCGCCGCCGGCGGGCGCGTGTTCATCTCCACCAGCTCCCCCGGCCTCGCGCTGATGCAGGAAGGTCTGGGCTTCATCTGCTCCACCGAGGTACCGCTGGTCGCGCTCAACGTCTCCCGCGGCGGCCCCGGCGTCGGCGGCATCCAGCCCGGTCAGGCGGATTACACCCAGGTCACGCGCGGCGGCTACAACGGCGACGCGCAGATCCCCGTCTTTGCCCCCGCCACCATTCAGGAGTGCGTCGACCTCATCTATGAGTGCTTCGATATTGCGGAGAAGTATCGCAACCCCGTCATGATCCTCGCCGACGCCATGCTCGGCCAGATGATGGAGCCGGTGGAGCTTCCGCCGAAAAAGCCCATCACGCCGGTCGATCAGATCGCCAAGGAGAAGCCCTGGGCGATCACCGGTACCGGCCAGCACGAGGGCCGGAACGTCATCTACTCCCTGCGAATGCAGCCGGACGTGCTGGAGCAGCACGTGGAAAAGCTGTTTGAGAAGTACGCGCGCGCCGAGAAGGAGCTTGTTCGCTACAATACCGTCGGGCTTGAGGACGCCGAGGTCGTGTTCGTGGCATTCGGCACCATGTCCCGCCTCTGCGTGGAGGCGACGGAGATCCTGGCGGAACGCGGCGTCAAGGCGGGCATGATCCGTCCGATCAGCCTGTGGCCCTTCCCCGAAAAGGCGTTCGACGAGATTGGCAGCAAGACGAAGCTCGTCATTTCCGCGGAGTTGTCCATGGGCCAGATGATCCAGGACGTCAAAGTCGCGGCGAAGAACCGCTGGCCGGTCAAGCTGATCCACCGCACGGGCGGTATCGTGCCGTCGAGCATTGAGATCGCAGACCGCACCATGAGCTTACTGAAGGAGGCGCAGGCATGAAGACCGTATTCCAGCCCACCGTCGGCATGATCCCGACCGACACCAGCTACTGCCCCGGCTGCTCCCACGGCATCGCCCATCGCCTCATCATGGAGTGTCTTGAGGAGCGCGGCGACCTCGGGCGCGCCATCGGCGTCGTTCCGATCGGCTGTGCCATCAACGCGCACCACTTCATGAACGTCGATATGTGCGAGTCCACGCACGGACGCGCGCCCGCCATCGCGTCCGGCATCCGCCGCGTCCATCCGGACAAGGTCGTGTTCACCTATCAGGGCGACGGCGACCTCGCCTCCATCGGCGCGGGCGAGATCGTCCACGCGGCGCATCGCGGCGAGAAGTTTACGACGTTTTTCATCAACAACGCGATCTACGGCATGACCGGCGGCCAGATGGCTCCGACCACGCTGATCGGTCAGAAGGCGACCACCGCCGTGGACGGCCGCACCGTCGAGCAGGCGGGCATGCCGCTGCGCGTGTGCGAGATGCTCGCCACCATCGACTGCGCGGTATTCGTTGAACGCGTCATGCTCAACAACCCCGCCAACGTCCGCAAGGCGAAGAAGGCGATCATGACTGCGCTGGATATCCAGGCGGCGGGTCTTGGTTTCACCTTCGTCGAGTTCCTGTCCGCCTGCCCCACGAACTGGGGCCTCGCGCCGGTGGACGCGCTCAAGTGGGTCGAGACCGACATGGCGGCGTACTACCCCGTCAAGAACTTCAAGCGTCCGGAGGGCTATTGATATGTTGCAGAAAATGTTTTTTGCCGGCAGCGGCGGACAGGGCGCGCTCGCCATCGGACAGCTCATCGCCAAGGCGGCGATGGAGGAGGGCAGCGAGGTCACTTATCTCCCCTCTTACGGTCCCGAGATGCGCGGCGGCACTGCCAATGCCACCGTCGTGATCTCCGACAGACCCATCTCCTGCCCGCTCATCAACGAGTGCGACGTGCTGGTGGTGATGAATCTCCCCAGCCTCACGCGCTTCGAGCCGATGGTCAAGCCCGGCGGCCTGCTGTTCATGAACAGCTCGCTGATCCCCGAGAAGGCGAAGCGCGACGACATCAAAGTGATCGAAGTCCCCTGCAACGACGAGGCCGAGGCGCTTGGCATCGAGCGCGCGGCGAACATGGTCATGCTCGGCGCGATCCTCAAGGAGACCGGCGTCGTCAAGTTTGAGACCGTCTACACCGAGTTGGAGCATATGTTCTCCGGCCGGAAGGAAAAGTTCCTCGCGCCCAACCGCAAAGCAGTCGATCTGTATTTGAATAAATAAGTTAGGAATAAGTTAGGAAGGTGACCTCAATGCTAAACATCCGTATCGAGAAAACCACAGCTCCCAAGGCAAAGCCCAACATGTCGAAGGTCAGCTTCGGCACCACGTTCACCGATCACATGTTCCTCATGGACTACAGCAACGCCAAGGGATGGCATGATCCGCGCATCGTCCCCTACGGCCCGCTCGCCATCGATCCGAGCGCTGCGGTGCTCAACTACGCTATGGAGGTCTTTGAGGGACTCAAAGCCTACCGCACGGCGGATAACAAGATCCAGCTCTTCCGTCCCGACTGCAATATCGAGCGCATGAACAACTCCGCAGAGCGTCTGAGCCTGCCGCAGGTCGATCCCGACGATGCCCTGCAGGCGATCAAAACGCTGGTCGAGCTGGACAAGGATTGGGTACCAAGCGGTGAAGGAGAATCCCTTTACATCCGCCCGATCCTCATGTCCGTGGAGCCGGACGTGTCCCTCCACTGCACGGAGCGCTGCATGTTCGTCGTCATCTGCTCCCCCGTCGCCTGCTACTATAAGACCGGTCTCAAGCCGGTGAGCATCGCCATCGAGACCGAAGATTCCCGCACGGTGCGCGGCGGTACGGGCTTTGCCAAGTGCGGCGGCAACTACGCCGCGGCACAGCGCGCCGGTATGCGCGCTGAAGCGGCGGGCATTTCGCAGGTGCTGTGGCTCGACGGCGCGACCAAGACCTACATCGAGGAAGTCGGCAGCATGAACGTCATGTTCAAGATCAACGGCGAGGTCGTGACTCCGACGCTGGAGACCGGCACGGTGCTGCCCGGCGTGACCCGCCGCTCCATCATCCAGCTGCTCAAGGATCGCAAGCAGAGCGTCACCGAGCGTCTGTTCTCCGTGCAGGAGTTTGTGGAAGCGGTCGAGGCCGGCGCCATTGAGGAGGCATGGGGCTGCGGCACCGCCGCAGTCGTTTCCCCCATCGGCAAGCTGATCTACAACGGCAAGGAATACACCATCGGCGACGGCAGCATCGGATCGCTGACGCAGTCGCTTTACGACGAGCTGACCGGCATCCAGTGGGGCAAGCAGGACGATCCCCACGGCTGGGTCTTCCCCGTCTGCTGAACACGGATCACCGATCATTGAAGCCCGCTGTGTCGAGTGGCACAGCGGGCTTCGTCATATCTGCTTGCGGATCGTCTTGATCGCGTTCTTTTCAAGGCGCGAGACCTGCGCCTGCGAGATCCCGATCTCGTCGCTGACCTCCATCTGCGTCTTGCCGTCCGAAAAGCGCAGCGCCAGAATGCGGCGCTCCCGCGGCGTGAGACGGGACATGGCGTCCTTGAGCGCAATGCGCTCAAGCCAGCGCTCGTCCGTGTTCTTCGTGTCGCGCACCTGATCCATCACTGTTACCGCATCGCCGCTCTCGGAGTAAACCGGCTCGGAGAGAGAAACCGGCTCGACCACGGCGTCCATCGCCATCACGACATCCTCGCGCGGGATGTCCAATTCTTTTGCGATCTGCTCCACCGTCGGCTCCCGCTGCTGCTCGCGCAGGAGCTTTTCCCTGGCCTGCAAGACGCGGTACGCCGTGTCACGCATACTGCGGCTGACGCGCACGGCGCTGTTGTCGCGCAGATAGCGCCGGATCTCGCCGATGATCATCGGCACCCCATAGGTGGAAAAGCGCACGTTTTGACCGACGTCAAAATTGTCGATCGCCTTGATGAGGCCCACGCAGCCGACCTGAAACAAGTCGTCCGCATTCTCTCCGCGTCCGGCAAATCGCTGGATGACAGACAGCACAAGGCGCAGATTTCCCTCGACCAACTGCTCACGCGCCGCTTCATCCCCATTTCTCACGCGGCGGAACAGCTCTTCCATTTCCTTTGAGGTGAGCGCCGGCAGCTTCGATGTGTTGACCCCGCACAGTTCGACCTTACCCAGAATACAGCATCGCCTCCTGTGAGTGATGCTTTTATTCTTTCCCTGCGCAGGTGAAACATACGGCTCGGATGCGGGTATTTATTTTATCGTTCGCGCTGTTTCGATGGACTTTTCGGATACAGCAAAGAACGGCTCCCGGAACCGGGAGCCGTTCTTTTGATTCAGTCGATATTTTCCTTGATCTTGTCCTTCAGGACCTCCGCTTTTGCCTTGACCTTCTCGTCGAGATCGGTCTTGTCCAGCGCTTCCTGCACCTTGCCGCGCAGATCCTTCGCCTGAGCCTTGAGCTTATCGACGTCCACGTCGGCGGCTTTCTCGCGCAGCTTGTCCGCGCCCGCCTTGATCTTTTCGTCAAGGTCGGTTTTGTCCAGAGTCTCCTGTAATTTTCCCTTCAGCGCATTGATATCCATACTATGTGCTCCTTTCGGATGATATGGCCTTAGTATGCGCGTTACTTCTTGAAGCTATCCTTCAGCGAAACACTGCGGTTGAACACGATATGCTCCGCGGAGGAATCCTTGTTGTCGAGGCAGAAGTAGCCGAGCCGCATGAACTGGAAGGTCGGCGCGGTCTTGCCCTTGTGGTCTGCGCCGTCATACTCCGCGGCGGCTTTAGCAAGCTCAGGCTCGATCTTGCAGCCGGTCAGCGTCTCCAGGGAGTCGGGATTCAGGCAATCCAGGAAGTTCTTGTCCGGGCCGTCCGGCGCGGGATCGTTGAACAGATAGTCGTACAGGCGCACCTCGGCGTCCACGGCGGTCGCCGCGTCCACCCAGTGGAGCGTCGCGCCCTTGACCTTGCGCCCGTCGGCAGGGTCTCCGCCGCGGGAGTCGGGATCGTAGGTCGCGTAGACCTCGACGATATTGCCGTTCTCATCCTTCTTGCAACCGGTGCACTGAACGAGATACGCGCCCTTGAGGCGGCACTCCGGGCCGTTCGGCGTGAGGCGCTTGTACTTGGGCACGGGCGTCTCCATAAAGTCATCCGCCTCGATCCACGCCTCGCGGGAGAAGGTGATCTCATGCGTGCCGGCGTTCGGATCGGTGGGGTTGTTTTCGACGGAGAAGGTCTCGCTCTTGCCCTCCGGATAGTTGGTGATGACCAGCTTGACCGGGTGCAGCACCGCCATCGTGCGCTCGGCGTGCTCGTTGAGATCCTCGCGCAGGCAATGCTCCAGGAATCCGTACTCAATGGTGGACGGAGCCTTAGCGACGCCAATACGCTCGCAGAAATTGCGGATCGCGGCGGGCGTGAAGCCGCGGCGGCGCAGGCCGCACAGCGTCGGCATACGCGGATCGTCCCAGCCGGAGACGTAGTGTTCCTCGACCAGCTTGCGCAGCTTGCGCTTGCTCATGACCGTGTAGTTGATGCCGAGGCGCGCAAACTCGATCTGGCGCGGCTTGTGGTACGGAATGGAGACGTTCGTCACGACCCAGTCGTAGAGCGGGCGGTGCTCCTCGTATTCCAGCGAGCAGAGCGAATGCGTGATGCCCTCCAGCGCGTCCTGGATCGGGTGCGCAAAATCGTACATCGGGAAGATGCACCATTTCGTCCCCTGACGGTGATGGTCAATGTAGCGGATGCGGTACATGACCGGATCGCGCATATTGAAGTTGCCGCTCTCCAGGTCGATCTTGGCGCGAAGCGTACGGCTGCCCTCGGGGAACTCGCCGTTCTTCATGCGCTCAAACAGGTCAAGGTTTTCCTCGACGCTGCGGTTGCGGTACGGGGACACGGCAGGCTTGCCGATGTCGCCGCGGTTCGCCTTGAATTCCTCCGGCGAGAGGTCGCAGACGTAGGCGAGACCCTTCTTGATCAGTTCGATGGCATACTCATAGGTCTTTTCAAAGTAGTCGCTGCCGTAGAAGAAACGGTCGCCCCAGTCAAAGCCGAGCCAGTGGATATCCTCCTGAATGGCGTCGACGAACTCGGTATCCTCCTTCGCGGGGTTGGTATCGTCCATGCGCAGATTGCACAGACCGCCGAACTTCTCCGCCGTGCCGAAGTCGATGATCAGCGCCTTGCAGTGGCCGATATGCAGATAGCCGTTCGGCTCCGGCGGAAAACGGGTATGCACCTGCATTCCCTCAAACTGTCCGCCCTTGCCGATATCCTCCTCCACAAAAGCGTGGATAAAGTTTTTGCTTTCGCTCTCCGCGGTCTCTGTGGTCTTGATTTCGTCCGCCATAATGGTTTCCTCTTTCCTTAAAAATGAAATCGCCGGTATTATAACCCAATATTTCCGTTTTGACAATATCTTTCCAAAAACTCCGCGCGGGAATAGAGCAGGTTCAGCACGTCCAGCAGCGCGTTGGCGCTCAAATGCTCCGGCAAAGACAAGTACTTTATCAGCGCGGCGCGCCTTGCGGCGCTGCCGTCTCCGACCAGCCCGGCGTCCAGCATATCCGCCTTCGTGATCGGCGCTCCCCTGTCAACGCTCTCTTCACCCTCAAACGTCGCGCCCGCGCGGCGCAGCGCGTCCAGCAGCACGTCGGGGCTCATGCCCTCGACGCCGAGCTTGCCCTCCTTGCCGCCGCGCTTTTTGCGTTTCTCCTTACCGTACACGTCGGGCGCGTAGGCGTGCTTCACGCCTTCCTTCGGCAGTATGCTCCTGAGCCTGCCGCGGATCACGAAACCCGCGCCGTCGGGATCGGTAAACACGATGACACCTCTCGTCTGAGCCAGCCGCCTCAACAGTGCCACCAGCTCGCGGTCGTGGAACACGCTAAAGCCGCCGACGTCCAGGATCGCTGCGTCGACGACCTGAGAAAGCGTGTTTTTGTCATAGCGTCCTTCAACCACGATGATCTCTTTTATTTTTGGCTTATTCATATATTCCGTTGCGCCAGCTCCATCAACAGCAGTTTGAGCTCGCCTTCATCATCAATGCCCTTCTCGCTCTTCATGCGGCGATCCAGCTTCTGGCAGAGCTTGACCGCGTTCGCGCACCACTCCCGCGTCGTGCGGCGCGCTGCGTCGAGCAGCAGACGCGCGGGATAATCCGAGCGCATCCCCCACTGCTCCATGAGCCAGAACTTGTCGCGCCCCTCGTCGAGCGCGATGCGCGCCGTATAGAGACGGCGCAGCTCCTTTCCCACGACGGACAGGATCATGAACGGCTCCTCCTGCTGCTTCAAAAGCTGGGCGAGGATGTCGCTCGCGGCGTTGTAGTCGCCGCGCGTGATGGCGCTTGTCAGCTGGAACGCCACCGCATCCAGGACAGGATCGCCGACGGCGTTGACGTCGTCAACGGTGACGCTCTTGCCCTTCGCGTAGGCGCCGATCTTCTCGATCTCCGGCACGAGTCCGGTCATGAGGCTGCCGCAGGTGAAGATCAGATGTTCCGCCGTCGGCGCATCGATGTCCTTGCCCAGCGCACGGAAACGCCTTCTGATCCAGTTGACCAGATCGTTCTTATCCTGAATATCGAACTTCACGACCTGCGCGCGCTTGTCCAGCGCGGCACAGAGCTTCTTGAGCTTTCTGTCCGGCTTGTATTCCAGTACGTCGTAGACGAAGACCAGACAGCAGTATTCGGGAAAGTCCTCCAGCAGTGTGATGAGCGTCGTGCGTGACGCCTCGTTGAGCTTGAACAGGTCGCAGTCCGTCACGACGACCATCGTGCGCTCCGCCATCATCGGCATCGCCTCCGCCGCCTCGGTCAGCTCCGCCATTGTGACGCTCCTGCCGTCGAGTTTGTGGAAGTTGAAGCTCTCAAAGCCCTCCGGCACCAGCGCTTTCTTCACAGCGCCGAGGTAGTATTCGCGCAGATAGCTCTCCTCGCCGTGGAACACGTAGACCTGTCCGAGCGTACCCGCAGAGAGGTCGCTTTTCAGTTTTTGATAGCCCTTGTCAGGCTCGGTTTTCTTTGCCATTTCTTCCCTCAGTTCACTGTGATGTGGATGCTGCCTTGTACGTCGGTGCGATAGACTGACGCGCCCGCGTCCACGAGCCCACGCAGCGCCTCGTCGTGCGGATGCCCGTAGCCGTTGCCTCGCCCACAGCTGACGATCGCCGTCTCCGGCTTTACTTCGGCAAGCAAATCTTCGCCCGTGGACCAGCGCGAGCCATGATGCCCCGCCATCAGCACCTCCACGTCCGGCAGCTGATGCGTTGCGACGAGCAGATATTCCGTGTTTGCGTCCATGTCGCCGGTGAACAGCGCGTCAAAATCGCCGACGCTGCACAGGACGCTCAGGCACTCCTCATTCATATCGCCCTCAGTCAGCGGCGGATAGACGGTCAAAGACGCGCTGCCGAGCGGGACCGTCAGCTCGTCACGGGCAAAGGTCACGGGAATACCGTATTGCTCTGCCAGCGCCAAAACCTCCGCGCGCAGCGGGTCGCCGTCCTCAATATCCGGCAGGATCAACGCGCCGACGCCCAACCGCGCAAGCAGCGTCGGAAGTCCGTCCACGTGGTCGTCGTGATAGTGCGACAGCACAACGCAGTCGATCTTCCTGACGCCGGCGCTTTGCAGATAGTCAGCCGTCACGTCGCCCGCGTCCAGATACGAGCTGCTGCCGCAGTCGATCAGCGCCGTTTCGCCGCCGGAATGAAGCACGACGCTCTGTCCCTGTCCGACGTCCAGCGCGACCATGTGGAGCGCGCCGCTTTGAAACGGCAGCGCGTTCAGCCATACTGTCAGCGCCAGCGTTGCCGCAGCGAGTATACCCGCCGTCAGCCAGCGCAGCTTTCCGCGCCGGGAAAAAACACAGACGGCGAACATGGCGTAGACGTAGACGAGCCACAGCTTCAGATAGCTGCCCACGAAGAACACCGCGTGATACGGCAGATCAGCCAGACGCCGCGCCGCGGTCAGCAGGTACAGCGCGCCGTAATGCGGCGCATACGCCGCGATCTGCGCCGCAGGTGGATGCAGCAAGCCGGCAAGCACCGTCAGCAGGCCGGTCGCAAAGGTCAGCGTCGCCGCCCAGAGGCAAAGCAAATTGCTCAGCGGCGCAACCAGCGACAGGATGCCGAAGTAGTACGCGCTCAACGGTACGGTGAACACCAGCGCGCCCGCCGTGGCGGCAAGCGAGCCAAGGACGAACGATGCAGGCTTGCTCCGTTTTTTCCGCCGAATACTCTCATACAGCTTCGGTGAGAGCCAGATGATGCCCGCCATCGCCGCAAAGGAGAGTTGCAGGGAGACGCTCTTTACCGCAAACGGGTCGTGCGCCAGAATCAGAAACAGCGCAAAAGACAGTGCCGTCGGCGGATCGCTCTCCCGCTCGAAGATCGGCGCGAGCAGAAGCATCACAAGCATGATGCAGGCACGAACGATCGACGGCGTCAAACCGACGGTCAGCGCGTAAAGCGCCAGCAACGGGATCGCAACGGCGGCAAGCAGCTTTTGCCGGTGCCGCCCGATCAGGAAGCTTAACAGCGAGAGCAAAAATGCGCAGTGCAGGCCGGAGACCGCCGTAACGTGGTACAGGCCGGCCTCGCTGAGACTGGTCTTGTCCTCCGTTGTGAGGTCGTACTTGTCGCCGAGCAGGATCGCGTTCAGGAACGCCTGCGTCCGCTCCGGAAAACTTGCGGCGATGACGCTCTGCATTTGCCGCGCAAGACGCTGCGGCAGATAGCGGAGCGAGCCGGCGTTCCCGTTCTCGACATCCGCTGTTTCCCTCGCGTACAGCAGCGCATAGAAGCCGCGGGCGGTGTGTGTCGACACTTCCTCGTCGCGAATAACGGCAGCGCTGTTCACATAGACCTGCCCGATGATCCGATTGCCCGGCTCGATGCCGAGCAATTCCTCGTCGCCGTAGTAGATCGCCTTGCCGCGAAGTCCCCGCTCAAGGATGCGAACCTCGACGCGGCAGCCATATTCAGTCGCTGAAGGAAAATCCACTGCCTCCATCGTCAGCGTGTCCGTCGTACCGACCATCGCCTCATAGGGCGAGAGGACAAGCTGAACGTACGCCCAGTCCCAGCACAACGCCAGCGCCAGCCCCATGCCGATCAGCGCCGCCCTTTTGCGATGGTCGCCGCGCAGCGCAAGCGCCCACAGCGCGCCGAGCACCGTGAAGCCGCCCGCCGCCGGGAGCAGCAGCCACGTCGGCAGCAGATACTGCGCGGCGAACACGCCCGCGGCAAAGGCAAAGCATAATGTCGCGAGTTTTCTCATCAGAAGAACGAGATCTGGCTGGTTTCGCTCATACCGGCGAAGGCGCCGAGGGCGCGAAGCTGCTCGATATGCGTCTTGGAGAGCTTGTTGCAGGTCATGGCGAACTCCTCGACGGAGATAAAGTCCTTCCCCACCCGCTTTTCCACCGTGTCCTGCGCCGCGGATTCTCCAAGGCCGCGCACGGAGGTAAACGGCGGCAGCAGCCCGTTTTCTGTGATCAGGAACTTCGTCGCGTCGGAGCGCATGATGTCAATGTTGTCGAAGTGGAATCCGCGCAGGTAGAACTCGTAACAGACCTCCAGCGTGGTCATCAGATCCTGCTCCACCGCCGTCGCGTCCTTGTTGCCCTCGATCTCGCGGATGCGGCGTTTGGTCTTCTCCGCGCCCTCCGCCGCGTTCGGGAAGCAGCACTCGGCGGCGTCGAATGCCTTGGCGCGGACGGAGAAGAAGGTCGCATAGAATGCCAGCGGCTCATGCACCTTGAACCACGCGATACGGAACGCCATCATGACGTAGGCGACCGCGTGCGCCTTCGGGAACAGATAACCGATCTTGGAGAGCGAGTCGATGTACCACTCCGGTACGTCGTGATCGTGCATCGCTTCAACCCAGCCGTCCTCGAAGCCGTTCTTTTTGACCTTGCCCTTGCGCACGGACTCCATGATCTTGAAGCTCATCTTCGGATCAAGACCCATCTTGATGAGATACAGCATGATGTCGTCGCGGCAGCCGACTGTTTCCAAAACGCTCGCCGTGCCGTTCAGGATCAGATCCTTCGCGTTGCCGAGCCACACGTCCGTGCCGTGGGAGAAGCCGGACAGGCGCAGCAGCGTATTGAAATCCTTCGGCTGGGTGTCGATGAGCATCTGGCGCGTGAAGCGCGTATTGAACTCCGGGATCGCCACGGCGCCCGTCGGACCGAGCACCTCGTCATCCTCAAAGCCGAGGGCTTTGGAGGAGGTGAACAGGCTCAGTGTGTCAGGATCGTCCAAAGGGATCTGCCGCGCGTTGACGCCCGTGAGATTCTCGAGCATGCGGATCATCGTCGGGTCATCGTGTCCGAGCATATCGAGCTTGAGCAGGTTGTCCTCCATGCAGTGATACTCGAAATGCGTGGTGATGATATCGCTGTCGGGATCGTCCGCTGGATGCTGTACCGGGCAGAAATCCTCCACGTCCATATCGTCCGGTACGACGACGAGGCCGCCCGGATGCTGGCCGGTCGTGCGGCGAACACCGACGCAGCCCTCGGTCAATCGATCGATCTCCGCGGGGCTGACGTCACGTCCGTTCTCCTCCAGATATTTCTTCACCATGCCGTAGGCGGTCTTCTCCGCCAGTGTGCCGATGGTACCTGCACGGAACACCTGCGTCTCGCCGAACATCTCGATGGCGTGGCGGTGGGCGCGGGACTGGTACTCGCCGGAGAAATTCAGGTCAATATCCGGCACTTTGCCGCCGCCATAGCCGAGGAAGGTCTCGAACGGAATGTCAAAGCCGTCCTTGACGTACTTCGTGCCGCAATCCGGGCAGATCTTATCCGGCATGTCCGCACCGCAACCGTATCCGCTGTCCGCCGGCGCAAGCTCAAAGCGTCTGCACTTCGGGCAGCGATAGTGCGGCGGAAGCGAGTTGACCTCAGTGATGCCGGACATATACGCCACCAGAGATGAACCGACGCTGCCGCGCGAGCCCACCAGATAACCGTTTTCCAGCGAACGCTGCACCAGCTTCTGCGCGCTCATATAGACCACATCGTACTTGCCGAGGATGCTTCCCAGCTCGACGTTCAGACGGTCAGTGATAAGCTGCGGCAGTTCCTCACCGTAAAGCTCGTGCGCTTTATCCCAGACCATTCGATTGAGGTCTTCCTCCGAGTTTTCGAGGCGCGGCGGGAACAGCTTGCCCTTGGGCAGCAGCTCGATGACGTCCACCATGTCCGCGACGGCGCGGGTGTTCGTCACGACGACCTCATACGCCTTTTCCTTGCCGAGATAGTCAAACTCCCTGAGCATTTCGTCCGTCGTGCGGAAGTAGATGGGCAAGGGCTGGTTCGCATCCGCAAACTTCTTGCTCGCCAGCAGGATGTGACGGTACTCCTCGTCCTCCGGCTCCTGAAAATGCACGTCGCCGGTGGCGCAGACCATCTTCCCCAGCTCCTCGCCGAGGCGGACGATGGTGCGGTTGAATTCCTTCAGTTCCTCATCATCCTTCACCTTGCCCTCGCGCACCATAAACTCGTTGTTGCAGATGGGCTGGATCTCCAGATAGTCGTAGAACGACGCGATGCGCTTGAGTTCCGCCCAGTCCTTGTGCTCGACGACGGCGCGGAACAACTCGCCCGCCTCGCAAGCGGAGCCGATGATGATGCCCTCGCGGTGAGCAACCAGCTCGGTCTTTGGAATGATGGGATAGCGGTTGAAATATTTGAGGTTCGAGGCGGAGATGAGCTGATAGAGATTCTTAAGCCCCGTCTTATTTTGCGCGATCAAAATGATATGGTTTGGACGGCGCTTCTTTGCAAGCCCGCCCTCCGGGCGCAACTTCAGCATCTCCGCGTTGACGTCCTGTATGCGCGTCACGCCGCGTTCTTCCAGCATCGGAAAGAACCTGGCGAGCATCTGCGCCACGGGCGCCGCATCGTCGCTGGCGCGGTGATGGTTGAATACGGGCAGCTTCAAATGCTCGGCGACTACGTCGAGCTTGTAGTTCTTGAGACCGGGGAGCAGGTTCTGCGCGAAGATCAGCGAGTCAAGGTAGGTCGGATCGAACGGGATGCCGCATTTTTTGCAGCCTGCGCGAATGAAGCTGATATCGAACTCCGCATTGTGTGCGGCGAGGATGCGCCCGCCGGCAAAGTCGAGGAAGGCTTTCAGCGCGTCCTTAAGCTTCGGCGCGCCGCGGAGCATCGCGTCTGTGATGCCGGTCAGACCCACAATTTCCGGCGTCAGACGGCGTTCCGGATCGACGAAGGTCTGGAACGTGTCCACGATCTCGCCGTTTCTCAGCAGCACCGCGCCGATCTCGGTGATCGCCTCCTGCGTCACCTTCAAGCCGCTGGTCTCGATGTCGAAGCAGACGATCTCATCGGAAAACGCCGCATCCTGCGTGCCGTGGACGCAAATACGGTCGTCAAGGTTGTTGATGAAATAGCCCTCGCAGCCGTAGAGGATCTTGATCTTATCCCCCGCCGCCTTCCACGCGTCAGGAAACGCCTGCGCGACGCCGTGGTCGGTGATGGCGATAGCAGGCATCCCCCACTTCGCCGCCAACTTGACGACGCCCTTGGTATCGGTCAGCGCGTCCATATTGGACATTTTGGTATGTAAATGCAGCTCGACGCGTTTGACCGGCGCGTTATCCATGCGGCCCTCATGCTTGACCTCGCTGATGTCGCGGGGGTTAAGCTGCATATCCTTGCCGTCGTAGGTCAGCTCCATCGAGCCGCCGATACGCAGCCACATACCCGGCGCGATCTTATCCTGCAAAGGCTTTGTCTCGCGTTCCGTCATGTTGCGGCGCACAATGATAGAGCCGGTGTAGTCCGTCAGTTCGATGACGACGACCCACATGCCCGGGCGGCGCGTCTCATGGCAGTCGAACTTGAACACCTTGCCCTCAACCACGGCGCGGCCCATCGTCGCCGTCAGCTCGTTCATCGGTGTGACGCGGCCCTTGATCTCGCCGCCCATGATGCGGCGCGTCTTTGCTTTGGGCTTTGGAACCGTTTTGCTGTCGGGCTCCGTCCTGACGGGCACACTGTGCACGTGCAGGCGCGCATTACGCAGCTCATAGCGTTCTGCAAGCAGCGCCTCCGCAGCGGCAACGGCAGCATCGGGAAACGGCTCCGCCGATTCCAGCTCCAAAGACAGCGCGCGCGACGACGCGTCCAGCACCATATCGGTGACGAACGCGCCGTTGAGCAGCCGCTTGAGCGTGAATTCCGGCTCAAAGCCGCTGAAAAGTTCAAAAAACGCCTTCTTCTCTGCCATGTTTCAAAAGCTCTCTCACAGTTTTTCGATTTCGTCCATCAGGGCGTCGATCAGCTTGTCCTCCGGCACCTTGTAAAGGATTTTTCCTTTTCGGAAGATCAATCCCTCGCCGTGGCCGCCCGCAACGCCGATATCGGCGGCGCTCGCCTCTCCGGGGCCGTTGACGACGCAGCCCATGACGGCAACCGTGATCTGCTTGTCGCAGTCCGCAAGGCGGCGCTCCAGCTCCTCTGCCAGAGGGATCATGTCGTAGGACGTACGTCCGCAGGTCGGGCAGGATACCAGATTGACTCCCGAGCGGCGGATGCCGCAGGCCTGGAGGATCTTCTTCGCGGCGTAGACCTCCTCCACCGGATCGGCGGTCAACGACACGCGGATCGTGTCGCCGATGCCGTCGCAGAGCAGGCCGCCGATGCCGACGGCGGATTTGACCAGCCCCATCGTCGGCGTTCCCGCCTCGGTGACGCCGAGGTGCAGCGGATAGTCAACGGTCTGGCTCAACAGGCGGTACGCCCTGATGTTGAGCGGCACGTCGCTGGATTTGACGGACACGGCAATGTCGGTGAAATCGTACTTCTCCAGCAGGCGGATGTGCCCCAGCGCGCTTTCGACCAGCGCCTCCTGCGTGACGCGACCGTACTTCGCCAGCAGCTCTTTTTCCAGGGAGCCGCCGTTGACGCCGATGCGGATGGGCAGCTTGTGCGCGCGGCAGGCGTCCACGACCGCCTTCACGCGATCTTCCCCACCGATGTTGCCGGGATTGATGCGGATCGCGTCCGCGCCGCGAGACGCAGCCTCGACCGCCAGGCGGTAGTCAAAGTGGATATCCGCCACCAGCGGGATTCGTATGGCGGCTTTGATCGTGCTCAGCGCCTCCGCCGCCGCCATCGTCGGCACGGTGACGCGGATGATCTCACAGCCTGCCGCTTCAAGAGCGTGGATCTGCGCAATGGTCGCTTTTGCGTCCTCAGTGCGCGTGTTGCACATGGATTGTATCGTGACCGGCGCGCCGCCGCCGATGGCGACGCCGCCGACTTTGATCTGTTTCGTCATGGTATTCCTCTTTATTTCACCAGTTTGATCACGTCATGGAAGGTAACAAACAGCATCAGCGCCATCAGCGCCACGAAGCCCGCCGCGTTGACGGCGGTTTCAAACTTCTGCGGCAGCTTGCGCTTGACGAGCAGCACGGAGATCGCGTTGACGACAAGGATCAGCACCTTGCCTCCGTCCAGCGCAGGCAGGGGCAGCAGGTTCATCACCGCGAGGTTGACCGCGATCAGCGCGCCGAAAAAGAACACGCTTTCCAGCGCCGCGGCAAAGCCGGCTTCCGCCTCGGTCTCCTGTCCCATCTCGCTGATGGTGGATACGATGCCGACCGGTCCGCTGAGATCGTCCACGCCGGCCGCGCCGGTGAGCAGCATTTGCAGACTCAGCCGCACGAGACGCACGTAGTCGAGGGCATTGTACCAAGCATTTTTGATCTTCAACCAAACGGTCGCATCCTCAATGCCGCCATAGGTAAACCCGTACGCCTGATACTCCTTGCCCTCAGCGTCGGTATAGGTCTGTTTCGTCAGCGTGCGCGTCAGCTTTTCACCGTCGCGCAGGACGACCAGCTCCATCGTGTCGCCGCGGGATTTGTATTGCAGGATCGTCGCAACGTCGCTGCGCGTGTAGATCCGCTCGCCGTTGATCCTGTAGATCACGTCGCCGACCATTACGCCGTCGACACCCTCCGAAGGGAAACCGTCCGCAAAGCTCTGGATCTCGGCGGTGTAAAAGCCCGTCGCGCCCGCGTAGAGGCACAGCAGGATGACAAATCCGGTGAGGAAGTTCATCGCCGCGCCCGCAACGAAAATCAGAAACTGCTTCCAAAACGGCTGGTGGTTGAGCGCGCGCGCGTCAGTGGAGTCCTCATCCTCGCCCTCCATGGCGCAGAAGCCGCCGATGGGCAGCAGACGCAGCGAGTAGTCCGTCTCCCCCTTCGTCTTTTGGAAAATCAGTGGCCCCATGCCGATGGAGAACTCGTTCACCTTTACGCCGCAAGCCTTTGCAACGGCAAAGTGCCCGAACTCATGCACGGCAATCAGCACGCCGAATATCAGAATTGCGATGATGATATAAACCATATTAGCCTCGAAACACTAAGAAATATGCCGTTTCACACTCTCCCGTGCAAGACGATCCGCTTCCAGAATATCCGAAAGCGTCGGATTTGATACCTGCGCGACCTCGGAAAGCGCAGTCTCGACCAGCGCAGGGATATCGTTGAAGCCCACACGCCCGGCAAGGAACGCGCCGACGGCGACTTCATTCGCACCGTTCATGACGGCGCAGGACGTTCCTCCTTGCTGAGCGCACTGTCTGGCGATGCGGAGACAGCGGAACGCTTCCTCGTCCGGCTCCGCAAAAGTCAGCGGCGGGCAAGTCAGAAGGTCGAGCGGCTCCGCCGGGGATGCGGAGCGATAGGGATACGTCATGGCGTAGCGGATCGGCAGCTTCATATCCGGCGAGCCAAGCTGCGCCAGCAGCGCACCGTCGCGGAATTCGACGAGAGAATGGACGATGCTCTGACGGTGGATGACCGCGTCCACCTGCGAAAGGGGCAGACGGTAAAGGCGCATCGCCTCGATGATCTCCAGCCCCTTGTTCATCAGCGTCGCGCTGTCGACGGTGATTTTCGCGCCCATCGTCCAGTTCGGGTGCTTGAGCGCGTCCGCGCGTGTCTTTCCTGCCAGCTCGTCATAGGATAAGCCGTAGAACGGCCCGCCGGAGCAGGTCAGGATCAGGCGTTTGATCTCGCCGCGGTCGCGGCATCCCTGTACGCATTGGAAAATGGCGGAATGCTCGCTGTCAACGGGCACGATCTCCGCGTCGAAGCGGTCGGCGGCGTCCATGACCAGCTCGCCCGCGCAGACCAGCGTCTCCTTGTTGGCGAGCGCGATGCGCTTCTTCCGCTCGATGGCGGCGAGCGTCGGGCGCAGCCCGATCATGCCCACCACGGCGGTCACGACGGTGTCTGCCTCGCTGATCGTCGCGGCGGCGAGCAGGCCGTCCATGCCGCTCATGACCTCGATCCCGGTATCGGAGAGACGGCTGCGAAGCTCCTTTGCCGCGTCTTCGTCATAAAGCACGGCGAGACGCGGGCGAAACTCCCGCGCCTGCTGTTCGATCAGATCTACGCTTGCATTTGCGGTCAGCGCCGCGACGGAAAGCCCCAGCTCGCGGGCAACTTCCAACGTCTGACGGCCGATGGAGCCGGTCGAGCCAAGTAAAGTAATTGTCCTTGTCATATCAGATCATACCTGTCATTACAAAGAAATAGACCACGGGCGCGATGAACAGCGTCGAGTCGAAGCGGTCGAGCATCCCGCCGTGGGTCAGGAACAGATGGCTGTAGTCCTTGACGCCCGCCTCGCGCTTGATGAGCGAGGTGGAGAGATCGCCAAGCTGGCCGAGCAGGTTGCCGACGACGCCGACGAGCGCCATATTCGCCCAGTTCGGCGCATAGCCGAGCCATTTTGCGCCGATGAAGCCGAACAGCGCCATGCCCAACACCGAGCCGAGGATATTGCCGTAAAAGCCCGCCCAAGTCTTCTTCGGGCTGACGGGCGTGAGCTTCTTCTTGCCGAACCACTTGCCGAAGTACATCGCAAGACTGTCCCCCGCGAAGGCGATAAAAAACGGTGCGAGGACGTAGAGCCGCCCATAGTCCCCGTACATCCGCAGCAGCAGAACGCAGGCAAACATCATCGGGAATACGGCTCCGCCGACAACACCAACCGCAACGGTGGAAAACGGCACGGCGTTTGGCTTTTCGTAGGTCACGACCGCCGTCAGAAACAGCAGAACGGTCAGCAGGAGCGGGACGAAAAACAGCCCCGCCGCGCCAATCATGCCGATCTTGTATGCGAACACGGCAAAGACCTGCAAGGCGGCAAACACAGCCGTCACGACACGTTCGGCAGCGTTCGCGCTCTTCCCCGCGACGTTCAGCAGCTCATATGCCGCAACGCCCGCGATAGCGCACACCAGCAGCATCGTCGCCCACGCGGGGCACAGCAGCAGAACGGCAAGCAGAAGCGGCAGCCCAACGATTGCCACCAGCCAACGTTGTAACATAAAACCAGTCCTTTAAACCGTACTTGTTATTTCTTGCTCAGTCCCCCGAACCTGCGATCCCGCGTCTGATACCACGCCAGCGCTTTGTCCAGCTCGTCCGTTCCGAAATCCGGCCAGAGCGTGTCGGTCACGTAGATCTCGCTGTAGGCGATCTGCCAGAGGAGGTAGTTGCTGATGCGCAGCTCGCCGCCCGGACGGATCAGCAGTTCGGGATCGGGGATTCCCGCCGACCAGAGATAGTTCGGGAACAGCGCCTCATCCATATCCTCCGGATTTCTCTCGCCGCTTACACACTCCTGCGCGAAGCGGCGCGCGGCGCGCACGATCTCGTCACGCCCGCCGTAGTTGAGGCAGATATTCGCCTGAAAGCCGTCAATATGCTTCGTGATCTCGTCCGTCTCGGCAATCAGCTTTTGCAGCTTAGGCGACAATACGGTGGTGTCGCCGAGGAACTTGAGGCGGATCTGATCGCGCGCCATCTTCTCGATGCTCTCGTGAAGATACTGGTCGAGCAGCCCCATGATGGCGTCCACCTCGGCTTGCGGGCGCTTCCAATTCTCCGTGGAAAAGGCATAGACCGTCAGATAGTCCATGCCGAGGTCCTTGCAGTAGGTGGCGATGGTGCGGAACGTCTCCGCACCCGCCTTATGCCCCGCCGTGCGCGGCAGGCCGCGGCGCGTCGCCCAGCGGCCGTTGCCGTCCATGATGACGGCAATGTGACGAGGCAGGCCGGTAGAGCCCGCCTGCCCCGCTTGTTTCTGAGTAAACAGCGCCATCAGACTGCCATTAACTCCTTTTCCTTTTTCGCCAGCAGCTCATCCAGCTCCTTGCAATAGTCGTCGGTCAGCTTCTGGAGATCCTTCTCAGCGATCTTGTAATCGTCCTCGGTGATCTCGCTCGCCTTCTGCTGCTTTTTGAAGGTTTCCATCGCGTCGCGGCGGATATTCCGGATGGCGACCTTACCGCCCTCGGCGTATTTGCGGATCTGCTTGACCAGCTCCTTGCGGCGCTCCTCCGTGAGCTGCGGGAACGACAGGCGGATGGATTTGCCGTCGTTCTGCGGATTGATGCCGAGATCGGACTCCTGGATCGCCTTGTTGATGAGCTTGAGCGCGGAAGCATCCCACGGCGTGATGAGCAGTTGGCGCGGATCGGGCGACGCGATGGACGCGATCTGATGGATCGGCGTCGGCGTGCCGTAATAATCCACGGTGATCCGGTCAAGCACGGCGGCGTTTGCGCGGCCGGCGCGCACGGCGGCGAAGTCGGCGGCGACAGAGTCGATGCTCTTCTTCATACGGTCGGTATAAGCCTTGTAATCGTCCTTATTCATGGGGATACCTCCTCTTCAATTTCTCCGAATATTTATTATAGCGGTTTCCGCCGCAAAAGGCAATGCTTACTTCATCGGTTCGATGGTCTTGATGTCGTACGGCGTGGTCTGGTAGACGTAGTAGTTCAGCCAGTTCTGGTACAGCAGGCTCGCGTGGGAGCGCCAGCGGTTCAGCGGCGTACGGGTATCGTCGTCGTTCGGGAAATAGTTCTCCGGCACGGCGGGATGGATGCCCTGCCCCTTGTCGCGCAGGTACTCCTTTTGCAGCGTGTCGAAGTTGTACTCCGAGTGTCCGGTGATGAACACCTGGCGTCCGCCGTCGGTCATGATCATATAAACGCCCGCCTTCTCCGAGGAAGCCAGAATGCGCAGCTTTTCGCACTTCTCCACGTCCTCGCGATGGATGGTCGTATAGCGGGAGTGCGGCGCGAGGAAAACATCGTCAAACCCGCGCACCAGCATGGACGAACGGCGATCGACCGTGTGCTCATAGATGCCGGAGAGCTTTTCCGGCAGCATATACTTCGGGATGCCGTAGTGGTAATACAGCGCCGCCTGCGCGCCCCAGCAGATGTGGAACGTCGAATGGACGTGTGTCTTCGTCCACTCCATGATCTCGCACAGCTCGCCCCAGTACTCGACCTCCTCGAAGGGCATCTTCTCTACCGGCGCGCCGGTGATGATCATTCCGTCGAAGTAGCGGTCCCTGATGTGCTCAAAGGTCGTGTAGAACTTGAACATATGCTCCTGAGAGACGTTCTTCGCCTGATGGCTTGCCGTCTGCATCAGCTCCAGCTCGATCTGCAAAGGCGTATTGCCCAGCAGACGCGCCAGCTGCGTCTCCGTCTCGATCTTGGTCGGCATCAGATTCAGCAGCAGCACCTGCAAAGGACGGATATCCTGCGTGATGGCGCGGGTCTCGGTCATGACGAAGATATTTTCGTCAGCAAGCGTTTTTGTTGCGGGTAAATCGTTCGGGATACGGATCGGCATGGTTTATGCCTCCTTGTCTGCGATTACGCGAGAGCTTGATCGATGTCGGCGATTAGATCGGCGGCGTCCTCCAGGCCGCAGGAGAAACGGACGAGGTCGGGCGACACGCCGGCGGCGCGCAGCTCGTCGTCGTTCATCTGGCGATGCGTGGCGCTGGCGGGATGCAGGCAGCAGGTACGCGCGTCGGCGACGTGCGTCTCGATGGCGGCGATCTTCAGCCGTCCCATGAACGACTCAGCGGCCGCCCTGCCGCCCTTGACGCCGAAGCTGACGACGCCGCAGCAGCCGTCGGGCAGATACTTTTCCGCGAGCGCATGGTACTTGTCGCCGGGCAGTCCCGCATAAGTCACCCAGGAGACGTTGGGATGCTGGCTGAGGAACTTCGCCACGGCAAGGCCGTTCTCGCTGTGCCGCTTCATGCGCACGTGCAGGCTCTCCAGGCCGAGGTTGAGCAGGAACGCGTTCTGCGGCGACTGGATCGAGCCGAAGTCGCGCATGAGCTGCGCCGTCGCCTTGGTGATAAACGCCCCTTCCAAACCGAAACGTTCGGTATAGGTGACGCCGTGATAGCTCTCGTCCGGCGTGCAGAGGCCGGGGAACTTGTCGGCGTACTTCGTCCAGTCAAACTTGCCGGAATCGACGATACAGCCGCCGACGCCGGCGCCGTGACCGTCCATATACTTTGTGGTGGAGTGCGTCACGATATCTGCGCCCCACTCAAACGGGCGGCAGAGCACGGGCGTGGCGAACGTATTGTCGATGATCAGCGGCACGCCGTGCGCGTGGGCGGCCTTGGCAAATCTCTCAATGTCCAGCACGGTCAGCGCGGGGTTGGCGATGGTCTCGCCGAACACCGCCTTGGTATTGGGGCGGAACGCAGCCTCCAGCTCCTCATCCGTGCAGTCGGGTGCGACGAAGGTGAAGTCGATGCCCATGCGCTTCATCGTCACGGCAAACAGATTATAGGTGCCGCCGTAGATCGTGGACGAGGAGACGACGTGATCGCCGCAGGAGGCGATGTTGAACACGGAATAGAAGCTCGCCGCCTGGCCGGACGAGGTCAGCATAGCCGCCGTGCCGCCCTCCAGCGCCGCGATCTTCGCTGCAACATAGTCATTGGTGGGATTCTGCAAACGGGTATAGAAATAGCCCGACGCCTCCAGGTCGAAGAGCTTGCCCATATCCGCGCTGCTGGCATATTTGAACGTGGTGCTCTGGACAATGGGGATCTGGCGCGGCTCGCCGTTGCCCGGCGTATAACCGCCCTGCACACATTTGGTGCCGATGCTCTGTTCTGCCATAGTCATGTCCTCCGTCAGAAACAAAATAACGGGTATAGTATAGACCTCTTTCCACTAATTGGCAAGTTTTTTCTCTTGGCTCAATACTTGGACATTTCACCTCATTTGCCGCTTTCAGGCGGCAGTTTATTCTGTTCCGGCGTCACATAGATCGTTCGATACGTCTCATAGATCACAAAGCCCGGACGCGAACCGGCGGGCTTTTTGACATAGCGTACCGGCGTGTAGTCCACAGGGACGTTGGCGCCTTCCCGCGCCTGCGAGTAATACGCCGCCAGCGTCGCCGCCTCGATGAGGCTCCTTTCGTCCGGCTCCATGCCGCCGGTGCAAAGAACGACGTGCGAACCGTGTATCTTTTGCGCGTGGAGCCACAGGTCGCGTTTATCCGCCTTTTTAAACGTCAGCTGGTCATTTTGGGTGTTGCTGCGCCCGACCATCACACGTAGACCCGCGCTCGTACGGAACTCGCGCGGGACAAAGCTGCGTTTGAGTTCCTTCTTCTCCTTCCCGCGGCGGAGATAGCCCGTTTCCTGTAATTCACGCCGTATTTCGCCGAATTCCTGCTCCGTTTCCGCCTGCGCGATCTCCTGCAAAACGCTCTCAAGGTAGGCCTGCTCGCTCTCCGCCTTGGCGATCTGCTCACGGAGATGGAGTTCGGCGCTCTTCGCCTTATTATAACGCTTGTAGTATTTCGCGGCGTTCTGCTGCGGCGTCAGCAGCGGATCAAGTTGTATTTTAATCGTTGGCAGGTCTTCTTCGTAATAATTCTCTGTCGTCAGGCTCGCCATGCCGCGTTCCATGCGGTAGAGATTTGCCGTGATGAGGTCGCCGCAGAGACGGAGCTTATCGCGGTCCTGCGTCGCGGCATATTCTTTTTTGAGCGTCTCCGCCTTGCGCGCCATGCGGTCGCGCGCGACCGTCGCGGCATGTGACAGTTCTTTTCCGCGACGCGCGGAAAGCTCCTGTCGCTCGCGCAGGTCGTAAAACTCGTCCAGCAGCGCAGAAAAGCTGTCGCGCGTCTCAATCACTGTTTCAGCGCCGTATTGAGTGATCGGCAAATACGTGAAATCGGTCGGACGGCCGTCGCGCAGCAGCATTGTCGGCAAATAATCTCCGCTTTGCATCCTGTCCGCAAGGGCTTTTGCTTCACAGAGCAGAGTCCTACGCTGTAGGTCGCTCAACTCGCTGAAGCGGGCGTCAGTCATTCCTGAGGCGCGATGGACAAGCTCGCGGGCGATCAGAGGTGAGACGCCGACGAAATGGTCAACCAGCCAACGGTCGATCGGCTCCTCCGCATCGCCTCCCTGTTCCAGCAGCGCAAGCGCAGCGTCCGGTTCGGAGAGCAGCGACGCTTTAGCCAGCGGCGTCGGCAGACGATAGAACAGCCCGGGCAGCAGGGCGCGGTCGCTGTTCGACTCAAACGCCACGCGGCGCAAACAGTCGAGGATGCGCCCCTCGGCGTCGAACAGGATGAGGTTGGCGCGGCGTCCCATCGCCTCCAGCACCAGCGAGCGCTTCCCCGTTTCGCCCAGTTCGTCTGTAACTCGCAGCGTCAGCGTGACGACGCGCTCAAGGTCGGGCTGTTCAATCGCCTCGATGCGCGCGCCGACGAGATGCTTGCGCAGCAGCATACAGAACATCGGCGGCTGTGCAGGGTTGTCACGCAACTGTTTTGTAAATTGGATACGCGGCTGATTGGGATTCGCGCTGAGCAGCACGCGGTCGTGTCCGCGGACGCTCAGTATGATCTGGTCGCGCGTCGGCTGCTGCACCTTATCGATACGTGCGCCGATCAGCTCGCCGGACAGTTCCTGCACGACTGCGCGCAGACAAATGGCGTCAAGTGGCATCGTGTTCCTCCATCATCGCGGCAAAGAGCGCATTGATCCGTTCCTGTTTCCCTTTTAAATACAGCCAGCCGAACAGTGCCTCCAGCGCCGTCGCGGTCTGGTAGGTCGCGCGGTCGGCGCTGTGCGGGATGGTATGCACGTTCGCATTGCGCCCGCGGCGGAACACGTCATGCTCCTCCTCGGTCAGCAGGGGCAAAATCACCTCGCTCAGCTCCGCCTGCTTCGCTGCGCAGACCAGCGCGACCGTTGCACGGTGCAAGCCCTTGCCCGTCGCTTTCCCGTGGACGCAGAGCCACGTGCGCACCAGCAGCTCATATACGGCGTCGCCGAGGTGCGCCAGTCCGATGCTGCTGATGGCGCGGATATCATCATCGGGTAGTGTTGTGGAAAAATAATCCCTCATGGGCGTTACTCCTGATTGCAAAAAGACGAACATCCGAAATCGGATGTTCGTCTTTTTTGATATTAGCCTGATCGAACCGCTGACCTCCTGACTGCATTTGCAGAGAAGGGTTTCCCTTGAGGATCACATCCAAGACCATCAAGGCTTGAAGTGATTATACCCGTCAGGAAATGTTTCGTCAAGATTCAGCTTGATCATCATGCTGTTGCGCTCAGTTGCCGGTCACTTCCATGCTCGCAAACAGCGGGATCAGAGCGTTGTCCACGAGGAACGCCTTGACTGTAGCCGCCTGGCCGTTCGTATGGATCACAAGCTCCATGGTTCCGGATGCGGCGGGTACCAGTTCAGCCGTTGTCACACCGAGCATCTTGCCATCTGTGTCGTAGCACGCTGCCATGACCAGACCGTTCTTGTCGCTGCTGAGATGATAGGTCATCGTCACGATGCAGTCGCCGTTTTGCTGCTCGGTGGAAATCGTGTAGCCCTCAAGATAGAACTGATACTTGTCGGTCGTTTCCTCCATAACGTAGTTCTGCGCTCCCGTCAGCCCGCTTGCAGTGTAGCCGTTGCGTTCAATGGTCAATTCCTTGCTCACCTCGAAAGGCTCGTCGGAATCCCTCTGCAACGTGAGCGTGGAACCCGCAGGAGCGGCTTCGATCGCAGCGCTCAGGCTTGCGAAGCTCCTGTCGCCCAGCTGAACAAGCACATCACCGTTGACCTTGACGTAACCGTCCTTGCTCGGGATCTTGTCGTCACGCAAATACGTGAACCGGCCGCTGCCTATGGTTTCATCACCTATCGTCAGCCTGTATTCGTAGCTCTCCCCGTCTGTCAGGTCCAGACTCTGATACGCCGTGGAGACAAATACGCCATAGCCGGAATCCGTATCAGCGCTGACCGACATGGTTTCAAGCTCATGACCGCCAACGGTAAGCGTGATCTCCGTACCCTTCCGGATCGTTTCATTCAGCCGGAAGAAGAAGTACAAACCATTGTTTACACGTACCGAGCCAATCGCATCGACGCCAAGAATCGCTTTGACCTTGGTGGGCGCAACGGAAACGACATAACCAGTCTGAACGATATAGACGTCTCCCTCACTGGGGAAGCTGATCGCGGCGGATTTGCTCTCGCTCTGAACCGATTCGTTGTTGGCTATGTTTTGCGTACCGGTAACCACCATATCGTCCTTTGCGTACACCTGTAGTTTCGCACTTTCGCCGACTGTCAGATTGACCATCGTCAAACTGCCGCCGCCATTCATCATGTTGGACCAGGTATCCGCATCGAACTCAAAGGTGCTGCCGTCGAAGCTCGCAGCAATGAACGTCGCGTCGGTGGTTCCGTTCAGTTTCAGGTTATCAATGAGGATGTCCTGAGCCGCCTGAACCTTGAGTATGGAGTCAGTCACTGTCAGCTTACCGGTCTTATCAAGGTTGTTGGCAGCGACCTTGCCTGTCTTGCTCTCCAGTTCAACATTTGTCGAACCGGTGATCGTGTTCTCCTGCGAGGTACCGAGCGTCAGATCCAGCAGGGCCTTGACCGACGCAGCAGCAACGGCATCCAGCGTCAGCGTTTCCACTGTGACCGTGCTGCCGGTGGATTCGACATCCAGCTTCGCGCCGTTCGTTTCGCTGACCGTATCCTTCACGCTGTTGAGCGTCCCGATGTTCACGGCTCCCGCGGCGCTCAAAGCGACCGATTTCGCCGCGTTCTCTGCGATTCCAGTCGCATTGAGCTTGTCGAGAGTAGCCGCTCCCGTTGCCGTCAGCGAGGAATCCTTGCTGTCAACAAACGTCCATGCGGCATTGCCGGACTCGCTCGTACCGATCAGGTTCGTGCCGCTTGCGGTCAGCGTGCCGCCGGTCACGCACAGTGTCGGGACCTTGATGTCGCCCGCCGCGGATACGCTTGCCGTGCTGTTGGTAACGCTCAACTCATTGCTCGTCAAATCGCCGTCGGTATACATGGTCACATTCGCACTGTCCTTTGCGGTCAGCTTGCCGATCTCGATATTCTGAGCAATGTGGTCGTTATATTCGCCCACCTTGACCGTTCCGCCGGAGGTCATCCAGTCGGTGCTGGTCAGCTTGCCGTCGCTGTGAACCGTCAGACTGCCGTTCGTCGTGCGGACATTCGTCGCGCTGACGTCGCCCTTGGCGTCAAGCGTTACAGTGCTGCCGTTAAATGTCCAGCTCTCGCTGCTCGTCAGAGCGCCGTTGGTGTTCATGATCACGTTTGCAGCGTTCTGCACCTTCAGCTTGCCGATCTCAATATTCCCCGCGATGGGTTTGTTGGTCGAATCAACAGGCGTCCCCACGTTAACCGTGCTGCCGGAGGTCGTCCAGTCGGTGCTGGTCAGCTTGCCGTCGCTGTGAATCGTTAGGCTGCCGTCCGTCGTGCTGACATTCGTCGCGCTGACGTCGCCCTTGGCGTCAAGCGTCACGGTGCTGCCGTCAAACGCCCAGCTCTTGCTGCTGATGCCGCTGTCGGTATTGATTGCAACCGTGCTGCCGTTCCGGGCGGTCAGCTGGTCGAGCAGCGCGCTGCGCTTGAGATTGGCCGTTACCGTGGAACCGTCAAGCGTCCAGCCGTACTTCGTTTCTCCGTCGACGGTGTGATCGCTGCTGTGCGCCGCGTCAAGCGTGGACAGGCCGCCGATCTTGCTGTTCAGCTTGATTTCGGAGCCCTTCGTCCCGCTCTTCGTCGCGGAAACATAGTCAGTCACCACAACGTCGCTCCAGGTATCGACGTTCAATGTGCCGCCGCTGAGCTTCCAGTCAACACTGCTCAGGCCGCCGCCGTAGTTGGCGTCCGCAATACCGGCAACCGCCAGCTTCGCGCCGCTGCCGTTGTCGTTCAGCGCGGTCAGGTTCAGCGTAGCGTCTGTCAGGTCGATGTGGTCGATCTGCGCGTCCTTTGAGAGCTGGAGCGTCATCATGCCGCCCGTCATCTTGAGGAAGCTCTCTTTGTCGCTGTTCTCGGTCACCGTGACGTCACGGAGCGCGAAGCCGCCGGTGCGAGCCTTGACGTTGACGTTTGCCGTTCCGGAAACCGTCACGTCGTCGGTCACAAGAATATCGTCCCAAACGATCAGGTCGACTGTGCCGCCGCTGAAGCTCCAATCCTTGCTCGTCAGCTTGCCGCCGTCCACGGCGGTCAAATAATTCGCGTAGCTGACGCTCTTGCCGTTCGCGTCCGCGAGGCCGGTGATCTTGACGTTGGAATCCGATGTACTGAGGTGGTCGATCAGCACGTCGCCCGCGACCTGCGCGGTCAGATCAGAGCCGTTGACCGTCCAGCGGACGTGCTCATTGCCGTAGTCGAGCGACTTGAGGTCGCCGTAGTCAGCAATGATCGCCACGTTGGCATTCTCGATCAGTACGTCGTCCTTGACCTGAGGCGCATTGCGGAGCGTCATATTGACCTTGGCGTCCTTGATGTGCCAGCCGTCGTGCGTCGTGTCGCTCTTGAGCGTGCCCGCTGTGCTGATGAGGTTCAGCTCGGTATTGGCCTTTCCGCTGCCGTCCACATCGAGCACGTAAGACTTCGCGCTATCGTTCTCATCGCTTTGCAACGTGATGTCGCCGACGCTGTGGATGGTGAGCTTGCTCTTCTTCTCAGCATCGTCATCCTTGACCGTGATGGTCTTGCCGGTGTAACTCGCAACGCCGGTGCCGTTCGCGGCCTTATTGTCAACGAGCATCGTCGCGCCATCCTTCACCGTCAGGTGGTCGATGGCAACCGCCTTGCTCGTCATGGCGTTGAGCGTCGCGCCGTCCACCGTCCAGGAGGCTTCATCGCTGTCGTCGCTGTTGGTGATGTCGCCGTCAACGTTCAGGTTGACCGTCGCGCCGCCGCTGACCGAACCGGTCGTGCCGACGTCCAGCTTGCCATCGTTGACGTTCACGTTGACCGTGCCGCCCGTGACGGTAAAGCCGTCCACCGCCGCGCCGTCCGTGCCGTCGATCTTCAAGGTCACGTCGCTGTCGCTGAAGTTCCAGCTGTCCGCCGTCGCCTTGCCGCTTGCTTTGACTGTCACCGTGGCGCCGTTCTTGGCCGCGAGGTTGTCGAGCGTCAGGTCGGTGACCGTGGCCGTCAGGCTGCCGCCGTTCACGGTCAGCTTGCCCGTGCCGGTCAGCGCGCCGTAGGTCAGCGCGCCGTCGGTCAGCGCGACGCCGGTCAGCACCATGGTCTTGCCGTTGGTGTCGATCACGTCGTTGATGGTGAGCTTATCCGTCAGGTTGCCGATGTAGGTGTTGATGCCAACCTTGCCGGAGCCATCAAGATCCTTGAAGGAGGTCACGCCGCCGACATTCGTTTCCATCGGATCCGTCAGCGTACCGAAGGACGCGGAGCTGTCCGCGATCAGGGTGAAGTTGCCGCCCGCAGTGATGTTGGCCTTGTCGCCGTTGACGTCTGTCAGCCCCGCCTTGCCGAACTTCAGCGTGAGGTTGACGTCCTGACCGGCGCTGATGGTATCCAGGTTGAAGTACATACCGCCGGCGTCCACCGTCAGCGTACCGTCGCTGTTCTTCGTATACATCTTGCCGGCGTCGGCGTCGTAATAGGAGTTGGCGCCGTTCTTCGTCCAGATCTGAAGTGTCAGGGGCTGATAGAGGCTCGAGCCGTCGAAGTAGTAGCTCTTTTCGCTCTCATCCTTATAGACATCATAGGTCTTCGAGCCGATCGTGTGTGTCGCACCGGAATTCGTGAACCTGCTGTCAGGCTTCTTCGTAAGGCCGGAAGCGTTGTTCACCTGACTCAGACCGCCGTCGATCTTCTCCCAGAGTGTCTCGCCGTTGAAGTAGTAGTCTTTGCCGTCCTTCTCCAGCACCTCGCCGTCCTTCTCCAGCACCTCATAGGTTCTGCCGCCGAAGATAGCGGTTTCTGTCACTTGGGATGCGCCGGCGGGCCGCGTCGTCGCAGTCAGCCTGCCCTCTTCATTGAGCTTGTAGACCTTCTCGCCGGTCATGTAATACTCGACGCCGTTGCCGTCCTGATAGACGCTGTACTCGATCTGCTGATACAGGCTGTCGCCGTCGTAGTAATACGTCTTGCCCTCCCCGTCGGCGTAGAGATTGTAGATACCCTCGCCGATGGACTTGGTCACGGGGATCGCCTGATAGCCGGAGTGATCGCCGCCGAACGCCGTGAGGATACCGCCGCTCATCTCGAAGTAGCTGCCTTCGCGCTGATAAAGCGTGCTGCCGGAGTCATTGCGCAGGATGGTATAGGTCTCGCCATTCAGCGTGATCGTCTCATGGACCTCGGTGTAACGCGACTTATCCACTTCGGTGTAGGCCTTCGGCACCATTGTCAGCTGGGTGCTGTCGGTCTCACCGGCCACGGGCATACGCTTGCGCTCATAGAGGACGCCCTGCTCAGGATCGTAGTAGTAGGTACCGCCGTCGTCCTTGTGGGAATAGACGTCGTAGACCACAGCGCCGATCTCCTCGGTGTTGTCCGTCAGCTTCATGCCCGCGGGAAGCTCACTCGCGTCGATAACCTGAGGCTTGCCGTTGAGCAAAGCGTAATAGGTGTAGCCGCTCTCCTCTGTGCCGCTGCGATAATAGGACGTCTCCGCGACGCTGATGTAAGCGTCATAGCTGTCAACGCTCGCCACTGTCGTACCATCGGTGCCGGTCGTGGTGATCGTCAGACTGCCGCCGCTGGGCGTCAGGCTGCTGGTAGTCTCGACCAGCGTCAGAATGCTGCCGTAGATTCCGGCGTTCGGCGTGTAATAAGTGGTGGTCTGCGTGCTGGAATAGACGTCATAGTTCTTGCCGTCGATGGTCTGGCTCGCGTTCTCCGTACTGCGAACCGCATCAGTCGGGCGATCGCACTCCATAAGCGCGCTCGTTTCGCCGGTGTACCAGACGTCGGTTCTGAGGTAGTAGGTCTGATCGCCGCTGGTGTAGACGTAGTAGACCTTGCCGCCGATGGTCTCAGTCTCGGTCTCGGTGCTCCGAACCGCATTGTCCGGGCGGTCGCACTCCGTGAGGTCGCTCGTTTCGCCGGTGTACCAGATGGAGTCGCGCAGGTAGTAGTTGGTTACCTCGCTGAGCGTACGGACGTCATAGTACATTTCGCTGGTCTGGCCACCATCGACTGTCTTGACTGTGACCTTTTCTCCGGTCGTCTCCAGATCGTGGGCGCTGAAGCCGTACGAACCTGCCTCGCTGAGAACGTAATTGCGTCCGTAGCTGTCGCGGTAGATGACGGAGGAGGTCGAGTTGGAGAGAACATCGAAGATGACGTCCGTCCAGAGCAGACCGGTCGTCTCATCAAAGTAGTAGTTCACTCCATCCTTGGTCAGGGCGCGGAAGGTCATCTCCGGCGCGCTCTCCTCGGTATAGACGTTCATGGTCACATCGGAGTAGACCGGCACGAAACCGTCTGTCAGCATGACCTCTCTGTCGTCCTCCACGCGCTGGTAGCCCTTGGTGCCAATGTCGTCCACGAACTCTTCGGCGTAGAACGAAGTCTCATCCTCGGAGTAGTAGGTCTTCGTGTCGCCGAAACGGCTGTACTTGTAGAAATAAGCGCTGTAGCCGTCGTTGGTAGTAATGTACTGGCGGCTGTCGCCCTGCCTCTTGTAAAGGTAGAATTCCTCAAATACATCGCCGGACTTGACGTTCATGTAGCAGGCGTCTGGGTCATTGATGTCTTCCACATAGCAGTAGTAGAAGGTCGAATCATCTCCCGGCAGCCGATACGTGGCGTATTTGGGATTGTCGGCGTCGAGATCCGGCATCAGCGTATAGCCGGTCGCCTCCGCGGTGGTTTCGCCGGTCACCTTCATGAGCCTGCCGTCCGCATGGAAGAAATACTCGCTGTCATCGCTGCTCGACTGGAGCAGCTTGTAGGCCGTACCTTCGTAGACGAAGGTCGCGTCAGACGATTCGCTGTCCACCGCGCTCAGTTTTCCGTCTGCGTAGCTGTAAACGGTTTCGGAAGCAGTGACGGTTGTAACTTCGTTCTCGACCATCTTGCCGGTCACCTTCATCACCTTACCGTCGCTCATCTCGAAGTACTCCGCAGAATTGGCGGCTTTCAGCAGCTGGTGCTCAGTGCCGTTGTAGTTGACCTTTTCCGCTTTCACGGGTTCGGCAACGCTCAGCACGACGCCGTCCGCCAAAGTGAGCTTCTTGTTCGTGCTGTCGTAGGTGTAGCCGGTGTTCTCCGCGATCAAGGTGGTGGTGTCGTCGTTCTTCGTATTCGAGACGACCTTCATCACCTTGCCGTTGTTTACGAAGAACTCGATGGTCTCGCCGCCATCCAGCAGGTCGTATTCAGTGCTGTTGTAGGTGACCTTGTTCTCTGTCGCGGTGACGCTGCGGACGATGTCGATCTTCTTCTCCATCGTACCGAGCACGACCGTGCCGTCGTCATAGCGGTAATCGGTGAGCGTTATCGTGACGTCGTCCCCGTCCGTCACCTTCTGCATGACCGAGCCGTTGCCCAGAACGAAGTAGTAGTCATACTGGCCGCTTCCATTGGCATACCTCAGCCGCGGGTACTGCCTGCCGCAGTAGGTGTAAGTCCCGTCGGTCTCAACGTTCAAGGTCTCGCTGTCGTTGATCAGCTTCTTAGCGCCGGTTTCAACCTTGCTCTGGCGGAAGGTGTAGAGCGCGAAGTCGCTTGTCTCGGCCGTGCTGACGTAGTACTTCGTCGTGTCGCTTGCGTCGGAAGATGCGTACACGCTGTAGCTGCCGGGCGTCTTCACCGTCTCCGATGTGACCACCGTATCAGCCTGACCCGACTGTCCGGCGTTGGGATTGGGCGCTACCGTGGTCTTCTCCGTCACAAGCGTCAGCGTCTCCGTCAGCCACACAGGCGTATCGGTGTTCTGTACGGTCTGCGGCGTGTAGTAGGTGACGGTCTCCGTATAAGCCGACCCGTCGGCATTGTACATCATACTGCCGCGCTCATAAGCGTAGACGGATTCGTAACGCGTCCCGTTTTCAGTCTTGATCTCGACAGTCTTGCCGTACAGATTGTAGCTCTTGCCGTTGATCGTTTTCCTCACCTGCTGGGGCGCGCAATCGGAAACGGTTTCATTTGCGCTCGTGACCTTGTTGAAGTTGGTGTCGTAGACCTCGCCGTCGCGCGTGTAGCGCGTGGTGTTGCCATTCAGGCAGACATAGAAGTTCCACGTCTCCTTCTTGTCGGTATTATCTTCGTTCTTGCCCACAACCATCTCGTGGGAGATCGTCTGATAAATCTCAATCCACCTGTCGTCCAGCGCGACGTGCATATCCTTGCGGGTATACTCGTCATAGACCTTCACGTAGTCAGAGGTCTCAAGCGTCACAGCGTTCTGGTTCCCGCTGCCGGTGTTCTGAGAATTCGCCTCCGCTTCCTTCTCCTCCACGGTCTTGGCACGGTAAACCTCGCCGTTCAGGACGTAAATCTCTTCCGTCTTGTCGTCCTTTGTGCGCTCATAGACCAGATAGGTGGTGGTCACATCGTTCAGCGTCTCACTGACAGTCTTCTGAACCTGCGCGTAACCCATGAGGCTCGGAGTCGTGGTCTGCACCGTGTAAGGCAGATAGGTCGTGTCGCTCACCTTGACGATGTAGCCGTTGAACGTCGCGGACAACTGCTTCTTAACGTAATCCGCAATGGCGGACTTAACCGCGCCTTCTACCTTTTCCAGGCCCTCGTCCAGCGTGATGGTCTTAGGCTTGTTGTTATAGCCGGTGGGCGTGACCGTGACCGCGCCATCGACCTCCGTCAGGTAATTGTCGAAGGTCTCCGAACTGCCTGTGTTCGTGTAGCCCTCGGTGCCGGTGCTGGAGCCGACGATCTCCGCCACAATGATGCTTGTCGCAGAGTTGGAATAATCCTTCAGCGTGCCGGAAGCGTCGATGGTATAGATCACGCTGCCGCCGCTATAGATGTCGCGGCTCGTGATCTTGCCGTTCGAGTAATGCTCCACCAGCACGGTGCCGACGCCGGCCGCCGTGTATGTGCCGGAACCGGAGGTCTTCGTGTAACCGCCGAGGGATCTGCCGCTGCGGTAGAACACGTTGCCGTTGATGTCCTTGACCAGATCCACGGCGTCCGTATCACAGACCAGCTCGTACTTGAAGGGCTGCGATACGAAGGTCACACCGGAGAAGCTGGAACCGTTGCTGTTGACCACGTCGCCGTTCTCGAACTTCACGTAACCGGTCTCAGGACGGAACTCATAGGTATGCGTGCCGCTGAGCGTCTCGGACTTGTAGTTGAGAGTGGCAACATTGCTGCCGTCCACCGTGACGGTCAGGCCCGGAGCGAGCTGATACTTGTTGCCGCTCGGATCCTTGGATGTGATCTTCAGGACGGTATCAGCGTTCTCCTCAGAGGTAACGGACATGGTGTACTTGCCGTCGCTGCCCTTCACCACGTTCCAGGAGGACTTGGTCCCATCCGACGGCACGTAGATCAGGTCGCCGTAGACCATGAGCATGAAGTCGTCCTTGTTTCCGCCCACGGGATCCATGTAGTAATAGTAGCCCTTCTCGCCGGAGTCCTTGTCCTCGTACTTCTTGCTGTCGGGATCGTCGTACTCGTCCTCCTTGCAGAACAGAGGCAGCCACTTATCACTCTTGTCCTCGACGCCGTACATCAGGGCGTAACCACCGGGATCGTCGCCGTTCTTCTCTGTCATGACCCAAATCTTTCGGTCGTTCTTCGCGGCGTTGTATTCGTGATAATTCCCGTTGATGTCCCACAGCTTGAAGCCCTGAACGTCATTCGACTTGTTCGTGACCACATAGCACTGGATGCCGTAGAAGTCGGGGAACCAGAAGCCGTCCTGCTCATTCTTCTTGCTGCTGTTCTTGCCGTTGTAGTCCTCCAGCTTGTGGATCTTGACGCCCTGGTAGAACTCGCGCTGCTCGCCGTCGTTGGTACCGTAAATCTTGACCTTGAGCACCAGCGCCGCGTAATGCTTGTGGTCGTCCAGGCAGCCGCGGAGCCTGCTGATGGCGCCCCTGTCGGTGGCGAGATAGTAGCGGTAGCCGTCCTTATCGCCAAGGAGGATGGGATCCGAGGAGCCGGTGGGATCCTTGCCGGTGGAGTTGTACAGGGTCACGCAGTTGCCCCAGTACACGCCGCCGAGAGAGGAGTCCACGGAGGTGTTGTTGTTGGGCGTGTGCAGATCGTTGCTGAACTTGTGATAGCTGTCCATGCTGTCGATGCTGCCGGCCAGCTCAAGGGTATACGTGCCGCTGTAGTTCTGGTTCACGCGGAGCTCGCCGCGGTTGCCGCCGTCCAGCCGGAAGGTGACGCCGCAGTCCGGCGTGCCCGCCAGCAGCAGGTACTTGCCGTTATCCAGCGTGACCTCTGTACCGACAGAGGCAAGGTTGGAGCTGGACGTGACCTTCTTGTTGGAGACGTTGAACACTTCGTACTCGCTGAGGCTGATGCTGCCGCTGCGCTCCGTGGAAGCGCGGATGACCTTGTCGGTCTCGTCCACAGTGAGGGTCATGCCGCTGGGCAGCGTATAGACCTTGCCGCTGCGGTACTTCGCCAGAGCATCCTTGCTGTACGTGCCGGAGCCGGTGTAGGTGTCGCCGGTAAAGCTGACGGTGCCGGGCGTGGCGATGATGGAGATGGAGCCGTTGGCAAGATACTGCATGTTGAACGGCGTTCCGATGGTCAGCGTCACGCTGCCATTGGTGCTCGTAATGTTCTTGACGTCCAGCGTCTTGTTGAAGGTCTCCCCTGTCACGGTGCCGAGCTTTGTGACGGCGGTGATGCGGGAGAGCGTCAGGTCGGCAAAGATGTCGCCCTTGGCGCTCATCGTGACCTCAGCGTTCTCCTCGACGCCGTTCGCGTTCTTGACCAGAGTCATCCACGCGGAGAGAACGCCGGTCGAGTCATTGCCGATGCCGGCGGCGCCGGTCACGGTCAGCTTATGCGCCCAGATGTTAGCCACAGGGTCGTTGTGTCCGCTCATTCTGGCGTTGTTGTAGCCGTAGAGATAGCCGCCGTTTTCACCGGTCCACTTGATATCGACCGTGCCCTTTTCGTTCTGGATGACGCCTTGGACTGTGACGTTGCCGGTGCCGCGGGTGATGATGGTAACGGCGGGCACGACGTAGCCGCTGTTGCTGATGACCTGATAGCTGCCGTTGAGCGTTACCGTCGGGCTGGACAGGCTCTCGTTGAACACGTCGATCTGACGGATCACGATGTCCTTGTCGCCCAGGTTCTCGATGTCCACGGTGGGCACGTACTGCACGTTGTAGATCTTCGTGCCGTTGCGCGCCACCACGTTGCCGTAGGCGTAGAGCCGGCCCGCGGAGGAGTTGGAGATGATGATGGATTCCCTGCTGCTGATGTTGGCGCCGGAGGCGTGGACAATGCCTTTGTCGTCGATCACTACCGTTACGCCCTCGGCCGCGCCGCCCAGATAATAGGTGGCTCTGCCCACATCGGTGGAGAAATTGTTGGTGGACTTCTTGTTGGAGCTGGAAGAGCCCACAACAAATCCGACACGCAGTGTCTTGGCTCCCACCTTCATGCTGCCGTTGAAGCCTTCGGCGCCCACATTCACGTCACGGCCGCGGATCACGGTGTTGCCGTCGAAGACGATCTTACCGGTGGCGTTGACCGTAACGTACGCCTTGGAGTAGATTGCGCCGAAGAGCGCGAAGACCTTAGAGGAAGAGGATGCGCTGACGGTACCGCCGTTGAGCGGCGTAGTGGAGGTGCCCACGTCCAGCTTGCCGTAAGCGCCCACGTCCGCGCGGCTGACGTTGACGCCGGTATTCAGCGTCACGTCGCTCTCCGCCTTTGCGGTCGCCTCTCCTGCAAGACCGCCCGCAAGAGCGGTGGAATCCGAAGCGATGGACAGACGGGAGACGCCGGCATAGATGTCCGTAGAGCCGCCCAGCACCCTGGCAAGCGTGTTACCGTTGTCGGTTCCGATGTTAACGAAGGCGTTGAAGGTGTGCCAATCGTTCTGTGTGTAGACGAAAGGCGCGCCCGCAAGGCCAACCGCGTTGACATTGCCAACGGTATTGGCGCTGGTTCCGGTCAGAGCACGGACGATGAGGACGCCCACCTTCGCGTTCAGGTAGGAACCGGTGTTGATGTTGGTGTAAACATTGGAGGTCACTCTGGTGGTGCAGTCAGATGTGCCCACGCCAACCAGACCGATGCTGTTGCCCTTGGCGGAGGTCGTGATACTGTCGTTGGTGCCGCCCTCGCCCTTCAGAGTCAGGTTGCCGAGCTGGGCAGTGACTTTTGCTCCGCTGTTTACCGTTACGTTGATATTGCGCTGGAGGTTGTTCTTCGCCGTCAGAACGCCGGCGGAGACGAGGCCCGCGCTGTTGAGGTTGGTGATGGCGCTCAGGTTCGCGTCGCCGGTGCCCTGAATGAGCACGGAGTTCGCCGCGTCGATCACCGCGTTCTCGCCCACCCAGGCGTCCACCTTCTGGTTCAGGAGGTTCTGGGCGTACTTCGCGCTGGCGCTGAACGCGATACCGATGCTGGTGCCGTCCACCTTGGAGTTGCCCTTGACGTTGTCCTGTGCCGTAACGTTGACGTCGCCGCCGAGGGAGCGGACGCTGGCGTTGTTGCCGACGTACGCCTGCGTCTCGGTGCGGCTGTCGGTCTCCACGATAGCGGCTGAAATGCCGACGACGGAGACGTTGAAGCCTTCCCTCATTACCGCGTTGACCTTGGAGTAGTTGTCGGCGGTAACACTGATGCTCTCCTGCGCGACCACGCCGGCGTTGTTGGCGACGTACGCGCGGACGGTCTGTCTTGCCGCCCTGGCGACGCTGTCGCCGGCGTTGGCACGGCCGACGAAGGCGGTGATACCGCCGCCGCTGGCGCTGTAGACCGAGAGGCTGCCGGCCGCAACGCTCTCACCGTAGGAATAGGTCTTGCCGTCCGCCTTCACGTCAACGCTCTTGGCGTTGAGCGTGAACTCACCGCCGTCGCCGATGTGCGCTTCGGTAACGTCCGCCGTCTGGACGGTGGCGAGGAGCATGGTGAGCTGGGCGTAGGTGATCTGGAACGGCTTCTCAATGATCGCCTGCGCGCGGGTGTCGGAGGTGGCGTTGACCGTCACAGTGCCGGTCACGTCGATGACGCCCTTGACGCCGCCGTTCTTGTGTCCGCCGATCCACGCGCTGTTGCGCATGGTCGCCATGGCGTAGGCCATGGTGACGGAGCCGGAGATCCAGGAGAGGCTCAGCTTGCCGCCGTCGATGAAGGCGTAGGCGCCCTCCTCCCCGGTGGCCTTGTAAGTGGAGTCGATCACCACGTTGCCGGAAATCTTGATGTTGCCCGCCACATCGAAGTATGCTTCCTGATCGATCGCCTGATAGGAGTATATCTCGTTGGCGGAGATGTTCGCAACGGATGCGCTGAGCTGCGGCGCGCCGACCTTCGCCTGTGCCTTGCCCTTGCCGGAGACCTTGACGATGACGTTCTTGCCAATCTCCGCGTTGCCGGTGCCGGTGACGGTGGCCTTGGCGTTGATGACTGTCTTCGCCATGCCATAGTTGTTGGTGGCGCTGAACGCGCTGATGGCAACGCCGGAGGAGGCGATCTCGCTCTCAGCCAGCGTGTTGTGGCTGGTGATCAGGTAGAGGTTCTTGCCAATTTTGATTGCGGTGGCGTCGTTCACGGAGCCGGTGGTGTTCATGGACGCCTCGTAGGTACCGCCCGCCTCGGAGATGGTGTTGTTCACAGAGACCTTCACAGCGGCGATATCGAAGTCAGGCTGATTGACGCCGGAGTTGGCGTAGCTTGCGCCGAAGACGTTGGCGTAAACGTCGCCTGTGACATTCATGCCGCCGCCATAGATCGTTGCCTTCACCGTGGCGTTCGTCTGTGCCTTGGCAAGGTTCACCTTGACGCTGACCGCCGCGGCCTCCGCCGCGTTGGCGCCAACCATCGCCAGAGTGCCGGTGCCGGACGCCCTTCCGATGCTTGTGTCGGGCGACTCCACCTTGCTCTGACCGCCGTCTGTGTTGAAGCGGGAGATGACGTAGACGTTGCCGGCTTCAATATAGGTGCCGCCGACGTAGGCGTCCTGATAGGCGTTCAGCTTCGCGTACGCCTCGTTGACGCCGACCTTGATGCCGGAGGCGGAGAACTTGCCGCCCTTGATGTTTGCCTCGGAGTACGCCTTGCCGTTGGCGGTGACATTGATGTCGCCCGTCACATGGATCACACCCTTGCCGGTGCTTGCCGAAGCGGTGTTCCCCTGATTGTTGGGATAGCCGATGCCGGCATAGGACTGCACCCGGACGTCCGAGTTCGCCATGTTCACGTCAACGCTCGCCACCTTCAGGCCCAATTTGGGCTGAGCGGTCTCCGCATTCGCCTGCGCATAATAGTCCGTTGAGATGTCGATCGAGGATGCGTAGATGTTGTTGCCGCCGCCCGCCATATAGGCGTTGAACTGGCCGTCAGCGTATGCGTAGGTGTAGACAACGCCCATGCCGGCGAGGCCAAGGGAAGCGCCGGCATCCATGTGGCTCGCATGCGCGACGGAATTGCCGCTGGTGTTGATCGTGATCTTGCCCGTGCCTTCCTCAAATCCCGCGCGAGCGGTGTAAGCGTTGGACTTAAAGCTCAGCTTGGCGATCGCGACGTTTGCGCTTGCGCTGTATCCGCTCAGCTGTGCGCCGCCGGAAACGCCGATCTGCGCTTCCGCCGCGGTGGTCTTGTCACCGTTCAGCACGCTCTTGACGCTCACGCCGTTCGCCGACTTCACCGTGGCGTCCTCAATGCAGGCGTACTGCACGCCGTCCGCGTCCGCCTCCACTTTGTTGACGAAGATCTCCGCGGCGGAGAGGCTGAACTCTGCAGGACGGAAGGTCGCGTACGCCCTCACCGTGGTGGTGGAGAGAATGTCAATGGGCTGGTTGCTGCTGGTTGCCGCGCCGGTGGCGGTAACGCTGCCGCTGCCGGTGATGCCGGTCTTGATCGTCGGCAGGCTCTTCGCCGTCACCACGTTGGTTCCGGCATTTGCCGCCTTGAGCGAAACGTTGCTTGCCGCGCTGTACGCCACGGTGTAAACGGTGCTGACGCTGTCGATGTCGATGCGTCCGGCATTCACCTTGCTATCGTCGCCGGTGTTCAGTTCCGTGATAAACGTACCGTTGGCGTAGGCATAGAGCACATTGACCGCCAGAGACGCCACGCCCAGGCCGACCGAGGACTCGATCACGTCCGCGTAGGCAAGGCTGGTCTGGTTGCTGTTCAGCGTAATAACGCCGCCATCGGTGGCAGTGAGTGTCGCGCCGACCGTGCGCGCCTTGTTCGTCGCGTTGCTGGTCGCAACCGCGACGTTGACCTGCCCGCTGATGAGGCTGAGTGACGCGCCGCCGTTGCCGCCGAGGAGCGCCGCCGCGCCGACGTAGTACGCGTCCTCGCCTTCCTTCAGGCTGCTTCCGCTGAGCATCGACTTGTCGGCGTTCAGGTGGGATTCGACCGTGATGTTGGCGGCTGTAACGCCCGCGTCACGAATCAGCGTATCCTGCTCCGCCTTCTGGCTGGCGACCGCCACGTTGGCGGCGAGCGTCATGCCGCTGATCTCGACGGTCGGTTTTTCCGCCTTGGCAAGCGCGGTGGCCTCGCCGTCCGCCTTGATGACGACGTCGCCGCTGGCAACGACTTTGCCGCTGCCGGTGATGCCGGTGAGCGCCCTGGAGCTCACAACGGCGACCGCCGTATTGGTCTGGATGCTCAGGCCGCTGACGCCGAGGACAGGCGCCTGAGTGATCGCTTCAGACTTGGAGATATAGGATCCGGTGAGCGATCCGTACCCGTTGGTCGTCTGCGTGCCGTTGATCTCGATGGACTTGACATAGGAGTTATCCGCGAGGTCAAGCACCGCCTCGTAGGTGCTGGATGCGCTGCTCGTCAGCACATTCACGCCGACGGAGCCTGCGCCGGCACTGACAACCGGCGCTTCCACAAACGCCCTCGCGTTGGTCACACCGATGTTCAGCACATGCACCTGAGTGGTCTTGTTGCTATCGGTGCCGAACGCCGAACCGATCGTGCGCACGGAGTTGATCGCTCTTGCGACCGCCGTCGCCACATTCACCTTCGCGCTGATCAGGCTGATCGCAGCGCCCTGTTTGCCGCCGGTGCCGCCCAGTGTCGCGATGGCGTGGTTATTGTTCTGGCCGCCCTCGTTGAGGAATGCGTAGAGGTAAACGTCCTTTGCTGTAGCGCGTGCGTTATCGACGGTGACCAACTGGTCAGCCTTGAGATACGCCACGTTGACGTTGACCGTGACGTTGACCGCGTCAAGCGTGATCGTCGGCGTGTTGACCTGCGCCTTGCTCATCGCGCTGCCTTCGCCGACCACGGTGATGACGCCGTTGGCGGAGGTGATGTTCCTCATGCTGCCGGTGCCGCCGGAAAGGTAGGCTCTCGCCTTGGTGCTGTTGTAGGCGATCGCCGCGTTGACGTCGACCGACGCGAGCTTGACGCCTACGCCGCCGAGGGTCGGGGTCAGGGTCGCGGTGGAGTTGCTGACCCACTTGTTCTTGACGGTGATGTCGCCGCTGACGTTCACGTCGCCGGAGCTCTCGAAGCCCGCGGCGAAGTCGCCCTTAGCGATGGTCGTGCCGTGGTTGACGCCAACGCCGATGGCGCTTACAGAAAGGTTTCCGACATAGACCGTTGCGATGGCGGAGGCGTCGTTATAGACGTTCACGCCGCCGGTAATGGTCATGTTGCTGCCGCCCGCGATGGCGTGGCTCGTCGCCGCCGACTTCGTGATTGCAGAGTTCGCGGTGACCGAGATCAGCGCCACGGAGAAGGAGAGGATGAACGCCTCCGACATGGATGTGGCGCCATCAGGGATCGTCGCGGACTGATCCGCCTTCACAGCCTTCTTCAGGAAATTCTTGATATCGTCGCCGAAGGTCTTGTTGCTCGCCTTGACCGTGTTCTGATAGGACTCGACGTTCACTCCGCCGTAGACCTTGGTCGTGACGTTAGGCGTGAACTTCGCGTACTGCTTGGAGGCGATCGTCGAATAGGCGAAGGAGACGCTGGCGCCGATGGCGCTGAAGCTGACGTTCGCCACGATGGCGTACGATCTCGTCACACCGTAGGCGCGGACATCCACGATGTTGTTCGTCGTAGGCGCAGCCTCACTTCCGATGGTGACGGAGCCGCTGCCGTTGCCGAAGACCTCCGCCCTGTTACCGCTCTCGTTGAGCGATACGGCGAAGTTCAGCGCCACGGCAATCGCGCCGGCGGAGCCGGTGATCACCACGCAGAGCGCCTCGGAATCGAAGGGTTTATCATACGTACCGGCATGCAGTGTCAGCGTTGCCGCTTCGAGCTTTGCGCCGGTGACGTCGATGAAGGAGTAGTTATTCGCCTTGAGCTGGCTGACCGCAACGGTCGCGCCCACGGCGACCGCACCGCCGACGATTGCCGCCGCAAACACGGTGGTGTTCCCCACCGCCATGCCGCTGACGTTCACGTTGCCGCTTGCAACGACGTTGGCGCGGTTGATCGCGGTCACGTTATCGACGCGGTTGAAGCCCAGAGCCACAAGGCCGTTGACCGCCACGCCGCCGACCGTCACGCTCAGGCCGACGACCTTGGTCTCGCCGGTGAAATCAGAGCGGATGGTCACGCTGCTCGCGTTGATCGTGCCCTTGCTTGTGCCCTTATGCTCGGTAGTGTACGACTTATCCGTCGGATCGACGCCGATGTAGGTGTACGCCTGTGCCTTGTTGATGGCGACAGCCACGCTGACGCCCACGCCGACTGCGCCGCCCGCGATGCCGATGATGATGGCAGTAGCATTGGAGCCGCTGTAGTCGGTGTTCAGGGAAATCACGGGTGCGCCGAGAACGGTCACGCCGTCGCCGATGTAGGTCTTGACGGTGGTGTTGTTCTTGGCGACGGATGCGCCGGCCGCAACGCCTGCGGCGCCGCCCACGGCGAGCGTCGCCGCCGCGGTGGTCGCCGCGGTCTGACCGTTGTTCTTAACGTCGATGCGGTTCACATTCTGGATCGTGCCGGTGCCGCCGATGCCCGCCTCGCTGACGCCCTGGAAGAAGGTCATGCCGACGGATGCGCTGATGCCCGCGGCTCCGCCGCCGCCCGCCGCAACGCTGACCGCGAGGACATGCTTGTAATCCATGGTGGATTCGACCGTCAGGTTTTCAACAGCGCTGTCACCGCTGCCGAGCGCGTCACTGACGCTCTTGACAATGCCGTTCATGACCGACTTGCTCAGCGCGCCGACGACCAGGATGCCCGCGGAGACGTTGACTGCGACGCTGCCGCCCGCGCCCGCGGTAACGGCGATCAGGTTGATGGAGGTGTTGTCGGTGCTGACACCGCTCGACTCGCCGTTTTCATAAACGACGTTTCCGTTGGCGTCCTTCACCGGCTTGCCTTCGCTGTCCTTCTTGACCTTGCCGTTCTTCTGGTTGTTGACGTTGGCCTTGTTTGCGGTGACGTATTTATTTGCCTTGGCGTTGATCTTCGCGTTCGTCACATTGTCGCTGGTGGTGGCGGCGTTGCTGCCGCTGCTCGACCAGACTTTGATGTTGCCCTTCGCGGCAAGCTCCGCGCCGTCGCCGACCTCGGAGACAACGTTGGAATTGAGGATACCGACCGCCACGCCGACGCCGACGCCTGCCGCGCCGCCGACGGAGACCGTACCGGCGACGACCACCGTATCCAGCACGTCGCTGGAGAGAACGGAGATGTCGCCGTTTCTGGCAATCACCCTCGAGCCCGCGGCGATGACCGCGCTGGTGGCGTCCTTATAGCTGCCGTTGTTCCGGATGGCGTAGGTGTTCTTGTTGTCCGCCTGATCGAGCGTATCGTCGTTCATACCGGAGTCGCTGACGGGCGCCTCGTCGGTTGTCTTCTCGTCGCCCTTCTGAGCATCACTGCGGTAGCGGACGTAGACGCGCTGCAGACCGTAACGATCGGACTCGTTCGTGATCGGGGCGCTCGGGCCGGTCTTGTCGCCGGTGAAGTACATGCCGTCGCACTCGTAGATCCACTTGCCGTTGCTGGACTTGTAGTACGCCTCAAACTGCTTGCCGTTCTGATCGGTGTAGGTATAGCCGTTGAAGTTGTCGTCCACGTTGTCCTTAGCCGCGCTGCCGTTTTCAAGGTTGCTGTAGGCAGCGCCGTTCTTGGTGTAGAACGTGAACTGATCCGTCTCCAGAACCTGGATCAGCGTGCCGGCGTCCACTTCGGTCGTCTGGACAAGCTTGCCGTCCTTCCACTGGAACACGCCGGAGAGCTTCTCACCGCCGTTGTTCGAAACGGTATAACCGGTGATATTGCCTTCGCTGTCACGGATGGCGTAGAGGTCATGGACATAATAGATATGATCCTGATCCTCGGCTTCCCCGTCTGCCGGCTTGGTATACTCCGCGTCGCGGTAAACCAGATATTCAAGCGAGCCGTTGTTTGCAACGGGGTTGCCGTTCTGATCGACCGTGTAGTAAATGCTGTAGTCGCTGCTCTTCTTCACCGGATGCTCGTAGAGATCCTGGCCGTACTCGCCGTAACCGGAGCTGAAGCCCTCGGCGGTCTGGCCGTCGCCCGCGAGCAGGCCGTTCTGGCTGATGTCGTCGGGACGATCCACATCCTTCAGAGCGTTGGAGTTGCCCTTGGAGAACGCCGCGTCGACCTGAGTCTGCGGGTTGGGGCCGTCGCCCGAGAAGAGGCTGTTGCTGGCGTCCTGGCTCATCTTCGAGCCTGCGACCACGACGCCGACGCTGACGCCGACGCCCGCAGAGCCGCCGCCCGCGATCGCCGCGGAAACGTCGACGAGGTTGCGGTCGGAGCTTGCCTTGACCAGCGCGTCATGATAGGCGTCGATGGTGGAGAGCGCGCCGAGCTTCGCCTCAACGGTGTTGTAACTCAGGGAGACCAGCGCCGCAACGCCGACCGCGGCAGTGCCGCCGAAGGAGGTGGTGAGAATGACAGCGACGAGGGTGTATTTGTCGTTCGCCGTGACGTTCACGCTGCCATTCTGCGCGGTCATCTTTACTTTCTCGCCGGTGATCGCCTGCGTGTTGAGCTTCATGATGATCACGTCGACCGTGCCGCCCACGCCAGCCGTTCCGCCGAGCGAAACGCCGAGACCGTCCGCGGAGAGAACTTCCTTGGAGTTGGCTGTCACACTGACGTCGTCGTGCGCCGTCAGCTTTGCGTTGTCCGTGACCGAAGCCACGGTAGAGTTATAGAAGTAGGTGACGAGGACCACAGCGGTAACGCCCACGCTGCTGCCGCCCGCGATACACGCGGCGACGTTCAGCAGGAACGAGTCGCTGTTGGCTGCCACGTCGATGCTGCCGTTCGCGGCAGTCACTTCGCCGCCCAGCAGCGCGCTGGTCTTGCTCTGGAACACCATGGCGTTGACGCCGGCGGCGACGCCGTTGCTGCTGGCGACGGCGAAGCTGATGCCCAGCAGCCAGAGGTCGTCCTCATTGTTTGTATTGACGGTAACATCCTTGCGCGCCATCGCGACCGCGATCGCGCCAAGATCCGCCTTGACCGTCTTGTTGAAGACCATCGTAAGGACGGTCGCGCCCACGCCTGTCTTGCCGGAGATGGCAAGCGATCCGGCGACCTCAACGATCAGTGTATCGTCTTCCGCCTCAACGTAGATCTCGCTTTCTGCGGCGTTGGCGCCCTCCGCAGCCTGCGCCGCCGGGTTCTCGCCCACAAGCGTGTATCCTGCGTAGAGCTTGCCGTCCGGTCCGATGATCGTATGGATGTCGTTCTTGACGACCAGGGTGTCGATGACGCCGGAGATCGCCGCGCCGCCCGAGACGGTCGCCGCGACGGCGACCTGAATCATGGTCTCGCTGGCGGTTGCGCTGAAGATGATGCCCCTGCGCTTTTGGTCGCGGTTGGTGGCGGTAGCGACGCCGCTGCCCGTGACGCCCTTCGCCACGATAACGACCTTTTCGCCGGCGTCAGCGCCGACCTCATTGCGCATCACGATGGTGCTGATCGTCGCGCCCACGCCTTTTTTGCCGGATGCGGAGATACCGCCGGCAATGTCGTAATACCTCGCATTGTAGTGCGCCAGATTGGCGACGCTACCGCTCGCGGTGATGCTCGAACCGGTGATCGCCGAAGTGTCGCCGTCGACTCTTACCTTGCCGATACTCGTCATGATCTTCGAGCTGCCCACGACCACGGGGATGACGCCGGAGACGGAGGTACCGCCGCCGGAGGCGCCGAGCGCCACTGCCACAAGCACGGTCAGATCCCGACCGTTCGCGGCGAACACGACGTTGCCATTGCCCGCGATCACGCAGATGTTGTCGCCGGTCTTGACAACAACCTCGCGGCTGAACACGTCCACACTGATGGTCGCGCCGCCCGCTGTGTCCTTTCCGGCCGCCGCAATGCCCGCGGAAACAAGGATGATGGTCGAGTCGCTGCCAGCTTTGACGCTTACGCCGCCGTTCACGGCTTTCAGCGTCACGTTGTGGTCGATGAACGTGCTCGTTCTTGCCTTTGTGACAAGCACGCTGAACACAGCCGCCGCGCCGGTACCCTTGCCTGTCGCGGAAGCGGAGGCAAGCACATGGATGAGTTTCTCTCTGCTTTCCGTGTCGATGTCGATGTTGCCGTTCGTGGCGATCAGAACCGTCTGTCTGCGATCGCTACCATCGGAGATTGTTTTGTTTCCGGACGTAGTGGAGTTACCGATAAAGGTTCTCACATCGATGTCGTTGACGATCACGCCAAAGCTGCCGCCCGCCGCGACCTTGCCGGATCCGGAGCCGCTGCCGCTGGCAGTGATCATGACAAGATCCGTCGTGATATCCGCTTTGATCTGGATATCCTTCGCAGTCAGTTTCACGCCCTTGCCGACGTTGGCATAGAAGCAGGCGCTCGACTGAATGACGTTGATGCCGCCGCCGACGGTCGCCTTGGCGTCAGGCGCGGTGCTCGCCGCCATCGCGACGGTGATGACCAGCGCGTTCACGTCGCCGTGCGCGTTCTGGTAGTAGCCGCCCGCCACATTCACAACGCTGTCGTCGCGGATCATCGCAAATGCCTCGTCGTTGTCGTTCACGAAGGCGAAGCCGACGCCCACGCCTGCCTTAGTGCGCCCGGCACTGAGGCTGCCGCCGATGATGCGGACGTCCGCGTCGTTGCGCGCCTCGACCGACATGGCGTCATCTGCTTCGCTGCGGACGTTGATGACGCAGCCGCTGCCGATCTGCGAATGGATCCTGTTTTCCATGAAAACGAACGACATCGAGCCCGCCACAGACGCGGTGGAGCTCTTCGGGATCGTACCGGAGCCGGAGATTGCGCCCGCAATGCTCTCAGCGTAGTAGTTGACCGAGGAAAGGAAGTTGAGCAGGTCGATCATGCTCATGATCTTGTCCGTGGAAACGTTGATCGAGACCTTGTAGCTCTTGTCGTCCTCACCCTTGTGGATATCAATGAGGCCGAGCTCCGCCTGACCGCGCTCCTCCTCCGTGAGGTCGGAGGAATCGCTGATGAAGCTGGTCAGAGGATTGGCGCTCTTGTAATCGGCCATCGTGACTCTCGCCTTTTCAGCCCTGACGACAAGCGTATCGGCGTCGATCACCGTGCAGTTTCCGACGCGGGCGAAGGCGCTGTCTTTCGACAAGATGTACGCGAAGGACGCGCCCACGCCGACGGAGGTGCCCTTGCCGACGCTGACGCCGCCGGCGCGGACAGTGACTCTGCCCTTGTTGTAAGCAGTCACCTGCACATCGCCGCCGGAGATCGTCGCGTGACGTTCGGCAGTGCCGCCCTCATACTCCTCATCATTGTCGGCGCTGTTTTTCCATCTGATCTCCTCGCCGACAAGAGCCCAGGTGCTCGTAAAGGTTCTGGCAAGCGAGATGGCGCCGCCGATGGAGAAGGTGCCCTTACCCGCCACGGCGCCCGCGAGCGCCTGCGACGCGAGCCAGCCGGCATATTTGCCGTCCAGATTCTGCGTCATGCTGGCGTTGATGTTGAGCTTACCGTCCGCCGTGTAATACTTGCCGCCGAGGACGTACAGCGTCGCGCCGTTCGCGTTCCGATAGATCGCGTACTCATCGCCGCACCATGCGACGCTGTTCCCGGTGCTGGTGTAGCCGGTCGCGTCAGTCGCTTCGCTCTTGTCGCCGAAAGCGATCAGAACCGCGGTGGGCTTGACCTCAACGATGCTCTCGTTCTTGTTGATGCTGACCGCAATACCGGCGGCGATGGAGTTGGACCTGTTCTTCAGGCTCATCGCCGCGCTGGTTCCGAGCGTACGGAAGTTGGCGCGCAGATCCGACTGGACGAGAATGTTCGCCGCCGTAATGCTGCCGCCCACCTGCGTTTTAAGACGGTGGTCGGTGATGTTCAGACCCACAGCCGCGGCGATCTGGTACTTGCTGGTACTCGAACTCTGCGGGGAGGCGATGCCGGTTTTCTCACCGGTGGCGTCGTTGTTCACGCCGCCGCTCTCCTCGTTGGCGGTATTCGTGCCCTCGTTGATGGTGTCGCTCGCCTGGTCGGTGCCCGGCGCCTGAATGTCCTGCGTGGCCAGCGCGTTGGTCGATACGGAGTTGGAATTGCTCGCGTTTGCGCCGGAGGAATACTTGTCCTTGTTCATCTGACCGTTGATCGTGCTGGCGGTCTTGTTTTTGTCGTTGTTGTGCGAGGACGAATCGTTGCTGCCGCCGCTGAAATAGTCGCCGGACAACAGCTTATTCGCCTGCGTTTCGATGTCGTTGATCGTCTGGTTGAACTTGTTCAGCAAACGCCCGATGTCCGCGCCAAGCGCGGTCGCCATCGCATGGCTGTTGTCCTCGGCGATCGCCTCGGCGCGGATAACGGCGCTTCCCGCCACATTCGCGCTGCCGTCAAATCGGGCAACGACGTCGGAATTGACGATCTGCACGGACGCCGTTGCGCCAACCGCGGTACGGTTGCCGGAGGCAAAGCTGCTGGACTGTGTCAGCGCCTTGGCGGTTTCCGCAGCGATGACGCGCATGGACACGCTGTCTGTGCCGTCCGGCTCCGTCGTCCTGATGACGGTGTTCGGCGCAACGTAAGCGCTGATGTCGTTGTACGCCAGACCGATCGAGCTGGAGGCGTCGATCGTGATGTCCTTGATGTCCTCCTGCTGCAGGTTGCCGTTCGCATCCTTCGGCGCTCCCGCCAGCGGGTCGGTGCCGGAGACGGTGATCGTCTCGGTCTCATGCGCGGCGCTGCTGTTGACGTCGAGGGTGCCGGTCGTGAGCTTGCGGCCCTCACCGACGCCGGCTAGCGCGTTGACATGGCTGATCGTCAGCGCGAACGCTGCGCCCACGCCGACCTTCGTGCCCTTATTCTTCGCCAGGTTCTCGGTGGATTCCTCCTCCACCGGCTTGCCGTTACCGTCCTTCTCGATGTCGACCCAGTCCACCGTCACGGTGACAGCCTCGTCGGGCATGATAAAGACGTAAGCGGTACCGCCATCCACAGCGATCGTCTCTTCAATGGTGACGATGTTCCTGCGCTCACCTTTGTAGGTATAGTAGAGGCTCTTCAGCTTGGCGCCGGTCTTCTGCGTCACCTCGACGATGGCATTGTCGCCGATGCGAACGTTCGCGGTGCTTCCGGACTCATCGTCGTCCGCGTTGTCACGGACGGCGATATTGTCGCCGCTGACAGAGACCGCACGGGTATCCTCCTCGATCTCGACGTTGATGACGACGTTGGTGCCGTCCGCGCGGTCGGTAAGGTCAAGAGCGCTCACGTTGATGGTGTACTTACCGTCCGTCCCGCTGATGGAAACCTCGCCTTCGGTCTCCTCGTTCGTCTCGTTGTAGACCTTATCTGTGTCAGGAACAGGATCGTCATTCGAATCTCTAACGACGCTGCCGTTCTCGTCCGTCTTGTTCTCATACGTCTTAACCGACTTGGAATAGGTATACTTCGCAGCCTTGGACGTGTCGATCTTGTAGCCCTTCGGCGTGGTAATCGTGATGGTCTTGCCATCGGGGCTGAAAGCGGCGTTCGCGTTCTTGTTGGAGAGGACGACCTTGATCTCATGCTCGAACGCAACCGTCGTCTTGGTCTTCTCCTCTTCTTCCCCGGACGATGTAAGCTTCGTCACGTCAACGTTGATCGACAGGCCCTTGTCGACGGCGCGGTCAACCAAGCCGTCCACCGTAAAGGTGTAGACGCCCTTCGTCTGTACTGTATCAGTATTGATCGGAGCCGTTTTCGTCGTTACGCCAAAACTGCCGTTTACTGCTTCGCCGTCGTTCTTGGTGTAAGTGTACGCGACACTGTCCGCGAGCTTGTAGCCCACGTCCGCGGTAATAGTGACGACCAGCTTTCCGGCGTCGTTCAGGGAGAATTCGACATTGGCGTGAGAGTCGGAAAGGATCACGTCTGCCATTTCCTCCGCGTAGGAGACGGTCTCCTCGCTGCTGCTCTCGGTGTCCGTACCCGAACCCGCGCCCTTGTTCTTGTTGGGCGTGCCGTCCTTGTTCAGCGCGGCGGTCGCGGTCGTTTCCTCGCGCTGATCCGCCTTCGCCAGGATCAAAGTCTCGCCGGAAACTGCAATGTCGTTCTCCCCTGCCGCGCGCGGCGCGATGATGGCGTTGGAGGTTCCGTTGATGATGGCGATGGCAACCGTGCCGGCGACGCCGACCTTGCTCGCGCCCGCGCCCGCAACGGCGGTGGTGACGAAGCTGTGCGCCGTGGGCTTGACAGCCTCTTCCTCAACGGAGATCTTCATATTCAGCTTTTCGCTGACGGTATCAAGCGCGGCGTTGGTAAGGGCGCGGCCGGAGGCGCCGACCACGTTCTTGAGCTGAGCCTCCAGCTCGCTGCTGATGCCGTCCTTGAGATCCTGCGCCATTTTGAAGACGTCTACCACGCCGTTGGTCAGCTTGTTGACAGCGTTTTTGCCGACACCGATCAGCGCGTCCTTCGCGGCGTTCGCGACAGCCTTGCCGACCGCCTCGAAATCGAACTTATCCACGAAATTGGAGAGATTGGTGAAGATGCCGTTGTGAACGATGACCTCGTCGCCTTTCTTCTCCTCGCCGCCGGCAACCAGCAGCTTCAGGTCAGTGGCGGTCTTGGTGATGTCGTTCCACGCCTTGACGATGCCGCCGGTAACCTTGGCGTCCTCAGCGTCGGACGCCTTCACGCACCAGATTGCCTGCACCTGAGCGGGAATACCCTTGATCGTCGTGACCATGTCCTGAACGATCGTGTAACCGTTCTGGATCGGTGCGACGGTCTGATTGTAGATCGACGTAGCCTGATCTATGAGGCCGGTCGCGTAGTTCGTCACCGTCTGCGTCGCCGAGGCGGTAACCGTACCGGTCAGCGTATTGAAGCAGTTGGTGATCAGCGTCTCGATCTCATCGGCCTTGCCGGACAGGTTTGCCTTGGCGGCGACATACGCCGCGTTCACCTCGCCGGAATAATCATGCGTCGCAAAGCCGAGCGCCTTATCCGCCAGCGTGCCGGCGGATTCGACCAGATCGCCCAGAGAGAGCACCAGTGTGCCGGTCTTGTTGACCAGTTCGCCGGCCGCGTCGCTCACGCTCGTCGCGGCAGCCTTGATACCGTTGTTCTCAAACTCGAACAGGTTATTAATGCTCTTGATGATGCCCGGGTTGCCGTTCTCGCCCGTCGTGCCGTTGATCGCGGCGCTGAAGACGTCGGGCAGTCCGTACACATCGGTTCCCAGCTTGGTGATCGTATCCACCGTCTTATTGACGGTAGCTTCCACGCTCGTAATGGTATCCTCGACGGACAGGACGGAAGCTTCCGCCTTCTCGATGGACTCGATCAGATCGCCCAGCATATCGTCCTTGATCGTCTCAAGCGCATTCGTGGCGCTGCGGATCAGCTTGCCGACGATGGTCTCCGGCTTCTCAGCGTCCATGTCGCCTTCGACGTAGACGCGCGCCATCAGTTTGCTCTTAAGCTCAACGCCCATACCGCTGACGGACTTTTCGCCGGTGATGACCGCAACCAGATTCTCCACCGTGAGGAGCTTCTTGACCTCCTCCTCGGCGACATCCTTGATGAGCTCCTCCACTTCCTGCGCCAGTGCGCCGCCCGTGCTGCCGAGCGTGTTGGTCAGAAGCGTGGTGATATGGCCCGTGGTGAACTTATCGGTAAATTTCGTGTAGCCCTCGCCGTAGACGTTTTCAAACGCGGCGTAGATCTCATTTACCTTGTTCTGGATCTCCTGCGCGCGCTGCTGGTACTCACCGATCAGCGCGATGCAGTCCATCACGTCGCCGTAGCACGCCATGACCTGATCGACGCAGGCGCTGATCTGCGCCTCGTTGTCCGTGTAGACCGCGGTCACATTGTTTTTGATGGCGGCAATGAGAGCGTTGAACTGCTTAACGACCTCATCATACTGGTTCTCCACAGCGGTGAGATTGCTCTGTACCGTCGCGTACTTATTCAGCAGGTCGCTGTATGCGGTCTTGGTCTCGCTGTAGATCTTCTGGAGCTCGGCGTCGTCAGACGCGGCGTCAATAAAGGCGTCGGTCGCGTCAGTCAGAAGTTCCTTGAGGTAATCCTCATTCAGCTCCTCGGAGATCAGACGGTAGCACTCGCGGATCGCTTCGATGGTCTGGTCAAGCGTCGTCTCCCCGAGCAGCTTGAACTGCTTCATGTCAAGGGCGCTGTTTGCCAGACTCTGCGCCTCGCCGGGCAGAGCCAGGATATTCGCGACCAACGCATCGTACTGCTCACGCAGAGCGAGCGCATCACTGTAGAGACCCTCCACCGTCTTCTTGAGGGCCATGATGTTGTTGACGACATCCGTGACGCTGCCCTTTACGGTATTCGCGTCATCAATGACCGTTTTGATCTCTGTGTAGATAGCCTCGAGATCGCTGAGATTGGTCTTGGCCAATTCTGTTTGCAGTGCGGCAAGAATAGCGCTCTTCAGAGTTTCGGGCGCTTTTTCCAGCTCTTCGATGAAATCATTCAGATTGCCCATGACTTTTGTCACGGGATCCTCTGCGCTTGCGAAGAGGCTCTCATACGACGTACCCGCAGAGGCGGCCTTGACGCTGTCCGCAACTTCGTTTGCAACTTCGGTCAGAACGGTATCGCCCAGATCGAAGCCGAGGGAATCGACCAGATCATAAATGAGCTGATAGACCAGCTTCGCGACCCAACTGCTGCCGAGGTGCGCCTCAGCATCCGCGCTGTGGTCAGCAGCCGGTGCCTCGTCGTCCTCCTCGCGGACGTCGTCGATCAGAACGGCGCGGACGTAGAGGTTGTCAGCGTCCACCGTCGCGTCGCCGAGGGTGGCGTCGTTAGTGAAACTGTAGACGTTCAGCGCGACCGCGACGCCAACGCCGGTGGCGGACTTCGCCGCGCTCGCGTCGGCAACGACCGAAATGGTATGCAGCGCATATGCCTCGACCTTGACGGAGCCGTTGGCGATCAGCTCATGCAGATCGTCATACTCCGGAGCGTCGGTATAATGCGCCTGGACGGTCACACCGCCGCCGAGCTCCGCCTCGTTTTTGCTGGAGGTGATGTTCAGCGCAAAGCCGGCCGCTACGGAAACACTGCCCTCGCCGGTCTGCGCCATCTGGCGGTCAGATGTCAGGCCGGAGACTGCGCTCTCATTCACGTTGTCGCTGCCAACGTTCTTCGAGAGCTTCGTGCCTCCGGACAGGATGCTGTCCGCCTGCTTGTCTGAGCTTCCTTCCGCATCGCCGTCCGAGTCTCCCCCGTCCGGATCATCCGATTTCTTACCCTGCGCGCCCTCTGCGCTCGCCTTGCTCGTCACGTTTTCACGCGCGCTCTGTTTTGCCTTCACATTGACGTTCTTCGCGGTCACAGAGCGGTAAAGCCGCGCTGTCGTGCTGTCGTTCGCAACGTTGATGGCAAACGCGCCGCTGACAGACACGCTGCTGTCCGCGCCGGCGGGCGCCGCCGTGGAAGCGTCCGCGATCAGGGTGCGGTCGTTCAAGGAGGTTGCCAGTACAGAAGTGTCCAGCACGGTATTGAGAAAACCGCTGTTGCCCGACTTGCCCGCGTACGCCATAACGTTCGCGCCGGAAATGTTGAGTCCGACCACAGGCGCGACGGACGTGCCGCCGGCCGCGCCGGCCTTCGCGTTGACGGTTTCGGTGAGACTGTGCATCGCGGTCACGGAGAACGTACCCAGATAAACTTCCCTACCGGATGTAAGTCCGATCGTGATCGGAGCAAGCGTATGGATGCCGGCCAGCGCCGAGGATACGGCATCCTTGTCGTCGGCATCGGGGAAGCTCTCGACAGCGTTGCCGACATTGGGGATGATCTCGCTGACGTTGGGAGCCGTGCCGCCGACGATCTGAACATTGTCCTGGATCGCGGAAACCACGTCCGTACCGGTTACGGCAACGGCAATGCCCGCGCCAACGCCGGTCGCATCCTTGTCGCCCTGCTCCGCCGCGGCGTCCGCGGTGGTGGTGAATACCTCATAGGATTCGGCATTCAGCGTAAGCGCTGTGTCTTTGTCATTTTTCGCGCCGGTCAGCGCCAGCTTCGCGCCGTCATAGATCAGCGCGCGCGTCTCTGCAGACGCTACGTTGACCGCGATCGCGCCGCCCACGCCTACGTCCGCGTCCTCGGACGTACCGGCCTTGGCAACGCACTCGGCGATGATAAGATCAGCCTCGCTGCCGGAAAGCGCCTCAACCTTCACGCTCTCAGCGGCGACCGTCGCGCTGCGCAGGATCGCACGGTTGGAGTGCTTCATATAGTCCACCGACACGGCGACGCCGATGCTGTTCGACTTCTTCTCGCCCTTGGAGAAACTGCCCTTGACGGTGATGTCGCCCTTGATGCTCCGGCCCTCCGCCAATTCGGGAACGACCAGAACGAACTTGCCGTTGTCCGCCTGCTTGACCTTGATCTTATACTCCTTGCCCGTGTCGTCCTTAAAGGTCGCAACCAGAGCGTTGGAGGCGAGATGATACCCATCGGAGACCTTTGCCTCGATCTCAACAGCCTTGCCCGCTTCGATCTTAGCGGCTGACAGTTCGAAGGAACCGCCCTCCGTCTCCGCGGCCTTGACAGCGACGGCGTCCGCAGACTCGCTGTCGGAGGTTTCAGCAGTGTAATACTGTGCGCTCACGGTGACCTTGTTCGCGTAATCGCCTGAGGCAATCACGTCGCCGGGCACCTCAAACACATAGCAGAAGCCACCGCCCGCCTTTTCACGGCGGTTGATCTCAAGCTCCTTCTTGACGCCCTCTGCGGTGCGATACGTCGCGCGGACGCTGCCCGGAACAAGGTTCTTCCCATCAGGGATCTCAATGGAGACGAATCTGCCGGTCAGTTCTGTAATATCGATTTCCTTTGTTTCCTTCGTCTCTTCGCCCGTGCCCTCAAACATCACAGTATCCGTTATCACCGGATCGTCGGCGACGCCGACCTTGGAGGCGTTGGCAATGTTCTTCAGCGCGGTGGAGCCGTTGGCAAGGATCTCAACGCTCTTGCCAGTCACCGTACCGAGGGTTGAAACCTCGGCGAGGTTCTTGTTCTTCACGACAGAAACGGCGAGCGCGCCCGCGATCTGCGTTTCGCTCTTGGAGGTGGTATCCTGCTCCTTGGACGCATCGTCGGTGGAAGACGTGGCGTCATTGAGCAGGTCGCTCACGCCGGAACCGTTGTCTGCGCTCGTGTTGGAACCAAAGCCGGCGCTCTTCTCGTCCTTGATCTTCTCACCAGTCCTGATATCGACCAGCACGCCGTTTCCATTGAAGTCGGCAAGCGGATCTCCGTCTGCATCCACTCCGTATTTCTCTTTGAGCTCATCCGAAGAAAGCTGCTCGAACTCGGCAGTGAGCGTCACCGGCTTTTCGGGCATCTTGAAGCTGTAAGCTTCCTTGTCATCTTTGGTGATGACAGTGGTCGTATACTCGCTTGCGCCGTCCGGGAGATACTTGTAGCTCAGGGACTTGAGCTTATAGCCCGCATCCGGCTCAACGGTGACGGTCACGGTATCGTCCTTGTCCGCCTTTGAGACGGTAGAGATCAGGCCGTGCTCCGCTTCCTCTGTCGTAATGGCGAGCGTCTTGCCCTGGATCGCCACAGTCACGGCGTCCAGCTTGTTTTTGGCATAGCTGCCCGCCTTGCTTACCTTGTTCGCCACGAGTTCAATGGTATCCTTGACCATCTTGATGACGTCGTCGAACTTGATCTTGTCGTTGTTTGCCGCCTGATCCTCTTTCTCAGGCTTTTCGGAGGTGGCGGTGGTCTCGACGGTATCCTTGGCGTCCGACATCACGCTTACGTCGCCGTCCGCGAGGATACTAGCCTCGTCAGACACGGTGGCGCTGGTATCGGTCAGCACGACGTCAACGGCGAAGAAACCGCCGCTCTCTGTTTTCTCGCTGCCCGCATTCGCGGTCGTCGTGACAGCAGCCTCAGAATTTGCGCTGACCGCAACGTCACCGCCGGCAGCGATCATTGCGCTGTCGGTGATGGTAGTAATGGTATCGGTATTTACGACGGTAACGGCGACGGCAACAGGCAGTGTATCGCCGCTCTGCGCCGCGGCGGTCGAAGTCAGCTTGCTCTCGGAAGTGATCGCAACATTCCCCTCCGCGACGATGCTGCCGCGCACGGTGGTCGCGACGTCAGAGAGCGCCACGCCGACCGCGACGGGAATGAAGAGATCCTTGACCTCGCCGTTGCTCGCGTCGATCGCGATCTCACCCGAGGCCTTGGCGCTCACGTCCTTGCCCGCGGTGATGGAGCCGTCGATGTTGACCAACGACTGGCCGATTTTGACGCCGATAAAGTTGAAGTCGTTGAGCTGCGTCGTTCTTCCGTTCAGACTCAGGTCGATCAGCGGCCTCGTCTGAACGGTGGCGGCGGAAATGTCCACGCTTCCGCCGGCAACGATGCTGGTGCCTGCGTTGATGTTGACAGCGGCCTCGCTGACCACGTCGAACAGGCTGGCGTCAACATCCAGGCTGACGTTGGCGACGGCGTCCACGGCGCCGCTGATCTCCTCGGAGACGTCAGACGCCAGGGACGCGAATTCATCCACCACGTTCTTCACGCGGTTCAGATAAGCGGCGTCGTTGCCTTCCTCATAGACGACCTTGATCGCGTCATCGACCTTGTCCATCACCTCATTGACCTTGGCCTGCACCTCGGTCAGCTTGTTCTGGGCAGATGAGATAGCGTCCTTCAGCTTTTCGGCATTCTCACCCGTGAAATCCGTCACGCCGGTGCCGATGCTCTCAAGCTTCGTCTGGATCGAATCAATATAACCGATCAGATCATCCGCCTTGAGTTTCAGCTCGTCAGCGTAGTTCTGCACCTTGGTCACGGTCTCATCAGCCTTCTGTACGGCGCCTCTGGCGGTTTCCACATATCCGTGCGCCGTCGCGGCGGCGGAGTTGATCTGACCGTTGATGCTGGTCTCGGCGTTCGTCACCGTCGTCTTGAGACTGTTGATCTGCGTAGTGACTGCGTCTGCCGCTTCCGTCACAGCGGTGCTCGCCGCAGCAAGCTGCTCCTGCGCGGCGCTATTCGCGCTGTCGATAGCGCTGTTCATCGCAGTCACCGCGCTGTTGATCTGCGCGACGATGCCCGCAACGCTCTGCTGTACGCTGGCAACCGCGGCCTTAGCAGTGGTGACGGTTTCATTCGCAGCGGTCAGCGCGGTCGTTGCGCCGCCGATGACGGTGGTCTGCGCGCCGCTGATCGCCGTCTTCGCGTTGCTCACAACGTCGCCGGCGGCCTTTGCCGCATCGCCGGTGCCGCTGACTGCGTCAGTCGCATCAGACATCGCGCTCTGCGCGGCTTCGAGCAGGGCTTCCTTATTCTTCAGCAGGTAGTCCTTGCCGGCGCTGAGCAGCGCTTCGAGCGCAGCCTCGGTAGTCGTGGAATAGGCAAAGCCCTCCGGGATCTCCGTGCTGTCCTCCTCCTGGAGAAGGTACAGGCGTACCTGATCCAGGCTGAGCGCGATCCCCTCGTCCACGCTGAAATCGCCCGCCTCGCTCTTGATGAGCTGAACCGCCGCGCCGGCGCCCTTAACGGACTCCAGCTTTTCCAGCGCAGTGGACAGGATGCTGTCAATGCCGGACACGATGGTATTCGCCGTCGTCCGGATAATGCCGCTGTCCACGAGTTGCTCCTCAAGGCTGTTGACGACTCCGTCCAGAGCATCCACATTGAGGTAATCCGTCACACTGCCGAGCGCGCCGGACATACTCGTGCTGACGCTGCCCATGTTCGTCCCGATACTGGTCAGCGTGCCGGAGGCAGTGCCAAGCACATCGGTAACGTCTGTCAGCATATCATTGATGTTGCTGACATAGCCTCCCGCGTTTGTGATCACGGTACCTGCCTGCGTCAGGTAGGAATCCGCTCCGGTGAGACTGCTGTTTACCGTACCGATCGCGCTGTCCGCAAGACCCTTGGCGGTGCTGATGCCGTCCTTCGCTCCGTTGGCGGCGTCATTCGCAAGAGCGGCTCCGTTCGCCAGAGCGTCCGTTGCCGCCGTTTTCGCGGTGGTGATCGCATTGCTCAGATCGTCCAGCTTGCCCGTGGCTGCGGTCGCCGCGCTGCTGACCGCACCCGTCGCGGTCTGAGCCGCAGAGTCAATGCCGCTGTCGATCGAATCAAGTGAATCTTTCGCTGTATTGACAGCGGAACGGGCAGTGCCGATCGCGGTGTTCACCGTGGAATACATCTGCTCCACCGCAGCGCGCAATGTACCGGTCACTTCGCTGATGATGGTCTGCGTCGTTTCAAGCACGCCGTTTCTTGCGCTCACGATCGTGCTTTGAACGCTGTCGACCGCATCCTTCGCGCTGTCAAGCGCGTTGTCAGCGTCGGCAAAGAGTCCGTTCACAGGATCCTTTACCTTCTCTTTATAGGTCTTTTTCAGGCCCTCCACCGCATTGATGGCGTCCTGAACATAATCGACCAGATCGCCGGCGAAGCCGTTCACACTCTCCGCGGCGCCCGCCACGGTATTCGCGATGTCAAGCACGCCGCCGAGGCCGATGCTCTCCATCGTCAGCGTCGACTTGAATGTAGTATCGTCGTCAAACGCCGCGATCCCAACGTCGCCGGATGCGATGATCGTACCGACGGAGTTGTCGGTCAAGCCGAGCGTCAGCGTCTTTCCGATGATCGCCACATCCTGCACGCGCACCTCGCCGTTGACGGTGACGTTATCCGCCTTCAGCATGAGAACAGGCACGCCGCTCGCGTCAAGCTGGCGCACGGTCAGGTCGTCGTCCGCCGCGATCAGGACAGTGGTGAACTGCACACCGTCAGGATTCAAAAACGTCAGCTGATCGACGGAATTTGCCGCCTTGATCGACGAAGAGGATGCATAGACCTCGTCACCGTCTACATCATAATAATATACGGTAAAGCTCTCTTTGATCGTATATGTATACTTCTTATAGTTACCCTCGCCGGATGTGATCGGTTCGCCCGCGTTGTTATATGCGGTCGCGGTAAGATGACCAGCGATGCTGACGACAGGTTTGTCCGTGACATCATCGACAATATCATCCATATCACGTACGGTCAGCACAACGCTGCCGCCCTTGAGGGAATATATGCCCTTCTCCGCGGAGTAGGAATTGCCGGTCGTCTTGCCGAGGCTGCCCGTCAGGCGGAGCGTATCCTCCCCGCTGCCGCCGTCAAGCGTCGCGACGCCCGTGCCGCCGACGTCATACGAAATGGTGTCGCTGCCGTCGCCGCCATATACGGCGCCCGCTCCGGTCAACGTGACCGTATCGTCGCCAGCGCCGGCGTTGACGTTCACAATGTCTTCCCCACCGGCTTTCACAACGATCGTATCGTTGCCGCTTCCGCCGCTCACAGAGACGGTATCGGTGCCGTTGCCCGCGTCAACCGTCAGCGAACCGCCGTCGACCTGCGCGATGATCGTATCGTCGCCGCCACCCGCGTTGATCGTCAGCGTACCGCTGTTGGACGCGACGCTGAACACATCGTCATCGTCGCTTCCGGTTACCGTCAGTTCCGCAACGGTGTTATTGATCACGACGGTCTCCTCATAGAGCGTGACAGAGACTTTCATCGTCAGAAACGTACCGTCTGGATTCACTGTCGCGGAAAACATACCCGGGGCTGTCAGGACATAGGAACGCCCCTTTGCGTCGCGGATATCAACCGTTCCGGAGAATTCAAGATTCTCCAGAACCACCTTGATCCCGTTGATCATCCAGTCGCCGCTCATCTCCGCGCCTTCGGTCGACGTCAGCTTCACAGAAAGCTGTTCAAGCTGCTCGTCCGTCAGCGTATACGCTGTATCTCCGACTGTGAAGGTCTTCTCGATCTTCACGCCCTGCGAATAGGACTCTGCACTGAGATCATCCACATTGATGACGATTTCATAGTCCGTGCTCGACCCGTTTTGGATCTTCAGCAGCGCCTCATTGATTGTATCCTGTATCGTGGAGGAAGTCTCCCCTCCAGAGGGTGCGTTTCCAAGTATTGTCGAACCGGAAGGCTCGTCGCCCGAAACACTCGGGCTGCCGAGCAGCGTGCTGCCCAGCGTCGCCTGTGCCGTATTCAAAACGCTCTGCGCGGCAGAATCGAGCGCGCCTGCGACAGATTCATCCATCGTATCCACGCCCTGAGCCGCGGCAGAGTCACCGGACAGAGTATCCCGGTGAAAGGATTCTCCGCCGCTTTGGCCTGCATCCTGCCCGACATCAGGCATGTTAGCCGTTGTTTCTTCACCGGAAGACACGCCGCTGGTCTGGTCGGTGCCCTGTACCGCAGCAGGTGCATCGTCCGGCGTTTCCTCATCCCCCGTCGCAAAGGCGGGTGATGCCGCCAACGACGCAGATAAAATGAGGCACGTCAGTAAAACCAGCAGCTTTTTCCAGTTGTTTTGCACGTGCATCCCCACCTTTCTTTGAGATTCTGCTATATCCGGTATTGCGTTACAGTTTTTGACTGACAGTGACAGAACGGTACTGTCATTTTGTTTACCATTCTTCAAATTCATACACCCCCGTTCCGTCAATCAGCCAAGAACCGATTTCAAACTGCTCAGCAAGTCAGCCGCATCCGCTGCCACATCGGGAGAATCGGACTCCGCCGCGGCCTCCAGATCAGCCTTTGCCTTTTTGTATTCTTCTACCTGCAAGTAACATATCGCGCGATTGTACAAGCTCCGCGCCGCCGCGGGTTCGCCCGCATCGATTGAGGAAGTAAACTGACCGATCGCCGTCTCGTAATCCTCCATCGAAAAACTGCAAACGCCGATATAGAACCAGATGTTTTCCTTCGTTTCATCCAGTTCACAGCACTTTAGCAGCACCTTTCTCGCTTTTTCATACTGCTGCGTCGAAAAGCCGGCAAGACCGACCCAGTAGCAAAGATCTGCTGTCGGCTCGCCTGCCTCCATGGCGCGGCTGCCGTAATCGACCGTGTCGTTGTAGTTCCCGAGCAGGAACGAGCAGAGTGTGATCTGCGTCAGCAGATCATAGGATTCCACATCGCTGATCTCCAAAGCGGCTTTCAGATCATCCAGCGCCGCTTGATACTGACCGACGGACAAAAATGCGGAACCCCGTAGATTATAAAGCTCAGACTCGATCCACGCATCCCGTAGTCCGCTTTCGGCTCCGGCGATAAGGCCCAATCCCGCCGATTCGATCACATCCGTAAATTCGCCAAGCTGCAGCTCGCAGCGCGCCTTCAGACGATACAGCTCGTCCTTTCGGCAATAAGTCTGATCCAGTTCCACGCTCCTCGCAAGCAGCTCAGCCGCCGATGCATACTCCCCCATCATGTATCGGGAGAGCGCGACCCACATGGCAGACTCCTCATAGCCTTCCGTGTCGATCAAAGGCATTCCGATTTCGATGCAGCGGGCAAAATCATCGCTGAAGTAATAGCAGATCGCAGCTTGAAGCGCGTTCAGTTTCGGGTTTGCCGCGCCATTTTTAATGGCCGATTCAAAGTCTGCCGCCGCAAGAGCGCTCTCACCAAGCGCCATACGCGCGGAACCGCGCAGCGTATAAAGCGCGGAACGCTCGTCATTTCCTTTCTGTTTCAGACCTGTCGTGCAGCTCTCCGCCGCGCCGGCGTAGTCGCCAAGCTGATACTGGCATTTCGCAATGTTGGAATAGAGCTGCATATCCGTGTAGTAATAGCTCTTTCCGAGCAGCTTGCGGAACTCTTCCGCCGCCTGCCGGTAATCGCCGGCGAAGTAATATTTCGCGGCGTTCGTCTCCGTCTCAGACGGTTCGGGCTTTGCATAGGATGCTGCGGCGCTTGTTTCGGTATCGGGTTCAGACTCGATCAGGATCAGTTGGTCGCACTGATCGATCTGTGTCTGCAAGAGTTCTGTGTCCTCATAGCCCAACTCCAGCGCTGTCTGAAAATCAGACTTTGCGGCTTCATAATTCTCGCCGTAAAACAGGATGACTCCGCGCAGGGCATACAGCTCCGCGAGATCATCCCGCTCCGCCGCTTGAAACGCAAGCTCACAGGATTGCATCGCTTCTCCTGTTTTTCCCTCAAGGAGCCTGCATTGCGCAAGGCGACTGTAAAGGCTCACCTCAGAAACCGCCTCGATGGCGTCTGTCGCCAGGATCTGAAGGTATGCATCCTCAGCCTCGGAATAGCGGCCCAGAAGGAACAGGACGTTGCCCTTCTCTGCGAGCGCCGTCACAGTTTCTTCATCGGATACAGCAAGCGAAAGACACTCCTCCGAAAACGCAAGCGCTTCCAAATACGCGCCATCGTTCAGCGCCTGCTCACAGCGGAGATACGCGATCAGGAAAGCGTCGGAAACGCTCATTTCCAGAGCCGAAGCATCGTTTCCATCGGATATGTTGGCCACCGCGGGACGGTCGACGTCAGACTGTTCCTCCACGGACGCCGGTTCCCCGGCGTCGGCGTTTGCCCTTCCGGGCAGTGCCGGAACCACCAACGTCGAAACCATAGCAATGCTCAGCGCCATTGCAACAAGCCGCTTAAACCAGCTCTTATTGAAAAAATGAGGTTCCGGACGGAATTCCGGAGCTATCCCCTCGTTGCTCATCGGGTCTCTCCTTGCTTTTCCCTTGGGGACTGTCTCCAACCTTCTGGGGACAGTCCCCCATCGTTCAAATCGTCTCAGTCAAGCTGAGAATAGGCGCGATACAGGAACGTAACGATCTGACCGCGCGTGCAGCTGGCGTCCGGGCCGAACGTTGTATCTGTCTGGCCAGTCGTGACGCCGTTCTCCGCCGCCCAGAGCACCGCATCGTAATAATATGCGCTTTCCGCAACATCCGTGAACACATTCTCTGCCGTATCCTTCCGTTCCGTACCGATCGCACGGTACAGGAAGGTGACGACCTGGCCGCGGGTCACAGTAGCATCCGGAGAGAATGTTTCCTCGCTGGTTCCTTGCGTGATCCCCTGCTCGACTGCCCACAGTACCGCCTTATAATAGTACTGGCCGGCTCCAACGTCAGTGAAATTCATAGATGCCGCAGTGGGTTCAGGCTCACCGGCAGCTCTCCAAAGGAACGTAACGACCTGCGCGCGGTTGCATGCGTCTGCGGGGCTGAAAGTATCCTCACTGGTGCCGCTGGTGACGCCTTTTTCATGCGCCCATTTCACGGCGTCATAGAAATATGCCGTCGCGGGAACGTCTGTAAACCAGCGGTCCAGACGCTCAATGACATAGTGCGAGAAGTGTTCCGTCGTAAACGAGGCGTATTCCCCGTCGTATTCAGATTCGATCAATGTTGCAGCGCCGTCGTCAGCAATGTACCAGACGTTCACAGTTCCGGCATTTTCAATCGGAACCGTGACGGTAGCCGTTCCCTCGCCAAACGAGGAAATCGTCTTTCCGTTGGACAAGATCGTCGCGCTCACAACCACGGGAGAATCAATCTTCTTGGTCGCTTCACGCTGTGCCGTTGTCATGGTGCGCTCCGCAGCAATGCCAATGAGCACCTTGACCTGGATCGAACTGCCGGCAGCCTGCTGCTCCACAGCCTTGAGCGCTTCATTGTCCAGCTTGACCGTCCCATTCGGCATAACAAGCTTGAGCGCTTCCGCGTCAGACTTCTCAACGTTCGAAATCGTTTTCTTTGTCATCGAAACGGTCGTCACTTCCGTTCCGGCAGCCGACAGATCGATCACAAGCTCCTCGACTGCACCGACCTCGGCGATGTCTTCGCTGCTGATCTCGCCAAGCGTAGCGGTGCTTCCGCTCTTGCTTGCACGGATATTCTTCAGCGTAGCAGTCTCTTTTCCAGTGTCAGTTACTTCGGTTGTAGTGCCGCCGGACACGCCGCCTGCACCGCCGCCTGCGCCACCGCCTGCGCCACCGCTTGCGCCACCGCCTGCGCCACCGCTTGCACCGCCGCCTGCGCCGCCGTCAACGCCACCTGCGCCACCGCCTGCGCCACCGCCTGCGCCGCCAGCGCCGCCGGTCGTATCGCCGCCGGTCGTATCGCCGCCGGACGTGCCGCCGGTCGTATCGCTGCCGGACGTGCCGCCGGTCGTATCGCCACCGATCGTGCCGCCGCCGATCGTAACGTCAATCGGCGTGCTGGAATCGGAAGACGTAAACTGTGGGATCAGTGTAGGATCAGCCGTCAACTCTACAGCAGTGGACGTGCCTGTGGGATGGTAATTGGCGCTGTTCGCACTGTCTCTCCAGCCCGCGAAGGTACCGCCGCCAACCGCGTACGGCAAAGAGGTGATCTGTGCATCCGTCACCGTGATCGTTCCGCTGCCGATCGCCTGAGCGTTCGTCAACTCGAATTTTGCAGTACTGTTTCCGACGGGCAGCTTGTTGTCTTTGAGCGTGGCTGTGTAGCCGTTCATGTTCAGCGTGCCCTTGGTAAGCATTATATTCGCATTCGAAAGGTTCTCGCCGAGTGCCACCGTTCCGGTGCCGTTCACGATCAGGTTGCCGCTTTCGCTCAGTTTCAGACCGTTGACTGTGCCGTTGGTAACGGTCAACGTACCTCCGGTGATGTTCATCGCCGAGACCGTACCGCCGGAAACCGTCTTCGCTCCGGTGCCGTTGACGGTCATTGAGGCAACTGTACCGCCGGAGACGCTCGCCACACCGGTGTCACTGACGGTCATCGTCTCTATCGCGCCGTTCTCACTCACATTTGCAACCCCGTTTGTAACAGTCATCGTGGTGACCGAGCCGTATCCGCTCACGGTCGCCGTACCACCGCTGACAGTCGCCGAAGCAACCGAGCCGCCGGCAGAACTGTTTGTGCCGCTCATAATGTTGGCTGTGCCGCCCGTGACCGTCAGCGCGGTAACTACAGCGCCGCCGGTTGTACTGTTTTCGGCACTCATGATATTCGCAGTGCCGCCGGTCTTGACCTCCATCGTACCGGTCACCGTGCCGCCGGTCACGGTAATGCCTCCGCCGTCAACATCCACATCCTTGATCGTGCCGCCGGAAACCGTCTTTGCTCCCGTACCGCTGACGGTCAGCTTGTCGGTGATCGATCCGCCGGTCATCGTCAGGATACCGGTACCGTCGAACGATGCCGTTGTGACCGTACCGCCGCTGATATCCGCCGTGCCGCTGCTGACGGTCAGTGTTGTGACCGCGCCGCCGACAGAACTGTTCGTGCCGCTCATAATGTTGGCTGTGCCGCCCGTGACCGTCAGCGTGGTAACCACAGCGCCGCCGCTCGTGCTGTTATCGGCACTCATGATATTCGCCGTGCCGCCGGTCTTGACCTCCATCGTACCGGTCACCGTGCCGCCGGTCATGTTCAGCGAAGCAGTACCGCTTCCAACTTCCACATCCTTGATCGTGCCGCCGGAAACCGTCTTCGCACCCGTACCGCTGACGGTCAGCTTGTCGGTGATCGATCCGCCGGTCATCGTCAGCGCAACGGTGCTGCTGACGCTCATACTGGTAATCACACC
>JBGVBS010000022.1:0-89728 GCA_045225715.1 Oscillospiraceae bacterium
CTAACCCCCGTCCTCCCAGTCGAGTGGCCAAGGGGACTTTCACCCCAAGGCTCTCACGGAACCGTACGTGAATCTCTCGATTCATACGGCTCTTATCAATCACACTACCGTTGTCAACTGAGAGCCCAGTGTGCGAACATCTTGGGCTCTCTCTTTTTGACCTCATCCAGCCATTCTTCCGCCCGTCTTCGGTGGCCTCGGTAACGTTTGTACTTACACATCGCCCACTTTATAAGTCTGCGCTGTATCACGTCCAGCGTAGCTTTCATTGCCGACCTGTTGTACGCTCCGAAATAGTTCATCCACCCTCGGACTGTTGGATTTATGACCTCTGCGATCATCTCGATCTTGCTCCCGCTTCTCTTGTGTAGTTCCATCGCCTTTATCTTGTCCTTCAGCGATTGACATGCCTTTTTGCTTACAGACGCAAGGAAGTTCCATTGCAGCCGTCCAAGCCTGTCCTTTATGAGCGTCCTCCGAAAGGTGTAGCCAAGGAAATCGAACTCTGTGCATCTGTACTCCCTGGTTCGATCCTTATCTTTGCAGTAGACGATCTTCGTTTTCTGCGGGTGCAATTCCAGTTTGCATTGCTGCATTCTCTCATTGACCTTGTCCAGAATGAACCTCGCCTGCGCTTCCGTCTTACAATGGATGACCGTATCGTCCGCGTATCTTTCAAACGGACAGTAAGGATAGGTTCTTCTCATCCACTCGTCGAAGGCGTAGTGCATGAACAGGTTTGCCAGCACCGGGCTGATGACTCCTCCCTGTGGTGTTCCGGCTGCTCTCTCTGTCAGTACACCTTCTTTTGCAAACGGAGCTTTCAGCCATCGCTCAATGTACAGAAGAATCCACACCTCTTTGACATGCTTTCTTACAGCTTTCATCAGCAGCTCATGGTCTATGTTGTCAAATAGCCCTTTGATGTCGAGATCTATGACATAGTCGTATTTCCAGCATCTTTCCCTTGCCTTCCCAACCGCATCCAGCGCCGATTTATTTGGCCTGTAGCCGTATGAGTCCTCATGGAACAACGGGTCGAGTACCGGCTCAATGTACAGCTTTGCCGTCATCTGAGCGATTCTGTCTTCTATCGTTGGGATTCCCAGAACTCTAACTCCGCCGTTTTTCTTGGGGATTTCTACTGCCATGACCGGTTTAGGAAAATAGCTCCCCGAGCTCATTCGGTTCCACAGCTTGTACAGATTGTTCTTCAGGTTTCTTTCGTAACCTTCAAACCCGATTCCGTCTATACCTGGGCTGCCCCTATTGGCCTTTACCTTCCGGTAAGCGAGATACACGATTCTTTTGTCGATATGGTACTGTTTGCTGCTTTCCACTCGTTCCTCCTGTTTTCGCAGTTGACTTGTTTCTCACAGCCGATTGATGGCACCCCTTCGCTCCGCCGCCATTACAGCGGTTTCGTCACTACTACGGGCACCTCCGCCCCTACGTGCAGCTTCTCTACTTTCGGCCTTATCTTTCTGCGATTTGTGCCTTTTTGATTCTCATCTACGCGCAGGTTCCCGCGTTCCGTACACTGGCCTGCTCCGCGCTCATGCCATCTTAATGCCGGATGCCGAACAGCCAGCTACAGGTCTGCCGCCATTCTTGTCCCGGTCTGGTGGTGAAATCCCGGTTTTGACATCATTTACGCTAACGACACTTCATCAATGGTTCACTTTCGTTCATCTTCGCGAAGCGTATCTGCCCATTTTATATGGACTTTTCCTTGCCGTTCACCTACCCTGTCTCTTTAACAGAGCGGCGCAAGGTGATTTGACGGGTCTGCCTGTCAGTTCCCGCCGAGGGGCCTTCCCTCATCCTGTGTACAGCTTTCGCGGCACACCAACACCGCTCATGCGGTCCCGCAAGCGGCGGTTCAGTCATCAATGAGATGTGCCTTTGCCTTGGGCTGCTTATCCGCAGCGGCTCTGCGGTTCTGCCTTTTACTTTCGGCTTCCGGCCTATCCTCCGGCAGATACCCCCTTTTCGGGTTATCTGCTTCTACACCGATTGGTAAGCAGTCTCTGTCTCTTGATGACCGCCGGGTCCTTTCCTCTGCCCATTTTCACGGACTTCATCGGTACTACGACCCAGACTGACTTCTGCGGGTTCAGCCATGCCTTCCGACATGGGTTACTCCTTTGGCGATTCCTTCACGCCTTCTGTTAGGAGCGTGCCCCGCAGACCTCCCCGAATAAGGTGCAATCGCCTTCATTCCATGCAGCCGCCGCATTTACGTGACAGAGTCCGGGTAGTATGGGACTTTGACTTGTGTAGCAGCCTCGTCCGCTCTGCCCCGCCTTATATGCGATTTCTGTTCGTCGGCTCGGAACTTTGCCTTCGGCTTCCTTCAGATCCCGCCTCGCGACGGACACCCTTGCCGTTCAGCTAACACTTCCTACTACCAAGCGTGTAGTGGACTTTCACCACCAAGCGATTGCCCATGTCGGGCGTACTACAGGAAAAGAGCCGTCCGGCGGACGGCTCTTTTCAGGTTGTATTTTGTTTACGCCTTAGGGGTAAGCTTGCCGCCCTCCCACTTGGTCGCGCAGAGCGAGCAGGAGATATCGCCCGTGACATTGAGGCAGGTACGGCCCATATCGAACAGGCGGTCAACGCCGTAGATGATCATGATCAGGTTGACGTCGATGCCCATCTGCGTCAGCACCATGGCGAGCATGATCATACCGGCGCCCGGCGTACCGGCGGTGCCGATGGAGGCGAGCGTCGCGGTGACAACGATGACGACCATCTGGCCGACGGTGAGGTGCATGCCGGAGCAGGTTGCGAGGAAGATGGTGGCAACGCACTGATAGATCGCGGTGCCGTCCATATTGATCGTCGCGCCGAGCGGCAGGACGAAGGAGGAAATGTCATCCTCCGCGCCGAGCTTATCCGCGCACTCCTTGGAAACCGGCAGGGTCGCCGCGGAGGAGGTGGAGGTGAACGCGAAGATCATCGCGGGCGCGGCGCCCTTGAAGAAAGCGATCGGGCTGATGCCAGCAAACGCCTTGGCGGAGAGGGAATAAACCAGGATCGCGTGGATGATATAGCCGATGTACGCCGCAAGAAGAACCATGGCAAGGGAACCGAGGATGTTCGGGCCCTGCGTGGCGACGACCCAGGTCATCATCAGCAGAACGGCGATGGGGCTCAGGCCGATGATGAAGGTCATGACCCGGTCAATCACTGCGTATGCGCTGGAGACGAAGCTCTTGACCACGTTCGCCTTCTCACCCGCGGCAAGGATTCCGCCGCCGAGGAGGATCGCAATGATGATGACCTGCAGCATATCGGCGTTGTGGAAGGCAGCCCACATGTTGCTCGGGAACATGGCAACCAGCGTATCCATGAAGTTCTGGCTGGTCTTGCCTGTCCACTCGGCGCCTGCGGCGTTCTGCAGCACGGGGAACAGCCCCGCATTGTTGAACAGGTTGGCGACCACCAGACCGATGACGCAGGCGATGGCCGTCGTGCAGAGGAAGTAGACCACGGTCTTCCAGCCGACGGAGCCAACCTTCTTGATGTCACCCATGGAGACGATGCCCTCGATCATCGACAGCAGCACCACGGGAACCACCAGGAACTTCAGCAAGTTGACAAAGATCGTGCCGAAGGGCTTGAGGTAGCTCGCCGTGAAATCGGCAAGACCTGCGAAGTAGCAGATCAAGCCCAGTACGATACCGGCAATCAAGGCAATGACGATCTTCTTGGGCAAACTCATTTTCTTCTTTTCCATACATTCCACTCCTATTCTCGAATATTTGGCGGCACACACACCCGCCTGTACGATGTATTATAATACTATCGCGCTATTTATACAACCTCTTTTTTATTTTTTGCCAATTATTTGTGCAATCCAACAGGCGCCGTTGTCCGCTTAACCGATTTGACCAAGCGCCTGCATATTATGTCGTATATTTCTTGGGCAAAATCCCATCTTGCTTTTTCGCGGTTTATCCTTTATTCTTTGACAAAGAAAAATCCGGCAGGGAGGATACCGTTATGACGCAGCGCAGCACGATCCGTCGCAAGCTCCGCACGTCCGGTGTTTTCATTTCTTCCCTTGCCGTTTCTTTTGTTGAAATAACCCGTCGGTAGTGTTTCTACCGGCGTTATTTTTTGCCTGCCACCCAATTTGTTTGTAAGTAACATTACAATAGATATTCAAGAGAAGGAGAGATCATTCATGAAAAAAGAACTCGGTCAGGAGGCCATCTACGACGCGCGCGAACTGGGCGTGCCCCGTATGCTCGTCCTCGGTTTGCAGCACCTGTTCGCCATGTTCGGCGCAACCGTACTCGTCCCCATCCTCGTCCAGGGCTATGGCCTGCCGCTGAGCATCCAGACCACGCTGCTCTTCGCCGGTCTCGGCACTCTGCTGTTCCACCTCTGCACCAAATTTAAGGTGCCTGCGTTCCTCGGCTCGTCCTTTGCCTACCTCGGAGGCTTCGCCGCGGTCGCCAACCTCGACGCCGGCAAGTATGCCGCCATGACGCCGGACGACAAGCTCGCCTATGCGCTCGGCGGCATCGTGATCGCCGGCCTGCTGTACCTCGTGCTCGCGCTCCTGTTCAAGGTGCTCGGCGCTTGGAAGGTCATGCGTTACTTCCCGCCCATCGTCACCGGCCCGATGATCATCATGATCGGCCTCAACCTCGCCGGCAGCGCCATCGGCAACGCCAGCACCAACTGGGCGCTTGCGCTGGTCGCGATTGCGGTCATTGTCATTGCAAACATCTGGGGCAAGGGCATGATCAAGATCATCCCGATCCTGCTCGGCGTCATCGTCAGCTACGTCGTCGCCCTGATCTTCGGTCAGGTGGATTTCACTGCAGTTCATGACGCAAGCTTCATCGGTCTTCAGAAGATCACCCTCGCGAAGTTCGACCTCACCTCCATCCTTGTCATGGCGCCCATCGCCATCGCAGCCATGATGGAGCACATCGGCGACGTGTCCGCCATCTCCTCCACCACCGGCAACAACTTCATCTCCGACCCCGGTCTGCACCGCACCCTGGTCGGCGACGGTCTTGCCACCGCGCTTGCCGGTATGTTCGGCGGCCCCGCGAATACCACCTACGGTGAGAACACCGGCGTGCTCGCTCTCTCCCGCGTCTATGACCCGCGCGTGATCCGCCTCGCGGCAATCTATGCGATCATCCTTTCCTTCTCCCCGAAGTTCGACGCACTGGTCAACTCCATCCCGGCCGCGATCGTTGGCGGCGTAAGCTTCATCCTTTACGGCATGATCTCCGCAGTCGGCGTGCGCAACATCGTTGAGAACCGCGTCGACCTCACCAAGTCCCGCAACCTCATCATCGCTGCGGTCATGTTTGTCAGCGGCCTGGGCTTCAGCTCCACCGGCGGCCTTACCTTCATGATCGGCGACGCGGCGGTCACGCTGACCGGCCTCGCCATCGCCGCCATCGCGGGCGTGCTGCTCAACGCCGTCCTGCCCGGAAACGACTATGAGTTCGGCGCCACCGAGAACGCCGACAAGGCCGCAGACCTCGGCAGCTATTAATCGCATCGCATAAACAAGAGGACTGTGAAGAACAGGAGAGATGGCATCTCCCGGACTTCACAGTCCCTTTTCATTGGGAAATCCGAAGTGCGCACAGCAAAAAAGAACGCTTTCAGATCACATTCGTTTCTGGAAGCGTTCTTCTTTTGCGGAACTAGTTGCAGCTTGCAGCCTCTTCTTTTTGATTCAAAGTTTTAGAAATCGACGCGGCCGGCGAACTTCTCGTTCACAACATAATAGGCAGCGCGCTCTTCGGGCTTGATATAGAGCTTGAGATCCGTGATCTTGGTGCTGATGTGCTCAGCGGTAAACGCAGCCTTCGCGGCGGCAACCAGATCCTCGACCTTCTCCTCTTCGCCCTGATACTGGACATAAACGACGGGAGCGCTCTCGCCGGTGACGGCCTTCTTCGCGGCATTCTCCACGGCCACCTTCGCCTTGGCAGCCTTCTTCACAGTCTTCTCGGCGGTCTTCTTGGTCGCCTCAACGGCCTTCTCAGCGGTCTTCTTGGTCGCCTTGACAGCCTTTTCGGTGCTCTTCTTCGCCTTCTCGACGACGGGCTTGGTCTGCTCCTTGACCTCGGCGACGACCTTCTCGGTCTCGGCCTTGACCTCGGCAACGACCTTCTCGCTCTCAGCCTTGACGTCCTCAACGACCTTGGCGGTCTCCTGCTTGACTTCTTCAGCCTTCTTCATCTTTTCAGCCATGGGTGAATTCCTCCTATAATGATTGTAATTCGTCTAAATCATACACAAATTGTACTTTTGGGAGCATTGTAGTACGAACGACAGAGAAAATCAACAATCGTTTTGCACAATTTATCGGTTTCCTGCCACTATTTTTGTCGGTTTGGCACAATTCAATTCTGGTTTTCCCGGATTTCGCCCTCTGCAGAAGGTTCCTGCTCCGCTTCTTCCGCCACAGCGGATTCCTCCGCAGTCGGTTCCTCATCCGCGCTCTCCGGCGCCTCGATCTTCTCGCTGGTCATGGAAATGTGCTTCGCGGGCGCTTCCACCGTATCGGGAAGCGAAGGCTTGAAGCCCCCCTCAACCTTGCGGGTGGACGCGTATGCTCCCTCCACCTGCTCCGGATCGCGCCCCTCAAGGATCGCCACCATCTCGCCGCCGGTAATGGTCTCCTTTTCGAGCAGATAGGCAACGACCTTGTCCATATCGCCGCGGTTCTCCTCGATGACCTTGACGGCGTCCTTGTAGCATTCCTCCAGGATCTCCTTGACCTCGCGGTCCATGACTGCGGCGGTATCCTGGGCACAGTCCAGGCCGTATCCGCCGTCGAGGTACTGGTTGCGCGGGCTGCCGAGCGCCATCATGCCGAACGCGTCGCTCATGCCGTACATGGCGACCATGTTGCGTGCGATGTTCGTCGCCTCCTGGATATCCTGCGACGCTCCGTTGGTCATCGTGTGCATGACGACCTCCTCCGCCGCGCGGCCTCCCATGGAAACAGCGATCTTCGCCAGCAGCTCCTCCCGGGTGCGGAGGTTCGTCTTGTCCTCCTCAGGCATCAGCAGGGTATAGCCAAGGCTGCCCTCGGTGTGAGGAACGATGGTGATCTTCTGCACCGGCTCGGCGTTCTTCTGCTTGTATGCGACCATCGCGTGGCCGACCTCGTGGTAAGCGACCAGTTTCTTCTCCTGATCGGTCAGTACGCTGTTCTTTTTCTCGCTGCCTGCGATGACAAACTCGAACGCCGCGAGCAGATCCTCCTGCGTGACAAGTTTGCGCCCCTTGCGCACGGCGCGCAGCGCCGCCTCATTGGCAAGGTTCGCAAGATCCGCGCCCACAGCGCCAGCCGTCGCAAGCGCGACCTTCTTGAGATCGACGTCCTCGGCAAGCTTGATGTTTCGCGTATGGACGCGCAGCGTCTCCAGGCGTCCGGCAAGGTTGGGACGGTCGATGGTAATGCGGCGGTCAAAGCGTCCGGGGCGCAGCAGCGCCTTGTCCAGCACTTCCGGGCGGTTGGTCGCGGCGAGGACGATAACGCCCTTCGTCGGGTCAAATCCGTCCATTTCGGCAAGGAGCTGGTTGAGCGTCTGCTCGCGCTCGTCGTTACCGCCGCTCCAGCGGCCGCCGTCGCGGCTCTTGCCGATGGTGTCGATCTCGTCGATGAAGATGATGCAGGGCGCGACCTTCGACGCCTCGGAGAACAGATCGCGGACGCGGCTCGCGCCGACGCCGACAAACATCTCCACAAAGTCCGAACCGGAGATGGAGAAGAACGGCACGTTTGCCTCACCGGCAACCGCCTTGGCGAGCAGCGTCTTACCCGTGCCCGGCGCGCCTACCAGCAGCGCGCCCTTGGGGATCTTCGCGCCGATGGCGGTGTACTTCTCGGGATTGTGCAGGAAGTCGATAATCTCGACGAGGCTCTCCTTCGCCTCGTCCTGACCTGCAACGTCGGCAAATGTCACGCCGGTTTTACGCTCCATGTAGACCTTGGCGTTCGCCTTGCCCACGGAGCCGATGCCGCCGATTCCGCCGAAGCCGCCGCCCTTGCGCGTCAGCAGGCGCATCATCAGCATGAACAGCCCCACCATCAGGATCGTCGGCAGGACATAGGTGAGCATGAGCTGCGTAAACATGGACATCGGCGGCTGGTAGGGCTTGGTGTAGGATACGCCGTACTCGTCCAGCAGCGCCATCAGCGCTTCGTTGCCGTCGGGAATGATGGTCGTATAGAGCGTATAATCGTCGTTGTACGCCTTACCGTCTTCATCCGTGTAGACGAAGCCGTCTGCCGGCGTAATGGTAAACACATTGTCCCCAAACTCAACAGAAGCGATCTTGCCGTCCGCAACCAGCTCCTTGAACTCGCTGTAGGCGATTTCGTGTGAGGTCTCCGCCGCCTTCTGCTGATTCATCATGGATGTAATGTAGTTGAAGCCAAATGTCAGCACCAACGCCCAGATGACAAGCGAAATAATGCCTCTCGTACCGCTGCGATTCTTATCATTCCGGTTTTGTTTGTTATTATCCACCGTATTTCCACCTCTCGGGTAATTCTCTTTGATTTTGATCTAGCATTGCCGCCTATCTTAGCACAATCAGATGGCTTTCACAAGGAGCAGGCTATGAATTTTCGGTGAATTTTTGTTGAGCTTTCCCCTTTATCTTTGTATGTGTTTGTGCTATCATCATATATGTAGAATTTTGTCCGAAAGGGTTTTCGATATGATGAATGAAACAAAGGCTCCGCGCTCCGGCGCGGGATCGTTCTTTGAGCGAAATGCGGAAAGCGACGGCATGATCGAAGGCCGCAACGCGGTCATTGAGGCGCTGCGCGCCGGTACGCCGATCGATAAGATTTACCTCGCCAAGGGCGAGACCGACAAGACGCTCGGCCACATTGCCTCCACCGCCCGCGCCGCAGGCATCGTGGTCGTGGAGGCAGACCGCCGCAAGCTGGACGCCATGAGCGCGACCAAGGCGCATCAAGGCGTCGTCGCCCTTTCCGCCGTGCGCGAGTATGCCAGCGTGGAGGATATCCTGAGTGCCGCGCGTGAAAAGGGCGAAGCCCCGCTGCTTGTGGTATGCGACGAGATCAGCGATCCGCACAACCTCGGTGCGATCATCCGCACGGCGGAGTGCGCGGGCGCGCACGGCGTCATCATCCCGAAGCGTCGCAGCGCGGGACTGACAAGCATTGTCGGCAAGACCAGCGCAGGCGCGGTCAGCTTTCTCCCCGTTGCGCGCGTGGCAAACCTCCCCGCGACGCTTAAGGAACTGCAAAAGCGCGGCGTCTGGATCTTCGGCACCGCAGCCGACGGCGATAAGTCCCTCTATGACGCCGACCTGAAGGGTCCTGCCGCCATTGTGATCGGCAGCGAAGGCGACGGTATGGGCCGCCTCGTGCGCGAGAGCTGCGATTTCCTCGTCAGCATCCCGCTCAAGGGCCGTATCCAGTCGCTCAACGCATCCAACGCCGCTGCAGTGCTGCTCTATGAGGCAGTCCGTCAGCGCGGAACAGATATGCAAAGGACTTGAACTATGGATCTGCATGAAAATGATCTGGAGTTTGAAAAGACTCTGGAGGAAAGTAAAACCCTGCTCGACGGCAAATCCCGCGTCGCAGACGAGAATTATGAGTTCACCCTGGAAGGCATTCTTGAGGAATTCGGCAGCGAAAACGCAGCGCAGGCAGCCGACGTTCCTCCTGTGACGATGCCGCTGCCGGATCTTCCTACGGAAGATGAACCCGAGCCTGACGATGCTGACAGCGCGATCAAAGACATCGTTCCCGCTCTGGACACACCCCAGAGCTACAGCCTGCAGCAGGTGCTGGAACGCACGGTGCAGAATGTGCTGGACGAGCAGAAGTCCGAGCCTGTGCTGGACGATCCGCCGCCCCGCCGCGGCCTGTTCTCCCGCAAGAAGCGCGTGGAGACCGAGGAACTGTATACAAAGGTCGTCTCCGGCGAGCAGGTGGAGGCAACCGAAAAAGCGCTCCGGCAATCGAAGAGCGAGGAAGACTATGTTCCGCAAGACCCCCCGGAGCCGGAACCTCCCATCGAGGAAACCGTCACGGAATACCGCGAAGCGGCTCAGAGCGCCACACGTGTGGCACGGGTTTCGGTTTTCTTTACCATCCTGATGTGGATCCCGCAGATCCTCTCCCACTTTGGCTGGATGCCGGCGGTCTATTCGGAGGAACCGCTGCTTCACACGCTGCCGTTTCTCATCACGCTTGCGCTGATCTGCATCCTCGGCCGCGACGTGTTTGTCTATGCGGCGGAAAAAATTGCGGGCTTCAAATTTACCTACGAGCTGCTTACGTCTTTGCTGTGTCTGGCAGCGCTGGCAGACACGGCGCTGGTGCTGCTTGTTCCAGCGCGCGCCGCAAGCGCGGCATTGCCGCTGCACTCTGTTGCGGCGCTCGCCATAACCTGCGCGCTTCGCGGACGCGCGATGCTGTTCAAGGCGCTCTATGATTCCTTCCGTGTTGCGGCAATCGGGGACACGCCCTATCTCGTCACCATCACCGCCGGCGGCGCGGCAAAGCGAAAGGGCAGCATAGACGGCTTCTCTGTCACCGCGCAGCGCGACGACATCTCCGGCAGATGGCAAACCATCATTTTGCCGGTCATTCTGGTCGGCTCCATCGTGTTTTCCGTTCTCTCGACGCTTCAAATCGGCTCCTGGGCTATGCTTGCCTGGAACCTATCCGCGATCCTAGCCGGCGCGAACACCCTGGCGTTTCCGTTGGTTTACCCGCTTCCGCTGCGCCGCGTGACAAAACGCTTCTCCAAGAGCGGCAGCGCCCTTGCAGGCTACCGCGGCGCGGCCGTCATGAGCCGCAGCAACTGCCTGATCCTGACCGACAGCGACCTGTTTCCCCCGGGGACGGTGACCCTCAGCGGCCTAAAGATCTTCGGCGAAGAGAGCGGCAAGGTCTTCTCCTATGCCGCGACAATGGCGCACGCTTCGGAGACGGGAATCTCCCGCCTGTTCGACAATCTGCTCGCGCAGGAGGGCGGCAAGCTGGAAACCCTTTCCGACCTCAACTTCTATGAGGATGGCGGCGTGGGCGGCACCATACATGGCGAGACGGTCCTGTTCGGCACGGAAACCTTCTTCCGCAGAATGAATATTACGCTCCCGGGCGCCCTCAAGCTCCAAACCGGTATGTTTCTCGCCGTTGACGGCGTGCTGATCGCGATTTTTGCCGTCAAGTACATGGCGGCGGAAAACGTGGACTGGGCGATGCACGCGCTGGGCCGCGCGCACATCACGCCCGTGCTCGCCGTACGCGATGGCAACATCACACCGCAGCTGCTCAAGCGCAAATTCGACACGGACGCCCGCGCGGTCTTCCCCAGGCTCTCGACGCGGCTCGCCCTGTCGGCGCGTGATGGCGAAAACCCCTGTGCGCTCATTTACCGCGAGGGTCTGATGCCTTATGCGGAGCTGGCGGTAGGCAGCAAGCGCCTCTGCCGCGCGGTGCGCCTCGGCAACATCCTTTCGATCATCGCCTCCGCTTCCGGCACGATGCTCGCTTTCTATCTGAGCTTTGTTGCGGCGTATGCGCTTTTCACGCCGATCTCGCTCGCACTGTTCCATGTGCTGTGGGCGCTGGCGGCCTTGATCGACGGCATGTTTGTCGATAAATATTGACCGGAGCCAAAATGAATTGCGGCGAACTTCCCCTTGCATTTAAGGGAAATCGTGATACAATATTTATGTTATACCAGTCGTTCCAAACAACTTTACAATAAAGGAGAAGGACTATGGCTATCGTAACCACAACCGAAATGTTCAAGAAAGCGTACAACGGCGGCTACGCGATCGGCGCGTTCAACGTCAACAACATGGAGATCATCCAGGGCATCACCGAGGCCGCCATCGACCTCCGTGCTCCGCTGATCCTTCAGGTGTCCAAGGGCGCACGCAGCTATGCCAAGCACGTCTACCTGATGAAGCTCATCGAGGCGGCTGTCGCCGACGCCGAGCAAACCGCCGGCTTCGATCTGCCCATCGCCGTTCACCTCGACCACGGAGACAGCTTCGAGCTGTGCAAGAGCTGCATCGACGGCGGCTTCTCCTCCGTCATGATCGACAAGAGCGGTCTGCCCATCGAAGAGAACATCAAGATCACCAAGCAGGTCGTCGAGTATGCCCACGACCACGGCGTCGTCGTCGAGGCGGAGCTGGGCACCCTCGCCGGTGTGGAGGACGAAGTCAACGTCTCCGCCGAGGACAGCTCCTACACCAAGCCCGAAGACGTGCAGCACTTCGTCGAGGAGACCGGCTGCGACTCCCTCGCTATCGCCATCGGCACCAGCCACGGCGCGTACAAGTTCACCGCCGCCCAGTGCACCCGCGGCGCGGACGGCAAGCTGATCCCGCCCCCGCTGCGCTTCGACATTCTTGAGGATGTCGCCAAGCGCCTGCCCGGCTTCCCCATCGTGCTGCACGGCTCGTCCAGCGTCCCGCAGGAGTTCGTGGACAAGATCAACAAGTTCGGCGGCAAGATGCCCGATGCCGTCGGCATTCCCGAGGAGCAGCTGCGTGAGGCGGCGAAGATGGCGGTGTGCAAGATCAACATCGACTCCGATCTGCGTCTGGCGCTGACCGCCTGCATCCGCGAGCACTTCGCCGAGCATCCTGACCACTTCGACCCGCGCCAGTATCTCAAGCCCGGCCGCGAGGCGATCAAGGCGATGGTCGCACACAAGATCGTGGACGTCCTCGGCTGCGACGGCAAGGCCTGAGAACACACATTGATATAAGGAGATACAGTTATGGCTGAACTGAAAGGCGCATGCATCATCGGGCAGTCCGGCGGCCCGACCTCCGTCATCAACGCCAGCGCGTATGGCGTCATCCGTACCGCGCTCGACAACCCCAATATCACCGCCGTTTACGGCGCGGAGCACGGCATCGTGGGCGTGCTCAACGACCGCCTGTTCGACATGAGCAAGGAAGACCCTGAGGAGCTCGCCCTGCTCAAGTACACGCCGTCCTCTGCTCTCGGTTCCTGCCGTTACAAGATGAAGGACCCCGACGTGGATGACACCGACTACAAGCGCATTCTTGAGGTCTTCCAGAAGCACAACGTCCGCTACTTCTTCTACAACGGCGGCAACGATTCCATGGATACCTGCAACAAGATCAGCAAGTACATGCAGAAGGTCGGCTATGAGTGCCGCGTCATGGGCGTGCCCAAGACCATTGACAACGACCTGTTTGGCACCGACCACTGCCCCGGCTTCTCCTCTGCGGCTAAGTACATCGCCACGAGCTGCATGGAGGTCTGGCACGATGCGCGCGTGTACGACAAGGGCATGGTCTGCATCATCGAGATCATGGGCCGTCACGCCGGCTGGCTGACCGCCGCCTCCGCGCTTGCCTGTGAGTACGGCGCAGGCCCCGACCTGATCTATGTTCCCGAGGTAGATTTTGACATGGACAAGTTCCTCGCCGACGTCGATCGCATCTGGAAAGAAAAGGGTAACGTCATGGTCGCCGTCTCTGAAGGCATTCACTACGCCGACGGCAGCTTCGTCTCCGAGGCGAAGACCAGCGCGACGGACGGTTTCGGCCATGCGCAGCTCGGCGGTCTCGCCGCTCTGCTGGCGAACATCGTCAAGGAGCGCACCGGCGCGAAGGTCCGCGGCATCGAGCTGAGCCTGCTTCAGCGCTGCGGCGCGCACCTCGCCTCCCAGACCGACATCGAAGAAAGCTTCATGGCGGGCAAGGCGGCGGTCGAGAACGCCGTCGCGGGCATCACCGACAAGATGGTCGCTTTCGAGCGCGCCACCGAGGACGGCCACTATGTCTGCAAGACCAAGCTGCTCAACCTCACCGACGTCGCCAACTATGAGAAGAAGGTTCCGCTGGAGTGGATCAACGCCGAGCACAACGGCATCACCCACGACTTCATCGACTACGCTCTGCCCCTGATCCAGGGTGAGACGCAGCTCCCGAAGGTCGATTCCCTCCCGCGCTTTGCCAAACTCAAGAAGGTTCTTGCGTAAGATTTTCAATCAAAAAGAACGGCTTCCAATGGAAGCCGTTCTTTTTGATTGTTTGAATGGTATTACGCGAGGCTCGCGGTGATGATCGCCATGGAGTAGACTTCCTGCGCGTTGCAGCCGCGGGAGAGGTCGTTGATCGGCGCGTTCAGACCGAGCAGGATCGGGCCGTAGGCGTCGAAGCCGCCAAGGCGCTGCGCGATCTTGTAGCCGATGTTGCCCGCGTTGATGTCGGGGAAGATAAAGACGTTGGCGTGACCGCCGACCGCCTCTTCGAGGTGCTTGGTACGCGCCACAACCGGGGAGGTCGCCGCGTCGAACTGCATCTCGCCGTCGATGGGGACGTTGGGCATCAGGAGCTTCGCCTTGTCGCAGGCGTTGCGCATCTTGTCCACGGTCTCGCCCTTGCCGCTGCCCTTGGTGGAGTAGCTCAGGAACGCAACCTTCGGATCGACGCCGAACACCTTTGCGCACTGGACGGTCTCAGAGCAGATCTCAACGAGGTCCGCCTCGCTGGGATCGATGTTGATGGCGCAGTCTGCCATGGCAAGGACTTCGTTCTCGCCGGAGGCGCGCTCACGCACCATGATAAAGCAGGAGGACACGATGCTGTTGCCCGGCTTCGTCTTGATGAGCTGGAGTGCCGGACGCACGGTGTCGGCGGTGGAGTAGGTCGCACCGCCGAGCAGGCAGTCCGCCTCGCCCATGGCGACGAGCATCGTGCCGAAGTAGTTGCTGCGCTTGAGCGACTCGCGGCACTGCTCAGCCGTCATCTTGCCCTTACGCAGAGCCACCATCTTCTCGACCATCTCATCCATCTTCTCGTACTTCTCAGGATCGACGATCTCCGCGCCGCGGATGTTGAAGCCGGCGCTCTCCGCCGCCTTGAAGATCTCCTCCTCGTTGCCGACGAGCAGCGGCTTGAGGAACGTGCCGGACAGCAGACGGGCGCTCGCCTCAAGGATACGGGCGTCAGTACCCTCGGTGAACACGATCGTCTTGGGGTTGGCCTTCAGGCCCTTGATCATCTCGCCAAAACCATACATAATACGCTTTCCTCCTGATGATTATTGCCGTATCGACACGGCATATTTTTGCTTTATTATCATACATCAAATGCCCCTATTGCTCAACCGTCATTTTTATTTTTTTCAAAATCTACATATTGTGCAAAAAAACCACACATTTTCGCGCAAATGTCCTGTTCGCAGCGCCGTGATCCGGCAGCTTCCCGGCACATCCGCGAAAAAAGGCTTGACGGCGCATGGTAAAAACTGTATGATGCTATCTGTTACAATTTGTTACTATTTTTCGGGGTACGATCCCCTGACGCAAAACAGATAGAGGAATCATTTTCATGCCGGAAACAGAACACACAACCGACCATCGTCATTCGCCCAAACGGCTCAAAAAGCGAGAACCGCTGTCCCTCAGCGCCTTCTTTATCTCCCTTTTCGCGTTCCTCGGCTCGTTTTCTGATCAGTTATGGCACCGCATCCGCCGCATTGGACCGCGTTTCCGTGCCCTGCGCCGAGAACATAAGGCAGGGAATTTCCCGGAATCTGACCGGAGGCTCATACAGTTTTTCCTCCTGATCCCCGGTCTTCTTTCGATGTGGAAGGCTTTGCTCAAGGAGCGGCTTTTCCGCCGTCGCGGAGAGCGGCTGCGCTTCACAACGAGCCTCGCATCCTATGCGCCGCAGGGCAGGCGCATCCACCCGGTCGCATTTGTCACCGCAGCATTGCTGATTGCCGCGCTTGCCGCATTCCTTTCGATCTATACGCCTGCCACAACCATTCTCTACAAGGGCGAACCGCTCGAAACCGTGCTGGACGGTGCGGAGGCGCACAAAATCGCGGCGAAAGTCGAGCATCTGACCGCCGAAACGCTGGGTAACGCCTTCACTTTTGAGGCGGATTCGATCCAATACAGCACCGGTCTTGTCCGCCGGAGCGACCTTGACCAGATCGACGATCTGGAACAGGCGCTGACCAATGAGATCGGATTGGTCACATATGGCTATTCGCTCTATATTGACGGCACGCTGATCGGCTCGACTCAATACGAGGGCGCGCTGGAAGCGCTGTTGGAGCAAGTGCAGCAGATCAGCGTTTCCGCGGATACGCTCTCCGTCGATTTCATCGAAACAACCGAGATCGTTCCGGGCTACGTCCCGACGGACAGTCTTGTCAATCTGGGTCACATTGCCGAGACCATCAACAGCACTAAGGTCGATGAGGTAACGTACACCGTTGTCAGCGGCGACACATGGAGCAAGATTGCCGCGCGCAACGACATGAGCAACGAGGATCTTCTGGCGCTTAACCCCGGCTTTGACGTCAACAATATTCACGTCGGTGATGAGCTCGTCCTCAGCAAAGAGATCCCGTATCTGACCGTCACGGTCACGGAGCGTCAGAATTACGTTGAGGAAGTCAACTACGACATTGTCTATCAGGATGACAGCTCAATGTATCAGGGCGATACCCGCATCATCGAAAAGGGCGCATTCGGCTCGGCTGACGTGGTCGCCGACGTGGTATACGTCAACGGTGTTGAGACCGAGCGCACAGTCATCTCGCAGGTCATGCTGACAGCGCCGAAGACAGAGACACGCGCGCGCGGCACAAAGGAGCGTCCGAGCTGGATGCCTACCGGCAACTTCCGCTGGCCCTGCTCCGGTCGCATTTCCTCGTATTTCGGCTACCGCAACACCGGTATCCGCGGTGCATCGACCTATCATCAGGGTATCGACATCGCCTGCGCTTACGGTACAACGATCGTCGCAGCAGACGGCGGCACGGTGGAGTACACCGGCTATAAGGGCGCGATGGGTTACACGGTCATTATCAACCACGGCAACGGATACAAGACCTATTATGAGCATTGCAGCACGTTTGCCTGCAAGACCGGGCAGCATGTCTACAAGGGACAGGCCATCGCTTATGTCGGCCGCTCCGGCGTGACAAGCGGCGCCCACTGTCACTTCGGCATTCAGAAGAACGGCACCTACGTCAATCCCATGAAATATCTGCGATAATACGCAGCAGAAATCTGCCAACAGGCCAATCCCCTGAGGATACCGCATCAGACATAATACCTCGTACCGTTTTCGGTACGAGGTATTTTTTACCTTTGCACGCAAAAATGAGCACACCGTTTCCGATGTGCTCATTCCGGTTCGCCTTCTCCCTTGCGTCGTTGTCACTGTTTTGATGACATTGCATGGGATTCCTCTTCTGTTTTTTGCGGCGCGGCTGATGTCATATCTTTTCCATCAGCGAACGCACCGTCTGTGTTTTAGCCTCCGAGGTATGCCTTGCGTACCGCGTCGCTGTGGATCAGCTCGTCGCCTGTTCCGGAGAGCGTGATCTTGCCGGTTTCGAGGACGTAGGCCCTGTCCGCGACAGAGAGCGCCATCTGCGCGTTCTGCTCGACAAGCAGGATCGTCGTGCCAGCCTTGTGCAGGTCACGAATGATCTGGAAGATCTGCTCCACCAAAATCGGCGCGAGACCCATGGACGGCTCGTCCATCATCAGCAGCTTCGGCTTGCTCATCAGCGCGCGGCCCATGGCGAGCATCTGCTGCTCGCCGCCGGAGAGTGTGCCGGCTATCTGGCGCTGGCGCTCCTTGAGACGCGGGAACTGCTCATACACACGCTCCAGCGAAGCGGCGGTGTTGGCGTTTGGCTGGGTGTAGGCGCCCATTTCGAGGTTTTCCTCCACCGTCATGCGCAGAAACACGCGGCGCCCCTCCGGGACCTGCGCGAGTCCGTGCTCAACCAGCTTGTGCGCGGGCACGTTGCTGATGTTCTGCCCGTCGAATGTGATGGAGCCGGTCTTGCTGCGCAGCAGGCCGGAAACAGTTTGCAGCGTTGTGGACTTGCCGGCGCCATTCGCGCCGATCAGAGTGACGATCTCACCCTCGTCCACATGGAAGGAAACGCCCTTGATGGCGTGGATCGCGCCGTAATAGACGTTGATATCGTCGACTTTCAGCAATTCAGCCATCGTTACACCCCTTCCGCCGCTTTCTTTTTCTTCTTATCCTTCTTGCCGAGATACGCCTCAATAACGACAGGATTGTTCTTGATCTCGTCCGGTGTACCCTTGGCGATGACCTGGCCGAAGTTCAGTACGCAGATACCCTCGCAGATACCCATGACCAGATTCATGTCGTGCTCGATCAGCATGACGGCGATCTGGAACAGGTCGCGGATGCGGACGATGTTGTCCATCAGCTCCGCCGTCTCGGAGGGGTTCATGCCTGCCGCAGGCTCGTCAAGGAGCAGGAGGCTCGGATTCGTCGCCAGCGCGCGCACGATCTCCAGACGGCGCTGTGCGCCATAAGGCAGAGAACCCGCCTGTGCGTTCGCCAGATCCTCCATATCAAAGATCTTCAGCAGTTCCATGGCGCTCTCATGCGCGTGCTTTTCCTCTTTCCAGTACTTCGGCACACGGAACACACCGCCCCACATGCCGTATTCAATGTGGTTGTGGAGACCGAGTTTGACGTTATCCTCCACGGAAAGATTGTTGAACAGACGAATATTCTGGAAGGTACGGGCAATACCCGCGCGATTGATCTGTTCCGTGGTCATCTTGGCCGTATCCGCACCGTCGAGCAGGATGGTGCCGCGGGTGGGTTGGTACACCTTGGTCAGCAGATTGAACACGGTGGTCTTGCCCGCGCCGTTTGGGCCGATCAGACCAGCAATCTCCGTGCGGCCGATCATCAGGTTGAAGTCGTTGACCGCGGTCAAACCGCCGAAGTCAATGCCAAGATGGTGGCACTCCAGAATGGGGCTCTTGTCCGCGTCACGATCCGGTACGATTGCCTTGCTCTCTACCGGAACCATCTTGGTCTGGGGACGGTTTTTCTTCTGTTCGCTCATTCCTTGGCGCCTCCCTTCTTGCTGATGCGGAACCGGTCAATGAAGTTCCGGATGGTCGGATTGTTGCGGATCAGCATCACCAGGATCAGCACGATGGCGTAAACCAGCATACGATAGCTCGCAAACTGACGCAGCGCCTCGGGCAAAATGGTCAGCGCAGCCGCAGCGATGATGGAACCAAACATATTGCCAAGGCCGCCGAGCACAACGAACACCAGCACGAGGATGGAGGTGTTGAAGTCGAACTTGTTGGCGACGATGGTGGAGAAGTTCAGCGCGAACAGCGCGCCTGCCGAACCCGCCATGGCGGCGGAGGTAACGAAAGCCATCATCTTGTATTTGGTGATGGGGATACCGACGCTCTCCGCGGCGATCCGGTTGTCGCGGATCGCCATGATCGCGCGGCCCGCGCGGCTGTTGACCAGATTAAAGATGATGATGAGGCAGATCATAATGAGCACGAAGCCCGTAGCGAAGTTGGCAACCTTCTGGATGCCGCCGATGCCCATCGGTCCGCCGATGATCAACTTGCCCTCCGGCTCCATATGGAGCTTGTTGTCCAGCAGGCTCAGATGGAAGCCGTGGCTGTCCAACCCGAGGTAAAGATTATTGAAGATGCTCTTAATGATTTCTCCGAACGCCAGCGTCACGATGGCGAGATAGTCGCCGTTGAGACGCAGGACGGGAATGCCAACGAGGAAACCGACGATGCCGGCGAAGATCGCGCCGACGAGCAGCGCGCAAATCAGGCGAAGCTCCTTGGAGGCGACCACGTTTTGCAGCGAGACCGCCGTCGTCACACCCATAAACGCACCGACGCTCATGAAACCCGCGTGGCCGAGCGACAGTTCACCGAGGATACCGACCGTCAGGTTCAGCGAAATCGCCATGACGACATAGGCGCAGATCGGGACGAGCTGTCCCTTGAGCATGGAGGACATATGTCCGGTGGAGGCGAGAGCCTGTAAAATAACAAACGCGAGAATGACAAAAGCGTAAGTCATGAAGTTTTTGCGGGATGCTTTATTCAGATTCAATTTCTTCATGTCCGCCACCTTACACTTTCTCACGGATCTGCTTGCCGAGCAGACCGGACGGCTTCACCAGCAGCACGATGATCAGAACGGCGAACACGACCGCGTCGGAGAGCTGGGTGGAGATGTACGCCTTGGCGAAAATCTCAATGACGCCCAGCATCAGCCCGCCGAGGAACGCGCCGGGGATCGAGCCGATGCCGCCGAACACCGCCGCAGTGAACGCCTTGATACCGGGCATAGAACCGGTGGTCGGCACCAGCGTCGGATACGCGGACATATACAGCACACCCGCGATGGCGGCGAGGCCGGAACCGATAGCGAAGGTCACGGAGATCGTCGTATTGACGTTGATGCCCATGAGACGCGCCGCGTCCTTATCCTCGGACACCGCGCGCATCGCCTTGCCGAGTTTGCCGTTGTTGATGAAGAAGGTCAGCACCGCCATGATGACGAGGCAGACGACGATGGTCACGAGCGTGACGTAGGACACGCGCAGGGAGCCAAGCTCCAAGCCGGTATGCTCCACGCCGTCGGCGGCAACAGTCTTGAAGAAGTTCGGGAACACCTTGGGATTCGGCGACCAGAGCAGCAGCGCCGAGTTTTGCAGGAAGTAGCTCACGCCGATGGCGGTGATGAGCACTGCAAGGCTGGGCGCAGAGCGCAGCGGCGCATACGCCAGCTTTTCGATGGTCATGCCGAGGACCGTACAGACCAGCACGGCAACCAGAATACCCAGCAGCGGCGGGAGGGAGAACCGCGTCACCGCAAAGAAGCAGATGTACGCGCCGACCATGATGACGTCGCCGTGGGCAAAGTTCAGCATCTTGGCGATGCCGTAAACCATGGTATAGCCCAGCGCGATGATCGCGTAAACGCTGCCGAGGCTGATCCCGTTGATCAGGGAATCGAGAAAACTCATGATTTCTTACCTCATAACACACAGGATTCAAAGGGGCAATGATACGGGCAAACGCGCATCGGAACGGCGCTTCGCAAAAAGCGTCCCTCCGATACGCGCTTATCCGCCCTCCGGCGGAGGATGGGACACGCCCATCCTCCGCGCGGGCGAAATGGATTGTTGATTAGTCGAGACCGACGTAAGCGCCGTTCTGGATCATCATGCCCTTCGGGCTCTTGGTCACGGCGCCGTCCGTGCCCCAAGTCATGCCGTCGCCGGTCAGGCCGTCGAAGGTCATGGTGGTGAACTGCTCGATCATGGCGGCGCAGATGTCCTCAGCGCTCATGTCGGAAGTGCAGTTGGCGTTTTCAAGCGCCTGCTTGTAGGCGTAGACGCAGTCATAGGCGTCAGCCGCGAACTGGTTGGGGATCTCGCCGTACTGAGCCTGATAGTTCTTGACGAAAGCCTGCGTACGGGCGTCGTCGGAGTCCGCGTTGAACGGAGTCAGGAGGATAACGCCCTCGGCAAGGCTGGTGTCAAAGCCTTCGAGCGTCAGGATACCGTCCATGCCGTCCACGCCGAACCAGATGGGAGCGTAGCCGACGTTCTTCGCCTGCGCGAAGATCAGGGAAGCGGGGGTGTAGTACATGGGCAGGAAGACGAGCTCAGCGCCGTTCTTCTGAGCGTCCGCGATCTGGACGGAGAAGTCGGTGTCGTTGCCGTCGGCGAAAGTGGTGTCGCTCACGACCTCAAGACCGAGGCCGGGGGCAGCCGCCATAAAGGTGTCATAGATGCCCTTGGAGTACACGTCGTCGTTCTTCCAGATCACAGCGACCTTGGTGGCAAGCGCCTTGTCAGCGATATACTGCGCGGAAGCGGAGCCCTGGTTGGGGTCGGTGAAGCACATCTGGAACTGGTTGTCGTTGCCCTCGAGAACGGCGGTGGAGGAGCCGGACGGAGTGATCGCGAAGATGCGGTCAGCGTAGGTCTCAGCAGCGGTCGCGACGCAGGGGGTGGAGGTGACGGAGCCGAGGGAGACCTGCATGCCCCAGTCCTTCAGGGTGTTGTAGGCGTTGACGGCCTTCTCGGCGTCATGCGCGTCGTCCTGGAAGTTCAGTTCGAACTGCAGGCCGCCGAGCGCGTTGACCTCAGCGACAGCCAGCTCAGCAGCGTTCTTGACAGCCTGACCGTAGATCGCAGCGCCGCCGGTCAGCGGGCCGGTGCCGCCCAGCTTGAAGACCTGAGCGCCGGCAGGAGCCTCCGCAGCGGGAGTGCTGTCGGTAGCGGCAGGGGTAGTGGTTTCCGCAGGAGCGGTGGTGGAGGTGCTGGAAGTGGAGCTGCTGCCGCCGCAGGCGACGAGAGCGAACACCATGACCAGCGCGAGGATGAGAGACAATGCCTTTTTCATGGTTCTTCTCCTTTAAAAAGATTGTTGGTATTATATTCAAACGCATCGGCGTTCGGATATCGAACTCAAGGCGGAAAAAACTCCGTCCCTCTTTTGGAGACGGAGCTGCATCGTGCTGCGAAAGACCTACGATCCCGATCCGGCTTCAAAAGGGGGCGCGAGCGGTTACCCCTACCGTCAGAATCGCAATAATAGAGGAAGCCCCGGCCTTGCGGGTAGATACGTTTGCATTGTTGAGCTTGCCGCACAGCGCCATGATGGGTACTCCTTCCTTTTTGGTCGCACTTATTTTGCCATGCCGATATGTTATTGTCAACTGTCGAGCAAAACAAATGATTTTATACAATTTGCGGCTGATTATAGTCAATTCGCACAAGACATGAGCATTTCATTACGTTTTCTAATATAAATTTAGCCCGTCTCTCATGGAAACCTCCCATTTTCAACTTGTTGAGCAATGTTTTTCTGTGTTATACTAATATATTATGTGTCAAAACAAGGAGGGCTTGCCATGCGTATCGGCAGCGTGGAAATCAACTCAAAGCTGTATCTCGCGCCGATGGCAGGCGTGACAGACGCCGCGTTCCGGCAGATCTGCCGCGAGTATGGCGCGGGTCTTTCCTGCACGGAGCTGGTCAGCGCCAAAGCCCTGTGCTACGACGACGAGAAAAGCAAGACGCTGCTTTTTCTCGCGCCGAACGAAAAGCCGGGCATCGTCCAAATATTCGGCAATGTGCCGGAGGAAATGGCGCGGGCGGCGCAAGTCGCCGTCGCGGTCTCGGGCGCGAGCATCCTCGACATCAACATGGGCTGCCCCGTCCACAAGGTCGCGGCGCACGGCAGCGGCGCTGCACTGATGCGGGAGCCGGATAAGGCGGTCGCTATCGCTAAGGCGGTCGTGGAAGCTGTGAACGTACCGGTGACGGTGAAAATGCGCCGAGGCTGGGATAAGGGCAGCATCAACGCCGTGGAACTGGCACAGCGTTTGGAGGCTGTCGGCGTCGCCGCGGTCGCCGTCCATGGGCGGACGCGGGCGCAGATGTACGGCGGACAGGCGGATTGGACGACCATCCGGCAGGTCAAGGAGGCGGTTTCCATCCCCGTCATCGCCAACGGCGACGTGTTCTCCGCCGAGGACGCGGTTCGTATCCTGCATTTTACCGGGGCGGACATGGCGATGATCGGACGCGGCGCCTTCGGCAACCCGTTCCTGTTCGAGCAGGCAAAGGCGGCGCTGGAAGGGCGGGAGATCCCACCGCTGCCGCCGGTGGCAGAGCGGTTTGACGTCGCCGTGCGGCAGATCGAGCTGAGCGCGCGGTACCGCTGCGAGCGCACGGCGTTGCTGGAGGCGCGGCGCCACTGCTGCTGGTATCTCAAGGGCGTGCCCTATGCCAATTATTATAAGGAGCAGATCGTGAAGATGGAGACGCTGGACGACCTCTATCGGGTCGCCGAGGGCGTCAGACGCGATTTGCACGATTGAGGTCGGATATGGAAGAAAAGGAACTGATTTTTCGATGTCAGCAGGGGGACGAGGCGGCGTTCGAAGCCCTGATCCACCTGCATGAAAAAAAGGTCTACGCCCTCTGCCGCCGTATGTGCCGTGACGAGGACGACGCGCTGGAGGCGGCGCAGGATACGTTTCTCGCCGTCTGGCGCGGCATCGGGAGCTATCGTGCGGACGCGGCGTTTTCGACCTGGCTTTACCGCCTTGCGACAAACGCCTGCCTCGACCTGCTGCGGCGCGAGAAAAAGCGGGCGGAGGACGTTTCGTTGGACGATGAGGAACGCTATATCGAGCCAAGCGATCCAACGCCGATGCCTGAGGAGTCCGTCGAGCGCGCGGAGACGCAGCGCATGGTGCGCGAGGCGCTCTATGCCCTGCCCGAAAACTACCGTCAGGTGCTGATCCTGCGTGAGCTGGAGCAGCTCTCCTACGCCGAGATTGCGGAGATCGCACAGCTCGACGTCGGCACGGTGAAGTCTCGCATCAGCCGCGCGCGAACGGCGCTGCGAAATTATTTGGCGGCGAGCGGGAACTTTTTTGAAGCCGCATCGTCAAAAGTAACAGAATGTAACCGGAAGGAGGCGGAGGCAATTGGATCACAACGCATATAGAGAGCAGCTCTCCGCCCTGCTGGACGGCGAGCTGAACGACGCAGAGCGCGAGGACGTTCTGGCGCATCTCGCGGACTGCAAGGATTGTCAGGCGTATTTTGCAGAGTTGAACTCGGTGCATGAAATGCTGAATGATCTGGACGAGATCGCCGTCCCCGACGGTTTTGCCGAGGGCGTGATGGAGCGGCTGCGCGAAGAAGCCGCTCCGCAGAAATCAAAAAAGCGCCACTCATGGCGCGGCGCTGCGACGCTCGCCGCCTGCGCGGCGGTGGCCATATTGGCAATCAACGCCCTGCCCCGTATGGGTTCAGGCAACGCCGTGCCGAGCGCGGCGAGCGCGCCTGCGGTCGCCTATGGAGCGGCAGCCGCCGAAGCCGAGGAGGAGTCTGCTCCTTTGGAACCGGCGGAGGATTATCTGGAAGCGCAGATGCTCTACACGTCGGCCGCCCCGGAGACGCCCACGGCGGCGATGGACGCGCTGACGGAGAGCAAAACGCTTACCGGAACGTCTGGGACAACGAGCGCAGCAAATATCGTCACGGAGGCCATGAACGGCCCCGAAGCGGCGGAAGCCGCGCGGGACGGCGCGGACGCGACGCTGACGCTGATGGGCGAGGGCGCGGCGGACTGGCTGGCGGAGCACGGCGAGCCTCTGGGTGACGGCCTCTGGCGCGTGAGCGTGGAGGCTGTGAACGAGCTGCCGGAAACGCTGGTTCTTGTTGGTTTGCAGGAACCGCAGGACGGTATGCTGACCATCACATTCGGAACAAAGGAGAATCCGCGTTGAACAGTTCAATCGGTATCATCGGCGGGGCGGACGGCCCCACCGCCATTTACGTCACGGGCTCCGTGGGGCAGACGGTTTTGACGGCCTTTCTGCTCATGCTGGCGGCACTTGCGCTGGGGATGCTTGCGGCAAAGCTGCTCAAAAAGCTGACGCTCTTTGCTGTCGTCGGCGCGGTACTCGTCGTCGCCGTCGATCAATATGTCAAGTTCCTTACGGTCTCCGCGCTGGAGTTGGGCGAGACACGGCCGCTGCTTCCCGGGCTGTTCCGGCTGGCGTTGGTACACAACTACGGCGCGGCGTGGTCGAGCCTTGCGGGCGAGCGCTGGCTGCTCGTCGCCGTCACGACCGTCGGGCTGGGCGTGCTGGCGTATCTCGCCGTCAAAATCGTGCGGCATCCGCTGGGCGTCTGGGCGCTGTGGCTTGTCATCGCGGGCGGCATCGGGAATCTCATCGACCGGCTGCGCCTCGGCTATGTCGTGGACATGATCGCCACCGAGTTCATCAGCTTCCCCGTGTTCAACATCGCGGATATCTTCGTGACCTGCGGCACGGTCGCCGCAGCGATCTACTATCTCAAGTATTATGAGAAATACGACGCAAATAACTGGGAGAAACCGAACGATGGAGCCGATCCTTCTGACAACGGAAACTGCTGACGGCAAGCGCCTCGACGCTTTCCTTGCGGAACGTATCGAGGGCATGTCCCGCGCGGCGGCGGCGAAGCTGATCGAGGGCGGGAGCGTGCTGCTGAACGGCAAGGCCGCGGCAAAGAGCTGCAAGCTGACCGGCTCGGAGACCGTATCGGTCACGCTGCCGGAGCCGGAACCCATCGACGCCGTACCGCAGGACATCCCACTGGACGTGGTGTATGAGGATGAGGACGTGATCGTGGTGAACAAGCCCTCCGGCCTCGTTGTCCATCCCGCGCCGGGACATCCCGACGGAACGCTGGTAAACGCTCTTCTTTACCATTGCGGCGATTCGCTCTCCGGCATCGGCGGCGCGATGCGGCCCGGGATCGTGCATCGCATCGACCGCGACACCAGCGGCCTCATCATCGCGGCGAAAAACGACGCGGCGCATCGGGCTCTGTCCGCACAGCTCAAGGATCACACGCTCGCGCGCACTTACGAATGCATCGTCGTCGGCGCGCCGCGCGAGGACAGCGGCACGGTGGATGCGCCCATTGCCCGCGACCCGCGCGATCGCAAGCGCATGGCGGTGATCGCGGGCGGTCGCGAGGCGGTGACGCACTGGGAGGTCGTCGCGCGCTTCGCGGGGTACACCCACCTCCGCTGCCGGCTGGAAACGGGACGCACGCACCAGATCCGTGTTCACATGGCGTACATCGGGCACCCGATCCTCGGCGACACGGTCTACGGCGCGAAAAAGCCCGTCCCCGGACTGACGGGCCAGTGCCTCCACGCGTCGGGTCTGCGATTCATCCATCCCCGCACCGGCGAGACGGTGGAGCTGGTCTGCCCCCTGCCGGACGAATTCACAGCGATGCTGAACAAGTTGAACAGATGAAAAAGGAAGTGCCGCGGCACTTCCTTTTAATATTTTCTGTCCAATTCCTCGATAACATCCGCAATCGCGCCGTCGGCGCAGTGGGACACGACGTGCATACCGGGCAGTTTTTTCATCTCTTCTATCGCGTTTGCGGGACAATAGCGGACGGCGGAGACCTCCGCCATGGAGACGTCGTTGCTGTGGTCGCCGATGCAGTATACGTCGTCGCGCCGCACGCCCAGCAGCTCCGCGAGGCGCAGCACCATGGCTCCTTTTGTCGCGCCGCGCGCCGTCATCTCCAGCAGGTTGTCGCTGGAGTAGATCAGCTCATAGTTTCCGCGCCACTTCTGCGCGCAGATGAATTCATACAACGCGTCGAGCTTGTCGCGGTCGTCTTCAAACAGCAGTTTGACCAACGGCGTGTCCACCGCGTCAAAGCTGTCCACCGGCTCGATCTTCGTACGCGTCAGGTGCTCGTGATTGAGAATGAATTTGTTGGGATGCATCGCGTGGATGCGCCGGTCGGTGTGGTAGATCTCAAACGGGAGCTGCGGGTCGTAGCGCAGCAGCGCGGCGACATGGACGCGGATCTCCTCCCCCATGAACGCCGTAGCGAGATACTGTTCCGTACGGAAGTCGTAGAGCCCCGCGCCGTTGGCGATGATGCAGGGCGCGGTGATGGGCAGCTCGGCGGCGTAACGGGCGAACGCAGGCAGCGCCCGTCCTGTGGAAACGGAAAACAGTCCCCCGTTTTGTGTAAAGTAGTCCAGCGCCTCGCGGCTGCGCTCCGGCACAGGCGGGATGTCGGTCGAGCCGGCGTCGAGCGCGGCTTTGGTGTGGACAAGCGTATTGTCAAAATCACTCGCCAGCAGAACATGATCGAATTTTCTCACAGTTCATGCCTCCGGCTTGCTCTCGCCGCTCTTGCGGTGGTTGCGTCCGCCGCGGTGATGGCGCCTTCGGGAGGTCGCCGCCTTCTCGCCTTCGGCTTTCACTTCGCCGCCGACGGGAACCGGCTTCTCTCCAGCATGTTTTTCCGGCTTGGGTCTTGCCGTCTTGGGTTTGTCCGTCTTAGGCTTTTCTGCCTTGGGCTTTTCCGCCTTCTGCTGCTTCGGCGCAGCTTCTGCCGTCGGTTTGTTCTCGCCGCTCTTGCGGTGGTTGCGTCCGCCGCGGCGGGAGCGATGCCTTCTGACGGTGCCCTCTTCCGGCACTTCTTCCTCGGTATCTCCACCGAATTCACCCGACGGCATCTCCGCCTCAAGCTCGTCCGGCGCACGCCAGCGCTCGGGACGCTCACGCGGGATCTCAATACCGTCGCGGGTACCCTTTCCGTTGCGCAGCACGTTTAACTCGCTGTTGCGATAACGCTTAGGCGCCTCCGGCGCATCGTCAAGGCGCACGACCACCTGTTCGCGCAGGATGTCCACATTTGTGATGTTTCCCGGACCGTCCGGCGTCATTACGAAGGAGTCCTGCTTGGGGCAGCGGCGCACCGCATCCTCATAGGCGTCCTGTTCATATTTAAGGCAGCACATCAGCCGCCCGCAGGTGCCGGAGATCTTGGTCGGGTTGAGGCTCAGATTCTGCGTCTTCGCCATCTTGATGGAAACGGGGATAAAATCGTCGAGGAACTCCGCACAGCAGAAGGGGCGGCCGCAGATGCCGATCCCGCCGAGCATCTTCGCCTCGTCGCGTACGCCGATCTGGCGCAGTTCGATGCGCGCACGGAATTCCGCGGCAAGATCGCGCACCAGCGCGCGGAAATCCACACGACCATCGCTGGTAAAGTAGAACACGATCTTGCTGCCGTCAAAGTTGCTTTCCACCTTGACAAGCTTCATGTCGAGTCCGTGGGCGGCGATCTTCTTCTGGCAAACGCCGAACGCATTCTTTTCCCGAACGCGGTTCAGTTCCCATGTGCGATGATCGTTCTCGGTGGCAACGCGCACGATCGGGCGCAGCGGCTGCACGATCTCCGTGTCCTCCACCTCGCGGTTGCCTGTGACGCAGCGGGCATACTCCTGTCCCGCCGCAGTCTCGACAACGACGAACTGACCCGGCTGAACGGCAATGCCGCGCGGGTCAAAATAATACTCCTTTGGGCCGCCGCGAAAGCGAACTCCAATGATCTCTGTCATAAGATAACCTCTTATTTTAATGTATCTTCCAGTTCGGCGGCAAGCCCTCCCAGCGTGACGCCTGCGCCGACGTTGTAGGTACAGTGTTTGCGGTAGGCATCCAGCAGCTCGATCACACGCGCGAGCTTTACTTTGGACACTCGGCGGTTCAGGGCCGCGATCAGTTCCGCTTCATCCGCAGGATATTCCATGCCGTAACGGGAGAGCAGCGCGTCCGCGCAGATGAGCCGCGCCGCTTCCACCAGCGCACCCAGCTCGTCGCGCTTGATCCTGGCGGTTTCGAGTTTGACGAGGTACGCCGTGCGGGCAGCCGCGTTACCCTCCGCGATCAAGCGGCAAAGCGCAAACGCCTCCTTGCGGTCGCCGCTTTCGCCGCCCTCCGCACCATCGCCAAGCTTGACCTCGACACAGCGGGAACGGATGGTCTGAAGCAGTGCGGCGGAGTTTTCCGCGCAGAAGAGAAACGCGCAGTAAGGCGGCCCCTCCTCGATGGTCTTGAGCAGGATGTTCTGGCCGCGTTCATTCCACACAGAACAATCCTCAAAGATATAGACCTTGCGTTCGCCCTCGTTGGGACGGATAAAGGTATCGGAGCGCATGGCACGCACCACGTCGGCAGAGAGCTCCTTGTGCTCGCTGTCGCGCACGAACGTAACATCGGGATGGATGTCCGCCATGACCTTGCGGCAGTTGGCGCAGCTCAGGCATGGGCGCGCGCCGTCCGCGGTACATTCAAGCGCGGCGGCGGCATAACGCGCGGCGGTGACGCGGTCGCCTGCGCCGGAGAAGATAATCGCGTGGGACAATGCGCCCCGGCTCGCGGCGGCGCGGAGGCGCGCGGCGGTATGCGATTGTGCGAACGACGCCAGGTCAGACATCAAACGCTCCTTTTCAGGCGGCAGTATTCACAACGCCGCGCTTTTCAAGTACGGTGAGCAGGGGCAGGCCGAGGACGTAGCACACGACCAGCTCGCCGAGGCCGACGGTCAGCGCGTTATAGGCGAACGCGGCGGGGAAGCCCGCGCCGAAGCCTGCTTCATACCACGCGATCATCGCTCCGACCAGCACCGCGTTGGCGATGACCGGCGGCATGGGGGCAAACCAGCGTCTGCCGCACTTCGCCGTCCAGAGCGCGGCGAGCAGAGTCGCCAGTGAGCCGACAACGAGATCGAGCGCACCGTATGGGCTGATGAGGTTGGAGACGATGCAGCCGACAAACAAGCCGGGAATCGCCTCGGGAAACAGAAACGGCAGGACGGTCAGCGCTTCGGAGAAGCGAAACTGCACGGGGCCGTAAGCAAGGTTCATCAAGCCCGCAAGGTAGGTGAGCACAACGTAGAGCGCCGCGATGACGGCGGCACGGGTCAGGTATTTGGTATCGAATTTGTGCATGGTAATGGTATATCCTTTCTGTTTTGTTAACGGGGGTTACCAGACACCCCGTGGACTGCCGTCCGGGCATATCCGTGACTACGGCTTTCTTCATTGTCATCTTTTTTGGCCCGATTCGGCAGCTTTTTCAATTTTTTGCGTGTAGATTGGCACAAAGCTTACGCCAGCTCCGGCAGATGGCGCACCACTTCTGCACAGCGCGGGCAAAGCCCGTCTTCGTTCGCGCTGGGAGAGAACTTCCAGCAACGCGGGCACTTGACGCCCTGCGCGGGGGCGACCTCGACGGAGGTCTCGCCCTGCTTCACCTCGATCTGCGAGACGATGAACAGGTCGGCGAGATTCTCAACGGCAGGAAGCGCGGCGGGATCGACGCAGGTCATCGTCACGGCGGCCTCCAGGCTCTTGCCGATCTTCTTCTCGGCGCGCGCCAGCTCCAGCGCGGCGTTCACGCTGTCGCGCTGCGTCTTGAGGTTCTCCCAGCGGGACAGATCGCCCGTGAGGGCATAGTCCGCAAACGGTTTGTTCATGTCGTTGAACAGCACGTTGCGCACATCGTCGCCGGACTGATGCGGCATGGCAAGCCAGATCTCGTCGCAGGTAAAGGCAAGGATCGGCGCAAAGAGCTTCGTCAGCGTATCCAGCGTCAGATACAGCGCCGTCTGCGCGCCGCGGCGGGACAGGCTGTCCGCGCCGTCGCAGTAAAGGCGATCCTTGACGATGTCGAGATAGAACGTGGACAGCACGCCGACGCAGAAGTCGTTGACCGCGTGGGTGATGATGTGGAACTCGTAATCGTTGTACGCCTGCTTCACCTTCGCCATCAGCTCGTTCAGTTTCGTGATGAGCCAGCGATCCAGCTCCTGCATTTCGGCAGGGGCCGCCATCTGCGTGTTCGGGTCGAAATCCACGAGGTTGTCCAGCATGAACTTGCAGGTGTTGCGGAACTTGAGGTAATTCTGCGAGAGCTGCTTGAAGATGTTCTCGCCGCAGCGGACGTCGGCGTGATAATCGGCGCTTGCCGCCCAGAGCCGCAGCATATCCGCGCCGTAACGCTTGATGATGTCGTGCGGGTCCATGCCGTTGCCGAGGGACTTGTGCATGGCGCGGCCCTGCTCGTCCACCGTCCACCCGTGGGTGACGCACTGCTTGAAGGGAGCGCCCTTGCCCAGCGCGCCGACGGCGGTCAGCAAAGACGACTGGAACCAGCCGCGGTACTGGTCGAGACCCTCGATATACATGTCGGAGGGCCAGAAGCCCTGATCCTTCTGCATGGAAGCGAAGTGCGTGGAGCCGGAGTCAAACCAGCCGTCGAGCGTGTCCTCCTCCTTGGTGAACGGCCCCTTGCCGCCGCACTCGGGGCAAGCGAAACCGTCGGGCAGGAAATCGGACGCTTCCTTCTCAAACCATGCATTGGAGCCTTCCTTCGCAAACAGGTCGGAGATGGCGTTGATGCTCTCCTCGGTGCAGACGGGCTTGCCGCAGTCGGGGCAGTACACGACGGGGATCGGCAGGCCCCACTTGCGCTGGCGCGAAATGCACCAGTCGTTGCGCTCAAGGATCATGGATTTCATGCGGTCGATACCCCAGCCGGGCACCCAGCGCACGTCGTCCGCGGCGGCGCAGGCGTCATCCTTGAACGCGTCCACCGAGCAGAACCACTGCGGCGTGGCGCGGAAAATGATCGGCCCCTTGCAGCGCCAGCAGTGCGGATAGGAGTGGGTGATGTCCTCGGAGGCAAACAACGCGCCGCTCTCCTTCATATCCGCGAGAATGACGGGGTTGGACTCGTCGGTGCTCATACCGGCGTACTTGCCCGCATAGTCGGTATGGCGGCCGCGATCATCCACGGGCACCACCATGTCCATACCGTAGCGCTTGCAGGTCTCGTAGTCGTCCGCGCCGAAGCCGGGCGCAGTGTGGACGCAGCCCGTGCCGCTGTCCATCGTGACGTAGTCCGCCAGCACGAGGCGGGAGGTCTTGTCGAGGAACGGGTGCTTCGCCAGCATGTTCTCATAGAAGCTGCCCGGATGCGTCTCGACGATCTCGTAGTCCTCGACGCCGCCGATGCCCATGACCTTCTCCACCAGCGCCTCGGCAAAGATATACAGCTCTCCGTTCGCCTTGTTGCGCACGACCGCGTAGCTCTCGTCGGGGTGCATGGCGATGGCGAGGTTGCCGGGCAGCGTCCAGATGGTCGTCGTCCAGATCACGAAGCTCAGCTTGCTGTGGTCGAGATGGCCCAGCTTGCCGGAATCGTCGTGCATCGGGAACTTGACGTAGACCGTGGTGACGGGATCGTCCTGATACTCGATCTCCGCCTCGGCAAGCGCGGTCTCGTCCTTCGGGCACCAGTACACGGGCTTGAGGCCCTTGTAGATATAGCGCTTGCGGAACATCGCGCCGAAGACCTTGACCTCCTCCGCCTCAAACGACGGATCCATGGTCTTGTAAGGATGCTCCCAGTCGCCCACGACGCCCATGCGCTTGAATCCCTCGCGCTGCACGTCGATGTAATGGTCGGCGAACTCATGGCAGGCGGAGCGGAACTCCGGCACGCTCATTGCCTTGCGGTTGAGCTTGTTCTTCTTGATGATGGCGCTCTCGATGGGCATGCCGTGGTTATCCCAGCCGGGGATGTACGGCGTATAGTACCCGCGCATGGCGTAGGAGCGGACAATGAAGTCCTTGAGCGCCTTGTTCAGCGCGTGGCCCATGTGCAGGTCGCCGTTGGAGAACGGAGGCCCATCGTGCAGCGAGAAGCGAGGCTTGCCCTCGTTCTTTTTCAGCAGCTCATGGTAAATGTCCATCTCCTGCCAGTGCTTGAGCATATCCGGCTCGCGCATCGGAAGCCCCGCGCGCATGGGAAACCCGGACTTCGGCATATTCAAGGTCTGTTTGTATTCCATATTGCACTCTCCCGTGACAAATTTGCATAACAACCACATATATTATTAGATTGTATGGGGTTTGTCAAGGTTGCAATGCTCTGTTTTCTCCGTTAAAATGCGGAAATTCCCGATTGGATGAAGCCCACCGAGGGCGAAAGGCAAAAAAGAGAGGGGCGGCCGCAAGGCCGCCCCTCTGCGTTTGTTAAAGCTCCACGTCGATTCCCATTGCCCGCAGCACCGCCAGCGTCTCGGTCATGCGCGGCGTGACGGTAAGCTCGAATTCGATATATGCGCGCCCGTCCTCTTCCTGCGCCGGCGCGGTCGAGCCGCGATAGTCCCAGGTATCCAGGTAGGTGGCGTAGAGCTGGATACTCGTCTCCTGCGAATACCCATCGAACAGCGTGCCCGCCAGATGTCCCGCCGCTGCGTCGCGGAGCGCCGCTTCATAGAGCAGTTCCGCCTCCGCGGGCGAAAGGTCTCTCTCGATCTCTCCGACATAGCGGTCGTTCACCCACTTGGAGCGGTCGTAATAGCCGCCGGTGAAGCGCAGGTCGGTCAGCGTGCGCGGGTCGCGCTTGGCGTTGTAGCCCCAGCGTCCCAGCGCGCGCATTACCATCACGTCGGGATCGTTGTAGAGCGCGGTCAGCGCAGCCGTAGGCGTACCGGGGACGCTCTGCTCGTCCAGATAGAGCGTGACGGGGTTGTAGTGTCGCCGTACGATGCTGCCGTTTTTCAGCTTGTAGGTGATGTTGAAATAGCTGCCCTGCGTCTCCTCTCCGTCCCAGCTGAGCGGCATACCGCGCGAAGCGCGGCCCTGCTCGCGCGCCTTGTCATCAATGATCGCCCGATGCGCGGCGGCGGCAAGGCGGATGGTATCAGGAGTGGAGCTGGTGACAAAGCAGGCCCGCTTGCCGGAATAGACGGTGGCGTCCACGCTGACGCTCTCGATGCTGTCGAGATTGGGGATATAGCCCTCGTAGCCCGTCAGGTCGAAGGTCGTGCCGACGCCCAGCAGCACCAGCGCCGCCGTCACGGCAGCCGCGCCCTTCCAGCCGGACTTCCACACGCGGAAACTCTTTTTGAGCAGCATCTCCGCGGCGAAATAGCCGATCAGTCCCGCGAGCGCCATGCAGACGATCATGCCGGGAAGCGAATAGTCGCCGTTGCTGCGATACTGGCCGAAGAAGAGGTAGTACACCAGCTGACCGATCGCCAGCGCCGCGCAGAAGGTGACGCCGTACTTGAACACAGGCCGCGCCCAGTAGATCGCAACGGTGGAGCCGGTCGCCTCACTGTGTCGTCTGCGGTAGACCAGCAGCGCCAGCACCGCGAACACCAGCCCTACGGCGGCGTAGATCCAGAGCAGGTCAAGCCCCTGCACGATGATCTTCCCCGTCATCCGCTCGCCGGAGCGGAGCGCGTCGGAATAGTACTCGCTGCTTGTCGAGGTCGCGCGGACGCCCTCATCCACCAACTTGATAATGGGAGAGAACGCGGTCAGCATCGGCGTCATATCGCTCGACCAGCCGTAAAGGAAGTTGCCTGCCAGCGTCCGCACCAGCATCTCCACGCCGACGACCAGAACGTTCAGGACGCCGTAGAACACGGGCGCGGCTAGGATCTGCCCCGTGAAGATCATGCACAGCACGCCGAAGGAGTAGAAGAACAGCGTCGGCAGGATCATCGTCAGCAGCGTCAGTCCCGTGATCCGCACATCGAACGCGCCGTGCGAGCCAAGGATAACCATGGTCAGCAGCACCAGCACCGTCTGCGGAACGATCTGGCAGCACAGGCCCGCGAGATAGTGCGTAACAAACAGCGTCTCGCGACGCTCGGGCAGGGCGTGCAGCCCGTTCGTCGCCCTTGCGTTGGTCAGGTATGAGAACATCGCCATGGCGAACAAAATGCCGGTGCAGAACGCGCTGACGTAGCCGCCCACCGCCGTAATGCCAAGCGTTTCGTACTGCATATTCCAATCGCTGGGCTGACCATAGTCGTAGCCGTATTCCGTCAGCCGCGAGAGCGGCAGAAGCAGGAACCAGAACAGCGTATAGCCCGCCGTCAGCGGCCAATAACGCTTACAGTCGTTTGCGAAGACAACGGGATTAAAGAATGACGTCCTTGACCGCATAATCGGCACCTCCCAGCTCATAAATGAAAATCTCCTCCAGCGTCAGCGGCACGGCCTCCATGAAGATCGGGTTCAAGGCGCTGAGCCTCGCTTCGATCTCGCTCTGCTTCCCGCGGAAGATGATGGTATGCACGCGACCGACGGCGCTCTTGTGCAGAACGGTCAGCTCCTCCGGCAGGGCGGGCGCGTCGCCGTCGAACACGATCTGGATCTTGACCGTGTTGTCCTGCAACTCGCTGAGGCTCCGCTCCAGCAGCACCGATCCCTTGTTCATGATGCCAACGTGGTCGCACACGTCCTCCAGCTCGCGCAGGTTGTGGGAGGACACCAGAACCGTCGTGCCGCGCTCCGACACGTCCTGCATGATGAGGCTCCAGACCTGGCGGCGCATCACGGGGTCGAGCCCGTCCACCGGCTCGTCCAGGATGAGATAGTCCGGCATACAGCACATCGCCAGCCAGAACGCCGCCTGCTTCTGCATGCCCTTCGACATGCGGCGGATGGGCTGCGTCTCGTTCAGCCCGAACACCGCCTTGAGCCGCTCGAAGCGCTCCAGACTGAACTGCGGGTAAAAGCCCCTATAATAGTGCATCATGTCCCGCAGGCTCGCCTGCATAAAGTAGTACCAATCGTCGGGGATGGACGCGATCCGCGTTTTGACGGCGGGATTCTCCCATACGTCCTGCCCATCGACGGTGATCGTGCCGGAATCCTGCCGGTACACACCGGTCAGATGGCGCAGCAGCGTGGTCTTGCCCGCGCCGTTGGGGCCGACCAGCCCGTAGATCGCGCCCTGCGGCACGGTGACGTTCGCGCCGGCAAGCGCGTAAAAGCCGTCAAAGGTCTTGACGAGGTCTCTTACTTCTATCATTTCTCTTCAACCTCCCTGCACAACATTTCGATCTCCGTCTGCGTAACGCCCATAGCGCGCAGCTCCGCGGCGGTTTCGCGCAGCGTTTGCGACAGCTCGCGCAGCCGCGCGTCGTCCCGCCCGCGCGCGCCGCTGACGGCAAAGCTCCCCTTGCCCGGCACCGATGCGGCGTATCCCTCCGCCTCCAGCTCGTTGTACGCCCGCTGGATGGTGTTGGGATTGATGGCAAGCTGGCTCGCCAGCTGCCTCACGCTGGGCAATTTCTCACCGTCCGCGATCGCACCGCCAATGATGAGCTTGCGCAGCCCGTCCTTGACCTGCTCGTAGATCGGCCGCGCGTCACGATAATTTAAGGTAATCAAACAATCGCCTCCTATCTGCTGAGAAAAATCACAAGCAGTACCCCGACTCCTGCAAGAAGCCCTCCCGCAAGAAGTATCATCATACTGATTGCCACTGCTCCGTCACCCCATCTCAACCGTATTAACTGTTTTAGTACAGTTAGCATATCGCGCGTTTTTGCGTTTGTCAAGAGGGCTTTATGAATTTTTTGAAACGATTTTGAAAAAGCCCGCGGGAACTTGCTATTGACAAAACGGGCGCAGTTTGGTATATTCTCATAGAAATTTTTGAAAAAACACTTCAAAAATTTTGATAACAATAGTAGGAGTGAGAAAAAAAACATGGATGCGATCATCAAAATCAACGACACCATCAACGGGTTCGTATGGGGCCCCGTGATGCTGGTGCTGCTGGTCGGCACAGGCTTGTACCTGAGCATCGCCACCGGCTTCGTGCAGTTCTCGAAGTTCGGCTACGCGATGAAAAACACCCTCGGCAAGATTTTTCACAAGGCGGAAGCGGGCCACGGTGAGATCACGCCGTTCCAGGCAGTGACCACGGCGCTGGCGGCGACCGTCGGCACCGGCAACATCGCCGGCGTCACCGGCGCGATCGTTATAGGCGGTCCCGGCGCGGTGTTCTGGATGTGGATTTCTGCGCTGGTCGGTATGTGCACGAAGTACGCGGAAGTTCTGCTGGCGGTCAAGTACCGTGAGCGCAACGCAAACGGCGAGTGGGTCGGCGGCCCGATGTACTACATCAAGAACGGCCTCGGTAAAAAGTTCAAGTGGCTCGGCACGATCTTCGCCGTCCTCGGCGCCATCGCGGCGTTCGGCATCGGCAACATTTCGCAGATCAACTCGATCGCGGACTCCGTCAATCAGGTGGCAGTTGCGTTCAACCCCTCCGCCGCTGACGCCAAGAGCACCATTTCCCTCATTACCGGTGTCGTCATCGCCGTGTTCGTGGCGCTGGTCGTCATCGGCGGCGTGAAGCGCATCGGCCAGGTCACTGAGAAGCTGGTGCCCTTCATGGCGGTCGTCTACATCGTCTGCGCGGTGATCGTCGTCATCGTTCACGCGGGCGCGATCCCTCAGGTCTTCGGCGACATCTTCAAGGGCGCGTTCAACCCCGCCGCCGTCGTCGGCGGAGCGGTTGGCATCACCATCCGCACCGCGATGACCAAGGGCGTCGGCCGCGGCGTGTTCTCCAACGAGGCAGGTCTCGGCTCCGCGCCCATCGCCCACGCCTCCACCTCCGAGCGCGACCCTGTTAAGCAGGGCCTGTACGGCATCTTTGAGGTCTTCATGGACACCATCGTCATCTGCACGCTGACGGCGCTCGTCGTCCTCTGCTCCGGCGCCGCCTACGGTCACTTCGGCGACAGCGCGCTTGCCGGCGCGAGCACGACCATCGCGGGCTTCTCCACGGTGTTCGGCGCGAAGTTCGGCTCGATCCTGCTGGCGGTCGGTCTCCTGCTCTTCGCCACGTCCACCATCCTCGGCTGGTCGCTCTACGGTGTACGCTGCATCGAGTACCTGTTCGGCAGCAAGGCGGTGCGTCCCTACCAGATCCTGTTTGTCATCGTCGTCGTGCTTGGCGCGGTCGCGGATCTCAAGCTGGTGTGGGACATCTCCGACACGCTCAACGGCCTCATGGCGATCCCGAACCTGATCGGCCTCCTGCTGCTCAGCCCGGTGGTCATCAAGGTGACAAAGGACTACTTCAAGGCGCTGAAAAACTGATTTTTCGAATAAAAGAGGGCAATCGCCCTCTTTTATTTATTTCATGGGAAATTTCCCTTGACCGGCGGAAAAAACTGTGCTAGTATAGCCGAGTATGTTCCCCGGCCTCGTTTGCGGACAGTCCACCTGCTCCCTGACGCAGCCGAGGGAGAATTTATGGAAAGGTGGAAACACACTATGATGCTCAAAGACCAGAAGACCTCCATCATCGAGGCCAACCGTACCCACGAGAACGACACCGGCTCCCCCGAGGTGCAGGTCGCCATTCTCACCGAGCGGATCAACCAGCTCACCGAACACCTCAAGGTTCACCAGCACGACAATCACTCCCGCCGCGGCCTGTACAAGATGATCGGTAAGCGCCGCAGCCTGCTCGACTATCTCATGAAGAAGGACATCGAGCGTTACCGTGCACTGATCGCCAAGCTCGGCATTCGTAAGTAAGAAGCAACAGGGGTGGCGGAGGTTATCCTCCGCCGCCTCTTGCTGATTGAACGGAACACATTTTCCGGGAGCGGCGGCTTTTGTGTTTGAATATGCGCCCGAAATTCGGGCTTATCTTCAAATGCGAAAGCGCGCTCCCGAGTATCAAAACGAAGGAGATTTGCAATGTCAACCATCATCACCAAGCGTCAATTCCCCAATTACCGCAAGTATGAGCTGGAAGTCGCCGGCCGCCCTCTGTTCCTTGAGGTCGGCAAGCTCGCCGAGCTCGCCAACGCCTCCGTCATGGTCGGTTACGGCGACACCCGCGTGCTCGTGTGCGTCACTGCCGCGCCCCGTCCCCGCGACGGTGTGGACTTCTTCCCCATGTCCGTCGATTTTGAGGAAAAGCTGTACGCCGTGGGCCGCATCCCCGGCAGCTTCAACCGCCGCGAAGGTCGTCCCGGCGAGAAGGGCATCCTGACCAGCCGTGTCATCGACCGCCCGATCCGCCCGCTGTTCCCCTATGACTTCCGCAACGACGTCTCCATCATGGCGACGGTCATGGCGGTCGATCATGACTGCTCCCCCGAGATCGCGGCGCTCATCGGCGCGTCCGCGGCGCTCGCCATCTCCGACATCCCCTGGAACGGCCCCATCGGCGCGCTCAAGGTCGGTCTGGTCGACGGCGAGCTGGTGCTCAACCCGACGAGCGAGCAGCGTAAGGTCAGCGACCTTGACGTCACCGTTGTTTCCACCGGCAAGAAGGTCGTCATGATCGAGGCCGGCGCGAACGAGGTGCCGAACGACCAGATGCTCGCCGCCATCAAGTTCGCCCATGAGGAGAACCAGAAGCAGGTCGATCTCATCAACCGGATGGTCGCCGAGATCGGCAAGCCGAAATTCGATTATCCGCACGCCGACTTTGACACTGAGCTGTTCGACAAGATCTGCGCCGACTTCATGGACGAGGCGAAGGCTGCCATGGACACCGACGACAAGAACGTCCGCGAGGCGCGCTGGAACGAGATGATCGAGCACTGGCATGAGAAGTACCTCGCCGAGCACGAGAACATGGATCAGTACCTCGAGGAGATCACCTACAAGCTCCAGAAGAAGATCGTCAAGGCTTGGCTGCTCGAAGGCCACCGCGTCGACGGCCGTCAGAAGAATGAGATCCGCCCGCTGGGCGCCGAGGTCGGCGTTCTGCCGCGCGTCCACGGCTCCGGCCTGTTCACCCGCGGCCAGACGCAGGTGCTCTCCGTCTGCACGCTCGACACGCTTTCCGCCAACCAGAAGCTCGACACCATCTGGGAGGAGACCGAAAAGCGCTATATGCACCACTACAACTTCCCCGGCTACTCCGTCGGCGAAGCCAAGCCCGCCCGCAGCCCCGGCCGCCGCGAGATCGGCCACGGCGCTCTTGCTGAGCGCGCGCTGCTGCCGGTCATCCCCTCCGAGGAGGAGTTCCCCTACGCCATCCGCGTCGTCAGCGAGGTCGTCAGCTCCAACGGCTCCACGTCCCAGGGCTCCATCTGTGGCTCCACGCTGGCGCTGATGGACGCAGGCGTGCCCATCAAGGCGCCCGTCGCGGGCATTTCCTGCGGACTCATTCAGGATGACAACGGCGAGTTCACCACCTTCATCGACATCCAGGGCGTTGAGGACTTCCACGGCGAGATGGACTTCAAGGTCGCCGGCACGAAGAAGGGCATCACCGCCATCCAGATGGACCTCAAGAACGACGGTCTGACCATGGCGATTATCGAGAACGCGCTCGACATCACCTATGACGCCCGCTGCCAGATCCTCGATCAGGTCATGCTGCCCGTCATCAGCGAGCCGCGCCCCGAGGTCAGCAAGTACGCGCCCAAGATGATCACCATGCACATTGATCCCGACCGCATCCGCGAGGTCATCGGCAAGGGCGGCAGCGTCATCCAGAAGATCGTTGCCGACACCGGCGCGAAGATCGACATCGAGGACGACGGTACGATCCGTATCGCTTCCTCCGACGCCGCCAGCTGCGACGCCGCGAAGAAGTGCATCGACGATATCGTGTTCGTGCCCGAGGTCGGCAAGCTGTACTACGGCCGCGTCGTGCGCCTGATGCAGTTCGGCGCCTTTGTTGAGATCGCGCCGGGCAAGGACGGTCTCGTCCACATCTCCCGCCTCGACAAGAAGCGCGTGGAGAAAGTCGAGGACGTGGTTACCGTCGGCGATATGATCTGGGTCAAGTTCATGGAGATCGACGAGAAGGGCCGCTGGAACCTGTCCCGCAAGGACGCGCTGCTGGAAATTGAAGCCCAGCAGGCAAAGGACCAGCAGTAATTCAAATTCCCAAAAGGGCGGGCAAACAGCCCGCCCTTTCTCCGTAGGAGGTAATTGCATGGATACTATCGCGGCAATCGCCACCGGAAATCAGAGAACCGCCATCGGGATCGTGCGCATCAGCGGAAACGCGGCGCTTGCCGTTCTTGATCGTATTTTTTCGCCTGCAATCGGGAAGCCCATGTCATCTCAGCCCGCCCGTTCCATGGTCTACGGCGCAGCGCTGGATACGCAGGGGCAGGTCATCGACCGCGCGCTTGCCGTGTGGTTCGCCGCTGAGCACTCCTATACCGGCGAACCCGGCGCGGAGATCCATTGTCACGGTTCGCCGGTCGTGCTGAACGAAGTCCTCTCCGCCGCATTTGCTGCCGGCGCGCGGCAAGCGCTGGCGGGCGAGTTCACCAAACGCGCCTTTTTGAGCGGGAAGATGGATCTGACCGAAGCGGAGGCAGTGGTCGATCTGGTCGATGCTGAGACTGCCGAAGCCGCGCGAAACGCCGCCGGCCAGGTGGACGGAGCGCTGCGGCGGCTTGCCGACAGCGCCTACGACAAGCTGCTGGACATTGCCAGCCGCTTCTACGCCGTAGTGGACTACCCCGATGAGGATATTGAGGACGCATCGCCCGCTCAGGTCGACGAGACGCTCGCGGCGGTCGAATCCGCTCTTTCCGATCTTCTCTCCACCTATGCGCGGGGCAGGATCGTTAAGAGCGGCGTCGCCACCGCCATCATCGGCGCGCCCAACGCGGGCAAATCTTCGCTGCTCAACCGATTGGTGGGCTACGACCGCGCCATCGTCACCGACATTCCCGGCACGACACGCGACACGGTGGAGGAGACCGCGCTCGTCGGCGGCGTGTTGCTGCGGCTCATCGATACCGCAGGACTGCGTGAGACCGACGACACGGTGGAACGGCTGGGCGTGGAGCGTTCCCGTAAAGCAATCGAGGGCGCTGACCTGATTTTGGCGCTCACGGACGGCAGTCACGCGCCGACGGAGCAAGATGCGGAGACGCTGCGCCTCGCGCGCCACAGCGGCAAGCCCTATCTGCTTGTGCGCACCAAGTGCGACCTCGGCGGCAGCGGCGACGGCGTCGCCGTGTCCAGCATCACCGGCGAGGGCTTTGCTGATCTGGAGACCGCTGTCGCCGCCTTGTTCCCCTCGCTCCCGCCGCAGAGCGGAACGCTGCTGACCAACGCGCGGCAGGCGGACGCGGTCACGCGCGCGCTGGCGTCGGTTCGTGCTGCGCTCGACGCGCTGCGCGGCGGCATGACGCCGGACGTGGTGCTCACCGAGGTCGAGGCTGCGTCAAATGCGCTCGGTGAGCTGAGCGGACGCACAGCGCGGGAGGATATGGTATCCCGCATCTTTGAGCGCTTCTGCGTGGGGAAATAGGGCTTTTCTTTTCCTGCTAAATATGGTATAATTGTATGGTTGGAATAGTGTTACAAGCAAAAGGAGACATCTGATATGCGCGATTATGTTATCATGACCGACAGCTGCTGCGACCTGAACGCTCAGGAGATCGCGGAGAGCGGTCTTTGCGTCATCCCCCTCACCTTTACCATCGGCGGAAAAAACTATCGCGATACGCCCGACCATGCCGAGATGTCACTTGCGGAATTCTACAGCCGGCTCCGCTCCGGAGAAACCTCTGTGACCGCGGCGGCAAATGTCGGTGACTTCACCGACTCCATGCGTCTGATTCTGGAGGCGGGCAAGGACGTCCTCTGCGTCGCCTTTTCCAGCGCACTGTCCACCACCTATCAGTCTGGCTGTATTGCGGCGGATGAGCTGCGCAGCGAGTTTCCCGATGCAAAGATTATTGTGATTGATTCCCTTGCCGCTTCGCGCGGGCAAGGGATGCTGATGTGGTACGCGGCAAAGGAAAAAGCCAAAGGCAAAACCATCGACGAAGTGGCGGATTGGCTGCGCGCGAACATCCAGCATCAGGATCACTGGTTCACGGTCGACGACCTCAACCATCTGCGCCGCGGCGGGCGGCTCAACGCCACCAGCGCCATTGTCGGCACGGTGCTTTCCATCAAGCCGGTCATGCACTGCGACGCCGAGGGCAAGCTGACCGCCGTCAGCAAGGCGCGCGGCATGAAGCAGGCGCTCCGCGAACTGATTAATAAGATGGATGAGCTGGGCGCGCGTCCGCTCAAAGACCAGACCGTGTTCATCTGCCACGCAGACGCGCCGGACAGCGTCGCCCTGGTCAAGGATATGCTCCGTGAACGCTTCGGCGTCACCGATGTGCGCGCCGACTATATCGGGCCGGTCATCGGCTCCCACACCGGCGCAGGAACGCTGGGCCTGTTCTTTTTTGGTAAAGAAAGATGAAATGGTTAGAGCTTCATATTGATACAACACCCGCAGGCATTGACCCCGTGAGCAGCTTCCTCGGCACATTCGGCATCGATTCGCTGATGATCGACGAGGAAGGCGATTTCAGGGATTTTCTGGAAAACAACAGGCAATACTGGGATTACGTGGACGATGATCTGCTGCGTGAGAAGCGCGGCAAGTGCCGCGTGACCTTCTACCTGCCGGAGGATGACGGCGGGTGGCACACGTTGGGACAGTTGCGCATCGCGCTGGAGGTATTCAGAAAGCAACACCCCGAGTACGCGCCGTTGCTGCTCTCCATGGAAAACGTGGCGGACGAGGATTGGGAAAACAACTGGAAGCAGTTTTATAAACCCATGGAGATCGGCGAACGCCTGCTGGTCGTGCCCGAATGGGAGCAGGCGAAGGACTCAGAACGCGTAAAGCTGGTCCTCAACCCCGGTCTGACCTTCGGCACCGGCAGTCACGCTACGACGCGTCTGTGCCTGACGGCGCTGGATCGGCTCGTCCGCGGCGGCGAGAAGGTGCTTGACCTTGGCTGCGGCAGCGGCATTCTGTCCATTGCGGCGCTGCTCCTCGGCGCGAAGCAGGCCTATGCCTGCGACGTCGATCCGACCTGTGTAAACGTCGCCTATGAAAATGCCTCGCTCAACGGCATCGACCGTGTGCGTTACACTGTACGCGCCGGAGACGTGACAGCGGACAGGGCGCTTGCCCGCGAGTTTGGCGGGGACTATGATATCGTGGTCGCAAACATCGTCTCGGACATCATCATCTCCCTTGCGCCGCGGGTACGCCCGCTGTTGAAGGAGGGCGGTGCGTTCCTCTGCTCCGGCATCATCGACGACCGTGCCGACGAGGTGCGTCAGCGCCTGATCGAAGCAGGCTGGGAAATCGCCGAGACTAACAGCTCTGAGGGCTGGTTCTCGTATCTGTGCAGATAACAAAAGAGAGGCTCGACCGAGCCTCTCTTTTCTTCTCTTCAAATGTCCATCGGCAGATCCGGCAGTGAATCGTCCTCATAGATCCATTCGCGGACAGGAATGACGACATACTCCGTCGGGGTTCGACGGATAACGATCTTCTCCAGTCCCGCGTTGATGATCTGGCGGCGACACATGGAGCAGGAGTCCGCGTCACCGAGCAGCTCGCCGGTCTGCGCGTCACGCCCGACCAGATAGATCGTGCCGCCCACCATGTCGCGCCGCGCGGCGGAAATGATGGCGTTCGCTTCCGCATGGACGCTGCGGCAGAGCTCATAGCGCTGGCCGCGCGGCACCTGCATCGCCTCGCGGGTGCAGCAGCCCAGATCGACGCAATTCTTGCGCCCACGCGGCGCACCGTTATATCCGGTTGAAATGATCTCATCGTTCTTGACGATGATCGCGCCGTACACTCTCCGCAGGCAGGTCGCCCGCTCGGTGACAGTCTGCGCGATGTCGAGGTAGTAGTTTTCTTTGCTGGTGCGCTCCATGGTCGTATCCCCCTGCTTATCTTAATTATCTTCAGATTCCGCTCAAATCGAAATCCGGCGTATACTCCTCTTTCGCGCTGGACTTTTCCTGCACAAAGCCGCTTGTCAAGCCGCAGGCTTCCATATACGCCGCCGCCGCACGGTACTCCGCGCCCGTGATGCGGCGTGCCAGCGCGCCGGTCGCGCCCTTCTGCGGCGTGTACTGGCTCATGAGCGAGAACAGCACTTCGCCGGGACGGAAACGCTCCGCCACATAGTCGATAACACGGCGCGTATTGTCAAGCTGGCCGGGTAACACCATATGTCGGATGATAACGCCTCTTTGTATGATCCCGTCCGCGCCGATGCGGAACGGCCCGACCTGGCGGTACATCTCGTCGATGGCGGCCTTGGCCGCCTCGAAATAGTCCGCCGCGCAGGACAGCTCAGATGCGAGACCGACGTCCGCATATTTGACGTCAGGCAGGTAGACCTGCACCCTGCCATCCAGCATTCGCAGCGTTTCCACGTTCTCGTAGCCGCCGCAGTTCCAGACCACCGGCACGCTCAGCGGCTTCTGTAGCGCCTCCACGATCCACGGTGTGAAGTGTGTCGGCGTCACGAGGTCAATGCAGTGGGCTCCTTGGGCAATCAGTTCGTCAAATATCTCTCCCAGCCGCGCGGGGGTGATCGGTTTGCCGAAGTCCTCGCGGGAAATGCTTCCGTTCTGGCAGTAAATGCAGCCAAGGTTGCAACCGGTGAAGAACACGCAGCCCGCGCCGCGCGTGCCGGAGAGGCAGGGTTCCTCCCAATGATGCAGCATTGCCTTTGCCGCTACGATCCCGGCGGGCATCCGGCAGAAACCCGCGCCGCGTGTTTCCGTGCGCTCCGCGTGACAGTGCCGCGGGCAAAGATCGCAAATCATCTGTTTGGCTTGAAATCGGGGCCAAGGTCGCCGCGCGCCCAGTGCTTGCGACACAGTCCGATATACTTGTCGTTCGCGCCCAGCACCACTTGTTCGCCCTCCTTGAGAACGTGCCCCTCGGCGTCAAAACGGGCGTTGAACGTCGCCTTTTTGCCGCACCAGCAGATGGTTTTGACCTCCTCGATCTTATCCGCCATAACCAGCAGCTCATAGCTGCCGGGGAACAGCTCGCCGCGGAAATCGGCACGCAGCCCATAGCAGATCACGGGGATATTGCAGTCGTCCACCAGATGCACGAGGTACATAACCTCCTCGCGCGTAAGGAACTGTGCTTCGTCCACGATGATGCAGTCGTTTTTCTTCAACTCGTCCTCGCTCATGGCGCGCATTTCGTGAAAATACACACAGGGATATTCCAAGCCGATGCGCGAATGCACCATGTGATCGCCGTCGCGCGTATCGAGCTGGGGCTTGACCATCAGCGCTTGCTGTCCGCGCTCCTCATAGTTAAATCGAGTCATCAGTGCGTTGGCGCTCTTGCTGGAGCCCATTGCGCCGTATTTGAAGTATAATTGAGCCATCGTTTTACTCCTTATTCTCGAATAAAAGCGCCCACGCCTGTCCGGTATAGGCTTTGAACGCCGTCGGGATCGCCAGCGTCTCAAGCTCTCGCGCATCCACCCACCGGAAGCCGGAGCCTTCGCCCGAAACCTCCGCGATATAGCCCTTCATCTGCCACTCGATGTGCGTGAAGATATGCATTGCCGTGCCGCAGGGCTTGAGCGTCTTCGCGTCCAGCCCCCATTGCGCCAGCGTCACGCAGGCGCCGGACTCATCGAGGCTTCCCGCAACATTCGGGAACTCCATCAGCTTTGCAAGCAGACCCGTATCGGGGCGTCGGCGCACCGCCAGCTTGCCGCCACGCAGGAGAAGAAACACCGTACGTTCCTCCGCGCGGCGTTTTTTCTTTTCCGCACGGACGGGCAGCGTCTCCGTCAAACCCTCACGGTACGCGGCGCAGAACGCGCGCGCGGGGCATTCGCCGCACAGCGGCGCGCCGTTCGGCAGGCAGACCGTCGCTCCAAGATCCATCATCGCCTGATTCCACGCGCCGGGACGCTCGCGGTCGATGGATGCCGCCATGCGCGCGCGGAACAGCTTTTTTTCTTTCGCGTCGGTCACATCTCCGGCACAGCCGCATACGCGCGCCGCGACGCGGAGCAGATTGCCGTCCACAGCGGGCTCTGCCGCGCCGCAGTTGATGGATGCGATGGCGGCGGCGGTATAGTCGCCGATGCCCGGCAGTTTTCGAAGCTCGTCGAAGGTTCGCGGCAGCTCGCCGCCGCAGTCGGACACCACCAGCTTCGCCGCGCGGTGCAGGTTGCGCGCGCGGGAATAGTAGCCCAGTCCCTCCCACAGTTTAAGCAGCCGCTCTTCGGATACCTCTGCCAGCGCGCGAACGTCCGGCAGCTCCGCCATGAAGCGATCAAAGTATGGCAGCACCGCCGCCACGCGCGTCTGCTGCAGCATGATCTCGCTGACCCATGTTCGGTAGGGTGACGGATCCTCCCTCCACGGCAAAATGCGGCGGTGGGCGTCGTACCAATCCAGCAGAGGCTCGCGCAGAATATCCAGGTTTTCCCAGTGCTCTTGCATCATTTGTTGAACCTTGTTGCATAGCCGCAGCGGCGACATAGCTCTTCGCTTGGCTTCCGGCGGGAGAAGCCGCAGACCATCTCTTTTGCCCGTTCACCGCACAAAATCTCGTCCAGTTCCTGCGAAAATAGATTGCCCAGCGCCAGATCGCCCTCGTGGTCGAGGCAGCACGGCACCACCGTGCCGTCAGCCAGTACGCCGATCTGTCCGCGCAGCGCTTGGCAGAACTCGGTATGCGTCTCATTCGCTTCAAGGTCGGGCCACTCGAACGCGTTCTCCCTCTCCAGATACAGGTTTTTCGAGAGGCGAAAGCTATGGGCGCGCGGCTCCGGCCAATCGTCCGAGCCGGTCTTTTCGCGCAGGAAGTCCAGGATCACGCCGTTTCCGGCATCCGCCGCTCCTTCGTTCCAAAGCCGCAGCGCGACAATAACTCCTCTCGCCGCGGCGCAAACGGCAAACGACCACACGGTTTCCAGATACTGCCGCGCATTCGCTGGATCCCCGCCGTTTTCCTCGACGCTGTGGAGCGAAACGCTTACCTTATAGAGCGCAGGCGCGTTCAGGAGCGTTTCCGCCTGTTTCCAAAGCAACGTTCCGTTGGTGGTGATGCAGATTTTCCTGCCGCGCGAAGCCGCAATGTCCAGCAGCTCAGAGAGCTGCTGGTGCAGCAGCGGCTCGCCCATAACGTGCAGATAGATATAGGCGGCGTGTCCGCTCAGTTTGTCCAGCACCGTCGCAAACTCGCCCGACGTCATGGTTCGCGGGGCACGCTTTGTGCCGGGGCAGAACGCGCAATGCAGATTGCAAATATTCGTGATTTCGATGTAAGCTTTTTTCAGCATGAACAGGCCCTCGTTCTGTTGATGATACCATAGGGAGGACATATTATGCAAGTACCGCTTGCACGGCGTTTTTCCTTCCTGTATAATGGGCGCGCAAAGGAGAGATCGCCTATGACTATCACCTATATCGCCCACAGCGGTTTTCTCATCGAATGGGATCATTTCTACACCCTGTTCGACTGGTGGAAGGGCGAGCTTCCGCCGCTGCGCAAGGATAAGCCTCTTCTTGTCTTCGCCAGTCACAGCCATGAGGATCACTTCGACAAACAAATTTTCACGCTGCTTGACCAATACCCGCTGACGCGCTTTATCCTCTCTCATGATATCCGTCTCGCCACGCGCCGGTGGGAAAAGCTCGGCATGACCGGCGAGATCTTTTCCCGTGTGACGTCCATGCGCGCGGACAGTATCCTGGCAACCGAGGCGGGCGGCGCCCCGTTGACCGTCCGCACCATACAGTCCACCGACGTCGGCGTGGCGTTTCTGCTTTCCGCCGAGGGTAAGCTTGTCTATCACGCCGGCGATCTCAATTGGTGGCATTGGGTGGACGAAGGCAAGATGTACTGCAACAATATGGCGGCGAACTACCGCCGCTCCATCGCCAAGCTTGCCGCCGCCGTTCGGGACGAATCCGCTGACTGCGGCTGCGCTCCTATCATCGACGTCGCGATGGCACCGCTCGACCCGCGTCTGGAGAATGCCTACGACCGGGGTATCGCTTATTTGTTGGAGCAAATACCGGTCAGATTGTTGTTTCCGATGCACATTTGGGAGAAATACGCCTGGATTGAACGCTATTGCCGTGAGCATCCGTCCGACGCGGACAGAATCGTACATCTTTGCGGAGACGGAGAAACTTTCACAATCTGACAGCACAATTTCAAAAAACAAACAGCTATATCAAAATTGTGAAAGCCATCTTGCAAATAGGACTTGCTTTTCGTCGGAGTATCGTATAGAATATCAATAACAGCAAAAACTTTTGTGAATTTTAATCATAACAAAAAGCAGGAGGAAACAATCATGGCAAAGTTTAAAGTCTACTACACCATCGAGCTCAATGAGATCGCAACCAACATCTTCCAGGGCAACGATTTTGAAGTCAAGCTCTGCGGCCACAACGATGTGGACACCTACCTCAAGGAGCTTGCCGAGTTCCAGCCCGACGCCATCATGTGCCGCACCGAGCCCATCACCGCCGCGATGATGGATACCTGCAAGAACCTCAAGGTCATCGGCAAGCAGGGTGCCGGCCTCGACAACATCGACATGGATCACGCTGCCGAAAAGAACATTCAGGTCGTCTTCGCGCCCGCCGGCAACGCCAACGCTGTCGCTGAGCATGCCGTCCTGCTGATGCTCGCCTGCGCCAAGCGCTTCACCTACGTTGATCGCCAGTTCCGCGGCGGCAACTTCCTCGTCCGCATGGGCATGGAGCACACCTATGAGCTGGGCGGCAAGACCCTCGGCATGATTGGTTGCGGCCGCATCTCCCAGCTTGCCATGCAGAAGTGCAAGTACGGCTTCGGCATGAAGGTCATCGGCTACGATCCGTTCATCAAGCAGGAGCAGATCGGAGACCTCTGCGAACTGAAGGCGACCGCCAAGGAGGTCTGGGAGCAGGCCGACTTCGTCAGCGTCCACCTGCCCGAAGTTCCGTCCACGCACCACAGCATCGGTCGTGAGCAGTTCAGCTGGATGAAGCCCACCGCCACGTTCATCAACTGCGCGCGCGGCGGCCTTATCAAGGAAGATGAACTGGTTGCCTGCCTGAAGGACGGCACCCTGTTCCAGGCCGGTCTGGACGTGTTTGAGCATGAGCCCATTCAGGAGTCCAGCCGCGAGCTGTTCAACCTCGACAACGTGGTCATGACCCCGCATATGGCAGCCACCACCGAGCAATCCGTGCTCAACTGCTGCACCAGCGTTGCCAACGACATTGTCGCTGTCTGCAACGGTCAGGCTCCCAAGTGCCCCGCTACCAAGCCCAAGTTCTGATTTGTAAGTAAATTCATAAAAAACGCCGCAGGGATGCGGCGTTTTTTTATCGGAACCCACAGTGGAAATGTTCCATCTTGTATGGTACTATCTACTATGTTCCAAACAAGTGAAAGAAGGCATCAACGTGGATTCCCATTCCGTTCTGAGCGAAAAACTTCTCATGGACAGTGAGATCCCTCTCTATTCCCAGCTCATCGGCATCATTAAGCGCGCCATTACCACCGGCGGCGTGACCGCGGGAACGCTGTTGCCATCTGAATCGGAGCTGTGCAGCACATATCACATCAGCCGCAATACGGTGCGTCAGGCCATCGGCGCTCTGGAAGCAGACGGATTTGTCGTGCGTAAGCGCGGCAAGGGCACATTCGTCGCCGATCCCGCCATGCGCCGCAAGCATGTTGAATATTCGTTTACTACAGAAATCTCCCAGCAGGGTAAGTCGCCGTCCTCCACGCTGGTCGATTTTGCGGTGATCCCCGCCTCCGCGCACATTCGGGAGATCATGGCTCTGGGCGAAGGAGAAAGCGTCTACTGCTTCACTCGTGTGCGCAATGTGGACGGCTGGCCGCTGATCTTGGAAACCTCATATTATCCTGAGACGATTTATCCGAATCTGACCCGGGAGATGGTTCAGACGCACAGCTTTTACAGCTTGCTCTACCACATCGGCGTCGTGCCGGTTTCTGCGCAGGACAGCTATGAAGCGGTTTTGCTTGGGGAGAAGGAGTCGGCGCTGCTCGGTTGCCGCGTTGGTTCTCCGGCATTTTTCCATCGTCGCCGCACAACGGGAGAAAACGGCCGCGTCTACGAGTATACAACAAGCCTTATGCGCGCCGACCGCGTCAAGCTGGACGTACATTTTCAAAAGGGGTCCACGGAGTTTAACAGGCTGGTCGATCAATAACGAAAAAGCTCTCGTCTTCGAGGGCTTTTTTGCATAAAAAGGAGCCGCTGCTTGCAAAAACAGCGGCTCAAAATAGGGTGGGATATTGGAAAGCTTCCAAGGCATAGGATACTCGCTTCTCCTTAAAATGTCTGTCGTCTGCTGTCGATACCGCTAAATTAGTTATATTAGCTAAAATCGTCATTTTATTTTGCAATCTGTTTGACATTCCGTCAATCTGTGTTATACTGTACTTACCCCAGAGTGTATCCAACAAGCGAAAGGAGCGCAGCGTTATGAAATTCACATTTGCCTGCAAGAAGATCACCCTCAACGACTCCGTCAAAGCCTACGCCGAAAAGAAGATCGGCAAGCTGGACAAGTACTTCCGCAGCGAACCTGACGCCACAATAACGTTCGCTGTCGAGAAGAAAAACCGCTGCGTGGTCGAGGTCATGCTCAGAAGCCCGGACGGCACAATGTTCCGTGCGGTCGCCGAAGATCCGGACGGCGATATGCGCGGCGCGATCGACTCCTGCGAGCAGCAGATCGACCGCAAGATCCGCAAGAACAAGACGCGGCTTGCGAAAAACCTGCGCGAGGGTTCCATCAAGGCCGAGGTGCCCGAGGAGTTCGACGTTCACGAGGAGACCGATTTCCAGATCGTTCGCACCAAGCGCTTCGCCGTCAAACCCATGAGCGTGGAGGAGGCCATCTTGCAGATGAATCTGCTCGGCCACAATTTCTTCGTGTTCCGCAACACCGAGAGCGAGGCGGTGGATGTCGTCTACAAGCGCAATGACGAGGGCTATGGCCTGATCGAGACGATGGAGGATATTTGATCCCTCATTCGTTTGCTCCTCTGCACTACTCTTGATTAAGTAAGACCCGCGCCTTTCGGCGGGGGTCGTAAGACAGTTTTATATTGTTTTGCAGGGACGGCATGACTTTCGGGTCATGCCGTTTCCTGTTTCATCAGTTCATCCAAAGGGATAAACCCTACCAGATCGTAGCAGACCTAAATAGCTTGCCTGCGTTTGCCGCTGCTCTTGTCCGGCGCGCCGAGGCAAATCGTTCGTCGTTCAGCTTCCCGGCCACATTGTCCTCATAGAGACGGATGAACAGACGATCCAGCCCTTTGAATCGCTTGTCAGCTTTCTCAAGCTGCTTGCGCTTGATGCGAAGAATCTCTTCACTTTCCAGACGGAGCCGCTGCTCCATGACTGCCCGGAAGTATGCCTCATGGCGCGCGACAATCTCAATGACCATCTGCATGTGCTTCCAGACCAGTTGTTCCAGAACGACGGCCTGAATATAGTGGGCAGAGCATGTGCCGGTGTTGCTGCGGTAGTTAGCGCAGACGAAGTGGTCCTGTCGTTCCTCGAAGTAGCTGGTGGTACAAGTACCCCGGTGCTGTTTTGAACGAAACAGCACCGGGGGAAAGATTTCTGAGTGGTGTTATTCTGCAAGCAGCCAGTCGATCAGGTTTTTCGACTTGATGCCCTCGTAGCTGGTCTCCAAGCCGGGATCTAACGACAATACAACTTTTTCATAGTTATCTCGGACTCTCTGCAAAGGCGCCAACTCACGCTTGCGGACGTCTTTACCGGTCATGGACTCTGTGACCTGAATATAGATCTTCTCGTCCGCATTCGAGGCGATGAAGTCTATCTCTGCGGTGTCGATCTTACCGATGGCTACATCATAGCCGCGGCGCAGGAGCTCGAAATAAACGATGTTCTCCAGCACGTGTCCGGAATCGCGATCCCGAAAACCAAGCAGGTAATTTCTCAGGCCGATGTCGACGATATAGTATTTCCCAAGTGTCCGCAGAAACACCTTGCCCTTGATGTCAAAGCGCTTGACCTCATAAAAGATATAGGATTCCAGCAGAGCGCTTACATAAGCTTGGACTGTGTGGGCGCTGGGGGCGTTCTTCCGAGCTCCCCCAGCCAACAGGCCTTCGTTGACAAGCGTGTTCCCGATCGAGTTGGCTGATACCGTGCACCCGATGTTGTCGGCAAGAAACAGAATGATCTTGCGGAGCAGAACCGGATCGGTGATCTGGCGCTGTCCGCGGCGTTTTTCCCGCTCCAGAATGTCGCGGACTACGACAGTGGAGTAGATACCGTCCAAAAGCGTCAACGCCCTCTCCTGGTCTAAGCCGACATCGGCTATTCCGGGCATGCCGCCAAATCGAAGATAGGCGTCAAAGACTTCGCGGAGATCATAACTCTCGCCGTTTTGATCGACGGCCCGCTTTCTTGTTCCACCCAAAGAGCTTGTCGTTTCCCGCAGATCGAAGCCGTGAAAATACAGAAACTCCCGAAAGGAAAGCGGCAGCATCTTGATCTCGACGCAACGCCCCGAAAGATAGGTGGCGTACTCCGACGAGAGAAGATAGGCGTTGGAGCCGGTAATATAGATATCGCAGTCCAGGTCGACGCGGAACGAATTGACAGCCTCTTCCCATGCGGGGATGCGCTGAAGCTCGTCAAAAAACAAATACATGCGCTTCCCGGGGATAGCCTTGGCCTTAACACGATTGTACAGGCCATCTGACGTCAGGTCCTTGTACTCGTGAGATTCGAAGTTCATCTCCACAATCTGCTCTTCGGAGACTCCGGAAGCGATCAGGTGCTGTATCATCAGTTTCAAAAGGCTGGATTTCCCACAGCGTCGTATTCCGGTGACGACTTTGACCGGTTCAGTATCTTGAAAGGCAATCAGCTTTTTCAAATAGAGGTCTCTGTTCTTGTAGATGCGAGAAGAGGACATAGTGCTCACTCCTTTGTGCCTACAGTATAGCAAAAGGAAAACGAAAAGTCAAATTTTTGTATTTAATTGCAAAAACTTGACATTGCTCGACGGTTTTTGCAGAGAATCTCGCGAGAATCATGTGGAAGCAAAGAAAAAAACGATCCGCATTTCAACCATGCAGACCGTTTTCCCTTTGTCCCCCAGCCTGTCAGACAGATGCCCAAATCAGTTTTCTTCAAAACTGCCTTATGAGCACCGCTGATTTCGGGCGCGGGTTTTTCATATGCTTTAGTTGCTCACGTCGTAGAAATCCTTCTCCCCCGGTGTCACCATGCCCAGTTGATCGCGTGCAAGCTCCTGAAGATATTCCGGATCCTCCGCCCGCTCCAACGCTGCCTCCAGAGACCGATTCTCCTGCTCCTGCCTGGCTACGCTTGCTTCAAGCGCCTCTTGCTCCGCGCGTGCGACGGCGAGCTTGTCGCGCATGGTTCTGAGCTGCCATCCGGTCAGCGCCAGCAGGAGCGCGATCAGGAGCACCGTCAGAAGGCTGATGCTTCTCTTCTTGTTTTCGGGTTTTTTTGCGCCTGCCGCCATATCGGGTGCCCTCGCTTCTTTTCGCTCTCCGTCTGGCGCGGAGAGAATACTGTTGATACGAGTATATTATAAGAGTGCGCCGGCAAAAAAGAAAGAACCTTTTTGCTGTTTTATTTAGATTTCTTTGCAAGGTTTTTGCCTTCTGCAGCGGCAGCCGCAAAAGGCGGAGCAACTCTGTCAGCGTCTTTGCCCAAAACTCCCACACTGGGCGCAGCAGCGCGGAAAAAACAGAGCCCCACAGCGCCGCACCGCCGAATGCGGCAAGCAGCGCATACAGCCTCAGCTCGCCGCCGCCGATCCGCAAGGCAAATGCCAGGCCGGAAAGCGCAGCCGAAACGCAGTAGGCTGTGTCCAGGGCACCGATCCACGCGCGGCTGCCGTGCTTTTGCTGGCGTAAGGCTCGTGACAGATCATAAAGAAACGCCAACGCCATGCCGAACAGAAGCGAGAACATCAGCGTCCGCGCCTGCTCGCTGATGACTGTGCCCATGGTCAACCGCCAAACAAGCGCGCCAGCAGCCCGCCGCGCAGAGCGCCGTCGTCTTCATAGCTCAGAGTTTCCACTCGTCCGTCCACATGCAGCTCGCCTCCGTCAAGACTCAGCTTGTCAATGTGCAGGTTTTCTCCTGTGACGATCAATGTGCCCTTAGACGTTGTCATGACGATCTCATTCTCATCAAAACGGTCCACATCTTCCACACCGGAAACCGTCAGTTTTTCCCGCCCGTCCAACGTAATACGATGCGCCGCGGCGGTGAAATCGGTATCATAAGAAGCCATAATGAAACCCTCCCATTACACCACATTGTATGGGAGGGTTGTTCCGAATATTACTGCGCGACCTCGCGATAGAGCATCGCCGCCTCCGCCTTGCCCGCGTTCTCCTGCACGCTGACGACTTCGACGGTCAAAGCGCGTTCGCCGAAGCGGATCGTGATCTGATCGCCGGCCTTGACCTCATAAGACGCGCGGGCAATCTTCCCGTTGACTTCGACCCTGCCGGTATCGCAGGCTTCGTTCGCCACGGTGCGCCGTTTGATGAGGCGGGACACCTTTAAATACTTATCTAGTCTCATATCCCTTCTCCTTCGCCTTGTTCCACAGCTCCGTCAGTTTGTCGAGCGACAGCGCGTCCATCGTCTTGCCCTGTGCCGCAACAGCCTCTTCGACCTTGCGGAACCGCGAAATAAACTTCTCGCAGGTGCGGTTAAGCGCCGTTTCGGGATCGACGCCCCGAAAACGTCCCACCTTGACGGCGGCAAACAGCACATCGCCCAGCTCCTCCTCTACATCGCCGCCTTGTTCGATGGCGCCGCGCAGCTCGCGCGTCTCTTCCTCCAGCTTGTCCAGCGCGCCGGAGACGTCGGCAAACTCAAATCCCGCCTTCGACGCCTTGCTTTGCAGCTTATCCGCGCGCCACAGAGCCGGCAGAGATCGGGCGACGGCATCCAGAGCGTCCGCGGCGGTCTTCTGTCCCTTCTCCTGCCGCTTGAGCTGTTCCCAGTTGGTCAACACCTCGTCCGGCGTATCCGCACGGACGTTGCTGAATACGTGCGGGTGGCGATAGACCAGCTTGCGCACAACATGATCGGTCACGTCGTCGGTGTTGAAGCGCCCCGCATCCTCTTCAATGTGGATGTTGAACAACACCTGCATAAGCATATCGCCCAATTCCTCGCACATCATAGCGGGATCGTCGCGGTCAAATGCCTCGGCGGCCTCGTAAGCCTCCTCCAAAAAATTGCGTCGGTTGCTGGCATGCGTCTGCACACGATCCCACGGGCAGCCGCCCGGCGCTCTCAAAATACGCAGCAGCGCAACAAGGTCGTCAAAGGTGTACTTTTCTTTCTCGGGAAACTCAATCATAAGCGTATCCTTCTTTATCTGACGCGCAGCAGCTTTGCCAGCTTCTGCCCTTTGGGCAGCAACGCGAGGTCATCTTTCGTGATGATCCGCAGCGCCACGACAAGCGCGGCATAAACGACGACGGCGAGAACAATGGAAATACCGACGCACACCAGTCGGGAGGCGAGGCGCGCGTACAGCAGGGCATATGCACCTCGGGCGCTGATCGCCATCAGCAGCGAGGCGAACAACGGCTTGGTAAACAGCGTTAAATAGTTTGGCTTATCCGACGATACGCGATAGACGATTGCCATGTTCAGAATCGCAACCGTCGCGAAGCAGCACAGCGTCCCGATGGGAGCGCCGTGGATGTTGATTTCGGGAATGGCGACAAGGCGATAGTTGAGTGCGATCTTGATGACGCCGCCGATCAGCATCGTGACAACGGAGACGTGAACCCGTCCGTGCGCCTGCAAAATGGAGTTGGAGACCAGCATCAGGCAGACGAACAGAGCCGAAATACCCAGCACCGCCAGCAGTGATCCGCCGAGTTCCGCATCATAGCGCGGATAGAGCAGCCCCATGATCGGCGTTGAGAGCGCCCAGAGTCCCAGGCCCATCGGGAATGCCAGCAACGCCGTAACACGGTAGGATGAGTTGACGACCGCCTTTGCGCCCACCGCGTCCTTGCGCACCAGCGCCGCGGAGAGGTAAGGAATGACCGACGCAGTCAGTGCCACCATCAGCGACGAGGGCAGGTTATAAAGATTCATCGCCGCCCCGTACGTACCGTAGAGTCCACTGGCAGCGTCCTCGGTAAAATGCAGACGCTGCTGGAGCTGCATCATGACGAATTTGGAATCAATGGTGGAGATCAGCGCCACCATGGAAGATGATAGCGTGATGGGAATCGCGTATCTGAGCAGCTGTCGCAGGATCCTGCCCGCGCCGTCCGGATGATCCGTCGTCCGCGCGGGGACGCGATGGCGCAGATAGTTGACGAACATATAGACGAGCGACAGGATCGTGCCGACGGTGACGCCGGTGATCGCGCCCGCCGCGGAAACGTCCGTTCCCTTGCCGGTGCGGGCAAGGTAAATTGCAAGCCCCAGACCGACGAGCAGCTTGCACAGCGCCTCGATGATCTGGGAGACGGCGGTCGGTGTCATATTGCCGCAGCCTTGCGCGTATCCGCGGAATGCCGACAGGCAGCCGACGCAAAACACCGCCGGCGCAAGGGCGCGGATGCTGAGCGCCGTTTTGGAGTTCTCCAAAAAGCCCGCGAAGAACACGTTGCCGAACCACATGGCGAGGAACGACAGAAATCCCAGCGTAAAGAACAGCATGAAGGAAACGCGGAATATCTTCCGCGCCTGCTGCTCCCGTCCCAGCGAGCGCGCCTCAGACACCAGCTTCGACAGCGCCACTGGCAAACCGGCTGTCGATACGCTCAGAAAAACCGAATAGATATAATACGACTGGTTGAAGATACCGTTTCCGGTCTCGCCGAGAACATTCGCCAGCGGTATCTTAAAGAGGGCGCCGATGATCTTGACGATGATAATGCCGGCGGCGAGGATCGCCGCGCCGCCGAAGAAGGATTGTTTTTTCGCTTCCGCCATGGTCTGTTTTACGACCTTTCAGCCATAGTTTGATAAAAAGCGGCAAATGCGTCGAGATTTGCCCGCCATTTCTCCGGGCGCTCCATATACTCCTTGGGATACTTCGCGTTGAACACGCGGCGGATCAGCGCGTCGCCGGGATCGCCGCGTCCCACCATTTTTGTCGAGCCTCCCGCACCGAGCGACAGGATGCCGTGCAGCTCTTCCATGATGTAGATATTATACAGGCTCTCCGCCTCCGGCATTGTCCAGCCGACGTTCTCAAAGCTGCCGGACATGTATTTCTGCCGATAAAGGTAGTAGGGCGCATATCCATGTTTACGCAGCGTTTCGTTTGCGTAGTCCAGCATCTGCGCTACGTCGTCCGCGCTGGGTATCCGGCTGCCCTCCAGCGTGATGCGGCTGCCCTTTTTGAGCGACAGCGTGTGCACCGTAATATTATCCGCGCCCATCGTGAGACATTCGTCCAGCGAACGTGTAAAACTCTCCGGCGTATCCTCAGGCAGACCGGCGATGAGGTCCATGTTGACGTGCGGAAAACCCGCCCGTTTCACCAGCGCCATGGCGCGTCGGATGTCCTCCGCCGTATGACGGCGTCCAATGGCGGTCAGCACCGCGTCATTCATTGACTGCGGATTGACGCTCAGGCGCGTGACATGGTGGTTCTTCAGCACATCCAGCTTCTCCGCAGTGATCGTATCGGGGCGTCCCGCCTCAATGGTCAGCTCTGCGATGGAGGCAAAGTCAAAGTGCGTCTCCAGCGCCGTCAGAAGCCGGTCCATCTGCGGTGCGGTCAGGGTCGTCGGCGTTCCGCCGCCCATGTAGAAAGATCTGATATGCAGACCAGTCTCCCGCACCATTTCACCCGCCGCTTCGATCTCGGCGCAGAGCGCGTCCAGATACGGCTCCACCATGGCAAAGGTCTTCTCCACGCTCTGCGCAACAAAGCTGCAATAGGCGCAGCGTGTCGGGCAGAAGGGGATGCCAACGTAAAGCGAGATGTCGTCCGGCTTCAAAGCCTCGGCGGCGCGCTGCCCCGCCTCCGCCGCTTCAACAGCAAGGCGGCGGCGTTCCGCCGTGACGGAGTAAGTCTCTTTCAGCTCACGCTCGGCATAAGCGCGCCCGCCCTCCTTGAGCAGCGCCAGCGCCACCTTGGTCGGACGGACGCCGGTCAGACTGCCCCACGGCGGTGTGACGCCGAGCGCCTCCTTCGCCGCGCCGAAGAAACTCAGGCCCAGCGCGTGACGGCGCTGGCCCTCGCGGGCGTAGTCGTCGCCGGACAGCGGATAGGCATATGCGCAGCGCCCAGTCGTCCCATCACAGCCGATCTCGGTCGTGAATTCGACGCGCTCCGCGTCCTCGGACATCGTGATGACCGCCCAGCGGGTATCTTCGGGCATAACTGCACCGTAAACGGGACGCTCGTCGGGGAACAGCGTCAGCAGGCTCTGTTCCAGCGCGTATTTTTCGTCGTGTCCTCTGAGTTCCAGCTTCATGACAGGGAAAGCATCTTGATATACAGGTTGTACTGCCGCTCACGCGCCATGGTCGTCGTGTCCATGTGGCCGGGATAGACGTCATAATCGCCTTCGAGCTTCGCCAGCTTGCGAAGCGAGGACATCATCTTGTCCGGCTGCGCGCCGGGCAGATCAATGCGGCCCATTGATCCGGCAAACAGCGTGTCGCCGGTAAACAGTGCGCTTCCCACGCGCAGGCAGACCGATCCGCCTGTATGTCCGGGCGTATGCAGCACCTCGATGGTCAGCTTTCCCAGCGTCAGCGTATCGCCTTCGTCATAGAACCTGAGCTCCTCGCCAATCAGCTCCTCCATCGGATAGCGGAAAATGCCCACCGCGCCCTTGTCCGCGGGGTGAATATAAACCGCCGCGTCGGGGAACATCTGATGCAGGGCGGGTGCAGCCAGCGTGTGGTCGCGGTGCCCGTGCGTCAGCAGGATATAGCGCAGCGTCGCGCCCAGATCCCCGATCGTATCGCGCAGCGTTTCCGCCTCGTCTGCGGGATCGATGACCGCCGCCTCCATCGTCTCCTCGTCGAGGAGGATGTAGCAGTTGGTTTCCAGCTCGCCCAGAATTTTCCGAATGATTTTCATAGGATAACCCTCACATTATAATCCCCGTACCCAACCCTCGCCGTCGGTCAATGCACGGTCATACGATTTGCGCAATACCTGCCCCACAGGGCTGCGCGTGTGCGCGATCGGGGCATACAGAATCAATCGGGGATTCGAACCCCATCCTTGCCCGGTCGGATCACCATACAAACGCGGACTCATTCTCAGCCGCAGAGATACATTCGCCCCGACGACTACCCGCAAACAATTACAGCAGCTCTGTGCTCCAGTTGAGCGCCTGAATGGCATTGTCTGTCTGCCGCAGTTCGGAGGAAAGCCTGTCCGCTGTCTTTTGCAGCTTGCGCACATCAACGGCGCTCATCACCTTGATCTCTGTGCGGGAGGCGCGGCGCGCGGTCTGGCTTGCCTCATAGACAAGCCCCTTATATGCGTTCAGCTTGAGGCGGAGGCAGTCCTTCTTCGCAATCAGTTCCGTGATGGAAACGCCGTCGGAAAACGTCTTGCAGTTGGTCAGGTTGATGCGCGCCATCAATTCCTCCAGCCGTGCAACGGAGGTGTCGAGCTGCTTCAAAAGCTCGTCCGGGTCTTCGGCGGTGGTTTCACCCTCCTGTACCAGCGCGTTGCTTGTGAGGCGGCTCGAAAGCTGCTCAATGCTGCGGTTCAGATCCGCGCGCTCCTGTAATGCCTCGGCAAGTTTCATGGCGGCCTCCTATTTCAAGTCATTCGTGTCAACAACCAGCGTGAACGGCCCGTCGTTGACAGATTCGACCGCCATATGCGCGCCGAATTCGCCGGTCTCGACATGGTAACCCTTTTCACGGCACAGCGCCACAAATTTTTCATAAAGCGGGATCGCAACCTCCGGCCGAGCGGCGTTCAGAAACTCCGGACGGCGCCCCTTTCGGCAGTTGCCGTAGAGCGTAAACTGGGAGATCACCAGGATCTCGCCGCCCACATCATCGAGAGAAAGATTGATCTTGTCGTTTTCGTCGTCGAAGATGCGCAGGGAGCACAGCTTGTCCGCCAGCTTCCGGCACTGTACCTCCGTATCCTCGTGCGTGACGCCCAGCAGGATCAGAAAGCCCTGCCTGATCTGTCCGACAGTCTTGCCCTCCACCCGCACAGAGGCGGAGGACACCTTTGATAATACCGCTCTCATACATTACCTCGATCATTCATTTTTATCCGGCCGGCCGGTCAACCTTCATCACACTGCTGATTTGATTCAGCTTCCGCATGACCAGATTCAGCTGCTCGCTGCCGGAAACATAAATGTGCAGCTTAACGATGGCGTAACCATCCGCCGTTGCGTCCGCGGAGAGGGACTTGACTCGTGTTCCGGTCGTCGAAAGCACAGAGGAAACGTCGAGTACCAGATGCTGACTGTCCTTGGCAAACACCTCCAGCGAGGTCAGATAGCTCTCGCGCACATCCGCGCCCCAGCTCACCTTGATCCAGCGCCCGGCTTCCTCCGGCTTGCGGCGCTCCGGCGCGGCGTTGGGACAGTCGCAGCGGTGGACGGACACGCCATAACCGCGGGTAATGAAACCTATGATGTCGTCTCCGGGCACCGGCGTACAGCACTTGGAGAATTTGACAAGGCAGTTGGACAATCCCTCGACGATGATCCCTTGTTCGCTCTTGGTGCGCTGCGGGATCGCGGGGCGCGTCGCGCCCGGCGCATCGGGCACCGGCTCCGTCGCTTCTCTTTCCGCCTGCCGCTGGCGTTTGAGCCGTTGGATCTCCTCATAGATGCGGCTGACCGCTTTCTGCGCCGAAAATCCACCGTAGCCGATGGCAGCGTACAGATCGTCCATCGTATTGTAGGTCAGCTTCTTCAGCAGAGCCGTCTCCAGCTCCGTCCCGACAACGTCGCCAAGCGGCACGCCGACGTGCTTTAGTTCGGACTCAAACGCGGCGCGTCCGTTGATGATGTTTTCCGGCCGCTTCTCCTTTTTGAACCACTGCCGGATCTTGCTGCGCGCCTCGGAGGATTTCGCGATATTCAGCCAGTCGCGGCTGGGGCCGTGCGCGTTGTTGGCTGTAAGGATCTCCACGATATCGCCGTTTTGCAGCGTGTAGTCCAGCGGCACCATACGGCTGTTGACCTTCGCGCCGGTCATACGGTTGCCGACAGCGCTGTGGATGCTGTAGGCAAAGTCAATGGGTGTCGCTCCGGCAGGGAGGTTTGTCACGTCGCCCTTGGGCGAGAAGACAAAGACCTCGTCGGCAAACATATCCACCTTCAGCGTGTGAATAAATTCCTCAGCATCGGTATTTTCCTGATTCTCCAGCAGCTTGCGCACCCATTCATAGGTGCCCTCATGCGCCGTGCCGGAGATGCCGCGCTTGTATTTCCAGTGCGCCGCGATGCCGTACTCCGCGATCTCGTGCATCTCCTGCGTGCGAATCTGCACCTCAAAGGGGATACCGCTGCTGCCGATGACGGTCGTGTGAAGCGACTGATACATATTGGGCTTGGGCGTACCGATATAGTCCTTGAATCGTCCCAGCAGTGGACGATAGAGGTCGTGGATGACGCCGAGCACGTTGTAGCAATCCGCCACTGTGTCCACGATGACACGGAACGCAAACAGGTCAAGCACCTCGTCCATGCTTTTGGACTGGGCGTACATTTTGCGGTAGATCGAATACGGATGCTTCATGCGTCCGTAGACGCGATGGTATGGGATGTGCATTTCCCGAAGGCGATCTTCAATCTGTGTCGTAACGCGGGTAAGGAACGCTTCGTACTCATCACGCTTGCTTTCCAGAGACGATTCGATCTCGCGGAAAGCAACGGGGTCAAGATACTTGAGCGAGGTGTCCTCCAGCTCCCACTTCATGCGCTGCATGCCGAGGCGGTGCGCAATGGGAGCATATATTTCCATAGTTTCCAGCGATTTCTGACGTTGTTTTTCCTTGGACTGGTATTCCATCGTGCGCATATTATGCGTGCGATCTGCGATCTTGATAAGGATAACGCGGATATCCTTCGCCATTGCCATGAGCATCTTGCGCAGATTCTCCATCTGCTCCTCTTCCTTTGTGGTATAGACCACGCGGGAGAGCTTGGAAACGCCCTCGACCAGATCAGCGATCGTTGGGGAAAACTCACGGACGACGTCCTCATAGGTCACGTCGGTGTCCTCGATACAGTCATGCAGCAGCGAGGCCACGATGGACTCGGAGTCCAAATGCAGCTCCTCCGCAACGATCTGCGCAACCGCGATCGGATGTGTGACATACGGCGAGCCGTCCTTGCGCTTTTGCTCTCCGTGATGCTCCACGGCGTAATGGTAAGCTTTGTCGATCATGGCAAAATCCGCGCCCGGATTATAGCTTTTGATCGTTTCTACCAGATGTTCATATTGACCCTGAACGCTCATTCCGTCGTCACCCCCTTCTTTATTGTAATATGTCGTGCAGGCGCTTTAAGTGCGGGCTGCTGTCCAATTCCACCTTTTTTCCGTCTGAAGTCAGACGAAGTGTCAGGTTGTCTTCGTTTCGCTCCAATGTCAACAGCCCGCGTTCGGCAAACACGTCGAGGCAGACCGCCGCGCGAACAAAGCAGTCGGCGCCGTTCAGCTCCGCTGCGATCCGCCGCAGGATCGGCAATTCCGGACCTGACAGCCCGCTTTCCGCCGCGCCGCGCTCCAAAAAGCGCCAGACACGGACAAACTGCTCGCGAGACGGCAGAAGCCGCGCCGCGTCGCGGGGCAGCAGCGCGCCGCCGGAAAGCAGCGTATCGCGCAGAGCAAGCAGCTCCGCTTCGCGCGCGCTCGGCAGACGGGAAGGACGCAAATCGAGCAGCTGCAGCTGTACGCTGCGGCTGCCGCGAAATTCGTTGATCTGCAAGTAAAACGCCGCGTCCACGCGTCCCCCCGCTACGACACCCGCATCTTCCGCCGAGGCGGAGAAAAAAATCCCCTCAAAAGATGTGTGCCCTTTTTGTAAGCGCACCTTCAAATGCCGGTTCTGTCCGACGCTCTGCACGCTCTCCAGCATTGCGCCCCGCAGACAGAACACCGGGCGGTCGTTGCCTGCGCCAAAAGGCTCCAACTCCGAAAGCCTCTCCACCTCATCGAGTGAGACGAGCGAGGTGCGCGTCAGCTCAGCGTCGATGTTAAGCGACGAAACGGGCATGGCGTGGCCGGTGTGCTCACGAACGTACTTATTCATCTTCTTGCGAAATGCGGGGATGTTGTCCTCTTCGATCGTAAAACCCGCGGCAAGCTCATGACCGCCAAATCCGAGCAGCAGATCCGAGCAGGCCTCCAGCGCCCCGAACAGGTTGAACCCGCCGTAACTGCGGCAGGAACCCTTGCCGATGCCATCTGCCAGGTGGATCATGAAGCTGGGACAGGAATACTTTTCGCTCAGGCGCGACGCGACGATCCCAACCACGCCCTGATGCCAGTCGTCGCTGGCAAGCACGAGCGCATATTTTTCCTCCGGCGGCAGTTGCTCCAGCCGCTCCACCGCCTTGGCGTAAATCTCCTGTTCGACCGTCTGACGCTCGCGGTTGAGGTCGCATAACTCCTTCGCCAGCCTCTCAGCTTCCCCCCTATCGTCGGTAAGCAACAGTTTTGCCGCGAGCGAAGCTCGGCCCATGCGCCCCGCCGCGTTGATGCGCGGTGAGAGTACGAAACCGATCTGAATGGAGGAGATGGGTTTGCCTTCCAGTCCGGCCTCGCGCAGCAGCGCGTGCAGACCAATAAAATCGCTGTGACCGATGGCTTCCAACCCCATGCTGACAATGGTGCGGTTTTCGCCCTCCATGCGCATCACGTCGGCAATCGTGCCGATCGCGGCAAGTGTGCAGTAGCGCGCGAACAGCGCGCCCTCGCGGCCGTTCCCGCCAAGCGCCAGCACCAGCTTCAGCGCCACACCGACGCCCGCGAGGTGCTTGAACGGATAGCCGCAATCCGGGCGATGCGGATCGACGACGGCAACGGCGGCAGGCAGCGTTTCCTTGCATTCATGGTGATCGGTGATGACCATGTCCACGCCGAGTGATTTGGCGTAATCCGTCTCCTCGACGCCGGTGATGCCGCAATCCACGGTAATAATCAGCCCAACGCCCTGATCGGCAAGGGTGCGGATCGCCTCGTTGCTTAAACCGTATCCTTCGTCAAAGCGCCCGGGGATGTGCATGACGACCTCTGTGCCGCGAGAGCGAAGGTAATCGGTCAAAAGGCAGGTCGCGGTTATGCCGTCCACATCATAGTCGCCGAACACGGCGACCTTTTCATCGTTTGCGATCGCCTCCTGTATGCGCGCAACCGCCTTGTCCATGTCAACCATCAAAAACGGCGAGTATGACAACACGCGCTCGCGCTCCAATGCGACGGCAACCTGCTCAGCTGACTCCACGCCGCGGGAAACCAGAACGGCGGAAACAAGATACGGGTAGCCCGCGTCCATCAATGCATCGATCTTCTTTTCCGCAAGCGCCGGAATGATCCACTGCTCATATTTCACAGGCGGGCTCCTTTCACCGGAGCAATTCTCCGGTATCCTACTATGTTAATTCAATAGTATATCAAAAATCCGCTCAAAGGACAAGTGCGAATTTGCCGCTGCACTGTGCAAAACGGCGGGCTTCCAATCGGAAAGCCCGCCGTTCTGTTTTCGTGTATTACTGGATCTCGATTCGCCTCGCAGAGGATACTGTCTGCTGCTTCTTGGGCAGCGTCAGTTTCAACACACCGTCGGTATACTCCGCTTTCATGCCGCTCTCCTCGATGCCGCTGATATCAAAGGAACGTTGGTAGCTGCCGTAGCTGCGCTCACAGCGCAGATAACCGCCCTGACCGTCCTTCTCCTCATGCTTGCTGTGGCGCTCCGCGCTGATGGTCATCGTCTCGCCGTCGAGGTCGATGTGGATATCCTCCTTCTTGAAGCCGGGAAGATCCGCTTCAAGAAGATAGCTGTCGCCCGTGTCCTGAATATCGGTCTTGAATTCCGCCAGCGCGCCGAAGCTACGCTCGCCGCCGAAAGGACGTCCGAAGAACGCACGCTCCATTTCCTCCATCTCACGGAACGGATCATAGACGTGCAGACGATTGTCTCTGTGATCAAACGGTCTGAGTTCAAACATGGTAAAAACCTCCTCTTATGATGGCCGCCGAAGCGGTAGTTTATGGAATTGTCCGTCGGGCTCGTTCTCCCTCGGAACGATTATGAGTATATCCGCGACCTGTGAACAAAAATACTTCTTTCTGTGAACGAATCATGAATTTTAGCACTCACTGTTCTCGAGTGCTAAAAACAATTTTCAGTAGCTTTTTCGAAAGAATCTGCTATACTGTTTTCAGACACAAGAAGGGAAGCGAGCAAATGAAAAAATACGCAGCGGCGCTGCTTGCGGCGGCCCTGATCCTGAGCCTGCTGACTGCCTGCGGCAAAAAAGATAAACCCGCCTCGGATACTGCGTCGGAGGCGGTGACTGCCGAGCAGCAAACAGAGGCGGAGGAGCCGGCTTATACGGATCCTTATGACGCTGTAAAGACCTATTGGAGCGACGACCAGCTCACACAGGCATGGGGACCGGATCAGTCCGTGGAGCATCTGTTTTTCCACCCGATCATCGCCTATCCGAAATATGCGTTCCATGAAAGCCCTTCCACGCAATCCCAACGCTACGGGCTGGATGACTGGATGGTCACGGTGGACGAGTACAACAAGATCCTTCAAAGCGTATACGAAAAGGGGTATATCCTTGTCCGCATGGAGGACGTGTGGGGCGAATACACCGATGAAAGCGGTGAACAGCGGATGCAGCGCAACACGCTGATGCTGCCCGAGGGCAAAAAGCCTCTCATCATCTCCTTTGACGACGTGAACTACTATCCCTATATGCTTTCCGAGGGCTTTACCTCAAAGCTGATCGTCGGCGACGACGGCGAGATCTGGGCGCTCTGCACCGATCCTTACAGCGGCGAAACCTTCCCGACCAAGGAACTGGACGCAACTCCGATCCTCGACCAGTTTGTCTACGAACATCCCGATTTCTCGCTCAACGGCGCAAAGGCAATCTTCTCTCTGACGGGCTACTGCGGCATTCTTGGCTACCGCACGCAGGATGACCGCGACATCGCGCCGGACAGCCCGGAGCGCGCCGCCTTCGATGCGTATCGCGCTGCGGAGATCGAGGCGGTAAAGCCTGTGATCCAGCGCCTCAAGGAGACCGGCTGGACGTTCGGCAGCCACACCTGGGGACACATCCGTCTCGACTCCAAGCCGCTTCAGACCGTCATCAACGATACGGAGCGTTGGGCGGACGAGGTCGGCTCGCTGGTCGGACCAACGCAGATATTGTTCTATCCGCACGGCGGGCGGCCTGACGGCGACGACTGGCACTCGACCGGCGAACGCTTCCGCTACCTGCAAAGCCAGGGCTTCCGCGTTTTCGCCAGCGTTGGCACAAACTCGTTCAGCTACATCAAGCCGGACATCTGCGCTGTGATCTGCGACCGCCTGCACCCAGACGGAACGACTCTGCGCGGCGGCAAGAACGGCAAGACGCTGGAGTGGTACATGCAGTTCTACGATGCGCGCGACATCATCGACCTTGACGTCCGCCCCAATCTCGGGGTCACATGGACGCCGAAATCATAAAAAGGGAGGACAAACCATGGCGACTGAGAAGGAATTGATCGAGCTTGCCGTTTCCATGCTGGATCGGGCGTATGTCCCGTATTCCCATTTTCCGGTCGGCGCGGCACTGGAATGTGAGGACGGCGCGGTATATGCCGGCTGCAATATCGAGAACGCCAGCTACGGCCTGACCAACTGCGCGGAGCGCACCGCCGTGTTCAAGGCGGTCAGCGAAGGACACGCAAAATTCAAGCGCATCGTCATCGCGGGACGCTGCGAGGACTACTGCTGGCCCTGCGGCGCATGCCGTCAGGTGCTCAACGAGTTCAGCCCAGATATGGAGATCATCTGCCTCAACAACAAAGGCGAGGCGGTGCACACGACGCTCAAAGAGCTGCTGCCGCACGGCGTCGATGCGGTCTGGCTCGGAAATTGACCGCGCAAAGGTCGCGCCGTTTGTGTTTCATTTCCTTTACATGATAAACTGCAGCGTGCAGAACGCCGCGTAAACGCACAGCAGCGTCACGCCCTGCCAGCGCGCGAGCTTGCCGCGCGCGAGCGCGGGCACGGTCAGCAGCAGCATGACCGCGAACATCACGGGAATGTCCATCACCAACGAGGCGTTGCGCCCCGCAATCATCGAACCCTGCGGGATGCCAAAGGGCGAGAGCGAGACGGATGTACCGCACACCAGGACCAGATTGAACAGGTTTGCGCCGATGACGTTGCCCAGCGACAGCGCGCTGTGCCCTTTGGCCAGCGAGGTGATCGCCGTCACCAGCTCCGGCAGCGAGGTGCCGAGCGCGACGAAGGTCAGCGCGATGACACTCTCCGGCACACCCAGCGCCTGGGCGATCAGCGTCCCGTTGTCCACCAGCAGATTTGCGCCGAGGGCGATCAGTGCCGCGCCGACGACGAGGAGCAGCAGCTCCTGCCAAAGCGGAAGCTCTTTGACATTCTCCTCCGGCTCGGCGTCGTTCGGCTGATGCTTCATCTGCCGAACGGTCACGACCATATACACAATGAAAATTGCCAGCAGAGCAAGCCCTACGGCGCGGGAGAAATAGCCCGTCGTGTACGCGACGAGCGCAAACAGCGCCGCCGCGGCGAAGAAGAACGTCACCGGCGTCCGAAGCGCCGCCTTGTCCACCTTTCCGGGGCGCACGGCAACGGTCAGCGCCGCGATCAGCGCCGTATTGCAGATGACGGAGCCGACGGCGTTGCCGTAGGCGATCTGCCCATGTCCGCCAAGCGCCGAGGTCGTGGATACCATGACCTCGGGCAGAGTCGTCCCGATGGAAACGACAGTCGCGCCGATCAGCAGCTCCGGCAGTCGGAAGCGCCGTGCAATGCCGGTCGCGCCGTCCACAAACCAGTCGCCGCCCTTGATGAGACACACCAGGCCAAGTAGAAACAACAATACAGGTACAAGCATAAGCAAACGCTCCAAATTCATTCAGATTGCCGTTTATTATAATTCCCACCTGCATTTCGCACAAGTGGGAATTGTTTTTTTATGCGTTTTTTACTTACGTCCAATCAACACACAAACCAAAAATGCCGCGAGATCGCAAAGGACCACAGTCGCGCCAACCGGCGTGGACAGCAGATACGACCCCACCAGCCCCGCGCAGAAGCAGATCACCGCCAGCACACCGGCGAAGATTACGACCGAGCGAAAACGCTTGAACACGCGCATGGCGGAGAGAGCCGGGAAAATAACCAGCGACGAAATCAGCATCGCGCCCATCATACGCATACCCAGCACGACAGTCAGTGCCGTGAGCAGAGACAGCAGCGTCTTGTATGTTCCGACCTTCACACCTGTCGCGCGGGAAAAGCCTTCATCGAAAGTGACGGCGAAGAGCTGATGGTAGAACGCGATAAACAACACCAGCACACAGGCGGCGAGCGTAACACTGAGCGCCACATCGGAGCGTGACATCGCGAGGATGGATCCGAACATATAGCTATCCACGTCGGTCGTCATACCGGTGGTCAGCGAAGTGATAATCACGCCGATGGCAAGCGCCGAGGCGGAAAGCACCGCGATGGCGGCGTCCGCGCTGACGCGGGAGCTTTCCGCGATGCGCAGCAGGAAAAACGCCGCCAGCATAACGACGGGAATGGAAAACCACAGCGGCGCAAACCCGCAGGCAAGCGCCACCGCGAGCGCGCCGAAGCTGACGTGACTGAGCCCGTCGCCGATCATTGAGTATCGCTTGAGCACCAGCGGCACGCCCAGCAGCGCCGCGCACAGCGACACCAGCGCGCCGACAACGAAGGCGCGGATGATGAACGGATAGGCAAACATAGACAGGAGCAGTCTCATCGCTTCGCACCCCCAAACCGCTTTCCACTCTCATCGCGTAGGTATTCCTCGACCGTGCCGCAGAACCAACGCTTCTGCCCGATGTGCAGGATGGTTTTCGCCTCGCGCAGCGCGGCGTTTATGTCATGCGTCACCATCAGGATCGCCACGCCCTCCTTGTTGTGGAGATAGCGCAGCGTCTTATATAGATCGAGCGACGCGGCCGGGTCAAGCCCCGTCACAGGCTCATCAAGGATCAGCAGCTCATTCGCCGCGCAGAGCGCTCGGCAGAGCAGCACGCGCTGCTGCTGCCCGCCGGACAGCTCCCGGTAGCACTTGTCCTTCAGCTCCAAAATACCCAGCTTACCCATATGCATGAGCGCCGCAGAGCGTTCAGCGCTCGAATACATCAGCCGAAAGCCTTTGCGGTTCAGAAAGCCCGAAAGCACGACCTCCTCCACCGTAGCGGGAAAATCGCGCTGCGCCGGTGTTTGCTGCGGCAGATAACCCAACTGTCCCTCCTTCTGCGCGGGACGGTCGATCGTTCCTGCCAGCGGCGGCGTCAATCCGAGCAGACTTTTGAGCAGCGTCGATTTTCCGCTGCCGTTCTCCCCCAGCACCGCCACGTAGTCACCGCTGTGCACAGTAAAGTCCAGGTGCTCCAGCAGAGGCTTATGCTCATAGCCGAGGCTCACGTCATGGCAGGCAAGCAAAATCTTTTGTTCCATCACGCAAGCCCCCTTTCCAATGCTTTGAGATTACGTTCCATCATTGTGATATAGGTCTCTCCCGCGTCGAAATCCGTACGGGACACGGTTTGCAGCGAATAAAGCGTGTCGATTCCCGCTCCGGTGGACTCCGCCACCACTTCGGCGATCTTTTGACTGTCCAAATCGACGGTATAGACCACAGGGATGCGCTCATCCGCCACCTTGTCGATCAGATACTTGAGCGTTGCGAGGCTTGGCTCGGTGTCTGTGGAACAGCCGTGAAACGCCGCACGGTAGCGCAGATCGTACGTCTCACAGAAATATAGCAGCGGCATCCGGTCGGCGAAAATGATCAGATCACGGTTCGCGTCCTCACGCAGCGCCCGAAAGCGCGCGTCAAGACCTTGCAGCTCTTCAACATAGTCGGCGTCGTTGGCGCGGTATGCCTCAGCGTTGGCGGGATCGGCGGCACACAGTCCTGCGCACAGCGCCTCACAGAGTATCACAGCGTTTGCGGGCGACGTCCAGATATGCTCGTCGTACTCGATCTCGTCGCTGTCCTCGTGTTCCTCATCCTCCTCCGCGCCCTGCATCCCCTCGACGAACTCCTCTTCTCGCGCGTCCACATAGTCCATCATACATAGCACCGTACCGATATTCTCGCCCACAGCGTCGAGCATTTCCTCGACCCACTCCTCGCTCTCGCCGCCATTATAGATGAATATGTCCGCACGGGAGATCGTCACCGCATCCAGCGGCGTAGGCTCAAAGCTGTGCGCCTCGCGCCCCGGCGAAAGCAGCAGTTTTACGTCGGCTTTATCGCCAACAATGGCGCGGGCGAAGTCGTAATACGGAAACAGCGTCGTCACAACGCTCAAACGCCCGTCGTCCGGCGGGGGCGCCGCCGACGCGGCGCAGCCGGTCAAAAGCAGGGCGCAGAGCAACAGCGACCAAATGCGTTTCATAGAGACCTCTCCTTTAAATTTGCGAATGACTTGCAAATTATAATCGCTGTTGTCCGATTTGTAAAGACATTTCTATTTCATCTCAAAAGATTCCAAATAATTCTCTCAAAAATAACTTGAACGATTGTTTGATTTGTGGTAAGATTATTTGCTAATTCAAAGGAGGCGAGATCATGGCGGTTCATGATGGACACCGTGCCCGCAAAAAGGAGCAGTTCCGCGAGTATGGATTGGATACCTTTGCCGATCACGAGGCTCTGGAGCTGCTGCTCTACTATGCGATCCCCCGCGCGGACACGAACCCAGTGGCTCACCGGCTGCTGGAACGCTTCGGCTCACTTGACGGCGTGTTCTCCGCGCCCGCGCAGGAGCTGAAGAATGTGGACGGCGTCGGCGAATCCGCAGCGACGCTGCTCTCCCTTGTCTTTCCTCTCGTTCGCCGCGCCCGCATCTCAGCCTCAAAGGATCCCGTAATCCTCAGCAGCACCGAAGCGGCGGGTGAATTTTTCAAAAACCTGTTTTTCGGGCTGCGTGACGAGCATCTCTACGAAGCCTGTCTGGACGCCAAGGGAAAGCTGCTGCGCTGCAAGCTTGTTGCTGCGGGGAGCGTGGATACAGTTGCGGTGAATCTGCGTAAAATCGTCGAGTATGCGTTCCAATGTAACGCCAGCGCCGTTATTCTCGCCCACAACCATCCGAGCGGTTTGGCGCTGCCTTCGAAAGAGGACAATACGATGACGATTCTGGCAAACGAAGCGCTCCGAAGCGTCGGGATCACCCTGATCGACCACATTGTTGTCGCGGACGACGATTATGTGTCCTCGCGTCATAACGGATTGCTCCATTTCTGACAGGAGGCTTATATGGACTTCAAGCTTCACGCTCCCTTTCAGCCGACCGGCGACCAGCCGGAAGCAATCGAAAAGCTGGTCAGCGGCGTGAATATGGGGCTGGACGAGCAGGTGCTGCTGGGCGTGACCGGCTCTGGCAAGACCTTCACGATGGCGAGCGTCATCGAAAAAATCAACCGACCGACGCTGGTGCTGGCGCACAACAAGACGCTTGCTGCCCAACTCTGCGCCGAGTTTAAGGAGTTCTTTCCCGAAAACGCGGTGGAGTACTTCGTCTCCTACTATGATTATTATCAGCCCGAGGCATACATTCCCCACACCGATACCTATATCGCTAAGGACGCCTCTACCAACGACGAGATCGACCGTCTGCGCCTCAGTGCGACTTGCGCGCTGCTTGAGCGGCGGGATGTGATCGTTGTATCCTCAGTAAGCTGCATCTACGGTCTCGGCGAACCGGACGACTTCGCCAAGCTGATGATCTCGCTCCGTCCGGGGCAAATCATAGAGCGCGACGAGCTGCTGCGCCGATTGATCGAAGACCGCTACGAACGCAACGACGTCGCTTTTGAGCGCAACCGCTTCCGCGTCCGCGGCGACACCGTGGAGATCTATCCCGCCTACTGGCGTGACCGTGCGGTGCGCGTCGAATTCTTCGGCGACGAGATCGACCGCATTTCCGAATTCCAGCCCACCACAGGGCAGGCTACCCGCCTGCTGTCGCACACGGTCATCTATCCTGCGTCGCATTATGTCACGACAAAGGACAAGATGGAGCACGCCATCGGCGAGATCGAGGTCGAGCTTGCCGAGCGCGAGGCGTATTTCCGCAGCGTCGGCAAGGCGGTGGAGGAGCAGCGCATTCACCAGCGCACGCGCTACGACATTGAGATGATGCGTGAGCTTGGCTACTGCACCGGTATCGAGAACTATTCCCGCGTGATCGGCAACCGCCCTGCCGGTTCTCCGCCGATGACGCTGATCGACTATTTCCCCAAGGATTTCCTGCTGTTCGTGGACGAGAGCCACGTCACGCTGCCGCAGGTCCACGCCATGTACAACGGCGACCGCGCCCGCAAGCAAAGTCTTGTGGAGTACGGCTTCCGCCTGCCCTGCGCCTTCGACAACCGCCCGCTCAAGTTTGAGGAGTTCGAGCAGCGCGTCCACCAGCGCATCTACGTTTCCGCCACACCCGGCGACTACGAGCGCGACCGCGCGGGGCAGATCGTCGAGCAGGTCATCCGCCCGACGGGTCTGCTCGACCCGCGCGTCGAGGTGCGTCCCGTGGAGGGGCAGATCGACGACCTGCTCGGCGAGATCAATGCGCGCACCCAACGCGATGAGCGCGTACTGGTCACGACGCTGACGAAGAAGATGGCGGAGGATCTGACCGAATACCTCAAGGGCATGGGCGTTAAGGTGCGCTATATGCACGCGGACGTGGAGACCATCGAGCGCATGGAGCTCATCCGCGACCTGCGCCTCGGCGAGTTCGACGTGTTGGTAGGCATTAACCTTTTGCGCGAGGGTCTCGACCTGCCGGAGGTCTCGATGGTCGCCATCCTCGATGCGGATAAAGAGGGCTTTTTGCGCTCCGAAACCTCGCTCATCCAGACCATCGGTCGCGCGGCGCGCAATGCGGACGGTCTCGTCGTGCTCTACGGCGACACGGTAACGCCGTCCATGCGCCATGCCATTGACGAGACAGAGCGCCGCCGCGCATTGCAGGGCGCGTACAACCGGGAGCACGGCATCGTGCCGCAGACCATACGTAAGGATATCCGCGAGGTGCTGGAGATTTCCAAAAAGGAAGAAGACTCCGCCCGCCGCCGCGGCAAGCGCAAGCTCTCCGAACGCGAGCGCGACGAGCAGATCCGCAAGCTCGAAAAGGAAATGATGGAGGCGAGCAAAATGCTCGAATTCGAGTATGCCGCCATCCTGCGCGACCGTATTATTGAACTGCGAAAGGATAATCCGTGAAAAAGTATCTTTCTTACGTTTTTGTCATTGTTGGCGCGGCGTGCTGGGGCTTCATGGGACTGTTCAACCGGCTGCTTGCCTCTGTCGGGTTGGATATGGGCAACCGGGTCTTTGTCCGCAACTTCCCCAGTCTGATCCTCCTGACGCTCGTCTTTGCGCTGACGCGGCGCGAGGTGTTTCATATTCAGTTGCGTCACCTGCCGATTTTCGCTGCAAGCGGCGTCATCAGTGTCCTCGGTCTATCCTATGTCTATTTTAACGCGCAGATCGAATGTTCCCTTGCCGTAGCGGGCATTCTGCTGTATCTTGCGCCGTCCATCGTGGTCATCATGAGCGCGATCCTGTGGAAAACGCCCATCACCCGCCGCAAGGTCGCGGCGCTGGGTCTGGCGCTGCTGGGCTGCGCGCTGGTCAGCGGTCTGGCCAACGGTGAGCTGACCGCCTCCTGGCGCGGGCTGGCGTTCGGTCTCGCCTCCGCGTTCTGCTACGCGACTTATACGATTTTCGCTCATTACGGGCTTGCACACTACGACAGCTATACGATGATCTACTGGACGTTCTTTTTCTCGGGACTTGGCTCGTTCGCGTTCCTAAACCCCGCGGCGATTGCGCCCGCGGTTTCGTCAGCGAAGGGCGTACTCAGCGCCCTCGGTCTTATCGTCGTGGCGACGGTGCTGCCGTATCTGCTCTACACGATGGGTCTGGAGGGCGTGGAGAGCGGCAAGGCGTCCATCATCGCGAACATCGAGCCGGTGGTCGCGGCGCTGATCGGCGTATTTATATTCCATGAAGTATTGAGCGTTTGGGTGCTGCTGGGCATCGCCTGTGTACTTGGCACCGTTATTCTGCTTGCAAAGGAGGACGCGCCTCATGGCAAAGCATAAAGAGGAAAAGACCAACGTTATGCGCATACTCGACCAGAAGAAAATACGCTATACGACGCACAGCTACGAGGAGACGGAAAGTCCGCTGGGCGACCGCGAATATGGGCTTCATATTGCGCAGATGCTGGGTCAGCCGCCGAAGCGCGTCTTTAAGACGCTCGTCGCCCGCGGCGCGAGCCGGGGCTATTATGTATTCTGCCTCCCCGTGGCGGAAACGCTCGACCTAAAAAAGGCCGCGAAAGCGGTCGGGGAAAAGTCCGTCGAGCTGATCGCGGTCAAGGAGCTGCTGCCGCTCACCGGCTACGTCCACGGCGGCTGCTCGCCCGTGGGGATGAAGAAGCAGTTCCCAACGGTGTTCCACCGCACGGTCACGGACGGCGACGCTGTTTTTGTCAGCGCGGGGAAACTCGGCGCACAGCTCGAAACCTCCCCCGCGGCGCTGCTGGCGCTGCTCGGCGCGCAGACCGACGATATCATCACGGAATGAGGACAACCTATGAACAGTAAAATCTACGTCAAGGGCGCGCGGGAAAACAACCTCAAGAACATCGACGTCGAGATCCCGCGCGACTCGCTGACCGTCGTCACCGGACTGTCCGGCTCGGGAAAGTCCTCACTGGCGTTTGACACCATTTATGCCGAGGGGCAGCGCCGCTACGTCGAGAGCCTCAGCTCCTATGCCCGTATGTTTTTGGGGCAGAAGGAAAAGCCCGACGTGGACTATATCGACGGCCTTTCCCCTGCCATCTCCATCGACCAGAAAACGACCTCCCAAAACCCGCGCTCGACGGTGGGCACGGTGACGGAGATCTACGACTATCTGCGTCTGCTCTGGGCGCGGGTCGGCACGCCGCACTGCCCCAACTGCGGGAAGGAGATCCGGCAACAGTCCATTGATCAGATCATCGACCAGCTGATGGCGCTGCCGGAGGGCACGCGCATCCAGGTCATGGCGCCGGTCATCCGCGGGCGCAAGGGCGAGTACGCCAAAGTCTTCGAGGATGCGCGCAAAAGCGGATACATCCGTGCGCGTGTGGACGGCAGCATGTATGAGCTGGACGAGGAGATCAAGCTCAACAAGAACCAGAAGCACAGCATTGAGATCGTCGTCGACCGATTGATCCTCCGCCCCGACGTGGTACACCGCCTCACCGACTCCGCCGAGACGGCGGCAGGGCTGTCCGGCGGACTGGTGCTGGTCAACGTCATTCAGGAGCAGCGCGACATTCTGTTCTCGCAGAATTATGCCTGCGAGGACTGCGGCATCTCCATTGAGGAGATCCAGCCGCGCATGTTTTCGTTCAACAATCCCTTCGGCGCCTGTCCGGAGTGCACCGGTCTCGGTTTCCAGCTCCGCGTCGACCCTGAGATGGTGATCCCTAACCGTTCCCTCTCCATCCTTGACGGCGCGATCACGGCGTCCGGCTGGAACAATGTACGCGGCGACGGCATCAGCCGTATGTACTTCGACGCGCTGGCAAAGAAATACAAATTTTCCCTCCGCGACCCGGTGGAAAAGCTGCCTGCCGAGGTCTTGGACGTTATCCTGTACGGCACGAGAGGCGAAAAACTGGAGCTGGAATTCGATCAGCCCCGCGGCAAGGGCACGCTGTACCAGCCCTTCGAGGGCGTCATCAACAATCTGGAGCGTCGCTACAAGGAGACGCAGAGCGAGGGCGTCCGCGCCGAGCTGGAGGAGGTCATGAGCGAATGCCCCTGTCCTGCCTGCAAGGGAAGGCGTCTGCGGAAAGAGGCGCTTGCCGTGACGGTCGGCGGGTTAAACATCGCGGACTACAGCGACAAATCCGTGACGGATGCGCTTGATTTTGTGGAGCGCCTGTCGCTTACCGAGCAGCAGATGCTGATCGGCGAGCGCATCCTGAAGGAGATCAAGGCGCGCCTCGGCTTCCTGCGATCGGTCGGCCTCGAATACTTAACGCTTTCTCGCGCCAGTGCGTCGCTCTCCGGCGGCGAGGCGCAGCGCATTCGTCTTGCCACGCAGATCGGTTCGAGCCTTATGGGTGTGCTTTACATCCTCGACGAGCCGTCCATCGGCCTGCACCAGCGAGACAATGACAAGCTGCTTGCCACTCTCCAGCGGCTGCGTGACCTCGGCAACACCCTGATCGTCGTAGAACACGACGAGGACACGATGCGCGCTGCCGACTATATCATTGACGTCGGTCCCGGCGCGGGCGTCCACGGCGGCAGCGTCGTCGCGGCAGGCACACCGGAAGAGATCATGACAAACCCCCGCTCGCTGACGGGGCAATACCTCTCCGGCAAGATGAAGATCGCCGTTCCGACCGAGCGGCGCGAAGGCAGCGGCAAAACGCTGACCGTGCGCGGCGCAAGGGAGAACAACCTGCGCGACATCGATGTTTCCATCCCACTCGGCACGTTCACCTGCGTCACAGGCGTCAGCGGCAGCGGGAAGTCATCGCTCGTGAACGAGATCATCTACAAAAAACTCGGCGCCGACCTCAACCGCATGAAGGTTCACGCGGGACGGCACACCGCCATCGAGGGCGAAGAATTCCTCGACAAGGTCATTTGCATTGACCAGACGCCCATCGGGCGGACGCCGCGCTCCAATCCCGCGACCTATACCAACCTGTTCAACGACATCCGCGACCTCTTTGCCTCGACGCCCGACGCCAAGGCGCGCGGCTACAGCAACGGCCGCTTCAGCTTCAACGTGCGCGGCGGGCGCTGCGAGGCGTGCTCCGGCGACGGGCAGCTCAAAATTGAGATGCACTTTCTGCCGGATATTTATGTTCCATGCGAGGTCTGCCACGGCAAGCGCTACAACCGCGAGACGCTGGAGGTACGCTACAAGGGAAAAAACATTGCGGACGTGCTGGATATGACGGTTGAAGAGGCGCTGGACTTCTTCCGCGACCTGCCCAAGCTCGCAAACAAGCTCCGCACGCTCTACGACGTGGGACTCGGCTATATCCGACTGGGCCAGTCGTCCACAACCCTTTCCGGCGGCGAAGCGCAGCGCGTCAAGCTGGCAACAGAGCTCTCCAAGCGAGCGACGGGCCGCACGATCTATATCCTCGACGAGCCGACAACCGGGCTCCATGCCGACGACGTGCGGCGGCTGCTGTCTGTCTTGCAACGGCTCGTGGACGCGGGCAACACCGTATTGGTCATCGAGCACAATCTCGATGTTATCAAGAGCGCCGACCATATCATCGACCTCGGTCCCGAAGGCGGCAGCGGCGGCGGCACCATCGTCGCCACCGGCACGCCGGAGGAAATCGCGCAGGTTGCGGCGTCCTACACAGGGCAATATCTGAGAAAACTGTTGCAGTAACCGTAAAAGATCCCGATTCATAAGCTGTCTTGAGGTGATTTCATGCAGCTTTTGGCGGACGGGATCATCGCCGCGCTTGCGGCGGTCGGGCTGGCGACGTTGCTGTTCCTGCTGCTATCGGCGCTGCTGCGCCCACGCCGCTGTGACGCTATGGACGCGATCGCTGTCGTGCCCTGTCAGTGCGGCGAAGGCGCAAAGCTGGAGCAGACGGTGCGTCTGCTGACGCGCACGCGCTATGAGCGCGGAGGCTTCTGCCGCATCGTGATCCTTGACCGTGGCATGGACGAGAATACGCGGCAGATCGCCGCGTTGCTGTGTCGGGAGTATTATGATGTTTCCGTATGCAGCAGCGTTTCATTCTTGGACGAATCGGAGTAATCAAATGGGCGAACAAGAGACCGTTATCGGCACAATCGCATCCGTCATCTACCAAAACGAGGAAAGCGGCTACGCGGTTTTCCGTCTTGCGACGGACGACGGCGAGATGATCACCGTCACCGGCTGCGTCCCCTGCGCCGCACCGGGCGAGGAGCTTGCCGTCACCGGCAATTATGTCATCCACCCCGCGCACGGCGAACAGTTCTCCGCCGAAGGCGTCGAGCGTAGATTGCCTGCAACGGAGAGCGGTATCCTCGATTACCTTTCCTCCGGCGCGATTCGGGGTATCGGCCCCGCCACAGCGCAGAAGCTGGTGGAACGCTTCGGTGCGGATACGCTGGACGTGCTGGAAAACGCTCCCGAGGAGCTGCGCAGGCTCAAGGGTATTACGGATAAGCGCGCCCGCGAGATTGCGGAAAGCTTTCGCGAGCAGCTGGGATTGCGCCGGCTGATGGAATTTCTGACTCGCTTTGAACTTCCGATTGCTCTCGCCGTGCCGCTCTATCGGCGCTTCGGCGCTGGCGCAATGGAGCAGCTGCGCCGCGATCCCTACCAGCTTTCCGCCGAGCCGTTCAACGTAGATTTCGGTCTGGCAGACGAGATCGCGCTGGCGCTCGGCTTCACCGGCGACGCCTCCTGCCGCACAGAGGCAGGCATCCTGTTTGAACTGTCGCACAATGAGCAAAATGGCGGGCACATCTTCCTCCCCCGCGAGAAGTTGATCGCCGCAACGGCCCAGCTTCTGGATGCGCCTCCAGATGTGGTGGAAAAGTCGCTGGACGTTCTCATCGACCGCTGGCGCATCGTTCAGGAACCGGTCGCCAATGTGACCGCCTGCTATCTCGCCCGTTGCTACACGGACGAGGACTATGTCGCCATGCGTATCCGCGCCATGCTGTCGGACAAGCCGGACCGGCTCAATGGCGCAAAGAAAGCCATTGACGAGATCGAGCGGGAGCAGGGCATTGAGTATGCCCCGCTCCAACGCCAGGCGGTAGAGCTCGCGGCGGAGCAGGAGCTTCTGATCCTGACCGGCGGCCCCGGTACGGGAAAAACCACCTCCGTTCGCGCGATCCTGACGCTGTTCGAGCGCATGGGATTGGACGTGCTTCTCGCCGCGCCGACCGGCCGCGCCGCAAAGCGCATGGGCGAGGTCTGTGAGCGTGACGCGCAGACCATCCACCGCCTGCTCGGCATGAGTTGGGATGAGCGCACGGGGCAGGTAAAGTTTCAAAAGGACGAGAAGGATCCGCTCAAAGCAGACGCAATCATCGTGGACGAAACCTCGATGGTCGATCTGGCTCTTATGCGCGCCTTGCTTGCGGCGCTCAAGCCCGGCTGCCGCCTCGTGCTCGTCGGCGACCCCGACCAGCTCCCCAGCGTGGGCGCGGGCAATGTGTTCTCCGACCTGATTCGCAGCGGGCGGGTGCAAACCGTCGCGCTGACAGAGGTGTTCCGTCAAGCGCGGCAGTCCGCCATTATCCGCAACGCCCACACCGTCAACGAGGGGGGCGTTCCTGATCTGCAAAACACTTCGGAAAGCGATTTCTTTTTTATGCCGCGGCGCGATCCCGTTCGGCTTGTGGATACGGTGGTCGAGCTTTGCAAGACGCGATTGCCGGATAAAATGGGTATTCCCGCGGAGGATATTCAGGTGCTGACGCCAACCCGCAAGGGCGCAAGCGGCACCGCGGCGCTCAACCGCGCTTTACAGGCGGCGTTGAATCCGCCTTTTGCCGGCAAGCGCGAAAAACTGTTCGGTGACACCGTGTTCCGCGAAGGCGACCGCGTTATGCAGACGCGCAACGACTACGATGTGGTTTGGGAACGCGAGGACGGCACGGCGGGCACAGGCGTGTTCAACGGCGACGTAGGGCAGATCCTCCAAATCGATCCGAGCGGCGAGCTGCTGACCATCGCGTTCGACGACCGCGTGGCGACCTATACCGCCGATATGCTCGCGGAGCTGGACATGGCTTACGCCATGACGGTACATAAATCGCAAGGCAGCGAATACCGCGGCGTGGTCTTTGTGTCTGCGCCCTGCGCCCCCGGTCTGGAGGTTCGCGGCGTGCTCTACACCGCCATCACCCGCGCTCGGGAACTGATGATTGTCGTCGGCGATGACGCGACGATCCGCCGCATGGCGGAAAACGACCGGCGGGCGCGCCGCTACAGCGGCCTGCGATGGAGATTGATGCAGGAATGAAAAAGCGCGCCGATCGGCGCGCTTTTTGTCTGTTCGTTATCTCTTTTTTGACCCGAGCTTTGCGAAAAACGGGAACGTCAGCGGCCAGATACAGCCGGCAAAAACGACCATGGCAAAATAGCGTACAGCGTTCGTCCACAGTACGCCGCTGAAAGCGGCGTTCAGCGCGGTTTTGAATCCCGCGCGGATGCCGAGGAGCAGCGCGAGCCCGAGCACGATCTTGCAGATCTGCCCCAAAAGCGGAGCGGCGACATCGTAATGCAGCTTCTTCTCGTCATACCAGTTCGACACGATCAGCCCCAGCGCACAGCCCAGCAGCGTCCAGCCATTCTTTATGCCGTTTTCCAGATTCGCAGCATCCACGTCCGCAGGGAACGTCGACAGATTCACCCACAGCGCATAGGCAAGCGCGAAAACAGCGAGCGCGCCAAGCAGTCCTCCGAGACGTTTGCGGTACGTTTCCTCGCTGCGGAACGTCGGCCACAGCGCCATTGTCAGCGCCGCGGCGATCACAAAGCTGACGCCGACATCCAAAGGCGTGTGCACACCGAGGTACATACGCGAGAACGGTACCAGCACGATCCATGCAGCGCACACGGCGCGCGCCCACTTCTGCCTGTTGGCGAGGGCAAGACAACCGAATGTGCCGACGACGTTCTGCGTATGCCCCGAGGGGAACGAATAGCCCGTTGCGGCGGCGCGGGCGCTTTCAACGATGGTGAAGTCCGGGTCGAGCACCCATGGCCGCGGCACACGGAAGATAAGCTTGAGCCACTGGTTCGCGGTTGTCCCGATCAGACCCACGACGAAGATGTAGTAGCCCTGACGCTTGCTGACGCACCAAAACACCGTGATGGCGAGCAGCATAAACACCGTCTCGTCGCCGAGGTGCGTGATGGCGGCAAAGAACGACGAAAGCGCCGGGGTGCGTACCGCCTCCATTATTCGCAAAAAACTCATTGATTGCCTCCAAAGAATCATTTTTATATACTATAGCATGATTGACAGATTTCGGCAACGCCCTTATAATGCAAAAGAATGCAGGAAAGGTCGTGACAGGATATGCGGCTGCAAAGCGCGATATTCTCTATCGAAGACACCCTCGTCGGTCACGCCGGCACAGATAAGGTGTTGTCCATCTTAAAGATGGAGGGCGTATGGATGTACGCCGTCACCGCGCTTTCCCGCGCCGATGCGGAACGGACGCTGCGCGAACTGGGGCTGTTTGACTACTTTCACGGTATCCTGACCACACAGGAGGCAAACTGCGCCGCGTCCGACGCCAGAATGTTTGAAAAGGCGATGCGCCGCCTGCGCTCCACCCTGCGGGACACCGTCGTGTTTACCGGCCGGCTCGACGCGCTGCAAAACGCAAAGGCGGCAGGCTTTCGTACTGCGGCAGTCAGAGGCGCGGCGAACGAGGCGGAATGGGCTGCGATGTGTGCCGCCGCGGACGAGGTCGTAGAGGATTACGCCGATTTTTTGGCGTAGCCCGTAATTTACAGTAGCTTTTTTATATAATCGTGGTAGAATAGCCAAGGTTACTAAAGAAAAAGGATGAATACGATATGGAATTTACCGCCAACGATAAGAAGAACGTTTCCATCGAAACCAGCACCGGCACTTATGACCGCTGTGCCATCCAGACGCACTTCGTTGAACTCGGCGAGGATTACAACGCTCTGGTAGAGCGCTATGTCAAGCCGATGTGGCAGGAAGGCGATCTGCTTGCCATCAGCGAGAAGATCGTTTCGCTGTGCCAGAACAACGTTATCTATCGCAAAGATGTGAAGGTGACCTGGCTCGCAAAGTTCCTCAGCCGTTTTGCCACACAGCACAACGCCGCGGGCATCGGCGTAGGCGACTCGTATAAGATGCAGTACGCCATTGACCTCAACGGCGGATTCAAGGTGTTCTGGGCGGCGGTCTGCGCGGGCTTCGGTAAACTGGTCGGCAAGAAGGGCATCTTCTACGACATGGTCGGCGACGAGGTGCGCGGGCTGGACGGTTTCTACCCCGACGTGTTCCCCGTCTACGGCGAGTTCGGCATTCCCCTGCCGAAGAACCCGAACGGCGTATGCAACGAGATCAAGGAGAAGACCGGCGTGGACACCATGATCATCGACGCCAACGATTTCACCCGCGACATCCTCGGCAAGAGCGACGGCGTAACGCTCAGCGACGAGCAGCTTTGCGAGATCATCCGCGACAATCCCGCCGGTCAGGACGACCAGCTCACACCGTTTATTCTCATTCGCAAACAACAATAACCGCATAGCAAAAGCCCCGTCCGGTGGACGGGGCTTTTGTCGTTCATATGGCGTTGATTATGCCTTGGCTTCCTCAGCGGCCTTTGCGGCAGCTTCGGCGGCGGCCTTCTTTGCAGCGGCGGCACGCTCGGCAGCGGCCTTCTGCGCAGCCTTGAACTTCTCCTTTTCCTCGGGGGTCGGGATCGGCTCGATGGCGTTCTTCGGGCACGCCTTGGCGCACATCTTGCAGTTGACGCACTTGGTGTAGTCGATGACCGCGACGTTGTTCACGACGTGGATGGCATCCTTCTTGCAGGTGCGCTCGCACATACCGCAGGCAATGCAGGAGTTGGCACAGACCTTGGTGACGGCCGGGCCCTTTTCCTTGTTCGAGCAGTTCACGAACACCTTCTGCTTGTAGGGCACCTCGACGATGATCCTGCGCGGGCAGGCCTCGCGGCAGGCGCCGCAGTTGGTGCACTTCTCGGGATCGACCTCGGCAACGCCCTTGTCGTTGATGTGGATGGCGTCGAATTGGCAAGCCTTGACGCACTCGCCGAAGCCGAGGCAGCCAAACTGGCAGGCAGTCGGGCCGGCGGCAACCTTCGTCGCGGCGAGGCAGCTCGGCGTACCGACGTAGTCAAAGCGCTTGACGCAGTCGTCACCGCCGTTGCAGATGACGTGGGCAACCATCTTTTCGCCCGCGCCCGCCTCGACGCCCATGATGGCGGCGATCTTCGCCGCGCCCTCCGCGCCCGCGGGAGCGCAGGCGTTGACGGGCGCTTTGCCGTTGAGGATCGCCTCAGCGCAGCCGGCGCAGCCGGGATAGCCGCAGCCGCCGCAGTTCGCGCCGGCGAGGGCGCTCTGGATCTGGGGAAGCCTCGGATCGACCTCGACCTCGAAGACCTTCGCCGCGAAGGCGAGGATCAGGCCGAAGATGACCGCGGTGACGCCCAGCACGAGGACAGCATATACGATAGTCATATCTTCATACCCTCCTTACATCGGCCACACTTCAAGGCCGGAGAAGCCCATAAAGGCGAGGGCCAGCAGGCCGGAGGTGATCAGCGCAATCGGGAAGCCCTCAAAGGATTTGGGATACTCTGCGAACTCGGTGCGCTCGCGCACGGTAGAGAACAGATAGATCGCCAGCAGGAAGCCGAGACCGCCGGTGATGCCGTAGACCACGGACTCGATGAAGTTATACTCGTTCTGCACATTCAGCAGCGCCACGCCGAGCACCGCGCAGTTGGTGGTAATCAGCGGCAGATAGATGCCGAGCGCCGTGTACAGGGACGGCATGGACTTCTTGAGGAACATCTCGATGAACTGCACCAGCGCCGCAATAACGAGGATGAACGCGACGGTCTGCATGAACTCGAGGCCCAGCTTGACGAGGATCAGGTTCACCGCGTAGGTGATGGCCGACGCGATGCCCATGACGAAAGTGACTGCAAGGCCCATGCCGACGGCGGTATCGGACTTTTTCGACACGCCAAGGAACGGGCAGATGCCGAGGAACTGCGAGAAGATAAAGTTATTCGTCAGGATCGCGCCGAGCGAAATAGCGAGAAGTCTGGTTACGGACATTACTCAGCCGCCTCCTTTCCCTCGGCCTTAGCGGCCTTTTCCTTGCTCTTGTTCAGCGCCCACTGCATCGCCGCGATCAACGCGCCGAGACAGAGGAATCCGCCGACGGGGAGCACGAGGATACCGGCGGGGACGTAGCTCGACGGCATGACCTGCACGCCCAGCAGCTTGCCCGCGCCCAGCAGCTCACGCACGAAGCAGAGCACCAGCAGCACAGCGGTGTAACCGAGGCCCTGCGTGATGCCGTCCACCGCGGACGCCGCGACTGTGTTCTTGCTGGCAAACGCCTCGGCGCGGCCGAGAATGATGCAGTTGACGACGATCAGCGGAATAAACACGCCCAGCGACTTGGCAATCGCGGGGAAGAATGCCTGCAGGCTGAGGTCAACCATGGTGACGAAGCCTGCGATGACGACGATAAAGCAAGCGATACGCACTTCGTCGGGGATGATCTTGCGCAGCAGCGCGATAAAGATGTTGGCGAGCGTCAGGATGATAAGCACCGAAGCGCCCATGCCGAGACCGTTGGAGATAGAGGTCGTGATCGCCATCGTCGAGCACATACCGAGCAGCTGTACCGTGACCGGGTTGTTGGTGATCAGGCCTTCTTTGAGTTGTTTACCAAAATTCATATTGTCTGTTCCCCCTTTCTCATGCCAGCGCTTCCGCAACGGCGAGCGCCGCGTTGACGCCCTTGGTCACGCCCTTGGAGGAGACCGTCGCGCCGGAGATGGCGTCGACGTTCTTGCCGACCGCAAGGCTGCCGGCTCCGCTCATGCCGACGAACTGGTCGAGCACGCCCGTGCCGGTGGGCAGCGCATTGTTGTCCATGACCTTGGAGCCGATGCCCGAGGTCTCCTTGTTGCTGACGATGGACACACCGGTGACCGCCTGGTCGGCGTCGACGCCGACGATCATCTCGATGTTGCCCTGGGATCCGGAAGCGACGACCTTGAAGGCATAGCCCGCGCTCTCGCCGCCCTCCTTGACCTCATACGCCTCGGTCAGCTTTGCGCCATTGGCGGAAGCTGCCGCGCTCATGGCGTCGGTCAGCTCCATTGTGGTGAATTCGTCCGCCGCAGGAGCAACCGCCTTGAGAGACGTTTCGGTATTGGCAAGATTGATGGCGGCAATCTTGTCTGCCGTGACCGCGTTCACGCCGCCGAGCAACGCCGCGACGACGAGACAAATGGCGGTCAGCGTTCCTGCGACCTTGGCGACGAATTTCCCTTCGATCTTCACTTCTTCGCCGCCTCCTTCTTCGACTTGTCCACGCCGAAGCGCTGCGGCTTCACGGCGCGGTCAATGATCCACACCGTGCAGTTCATAAGAAGGATGGAATAGCAAACGCCCTCAGGGAAGGATCCGAACTTGCGGATGAATACGGTCAGCAGACCGCAGCCGACGCCGAAGATGAGCTGACCCTTCTTGGTGACGGGGCTCGTAACATAGTCGGTCGCCATAAAGAACGCGCCGAGCATCAGGCCGCCGCCGAAGATGCTGTAGAGCATATACTGAACAGCCGGATTGCCGTTCGGGAAAAGCAGGCTCAGCAACGCTACCGTGCCGATGTACGCAACAGGGATGTGCCAGGAAATGACCTTGCGGAAGATCAGGTACAGGCCGCCGATGAGCATCATCATCGCGGAGACCTCGCCCGCGGAACCGCCGACGTTACCAAGGAACAGATCCGCAACGGAGAACTTTGCGGTCAGACCGGCGAAGTCCTCGCCGATCATCGCCATCGGCGTTGCCGCCGTAACGACGTCCGCGCCCTTGAGGGACAGCGGCGCCCAGCCGGAGGCGGGGTCGATCCAGCTCGTCATCTGAGAAGCGTAGCACGCGACGAGCGCGGCACGGCCAGCCAGCGCAGGGTTCATGAAGTTCTTGCCAAGACCGCCGTAGAGCTGCTTGACGACCACGATCGCAAAGAAGTTTCCGACGACGAGCATCCAGTACGGCAGCGTCACCGGGCAAACCATTGAGAGCAACAGACCCGTGACGGCGGCGCTGAGGTCGCCGAACATCTGAGGCGTCTTGAGGATCTTGCGATACAGCCACTCCCAGAAAATCGCGGAGCCGACGGACACGGCGGCCGCGATCAGCGCGCGGAAGCCGAAGCGGTAGATCGACCACGCCAGCGCGGGGCACAGCGCGATGATGACGTCCAGCATCAGCGAACGGGTATCCTCGCTGCCGCGAATGTGGGGGTTCGAGGAAGCGATGAGCTTCAAAGCCTTGTAATCACCAGTCATTTCCGCTCACGCTCCTTTCTTTTCTTCTGCCGCCTTGGCAGCTTCCGCCGCCGCTTTCTTCTTCGCGGCGTCATCCTTGACCATCTGTTTGCCCGCCTTGAAGGACTGGGTCAGGTGCAGGCGGCCCGGGCAGATGTACGCGCAGGCGCCGCACTCCATGCAGTCCATGATGTTATAGGCGTTGAGCTCGTCCACGAGCTTCTTCTGCACAAACATATACAGATACAGCGGCTCAAGGTGCATAGGACACGCCTCCACGCAGCGGCCGCAGCGGATGCAGGTCGGGTTGTCGGAGACCTTGTTCTCATCCCCCGCGAAGGCCAGCAGCGAGCCAGTGCCCTTGGCGACGGAGATGTCCGCAGTATACTGCGCCATACCCATCATCGGACCGCCGGCGATGATCTTGAAGGTATCGTTCTTCAGACCGCCGCAGGCGTCAAACAGCAGGCCGATCGGCGTGCCGATGGGGCATTCGAGGTTCTTCGGCTCGACCACGCCGGAGCCGGAGACGGTGACGACCTTGCGCACCACCGGCATACCGGTGGTCAGCGCGCGGTAGATCGCGCAGGTGGTGTTGATGTTGAACACGGCGCAGCCGATGGCGCTGGGCAGTCCGCCCGGCGGGACCTGCTTGCCTGTGATCGCCTGGCAGAGCTGTTTCTCACCGCCCTGCGGGTAACGGGTGTGCAGCGGCTGCACGACGACCGGCGCCTTCATCTCGGCGATGGTTTTGTTGAGCGAATCGATGCCGTTCTGCTTGTTCATCTCGACGCCGATGATGACCTTGTCCACACCGAACATTTTGGCAAGGAAGCAGCAGCCGCCGATGATCTGCTCGGGACGCTCCAGCATGGTACGATGGTCGCCGGTAATATACGGCTCGCACTCAGCTCCGTTGATGATGACCGTCGTTACCTGACCGATGCCGCCGGAGATCTTGACATGGGTCGGGAACGTTGCGCCGCCCATACCGACGATACCGGCATTCTTGACGATCTCGACCATCTCTTCAACGCTCAGCAGATCAGGATCGGCAGGCGCGACGACCTCCTCGCTGATCTCATCCTGGAAATCGTTGTCGATGATGACCGACATGATGTTGCCGCCCATCGAGAACGGACGCGGCTCAACCGCGGCGACCGTACCCGAGACGGATGCATGGATGGGCGCGCCGAGTCCCTTGAATTCGCCGATTTTCTGACCGATCTTCACATGGTCACCCTTCTTGACGATCGGCGTACAGGGCGCTCCGAAGTGCATGGACATCGGGATGACGACCTGTTTCGGCGGCGCAAGCTGCTCGATGGCCTTTTCATTTGTTGCGGCCTTCATATCGTGGGGATGAACGCCGCCAAAGAACGCTTTTGCCATTGTCTCACCTCATCTTTTTTACACAGGCTTGCCGCAAAACGCGACAATGCTCCATAATCGGCTAAATTATACAATAATCTGCATGGCTTGTCCAGTTAATTATATTGTATATTAGAAAATAATATCCACAAAATATGAGTTTTTGAAAGATTTGCTTTTTCCCTTCGCGCGTAGTATTGTAATATATAATTGTTTGGTTCGGAGGCGCTCAATATGCCCATTCAACTAGATCTCCGGGATATAAAATTCGAAGCGAAGGGCTTGCTTCAGACCGCCCGTGTTCAACCGCTGCGTTTTGCGCTGCTGTTCCTTGCCATTGATCTGTCTCTTTCGCTTTTGGAGACTGCTGTGGCCGGATTGACGGGCGTCGGCAGCATTGATACGCCTTTACCCTTTTCCGTCTCGTTCCTCAGTATTCTGATCACGCTGCTGAATACCGTACTGCTGGCAGGCTTTGCCAACTATTGCCTTTGTATCCACAGCGGCGCGGAAATGCCATATGAAAGCCTGTTCGATGCATTTCCCTTCGCGGGCAAGGTGATCCTGCTCGACGTATTGGAGGGCGTGGCGATCGGTCTCGGCTTTTTGCTGTTCATCGTCCCCGGCGTGATCCTCGCGTTCTCCTACGAATTTGCGCTGTACCATCTTTTGGAGGATCCTGACATCAGCGTGATCGATGCGATGCGCCGAAGTCGCCGCGAGATGAATGGATACAAGTGGCAGCTCTTCCGTCTGCTGCTCAGCTTCTGGCCTCTGTTGATCCTCATCGCCGTGGTCGTTTCCGTGTGTGAGTATCCCCTGAATAATCTGTTTCCCGAAACTCTTGCCGGAAATCTATTTTATACGCTGATTACCGGTGTGATCAGCGCCATCCCCGAAGCATATCTGATGCCCTACATTGAGCTGGCGCAGGTGAGCTTTTTCCGCCGCGCAACGGCAGATCAGCAAGGCAGAAACGAAATGTCGACCTTTTGAATATAAAATGCCCGCCGATCGGCCAATGTCAGAAAGATAACAGAATAGGCTTTGACAAAATGAGTGCTGAGCGCCGTCCAGCAAGGGCGGCGCTCAAAACACAGGAAAAA
>JBGVBS010000023.1:0-22252 GCA_045225715.1 Oscillospiraceae bacterium
CTTGTGATGGGTAGCACTTTCATTTAAGCACTTTTGAGATGTTTCCTGTATCTCTTTTTTCAAAAATCTCCTACAACTATTTTACACCGAGAATAATCGGAAATATGGGCCGCTGTCGCTTGACAGCCCCGTCCGGCTCGGTATAATGAAACAAGTTGTTACGATCGTTTGAAAAGGAGCCCTGTATCATGCTGAACGGAAACATTGCCATTGTGGAACAGAAAGACCCCAAGATCGCCCGCGTGCTCGCGCTGGAGCTCAGGCGGCAGCAGAACAATCTGGAGCTGATCGCGTCGGAGAACATCGTCAGCCCGGAGGTCATGGCGACCATGGGCAGCGTGCTGACCAACAAATACGCCGAGGGCTACCCCGGCCACCGCTATTACGGCGGCTGCGAGTATGTGGACATCGCCGAGCGCATCTGCATCGAGCGCGCCAAGCAGATCTTCAACGCCGGATTCGCCAACGTGCAGGCGCACAGCGGCTCGCAGGCGAACTTCTGCGTCTATCTCGCGCTCTGCAAGCCGGGCGACACCGTGCTGGGCATGGACCTTGCGATGGGCGGGCATCTGACCCACGGCAGCAAGGCGAGCTTTTCCGGCAAGTTTTACAATACGGTATTCTACGGCGTCGATCCCGAAACCGGGCGCATCGACTATGAGCAGGTCAGACAGCTCGCGGAGCAGCACAAGCCCCGCATGATCATTGCGGGCGCCTCGGCGTACCCGCGCATTATTGACTTTGAGAAGTTTTCCGAGATCGCGCACAGCGTCGGCGCGTACCTGCTGGTGGATATGGCGCACATCGCCGGCCTCGTCGCCGCGGGCGAGCATCCGAACCCGCTGCCGTACGCGGACGTGGTCACGACCACCACGCACAAGACCATGCGCGGCCCGCGCGGCGGCATCATCCTGACGAACGACGCCGAGATCGCGGCGAAGATCGACCGCGCCATGTTCCCCGGCACGCAGGGCGGCCCGCTGATGCACATCATCGCGGCGAAGGCGGTCGCCATGGGCGAGGCGCTGCGCCCCGAGTTCAAGGAGTACCAGACGCAGATCGTCAAGAACGCAAAGGTGCTCGCCGAGACGCTGACGGAGGGCGGCATCGACCTCGTCAGCGGCGGTACGGACAACCATCTGATGCTGCTCGACCTGCGCAAGCTGGGCATCAGCGGCAAGGAGCTGGAGGATCGCCTCGACCGCGTCCACATCACGGTGAACAAGAACGCCATCCCCGGCGATCCGCGCCCCGTGACCGAGACCTCCGGCATCCGCATCGGCACGCCCGCCGTGACGACACGAGGCTTCACCGAGGAGGATATGAAGATCGTGGGAGACCTGATCGTGAAGGCGGTCTTCGCCTTCGACGTCAACCGCGGCGAGATCCTGTCCACCGTGGACGAGTTGTGCGAAAAGCATCCCCTGTATTGAGAAAGCAGGGAAAATATGCCTGACTTGGCGGGAAAAACGGTTTACCTCGCCGGAGCAATGTGCTAAAATAACCGAAATCAATGGGTTTAAGGAGAGAAACAGCCATGAAACAGTTGATGCTGGGCAACGTCGCCGCTGCCCGCGGATTGTACGAGGCGGGCGTCGCCGTCGTGTCGAGCTATCCCGGCACGCCGAGCACCGAGATCACCGAGGAGCTTGCCAAGTACGACGACGTCTACAGCGAGTGGGCGCCGAATGAAAAGGTCGCGATGGAGGTCGCTTTCGGCGCGAGCCTCGCCGGCAAGCGCAGCTTTTGCGGTATGAAGCACGTTGGGCTCAACGTCGCCGCCGACCCGCTCTTTACCGTGTCCTACACCGGCGTGAACGGCGGCATGGTCATCGCTGTCGCGGATGACGCCGGCATGCACTCCAGCCAGAACGAGCAGGACTCCCGCCACTACGCCCGCAGCGCGAAGCTGCCCATGCTGGAGCCGTCGGACTCCGCCGAGGCGCTCTCGTTCGCAAAGCAGGCCTTCGATATTTCCGAGGAATTCGACTGCCCGGTGTTTTTGAAGATGTGCACCCGCGTCGCGCACTCCCAGTCCATCGTGGAGCCGGGCGAACGCGTCGCGCGCGCGGCGAAGCCCTATGAAAAGAACATCGCCAAGTACGTCATGACCCCCGCCAACGCCATCCGCCGCCACCCGCACGTCGAGGAGCGCATGGCAAAGCTGACGGCGTTCGCCGAGACGTCCGATCTCAACCGCGTGGAGGAGGGCAGCGACCGCAGCGTCGGCATCGTCACGTCCTCCACCAGCTACCAGTACGTCAAGGAGGTCTGCGGCGACCGCTTCCCCGTGCTCAAGCTCGGCATGATCTGGCCGCTGCCTGAAAAGAAGCTCCGCGATTTTGCCGCCTCCGTCGAGAAGCTGGTCGTCGTGGAGGAGCTGGACGGCTTCATCGAGACCTACGTGCGCGAGCTGGGGCTTGCCTGCGTGGGCAAGGACGTGTTCCCGGTGCTCGGCGAGTTCTCGCAGAACCTCGTCGCGGAGAAGCTGGGGCTGAGCGTCCACGGCGGTTCCGCGCTGGACGACGCCATCCCGCCGCGCCCGCCCGCCATGTGCGCGGGCTGCCCGCACCGCGGCCTGTTCTACACGCTCAGCCGCAACAAGTGCACCGTGCTGGGCGACATCGGCTGCTACACCCTCGGCGCCGCCGCGCCGCTCAATGCCATCGAGATGACGCTGTGCATGGGCGCGAGCGTCAGCAGCATCCACGGCTACAACAAGGCGCTGGGCGCGGAGAGCGAGCATAAGACCGTCGCGGTCATCGGCGACTCGACCTTCATGCACTCCGGCATGACCGGCCTCGCCAACATCGCCTACAATCAGTCCAACAGCACCGTCATCATCCTGGACAACTCCATCACCGGCATGACCGGACACCAGCAGAACCCGACCACGGGCTTCAACATCAAGGGCGACCCCGCCGGTAAGATCGACCTCGAAGCGCTCTGCCGCGCGATGGGCTTCCGCCGCGTCCGCGTCGTCGATCCCTACGACCTCGACGCATGCGATAAGGCGGTCAAGGAGGAGCTGGCGGCGGACGAGCCGAGCGTCATCATCTCCCGCCGTCCCTGCGCGCTGCTCAAGTACGTCAGGCACAAAGCGCCGCTGCGCGTGAACGCGGACAAGTGTGTGGGCTGCAAGTCCTGCATGAAGATCGGCTGCCCCGCGCTGTCGTTCAAGGACGGTAAGGCGAAGGTGGACGAAACGCTCTGCGTCGGCTGCGGCGTCTGCTCGCAGCTGTGCAAGTTCGGCGCGCTGGAAAGCACGGCAAAGGAGGGCTGAGACATGGAAACGAAAAACATCATGATCGTCGGCGTCGGCGGGCAGGGCAGCCTGCTGGCAAGCAAGCTGCTCGGACACCTGCTCATGGGGCAGGGTTACGACGTCAAGGTCTCCGAGGTGCACGGCATGAGCCAGCGCGGCGGCAGCGTCGTCACCTACGTCCGCTACGGCGACAAGGTCGCCTCTCCGGTCATCGACAAGGGCGAGGCGGATTACATCGTGTCCTTTGAGCTGCTGGAGGCGGCGCGCTGGCTGGCGTTCCTCAAGCCCGGCGGGCAGATCGTCACCTCCACCCAGCAGATCGACCCGATGCCGGTCATCACCGGCGCGGCGGCGTATCCCGAGGGGCTTGTCGAAAAGATGAAGGCCGCCGGCGCGAAGGTGGACGCGCTCGACTGTCTGGCGCTCGCGGAGCAGGCGGGCAGCAGCAAGGCGACGAACATCGTTCTGATGGGACGCCTGAGCCGCCACTTCGACCTGCCGGAGGAGGCTTGGCAGCAGTCGCTGGAGGCGATGGTGCCTGCAAAGTTCCTCGACCTCAACCGCAAGGCGTTCGAGCTGGGCAGAAACGCCTGATATTTGTTCAAAATTCTTAAATTGCCATATTGACAATGTTCATCGCGCCCGCTATACTGTGGGCACAACAGAGGAAAGGAGCATGACAACGATGAAGCTGGATCGCAACTTCTTCTTCGGCTTTTTTGGCGGCTTTACGTTTGAGCCGTCCGCTTGTCATGCCCGAAGATGAAGTTGTGTGCCGCTGAACGCAGCGGAACCTGAGAACCGACACGACCTCGTCCGAACGGGCGGGGTCGTTTTTTCACGCATAGACTCTTTTTTCGGTGGCGCCGCCGGAGAAAGAGTTGAAATAAAGCATTTCTTGTGGTATCGTAATCTTAACAGAGAAAGGAATCACCCCTATGGAACGCTATTATCAACCCGAGATCGAGACCGCGTCCCGCGAACAGATCGCCGCGTGGCAAAGCGAACGCCTTGTCAGGCAGGTGAAGCACGTCTGGGATAACGTCCCCGCCTACCGCAAAAAGATGGAGGAGAAGGGTCTGACGCCGGACGATATCAAGGGCGTCGAAGACCTGCACAAGCTGCCCTTCGTCACGAAAGCGGACTTGCGCGACAACTATCCCGACGGCCTGCTCGCCGTTCCGATGGCGGACTGCGTCCGCATCCACTCCACCTCCGGCACCACCGGCAAACGCGTCGTCGCGTTCTACACGCAGCATGACGTCGACCTGTGGGAGGATTGCTGCGCCCGCGCGCTGACCGCCGCGGGAACCACCGAGGACGACGTGTGCCAGGTCGCCTACGGCTACGGCCTGTTCACCGGCGGCGCCGGCCTGCACGGCGGCAGCCACAAGGTCGGCAGCCTGACGCTCCCGATGTCCTCCGGCAACACCGAGCGCCAGATCACGTTCATGCGCGACCTCGGCGCGACCGTGCTCTGCTGCACGCCCTCTTACGCCGCCTACCTCGGCGAGACGATGAAGGAGATGGGGCTCACGCCCGATGAGATCCCCCTCAAGGCGGGTATCTTCGGCGCGGAGGCGTGGAGCGAGGAGATGCGCCAGGACATCCAGAAGACGCTGGGCATCAAGGCGTACGACATTTACGGCCTCACGGAGCTGTCCGGCCCCGGCGTTGCGTTCGAGTGCTCCGCGCAGCACGGCATGCACATCAATGAGGACCACTTCATCGCCGAGATCATCGACCCGGAGACCGGCGAGGTGCTGCCCGACGGTCAGCAGGGCGAGCTGGTCTTCACCTCCATCACCAAGGAGGCGTTCCCGCTGATCCGCTACCGCACGCGCGACGTGTGCGTGCTCTCGCATGAGAAATGCTCCTGCGGCAGGACGCACGTCAGGATGGCGAAGCCGCGCGGCAGGACGGACGATATGCTCATCATCCGCGGCGTCAACGTGTTCCCGTCCCAGATCGAGACGGTGCTGCTGAACCTCGGCTACGGCGCGAACTACCAGATCCTCGTCGGGCGTGTCAACCACACCGACACGCTGGAGGTGCTCGTCGAAATGACGCCGGAGATGTTCACCGACAACATGGGCGAGATCGCCGCCCGCCAGAAGAGCATCGTGGAGGGCCTGCGCGCCATGCTCGGCCTCACCGCGAAGGTCAAGCTCGTCGCGCCGAAGTCCATCGTGCGCAGCGAGGGCAAGGCGGTCCGCGTCATCGACAACCGTAAGATTTAAGAGGGAGGTCAGATCATGAGCGTCAAACAGATTTCCGTATTCCTCGAAAACCGTCCCGGCGCGCTGCTGGGCCTCACGAAGGTGCTGGCGGAGAAGAACGTCGATATGCGCGCCTTCTCCCTCGCCGAGACCAGCGAATTCGGCATCGCCCGCATCATTGTCAACGACCTCGACGCCACCGCCGCCATCCTGCGTGACGAGGGCTTCGTCCACAGCGTCACGCCGGTCATCGCCGTGGCGATCTCCAACACCCCCGGCGGGCTGAACGCCGCCCTGACCGCGCTGAGCGAGGCGGACGTCAACGTCGAGTATATGTACGCCTTCATCGGCGGCAGGCGCGAGAGCGCCTATATGATCTTCCGCGTGGCGGACGACGAAAAGGCCGGCGCCGTGCTCCGCGCCAAGGGAATCCAGCTCGCCGAGCAGGAGGAGATCATCAACCTGTGAAGAACCCCGGTTCCGCGTTTCCGGGCCTTCGATAGATCAACCGACACGGGAAAGGAGAAGCATCATGTTCAGAGCATTTGTTGACGGTTCCACGATCCGGCCGACCTTTGTGTTCAATGAAATGGAGAAGACCCCCGAAGACGGGGACGTCTTCAAAGTGGACGCGGACGTGTTTGAGGTGTATGACGTTCATCATCATCTGGAAAACCACGTCCTGTATCTTGACTTCCATCTGAGACCCTACGATTGATGTAACCCAATAAAACGCGGAAGGGCTGCCCCGATATTCCGGGGCAGCCCTCATTTTTACAGCTTCAGCAGCCTTTCCGCGTTCCCGCCCAAAATGGCGGCCCGCTCCGCCTCGGTCAGCGGCAGGGCGCGGAACTGTTCGACGTCCTCGCGCTGTCCGCCCCATGGGGAGTCGCTGCCGAAGAGCACGCGCTCCGCGCCGAAGGCGCGGACGAGGCGGACGAAGCGCTCTGCATCCAGCAGCGCAAGGCTCTCCGGCGTGCGGTAATACCCGTCGCCGTTGGGAACCATCGCGCCGAGAGAGAACGAGGCGTCGAGATACACGCCGGTTTCCGGCAGCAGGCGCTCCGCGTCGTCCCACTGGCGCCATGAACCCATGTGGGCGCAGATCAGCGTCACGCCGTCGGTCTGACGCATGGCGCTTGCGATGCGCGCGGGGGATACGTAGTCGGCGGCGCCGGGGAAACCCACGTCACGCCCCGCGTGGGTCAGCACGGCAAGCCCCAGCTCCGCGCAGCGGTCGAGGATGCGGAGATAGCGCGCGTCGTCAAAGAACACGCCCTGATAGACGGGGTGCAGCTTGATCCCCTGTACGCCCGCCTCCGCGAGCCACGCCAGCTCGCTTTTCCAGCCGTCAAAGTCCGGATGCATACAGCCGAAGGACAGCACGCCGGTTTCCTCGCGCCGCTCGTTCAGCGCGATCGACGCGTCGTTGACGTGCGGCACCTGACGGGCGTTCGTGGCGACGGGGAGCACGACGGAGCGGTCAACGCCCGCCTCCGCCATCGATTTCCGCAGCGCGCCGACGCTGCCGTCGGTGAAGGGATGGGTGTGGGACGCGGCCTGCAGCTTGTCTACCGTCCGCGCGGCGATGGCTTCGGGAAAGGCGTGGGTGTGGATGTCGACGATCATGACGGTCCTCCTGATGACAGCTTGAGAGGGTATGACTGTCGCAATATAATAACATCAACCTCTCTGTGAGGCCACCCGCAAGGGGGGCGGAGGGGCACTGATACAAGCGGCTCGGCGGTTTGGCTGATTACCCCGAAAGGGGGTGACAGCATGCGCATTACGTTACATATCGGACAGTTTACTGTGACGATCATCGTAAAACGCAGAAACCGCCACCCTGCCCGGTGACGGTTTCTTCATAAAGACCTGAACCCATAGGGCCAAACCGCTGACCGCAGTGCCCTTCTGCTTTTATTATATTCCGAGAGAGAGGTTTGTCAAGTAAAACCTCACTCCGCGTCGCCCAGCGCCTCGCTCTGGCGGACGAGCACGCGCTTGTCGTAGCAGGAGAACGCGTCCTCGACCAGCGCCTTGTCCGGCGCGGCGGTGAACAGGCTGACGAGCGGCACGATGACCAGACCCGCGATCATGCAGAACGCGCCCGCGTTGATGGGGGACTGGAGCAGCGCGGGGAAGCTGGCGCGGACGAAGATGTTCGCCACCATCACCACGCTGGAGAACACGAAGCTGACCCAGCAGGCGATCTTCGTGGTGCGCTTCCAGTACAGGCCGTACAGGAACGGGGCGAGGAACGCGCCCGCCAGCGCGCCCCAGCTCACGCCCATGAGCTGCGCGATGAAGGTCACGCTGGATTTGTACTGGATGATGGCAAGCACGACGGAGATGCCGATGAACACGACGATCAGCGCGCGCATGACGGCAAGCTGCTTCTTCTCGTCCATGTCACGGATGACGTTGTCCTTCAGCAGGTCGAGCGTCAGCGTGGAGCTGGAGGTCAGCACCAGCGACGAGAGCGTGGACATCGACGCGGAGAGCACGAGGATGACGACCACCGCGATCAGAGCGTCGGGGAGACCGGAGAGCATCGTCGGCACGATGGAGTCGTACCCGTCCGCCGCGATGTTGATCTTGTCGGAGAACAGGCGCCCGAAGCCGCCGAGGAAGTAGCACCCGCCCGCCACGATGATGGCGAACACGGTGGAGATGACCATGCCCTTGTTGACCTGCGACTCGTTCTTGATGGCATAGAACTTCTGCACCATCTGCGGCAGGCCCCAGGTGCCGAGGGAGGTCAGGATGACGACGCCGAGCAAGTTCAGCGGGTCAGGACCGAAGAAGGAGTTGAACGCGCCGGGCATGGCGGAGGCGGCGGGATCGCTGACCTTGGCAAGGCCGTCCAGCGCCGCGAGGAAGCCGCCCTGGGACTTCAGCACCGCCGCGACGACCGCGATGATGCCGAAGAACATGATGATGCCCTGAATGAAGTCGTTGATGGCGGTCGCCATGTATCCGCCCGCGATGACGTAAATGCCGGTCAGGATCGCCATGACGATGACGCAGACGGCGTAATCGATGTGGAACGCCATGCCGAACAGGCGGCTCAGGCCGTTGTAAAGCGAGGCGGTGTAGGGGATGAGGAAGATGAAGATGATGACGGACGCCGCGATCTTGAGCGAGTGGCTGCCGAAACGCTTGCCGAAAAACTCCGGCATCGTGGCGCTGGAGAGGTGCTGCGTCATGATGCGCGTGCGGCGGCCGAGGATGCTCCACGCCAGCAGCGAGCCGATGAAAGCGTTGCCGATGCCGATCCAGGTGGAGGCGATGCCGTACTTCCAGCCGAACTGGCCCGCGTAGCCGACGAAGATGACCGCGGAGAAGTAGGACGTACCGTAGGCGAACGCCGTCAGCCACGGCCCCACGCTGCGCCCGCCGAGCACGAAGCCGTTCACGTCCGTGGCGTTGCGGCGGCAGTAGAGGCCGATGCCGATCATCACACCGAAGAATACCAGCAGCATCAACACTTTCAATACCATATGAAACCAATCCTTTCCGAGCCGCAGTTTCTTTGCGGCTTTGCTGTTTTGCAGTTTAATGCATAAAAGTGATAAAGTCAACTGACGGATTCGATAAAACAGACCGAAGCAGCTGCGCTGAATATGACACAATAGACAAGAACGAAACCGGGGACGGAGCGGAGCGGCGCGTCCGGATGCCTCCGACTTGACAAGAGCCTGTTTTCGTCTATAATTTCAGACAGCGCGCATCCAGAGACAACAGAAAGAGAGCAATCATCAGTGGAAACGGGACAGGAACGTCCGAGGTATGAACCCCGCCGCCGCAGAAGGCGGCGCAGACGGCTGAAAAAACACTATAGAATTCTGCTCGGCGTGCTGGCTGTGCTTGCCGTGGCCGGTCTTGCCTCTTTGCTGGTGAAGCTGATCTCCGGCGGGGCGGACGGGGAGCCGGAGGCGGTCGAGGCGCTGGCGCCCGTGAGATTGCCGGATACGATCGAGGCGGAGCCGGAGCCGGAGGAACGTCCCTTCGCGCTCAGCGCCACGCAGAACACGGCGCAGATCACCGGCGACGAGTATCTGAGCGAATTCATCGTCTTTGCCGACGCCGAGAGCGGCGAGATCCTCGCCGAGAGGAACTCCGACCGGAGGATGTACCCCGCGTCGATGACGAAGGTGCTGACCCTGCTGGTCGCGGCGGAGCATATGCCGGACAAAACCGGTACGTTCACCATGACGCGCGAGGCGGCGGATTACTGCTATGTCAACAAGTGCAGCGTCGTGGGCTATGAGGTCGGGGAGCAGATCCCGGTCATCGAGCTGTTTTACGGCTGTATCCTCTGCTCCGGCGCGGACGCCTGCCTCGGCCTGGCGGAGTGCTCCGCCGGCTCGCATGAGGCGTTCACGGTATGGATGAACGAGAAGCTGGAGGAGCTGGGGCTTTCGGAAACCACGCGCTTCACCAATTGCGTCGGCATCTACGACGACGAACACTATACCACGGCGCGGGACATGGCGGCGATCCTCCGCGCGGCGATGCAGGACGAGTTCTGCCGCACCGTGCTGACCACGCCGATCTACATGAGCGAGCCGACGCCGGAGCATCCCGAGGGACAGGTGCTGTCCAACTGGTTCCTGCGCCGCGTGGAGACTCAGGACAGCGGCGGCGTCACGGTGCTCGGCGGCAAGAAGGGTTACGTTACCCAGTCCGGCAACTGCGCCGCGAGCTGCGGCACGGATGAGGCGGGGCATACATACCTCTGCGTCACCGGCAAGGGCGGCACCGAATGGCAGGTCGTCAGGCAGCACGCCGCGCTCTTCAGGCAATACGCATATCAGCAATTATGAAAAAAGGCGCCGAACGGCGCCTTTTTTGCACGTGAAAAGAACCCAGTGAACATTATCGGCCGAGGCGCCGCTCCATGGCGGCAACGTCCTTGTCCTTTTTGAGCAGCACGCCCGCAAAGGGGATCTCCTTGCGGATGCGCGCGGGATCGACGCCGCCCAGCTCCAGCGCGCGGATCCAGTCCACCAGCTCGGAGGTGGAGGGCTTCTTTTCGATGGCGTCGATGCCGCGCAGGAAGTAGAACGCCTCCATCGCCTGCTTCAGGAGCGTTTCGTCCAGCTTGTCGAAGTGGACGAGGACGATCTTCTCCATCTGCTCGGGATCGGGGAAGGCGATGTAGTGGAAGATGCAGCGGCGCAGGAAGGCGTCGGGCAGCTCCTTTTCCGCGTTGGACGTGATGATGACGATGGGGCGGTGCTTTGCCGCGACGGTCTCCTTGGTCTCCGGAATATAGAATTCCATCTTGTCCAATTCCCACAGGAGGTCGTTGGGGAATTCCAGGTCTGCCTTGTCGATCTCGTCGATCAGCAGCACGACCTGCTCGTCGGCGGAGAACGCCTCGCCCAGCTTGCCGAGCTTGATGTACTTTGCGATGTCGTCCACGCCGGCGTTGCCGAACTGGCTGTCGTAGAGGCGCTGTACCACGTCGTAGACGTACAGGCCGTCCTGCGCCTTGGTGGTGGATTTGACGCTCCAGATGATGAGCTGCCTGCCCAGCGCTTCGGCGACCGCCTGCGCGAGCATGGTCTTGCCCGTGCCCGGCTCGCCCTTGACCAGCAGCGGCTTTTGCAGCGCGTTGGCGATGTTCACCGCGCCCAGCAGCTCCGGCGAGGCGACGTAGTTTCTGGTGCCCTGAAAGGTGTTGTTCATCGGCATGATAATTGACTTCCTTTTCCGCATGATCTTTGATGAAATAGTATCAATAGAGAGAGAGAAAGTCAACCGGCGAAGACATTGATTTGCTGTATGACAGGCAATGCTTGCATTTTGACGGGGAAAACGGTATGCTGAACAGGCGGACGGGCGCGGCGACGCCGAAAGCCGAACGAGGGACGCAAATTGATAACAATAGATTTCCAGACAGAGTTTCCATAGAATTGTAAACGACAGCGGGAGGAGCCCAAATGAAAATCGACATCAACACCAGATTCATCACACTGATCGGCACGCCGCTGAGCCAGTCCTTCGCGGCTCGTATGCAGAACGCGGCCTATGAGTCCGCCGATTACAATATGGTGTACTTCTACACCGAGGTCGGCAACGACCGCCTGAGCGACGCCGTCAACGCCGTACGCTGTCTGCCTGCTTTTGCCGGCGCGGCGGTCACCAAGCCCAACAAGGTCGAAGTGATGCGTTATCTCGATGATTATGATCCCCTGTGCAGGAAGATGGGCTCCAGCAACACGGTCGTCAAGACCGCCGAAGGCCGCCTGATCGGCTACAATACCGACGGTTACGGCGCGCTGCGCTCCCTCAGGGAGTCCGTGGGCGAGCTCAAGGGCAAGACCATGTTCTCCTTCGGCGCGGGCGGCACCGGCCGCAGCGTCTGCTTCGAGCTGGCGGACGCGGGCGCGAAGCGCATCTACATCTGCTCCCGCTCCGGCGCCTGCGAGGAGCTGAGCGCCGAGCTGAACAAGTTCTATCCCGGCGTCTGCGTGCCTGTCCGCGCGGCGAACGAGGACGCCGTCGCCAAGGCGCTCGACGAGACCGACGTCGTGCTCAACCTCACCGGCGCGGGTATGCGCGGCAAGGAAGACGCCACCTGCGTGGACAAGAAGTACCTCAAGAGCGAGCACATCTGCTTCGACGCGACCTACAATCCCTCCGAGACACGCTTTCTCCGCGAGGCGAAGGAGATCGGCTGCAAGACCATCAACGGTCTCGACATGTTCCTGTATCAGGGCCTGCGGCAGATCCAGCTCTGGACCGGCGGCCGGCGCGCTCCGCTCGAAGCCATGCGCAAGGAGCTCGCGGCCATCATGGAGGAGCAGGGCAAATAACGCCGCGAAACACGGAAGAAGGAGGAAGCGCATTGAAAGCTGTCAAATGGCTGGATGAGCATTTCGAGGAATTTTTCCTCGTTGTGATCCTGACGCTCATCGCCTGCGTGGAGCTGGTGCAGGTCATTTACCGCAACCTGCCCTTCGTCGACGCGCTGAAATGGGCGGAGGAGTTCTGCCGCTTCTGCTGGATCTGGAGCGTGTTCCTCTCCCTGCCGTACACCATCCGCAAGGGAAGCATGCTCCGCGTGAACGTCCTGGCGGAGATGCTGCCGCAGGCGGCGCGCAAGACCGTCAACATCCTCATCGACCTCATCAACGCGGCGGTCATGGCGATCCTGTTCGCCAACGCGATCACCGTCGTCAAGAGCATCAAGGCCAGCGGCGAGTCCTCTCCCGCCATGACCTGGCCCATGTGGATCATCTATTCCGTCATGCTCGTCGGCTTCGGCCTCGGCGCGGTGCGCGGCGTGCAGATGGCGGTCATCCACGTGATGCACTTCAAAGAAAAAGAACTGACCGCCCTGGAGCAGACCATGGCTGACGCCGCGGAAGAGGCGGAGGCCGGCAAGAGAGCGGAAGGAGGCGAGGCATAATGGCAAGCGCGGCGCTGCTGGTATTCGCGGTCTTCCTCGTCTGCGTCGCCGTGTCGATCCCCATCGGCACATCCATGGTGCTCGGCTCGCTGGCGCCCATCCTGCTGATGGGCAAGGGCGGCTCCATCACCCAGGTGCTGAACAACACCTTCTCCGGCGCGAACTCCACCCCGATCCTCGCCGTTCCGCTGTTTATCCTCGGCGGCGTCATCATGGCGGAGGGCGGCATTTCCAAGAAGCTGTTCAACTTCTTCGCCTATTTCATCGGCAGGGTTCCGGGCGGCATCCCCTGCGCGGTCATCATCACCTGCCTGTTCTACGGCGCGATCTCCGGCTCCGGCCCGGCGACGACCGCCGCCGTCGGCTCCATGTGCATCCCCTTCATGGTCTCTCTGGGCTATGAAAAAAAGTGGAGCACCGGCCTGATCGCCGTCGCGGGCGGTCTGGGCGTCATCGTCCCGCCGTCCATCCCCTTTGTGCTCTACTCGCTGGCAACGGGCGTCTCCACGGGCGCGCTGTTCCTCGGCGGTATCATCCCCGGCATTCTGATCGGCTTGTTCCTGATGGCCTACGCGGTGCTCTACTGCCTCATCAAGGGCGAGGACCGCGCGCTGATCGACCGGAAGATGACCGAACTCCACGCCAACGGCCTGTGGCCCGTGTTCAAGGAGAGCTTCTGGGCGCTGCTCTGCCCGATCATCGTGCTCGGCGGCATCTACGCCGGCTTTTTCACCCCGACCGAGGCGGCGGTCGTCTCCGTGTTCTACGCGCTGATCGTCTCCCTGTTCATCTACAAGTCCATCAAGCTCTCCGACCTGATCCCGATGCTCTGCGCGTCCGTCAGGACCTACGGCGGCCTCGCCTTCGTGCTGGCGTTCGCCACGGCGTTCGGCCGCGTGCTGTCCCTGACCAAAGCGACCAAGGCGGTCACGAGCTTCATCACGGACAACTTCCACTCCAGCTGGACGGTGCTGACGGCCCTCGTCATCATCTTCCTGATCCTCGGCATGGTCATGGACACCGGCCCCGCGATCATCATCCTCGCCCCCGTGCTGCTGCCGGCGGCGCAGGAGCTGGGCGTCAACGAAGTCCACTTCGGCGTCGTCCTCGTCTGCTGCCTGTCCATCGGCCTTGCGACCCCGCCCTTCGGCCTCGACCTCTTCGTGGCGGGCAACATCGGCGACGAGCAGCCCATGGCGGTGGCAAAGAAAGCGGCGCCCTTTATCATCGCCTTTCTGATCGCGCTGCTGCTCATCACCTACGTGCCATGGTTTTCCACGGCGCTCGTGGGCTGAACCCGATCCCGTTGTTTTTCGCCTGACCGGGCGTCAAAAATGGAGGAAAACGTATCATGAAAAAGACTCTTGCGATCGTTCTCGCGCTGGTCATGACGCTGGCGCTCACCGCCTGCGGCGGCTCCGGCTCAGGCCCTGCGACCGCCGCGGCTCCGGCTGACGCCGGCGCCTATGCGGCGCTCGATCCCGTCGAGCTGATCGGCGCGGACTCCACCGGCAAAGGCGCCGCGGGCCAGATCTTCGGCGAGTACGTCGCTTCCCGCGTGGAAGAGATCACCGGCGGCCGGCTGACCATCGACTATCATCCCAACGGCGACCTGGGCGGCGACGCCGACCTGCTCCGTCAGATGAAGAACAACGAACTCCAGATCGTCGTCTGCCAGACCGCTCCGACCGTCTCCTTCATCCCCGAGATGGCGGTGTTCGACCTGCCGATGGTTTTCGCCGGGTATGACGGCGACAAGATCGACAGCGTCCTGAACGGCGACAACGAGTTTACCCGAAGCCTGGGCGCCGCCTATGAGGCGCAGAATCTGCACCTGCTGGGCTTCCTGCAGAACGCCACCTATCGTCTGACCACCGCGAACAAGAATCTCGCCACGCTTGCCGATTTCAAGGGCCTCCAGATCCGCACCATGGAGAACGCGAACCACATGGCGTTCTGGTCGGCGATCGGCGCTCAGCCGACTCCGCTCCCCTGGGCTGATGTTTATTTCTCCCTGCAGTCCGGCGGCATCGACGCGCAGGAGAACGCTGCCGACACCTGCGTGGGCGCCAGCTTTCAGGAAGTCCAGAAGTATCTCGCCTGCACCAACCACATTCTGTACTGCAACCAGATCTGCATCAGCAAGGAAGCCTGGGACGCTCTGGATCCCGCCTATCAGGCCGTGCTTGAGCAGGCTGTCGCCGAGGCCATCGCCTATATGCGTCCGCAGCTTGAGAGCATCGACGCCGACAACAAGGTGATCCTTGCCGACGCCGGCATGACCATCATCGAGTATCCTGCCGACTTCTATGACGCCATCCTCAACCTCGACGGCGTGAAGGCGCTCTACAGCAAGATCGACGGCGACACCAACGGCCTCGCCGCGAAGCTGGCCGCGCAGTTCTGAGGTTCAACGCCAAAAAGTAAACCAATCGACGCGAAAAACGCGGAGGAAACGCTCCTCCGCGTTTTTGTGTGAAAACCGTCGAAACGGCGGGAAAAAACTTTCACGGATTTTTAACGCTCTTGCCGATTGTCGGAAGGCGAAAAAGCGAGTATGATACCGAAAGACTGAATGTTACTGGGGGCATACCAACTTGAAGGTAGGACTGGACGTCGGCTCCACCACGATCAAATGCGTGGTGCTGGACGATTCGGACAACATCATATACAGCACCTATGAGCGGCACATGAGCCACATCGTCGACAAGACGGAGGAGCTGCTGCGCCGCGTCGCGGCGGAATACGTGCCGGGCGGACGCGCGGTGTTCGCCGTCTCCGGCTCCGCCGGCATGGGCATGGCGGAGAGCGTGAAGGCGCCCTTCGTGCAGGAGGTGTTCGCCACGCGCGTCGCGGCGAACCGCCTTGCGCCGGGAACGGACGTGGTCATCGAGCTGGGCGGCGAGGACGCGAAGATCCTGTTCCTCACCGGCGGCATGGAGGTGCGCATGAACGGCACCTGCGCCGGCGGGACCGGCGCGTTCATCGACCAGATGGCGTCGCTGTTGAAGTTCAGCGCCGACGAGATGGACGAGGCGGCGGGACGCGCGGAGAAGACCTACACCATCGCCTCGCGCTGCGGCGTGTTCGCCAAGAGCGACGTGCAGCCCCTCATCAATCAGGGCGCGCGAAGCGCGGACATTGCGGCGAGCATCTATCAGGCGGTGGTCAACCAGACCATCGCGGGCTTGGCGCAGGGGAGACCCATCAAGGGGAACGTTCTTTACCTCGGCGGGCCGCTGAGCTTCAACCACGCGCTGCGCGAGAGCTTCGACAAAACGCTGGGCGTGACGGGCGTCTGCCCCGAGCACAGCCTGCTGTTCGTCGCGCTGGGCGCGGCGTACTACTCCGATACGGAATTCGACCTGAGCGCCCTCGCGGACAAGCTGCGCGAGACCGGCGTGTCGCAGGTCTACCGCTCCCGGGCGCCGCTGTTCGCGAGTAAGGCGGACTATGACGCGTTCGTCGCGCGGCATGAGAAAGCGAAGGTCGAGCGCGCGGACTTTCCCGCGGATTACGACGAGCCGGTGCACATCGGCGTCGACTCCGGCTCCACGACCGTCAAGGTCGCGGTCGTCGACGAGCGCGGCGCGCTGCTCTACACGGACTACCGTCCCAACCTCGGCAGCCCCGTGTCCCTGATCCGCTATACGCTCGAGCTGCTCTACCGGGAGCATCCGAAGCTCCGCGTCGCCTCCGTGACGACGACGGGCTACGGCGAGGAGCTGGCGCAGCGCGCCTTCCACGCCGATTACGGCGTGGTGGAGACCGTCGCCCACTTCACGGCGGCGAAGCACTTCCTGCCCGACGTCGACTTCATCATCGACATCGGCGGGCAGGATATGAAGTGCTTCAAGATCGAGGACGGCGCGATCAGCGACATTTTCCTCAACGAAGCCTGTTCGTCCGGCTGCGGCAGCTTTTTGCAGACCTTCGCGCAGGCGCTGGGCTACGACGTGCGCGACTTTGCGAAGCTGGGCCTGTTCGCCGAGCGTCCGGTCGACCTCGGCAGCCGCTGCACCGTGTTCATGAATTCCAGCGTCAAGCAGGCGCAGAAGGACGGCGCGACGGTGCAGAACATCTCCGCGGGCCTGTCCATCAGCGTGGTCAAGAACGCCATCTACAAGGTGATCCGCGCCTCATCGCCGGAGGAGCTGGGCAGAAGGATCGTCGTGCAGGGCGGCACGTTTTACAATGAGGCGGTGCTCCGCGCCTTCGAGCAGGAGATGGGCGCCGAGGTCATCCGTCCCGACATCGCGGGACTGATGGGCGCCTACGGCGCGGCGCTCTACGGCAAAAGCCGCGCCAAGCCGGGGCAGAGGAGCGCGCTGCTCTCCGCCGCCGCGCTGCGGGAGTTCCGGCAGGAGACGCGCAGCGAGGTCTGCCAGCGCTGCGGCAACCACTGCCAGCTTACGGTCAATACCTTCGCGGACGGCGATACGCTGATCTCCGGCAACCGCTGCGACCGCCCCGTGACCGGCAGGGCGGGCGGGGAGGAGCGCAACCTCTACGAGTACAAGCGCAAGCTGATCCTGTCTTACAAAAGCGTGGAGGGCAAGCGCGGCAGGATCGGCATCCCGCTGTGCCTGAACCTCTGGGAACTGTTCCCGTTCTGGCACGCGTTCTTCACCGAGCTGGGCTTCACCGTGTACCACAGCCCGCTTTCCAGCCGAGCCCTGTACTTAAAGGGGCAGGGTACCATCCCCAGCGATACCGCCTGCTTCCCCGCGAAGCTCGCCCACGGGCACATCGCGGCGCTCGCGAAGATGGGACTGGACGCGATCTTCTACCCCTGCATGACCTACAACCTTGACGAGGGGCTGGGGCAGAACCACTACAACTGCCCCGTCGTCGCCTACTATCCCGAGGTCATCGCGGGCAACTGTCCGGAGCTGGAGGGCGTCAAGTTCATTTACGACTACGTCGGGCTGCACCGTCCGAAGGACTTCGTGCCGAAGATGCGCGTTATCCTCGACCGCTGCTTCCCGGGGATCACGCAGCGCGAGGTCAAACGCGCCGCCGACGCCGCCTACGCCGAGTACGCGCGGCATATGGCGCAAGTCCGCGCCGAGGGCGAACGCATCATCCGCGAAGCCCGCGCCGCGGGACGGCGCATCATCGTGCTCGCCGGACGGCCGTACCACGTCGATCCCGAGATCAACCACGGCATCGACACGCTCATCACGCGCTCCGGCGCGGCGGTCGTCACCGAGGACGCGGTGTCCCATCTGGTGCAGCCCTTCGAGACGACGGTGCTGAACCAGTGGACGTACCACGCGCGGCTCTACGCCGCGGCGCGCTGGTGCCTCACGCAGCCGGACGCCGATCTGGTGCAGCTCGTGTCCTTCGGCTGCGGCGTGGACGCGATCACGACCGACGAGACGAGAGATATCCTCCGGAAAGGAAACAAGCTTTACACACAGCTGAAAATAGACGAGATCACCAACCTCGGCGCGGTGCGCATCCGGCTGCGCAGCCTGTTCGCCGCGCTGGAGGAGAAGAGGGCGGAAGACCATGGAGACGAGTTACCCGGCGTTCACGCCGGAGATGAAACAAACGCATAAGATCCTGATCCCCAACATGGCGCCGGTGCAGTTCCGCATCCTCGCCGCCGCGATGGAGCATGAGGGCTACCGCGTGGAGCTGCTGGGCAACTGCGGCTCCCACGTCGCGGAGCAGGGGCTCAGGTACGTCCACAACGACACCTGCTATCCCGCGCTGCTGGTCATCGGCCAATTCCTCGACGCGCTGGAGTCGGGCAGATATGACCTCGACCACACGGCGCTCATCATCACGCAGACCGGCGGCGGCTGCCGCGCCTCGAACTACATCTTCCTGCTCCGCAAGGCGCTGGAGCGCGCGGGCATGGGACAGATCCCCGTGCTGAGCCTCAACTTTTCCGGCCTGGAGAAGAGCAGCAGCGTGCCGATGAACGTGCATTTCGCGCATATGCTGCTCGCCGCCGTCTACTACGGCGATCTGCTGGTCGCGCTGCGCGCGCAGACCGAGCCCTATGAGCTGCGCCGAGGCGACGCGGCGGCGGCGCAGGAGAAGTGGCTGGACGCGATCTGCGACGGGATCCGCGCGGGGAAGGGCTATACCCAGCACGAGATGAAGCGCACGATGCCCGTCATCGCGCGGGAGTTCGCCGCCATCCCCGTGGAACGCGTCCCCAAGGTCAAGGTCGGCGTCGTCGGCGAGATCTACGTCAAATACTCGCCGCTCGGCAACAACGACCTCGAGCGCTTCCTCGCCGCGCAGGACTGCGAGGTGAACCTCCCGGGGCTGATGGGCTTCATCCAGTACAGCGCCTACAACATTTCGGAGACGGCGCGGCTCTACGGCGGCTCCTTTTTCGACAAGCACGTCTCCGACTGGGTGCTCGCCTACATCGGGCAGATGGAGCACGTCATCATCGCCGCCCTGCGCGACAACGGGTTCCACGCGCCGCTGCCGTTCCGGGAGCTGACGAAGCTCACGGAGGGCATCATCGGCATGGGCGACAAGATGGGCGAGGGCTGGCTGCTGACCGCCGAGATGGTGGAGCTGATCCGCGCGGGCTACGGCAACATCATCTGCGCCCAGCCCTTCGGCTGCCTGCCGAACCACATCGCGGGCAAGGGTATGATCAACAAGCTCCGCGAGCTCTACCCGGACGCGAACATCACGCCCATCGACTACGATCCCGGCGCGACGCGCGTCAATCAGGAGAACCGCATCAAGCTGATGCTCGCCGTGGCGCGGGAGCGCCTGACGGAGCGGGACGGCGTTTCCGTATTTTCCGATGGACATTTGCCGGGGCGTATGGTATATTGAGTGAAAATGACAGAGAAAGGTGGAAGTGCCGTGTCGTCGAAACAGGATTCATCCCGCCCCAATTTCCATGCGGTCAAGATCATCGGCCACCGCAACCCGGACACCGATTCGATCTGCGCCGCCATTTCCTACAGCCGCCTGAAAAATGCCATCGACCCCAACCGTTCCTATAAGCCCTGCCGCGCCGGCCAGCTCAACCGCGAAACGTCGTTCGTGCTGGAGCGCTTCGGCGCGGAGCTGCCGCAGCTCTACACCGACGTCAGCCCGCAGATGCGCGACGTGGACATCCGTCTCGCCCCGGGCGTGGACGGCAACATGAGCCTGCGCCAGGCGTGGGAGCGTATGCGCGACCAGACCCTCGGCACCCTCTGCGTGGTGGATGAGGAGAACAATCTTCAGGGCCTCATCACGGTGCAGGACGTCGCCACCGCCAACATGGACGGCCTTGACCCCGCCATCCTCGCGCAGGCGGAGACGAGCTACGAAAACGTCATCGAAACCATCAACGGCACGGTGCTCGTCGGCGATCCCAAGGGGCGGAAGGTCGAGGGCCGCATCATCGTCGGCGCAGGCAGCTCGGAGGTCATGGAGCGCGCCATCCGGAAGGGCGACGTCGTCATCGTCAGCAACCGCAGCGAAAGCCAGCTCACCGCCATCGAGATGGAGGCGGGCTGCCTTGTCGTCGGACTGGATTCCAAGGTCTCCAAGACCATCCGGATGCTGGCGGAGGAGAACAACTGCCTCATCATCAGCACGCCGCTCAACACCTACGCCACCGGTCAGATCATCTCGCAGGCGGCGCCGATCCGCTATTACATGCTCAAGGACAACCTCATGACCTTCAACCTCAACACGCCGGTCGAGCAGGCGACGAAGATCATGGGCTCCGTGCGCCACCGCTATTTCCCCGTCCTCGGCGACGACGGGAAGTACCTCGGCGTGGTCTCCCGCCGTAACCTGCTGAACCTGCACAAGAAGCAGCTCATCCTCGTCGATCACAACGAGAAGACGCAGGCGGCGGAGGGGCTGGAGGAAGCCGAGGTGCTGGAGATCATCGACCACCACCGCATCGGTTCGCTGGAGACGGACAATCCCGTCTACTTCCGCAATATGCCCGTGGGCTGCACCTGCACCATCGTCTATCAGATGTATCAGGAGAACGGCGTGGAGCCCGACGCGCAGACCGCGGGGCTGATGCTCTCCGCCATCCTGTCCGACACGCTGATGTTCCGCTCCCCGACCTGCACGCCGCTGGACGAGCGCACCGCGCGCAAGCTGGCGGAGATCGCTGGCGTCGATCTGGAGACCTACGCCGACGAGATGTTCGAGCACGGCGGCGACATCAGCGGCGAGACCGCCGAGCAGATCTTCGGCACCGACTACAAGGTGTTCAACAGCGGCCGCTTCCACTTCGGCGTGGGGCAGGGCAGCTACATGAGCGAGAAGAACCGCAAGGCGGCGGAGGCGCTGGTCGGCCCGTACCTCGAAACGGCGCGGGAGAAGCAGGGGCTGGACTTCGTGTTCTACCTCTTCACCGACGTGCGCAGCGCGTCCAGCGACCTGCTGATGGCGGGCAAGAACGCGGACACGGTCATCGCCCATGCCTTCCAGACCGAGGTCACGGACAACAGCGCGGTGCTGCCGGGCGTGCTCAGCCGCAAGAAGCAGTTCGTGCCCGCGCTGATCGACACGCTCAAGCACGAGCCGCTGTAACGTGAAACCGCTTTCCATCCGCGGCATGACGCTCGGGGACGGCGCGCCGAAGATCGCCGTGCCGCTGGTCGGCAGGACGAGGCGGGCGCTGCTCGCCGAGGCCGCCGCGGTCGCGGCGCTGCCGGCCGACGTCGCGGAGTGGCGCGCCGACTGCTTCGAGGAGCTGGCGGACGAGACCGCGCTGCTCGAAACGCTCCGCGCGCTGCGCGAGACTTTGGGGACGCGCGTGCTGCTGTTCACCATCCGTACCGCGCGGGAGGGCGGCGCCGCCGACATGGGCGCGGAGCGGTATGCCGCGCTGACGCTGCTCGCGGCGCAAAGCGGCTGCGTCGATCTCGCGGACGTGGAGCTGTCCGTGGGCGAGTCGGCGGCAAGGGCGCTGATCGACGGCGTCCATGCCGCAGGCTGCCGCGTCGTCGGTTCGCGGCACGATTTTGCCGCCACGCCGCCGCGGGACGCCATGCTCGGTCATCTGCGCGAGGCGCGACGGCTGGGCGCGGACGTTCCCAAGCTGGCGGTGATGGCGAACAGCGACGCGGACGCGCTGGCGCTGCTGAATGCGGCGGCGGCATTCCGCGCGGAGGCTGACCGGCCGTATATCGCGATCTCCATGGGGCGGTACGGTGTGCTGAGCCGCGTTGCCTGCCGCCTGACCGGATCGTGCCTGACCTTCGGCGCGGCGGAGCAGACCTCCGCGCCCGGGCAGCTTCCGGCGGGACAACTGAAGGAACTGCTGGATCTGTTTTGAAATGAAGAGGGCTTCGCGCCGGGGGGGGGCGCCCTCTTTTCAACCTACAGCAAAATCATTAAGACCGG
>JBGVBS010000024.1:0-6977 GCA_045225715.1 Oscillospiraceae bacterium
CCGGATCGGTACCGCCGCGGCAGCACGCGGCGGCGCCGGACGTCTTCCGGCCGGTTCTCCCCTCATGAGGACCGGAGCCGTCTTACAGCTCCACGGGCTTGATCTTGCGGACCACATCCAGAATGGTGCCGTCGCGGGCCTCCAGTATGGCGACCACCTTGTCCTCCCACTCCAGATCGTCGGGGGTGCCCACCAGGGAATAGGCCTTCTCCTGCAGGCTCTCGATGGTCACGTGGGGGATGCCGGCGTCGTCCAGGCACTTGATGAGGTCCGGGCGCAGGGGGTTCACGGCGATGCCGTAGTCCGTGACCAGCACGTCCACGCAGTCGCCGGGGGTGGTGACGGTGACCACGTGCTTGCACACGGTGGCCATGCGGCCGCGGGTCAGCGGCGTGACGATGACGCACACCTTGCTGCCGGCGGCGGTGTCCGGGTGTCCGCCGGGCGCGCCGCGGAGCACGCCGTCGGAGCCGGTCAGCACGTTCACGTTGAAGCCGGTGTCGATCTCGAGGGCCGCCAGCACCACGAAGTCCAGCTTGTTCACGAACGCGCCCTTGTTGGCGGGGTTCGCGTACTGGCTGGCGCTCATCTCGAAGTGGTTCGGCGTCTGATTGATGCTGCGTACGGCGTCGAGGTCGAAGTCCTGCACGTCGATGACCTTGCCGACCTTGCCCTTCTTCAGCAGCTCGACCATGGGGCCGCAGATGCCGCCAATCGCCCAGCCCATCTTGATGCCGCGCTCGTCCATGTACTGCTCGAGGAACAGGTTCGCCGCGAGGCTCGGGCCGCCGACGCCGGTCTGGAACGAGAATCCGTCCTTGAAGTACGGCGTGGAGGCGATGACCTTCGCAACGTTCTCCGCCATCATGAGGTCGCGCGGGTTCTGGGAAATGCGCGCGGCAGCGGAGGCGATCTTCTTCGGGTTGCCGATGGAATCGACCACGACCACCGCGTCCACGTCGATCGCCTCGACGCTGGCGGGCATGTTCGGGAAGTCTACGAGGCAGTCCGTGACCACGACCACATGATCGGCGTACTTCGCGTCGGTCATGGCGTAGCCCATGGAGCCGCAGTCGCTCTTGCCGCCGATGCCGCGGCAGTTGCCGACGCAGTCGCTCGTCGGCGCGGCGATGAACGCGATGTCGATGTGCACCTCGCCGCCCTCAATGGCGCGGGGACGTCCGCCGTGGGAGCGGATGATCGCCGGCGTGGGCAGCTTGCCCGCCGAAACGACCTCGCCCATCCTGCCGCGGATGCCGCTGGTCTGGATGCCAACGACCTTGCCCTGCTCGATGTAATCGGCGATGGGGTCGTGCGCGGAGCCGAGGCTCGACGCCGCGATGGTCAGGTCGTCAAGACCGAGTTCTTCGATCGCCGCCTTCATCACCATGTTCACGACGAAGTCGCCGTCGCGCAGGTGGTGGTGGAAGCTGAACGTCATGCCGCTCTTTGCGCCGCAGGCTTTGAGCGCGTCGACCAGCGTGTCCACGAGCTTGCTCTCCTGCGGGGTTTCATAGCGCTTGGTTCTGGGCGAGGCCTTCTGGATGTACTTGCCGTCCATGTAGTTCTTGCCCTGATAGACCTCCTTGCCGTCCTTCAGCAGGAAGTCGGGGATTTCGCGTCCGACTGCGTTTTTCATACCAGATCACCCTCCCACATGCCGCAGGCTCTCGCCAGCTTTAATGTGCGCTCCGCGCCGGGAATGAACGCGATGTCGATCATCTTGCCGTCCACGGTAAAGACGCCGACGCCCGCGGCGCTCTGCTCGCGATAGGCGGTCAAAATCTTCTCCGCCTGCATGATCTCCTTCTCCGTGGGCGCGAAGACCTGATGCACGAAGCGGATCTGCTTCGGGTTGATGAGGCTCTTGCCGTCGAAGCCCATCGCCTTGTTCTGCAGGACCTCCGCCTCGAAGCCCTCGGTGTCGTCGAGGTTGGTGAACACCGTGTCGAAGCACTGGATGCCCGCCGCGCGCGCCGCGATGAGCATCTGTCCGCGCGCGACCAGCATGTCCACGCCGTCGCGCTGGGGAGTGGTCTGCATGCACTTGCGGAAGTCGCCGCCGGAGATCGCCACGCCGAACATACGCTCGCTCGCCGCGCAAATTTCGTAGGCGTTGAGGATGCCCTTTGGGCTCTCCAGCGCCGCCATCAGCAGCGTTCTGCCGACCTCGACGCCGAATTCCTTCTCCGCCGCCTCGACCGCCGCCTCGACGGTGTGCACGTCCTGCGCGCTCTCGCACTTGGCGATGCGGATACCGTCCGCTCCGCCCGCGACGCACACGCGGATGTCCTCCTGCCAGTGCGGGGTGTCGAGTCCGTTGATGCGGACGATGACCTCGGTATCGCCGTAATCAACGGTCTTGAGCGCGTGATAGAGGGAAAAACGCGCCGCGTCCTTCTGGTTCTCCGCGACGGCGTCCTCCAGGTCGAGCATGATGCTGTCGCAGCCGTAGATGTAAGCGTCCTTGATGAGTCCCGGCTTCTGCGCGTTCATGAACATCATCGTCCGGCGCAGGCGGAACCGCTCGGGTCTGGGTCTCGGGATCATCGCACGGCACCTCCCCAGGGAATATTCGCGTCGCTCGCGTCACAGGAGCGGAACACCGCGCACTCGACGCGCGCCTTGAGCGTGCAGTCCAGCGCGCCCTTGTCCACCACCGTGATCTTCGCGCTGGACACGTCGAGACGCTCCAGCGTCTCCAGGATCGTCGCCTTGATCTGTCTGCCGTACTGGTTCATCACGCTGGATTGCAGGCTCAGGTCGATCTTGCCGTCGCCCGGCTCGATCATGACCTGCGCGTCGCTGGATTCCAGCGTGCCCGCCACCGCGGGCTTTTTTACCTCCATGCAGTTCCCTCCTCTTCCTGACTCAGCCGTTTTACGAGCTTTTGATGCTGGTATCCTAACATTATCTATATTATTTTGCCAAATAAAATTTTGATGGAATCATTATAAATACTGAATTATAGCTATTGACAAAAATAGATAATGGGTTATCATAGATATAATTAATTATTTATTTTATCCGTTATTTCGCATAAATGCGAGGTGGAAAAACAATGAATACGAAGCAAGCTTTCTATATTCGCGCCATTGCGCGGGAGGGCAGCATCACCGCCGCGGCGAAGGCGCTCTACATCAGCCAGCCCTCGCTGAGCCAGACGCTGCGCCAGATCGAGGCGGAGCTGGGCGTCGCGCTCTTCGACCGCGACACGCTGCCGCTGCGTCCGACCTACGCGGGGGAGAAGTATCTGGAGTGCGCGGACACGATCCTCGCCGCCAGCGAGCGGCTGGACAACCAGCTGCAGGAGATCCGGCAGGAGAACAGCGGGCGCCTCCGCCTCGGCATCAGCGTCCAGCGCGCCATGCAGATCCTGCCGCTGGCGATGCCGTGGTTCGCCATGCAGTACCCCAACGTCTCCATCGAGCTGACGGAGGCGGGCAGCGCGCGGCTGGACGAGCTGGTGGGGCAGGGGCAGGTCGACGTCGCGCTGGCGGCGCTGGAATCCACCAGCCCGCGCATCAGCTACACGCTCATCGAGCGGGAGACCATCGGCGTCCTTGCGGGCGTCGGCTCGGCGCTCGTATCGCGCTTTCCCGACGGCACGCCGATCTCCATCGGCGACGCAAAGAACGAGAGCTTCGTCTGTCTGCGGCAGGGCCACAGCATCCGCGTGGTGCAGGACGCGCTGTTCCGCACGAACGGCATCGAGCCGCCGATCCTGCTGGAGACCGATTCCCTGGAGGTCGCCAAGCGCGTCACGCTGGGCTGCGGGGCGTGCATGCTCTGCTCGGACATCTACGTGGACGAGGAGGTGCACCGCGGCGGCGCGTTCTTCCCGCTGCGCGACTACGTGAACCACCGGCATTTCTACGCCTGCCGCCGCAAGGACGACAAGCTGCCGCGCTACGCCGACAGCTTCGTGCAGATCGTCGCGCGCGTTTTGCAGGAGAAGAAGCGGTATTGATCCGCGGAGGGAACGCAAACGCTTTTTCCGGATCGCCGGAAACCGAATGAGATTTGAGGTGACGCTATGGAGACTCTGAACGCATCCGTGCTGCATACGTTCCCGCGCGTCGACGAGGCAAAGCTCGACGCGCTGCTCGCCGCCGAGCCCGCGCGCGACCGGACCAGGCTCGTCGTGCTCGACGACGACCCCACCGGTGTGCAGACCGTGCACGACGTGTCGGTCTACACCGACTGGACGATCGACAGTGTCCGCGCCGGCTTCGCCGAGGAAAACAAAGTGTTCTACATCCTCACCAACTCCCGCGGCATGACCGTCGGCGAGACGACCGCCGCCCACCGCGAGATCGCGGCGGCGGTCGCGGCGGCGTCGAAGGAGTGCGGCAAGCCGTACCTGTTCCTCTCCCGCAGCGATTCCACGCTGCGCGGCCACTATCCGCTGGAGACCGAGCTGTTGCGCGAGGGCATGGAGGCAAGCGGCCTGCGCGTCGACGGCGAGATCATCGCGCCGTTTTTCAAGGAGGGCGGGCGCTTCACGATCGGAAACGTTCACTACGTTTTGCAGGGCGGCGAGCTCGTCCCCGCCGCGCAGACCGAGTTCGCGAGGGATAAAACCTTCGGCTACACCAAGTCCGCCATCCCGGAGTACGTCGAGGAGAAGACCGGCGGCGCGTACAAAGCCGCGGACGTGACCTGCATCTCGCTCGACAGCCTGCGCGCCGTGGATATCGACGGCGTCGAGGCGCAGCTCATGGCGGTGAAGGACTTCGGCAAGGTCTGCCTCAACGCCGTGGAGGACTGCGATCTCAAGGTGTTCTGCGTCGCGCTGTACCGCGCCATGGCAAAGGGCAAACGCTTCCTGTTCCGCACGGCGGCGGGACTGGTCAAGGTCATGGGCGGGATCTCCGACCGTCCGCTGCTGACGCGGCGCGACATGGTGGTCCGGGAGACGGGCATGGGCGGCGTGGTCGTCGTCGGAAGCCACACGCAGAAGACCACCGCGCAGCTCAGCGAGCTGCTCAGGCTCGACTGCGTCGTGCCGGTGGAGTTCAACTCCGACGCCGTGCTCGACGGCGACGAGGCGTTCTATGCCGAGGTCGACCGCTGCGTCCGCGCCGAGGAGGAGATCATCCGCACGGGAAAAACTGCGGTGTGCTACACTCACCGCACGCTGCTGACGCTGCCGGACGATACGCCGGAGAGCGCGCTGGTGCGCAGCGTGAAGATCAGCGACGGCGTGCAGAGCCTCGTCGCGCGGCTCGGCGTCACGCCCGCGTTCGTCATCGCCAAAGGCGGCATCACGTCGAGCGACGTGGGCGTCAAGGCGCTGGCGGTGAAGCGCGCGAACGTCATGGGTCAGATCCGCCCGGGCATCCCCGTCTGGCAGACGGGCGCGGAGAGCCGCTTCCCGCAAATGCCCTACGTCATCTTCCCCGGCAACACCGGCGGGGAGACGACGCTGCGCGAGGCGGTGGAGATCCTGACGGGGCGAAGCGGCGCCGGGGACGATTAACGGCTTGCAATCCGCGCACGTTTCGGGTATGATGGATCCATCAAAGCGACAGCTTCATCATTGCTTTTTGGGAGGAACAACGATGGAATACAAAAGATTCGGCGATACCCTGGTCGTACGCATGGACAGGGGAGAGGAGATCCTGGAGCAGCTTCAGATCGTGTCGGAGCGCGAGAACATCAAGCTTGCCGAGATCAGCGCGCTGGGCGCGGTGAACGACATCACCGTGGGCGTGTTCAAGACCGACGAGAAGAAATACTATTCCAACCGCTTCACGGGCAGCTATGAGATCACCTCTCTGACGGGCACCGTGAGCACGATGAACGGGAAATATTACGCGCATCTGCACATGAGCGCGGGCGACGATAAGGGCATGGTCGTCGGCGGGCACCTGAACAAGGCGATCATCAGCGCGACCTGCGAAATGGTCGTCCGCGTCATCGACGGTCAGGTCGACCGCGCGTTCAGCGAGGAAGTGGGACTGAACCTGTTCAAGTTCTGAACGGGGCGCAGACACGTTTCCGCAAAGGAGGGCTTGCCGTGAGAAAGATCGCGCTGATCCTTGCGGCGGCAGTGCTGCTCGCCGCTGCGCTGACCGCCTGCGCGCGCCGACGGAACGAACCGGAAGCGGATGCGGCACAGACTACGCAGGACGAGCCGAAACCGGAGGAAGAGGGACAGAACGGCGGAACCGGGGCGGCTCAGACGGAGGCGGCGGAGTTGTCCTTCGCCTCCTTCGACGGCGGCGGACCGGAGTACAGCGTCGAGATCGGCAACACGGATCTGATCTCCTGTGAGCGCGGCGTCTTCTACGCGAAGCCGGATCACGACAGCATGCCCGGCGCAGGCTATACCGTGACGTTCACGTTCCGCGGCCTCCGACCGGGCGAGACCGAAGTGACGGTGAAGGCGCGCTCGCCCATCGCAGAAAACTATGACGCCGTGTACCGGGCGTCGGTAGACAAGGAACTGAACGTCACGCTTGAATTGCTCCGCCGGCGCGACCGTTGGCCGGGACAGGGCGAAACGGCGGCGCTTGCCATCACGGTGGGTGACAGGACGTACCACGCCGTGCTCACGGACAATCCGACCACGCAGGCGCTGATCGGGGAGATGGAGCACACCGCCGCAAGCGTCTTTTTTGAGGACAACGGCGGGTTTGAGAAGGTGTGCGAACTGCCGTGGAGCTTCCCGGAGAGCAGCGAGAAACTGACCGTCGGGCCGGGCGACGTCGTGCTGTATCAGGGCGACAAGCTCTGCGTGTATTACGGCGAAAACACCTGGAGCCTCACGCCCGTCGCAAAGATCGAGGGCGTGACGAGGGAGGAGCTGCTGGACGCCTTCGGAGACGAGGCGGACGCGCGGCTCGAACTGGTGTGGCTCGACTGAATGGAATATACGGAGAACGCCGCGGTTTGAACCGCGCCCCGTCAAGAGGACAATGAAAAACTATAAATTTTTTCCCGGCTGGCAGCTACGGCTGCCGGCCGCTTTT
>JBGVBS010000025.1:0-38282 GCA_045225715.1 Oscillospiraceae bacterium
GAGGTCAGCCTGCTCGACGCGCTGCGCTCTCCGATCTTCATGGCGTATCACGACGGCCAGCCCTTCAACGACAATATGATGCGTCCCTGCCCAATGCTGGAAAATCCCGAAAAACTGCGCGAAATGGTGGCGGCGACCGGCGCAAAATCCACGGATATGCAATCGCCCGAAACGGCGGAGCATCTGTGCGCAAAGTGCGATCACTACGCCGAGCATTGGGCTCCCTACGCGGATAAGCTGTGGAGAGAGCGCAAGGCAGAGAAGAAAGCAGCAGCCATCCGACAGATCAAAGCCGGTTAATCTTTAAACCCTTGCGGAGGCCAGCTATGAACGGTCGGGACTTCGGTAAGGCGGTCATGATTGTCGCGCTTTCTTTCCTTTGCGTAGGCTGTGCGGAGAGAACTGAGTATCGAACGCTCAACATGGAACGGGCTCAGATTCTGCTGCGCCTGACCGACAACTATCTCCCCGTTGATGTCAGATCAGAAGCGGAGTATGACGCGGGACATATTCCCGGCGCGATTTTATTGCCACTCGAAGATATCAGAGACGGCAGGCTGGAGGCGCTGCTCGACCAGGAGCAGAGTATCATGGTCTATAGCGAGACAGGACAGCGTTCAGCGGAGGCGGCTCAATTGCTGACCACGCTCGGCTATACCCGGATCTATGATATCGGTGGAATTGTCAATTGGATCGGCAATTTAGAAGCCGATGCAGGCGCTGAGGAGGCATTTGGATGAAATCAACAGCAAAATATTATAGTGTGGCAGGGATCGCCGCGTGTGCGGCGACGGTAGCGTCGCTGGGCAATTATCTGACGACGCGCTATCTTGTGAAGATCGCGCTCGATCACGAAAAACCACGCATGGTCGAAAAGACCGAGCGTGTGATCGAAAAGATGGGGCGAAGCATTTCGGGCTCCGAAAAGAATGAGAAGTTTCTGGAAGAACTGCGTGCTGCCTCGGAACGTCTTGCCGCACAGGACAACGAAATCGTCGAAATCACCGCTCATGATGGTGAAAAGCTGGTGGGGCATTGGATTCCGGCGCAAGACCCAAAACGGATCATCATCGCCATGCACGGCTGGCGCGGCTCATGGAATAAGGACTTTGGACTGGTTGCGGATTCATACCGCGAAAACGGGTGCAGCGTCCTCTACGCCGAACAGCGGGGCCAGAACAACAGCGGCGGTGAGTACATGGGGTTCGGCCTGACAGAGCGATATGACTGCCTTGATTGGGTGGTTGCCGCCAACAAGCAGTACGGCGGCAAACTGCCGATCTACCTTTGCGGCGTTTCGATGGGCGCAACGACAGTGCTCATGGCTGCGGGGCTCGACCTGCCTGAGAACGTGCGCGGCATCATCGCCGACTGCGGCTACACCTCGCCCGCCGCGATCTGGAAGCACGTTGCGAACAACAACCTGCATATCACCTATGGCATCCGAAGCGTGTTCGCGGACATGATGTTCCGAGAAAAGAACCTTGTCGGTCTCGACGAATACTCCACTGTGGAAGCCCTGCAAAGCGCCCGGGTTCCCGTCCTGCTGATCCACGGCGCGGACGATCACTTTGTGCCGGTGGAGATGACCTATGAAAACTACATTGCCTGTGCCTCGCCCAAGAAGCTGTTGATCGTGCCGGGCGCCGACCACGGCATGAGTTACTTTCTTGAACGGGAGAAGTACGAGGAAACCGTCAAAGCGTTTTGGGCAGAGCACGACGGGAATTAAGGAGAAAGCAACTATGGAATTTGAAGAAAAAATGCGCAACACCATGCCGATGAAGGTCGCGAAAACAGGATATATCGTGATATCCTCCGCACTTTGCATCATCGGCCTGTTTATGACGATGCTGACGGACTTTTCCATCACGCTGGCGGGGACGCTGCTTGGCATCATGATGATCGCGTTCGGCATCATCAAGATCATCGGCTATTGGTCGAAGGACCTCTTTCGGCTGGCGTTCCAGTATGACTTTGCGTTCGGCATCCTGCTCATCCCGCTCGGCATCTACGCCCTTTCTCATCCCAGTCAGACCGTCAACTTTTTCTATATCATCTTCGGCGTTGTGATCCTCGCGGACGGGATGCTCAAGCTCCAGATTGCCATCGACGCGCGTGCGTTTGGGCTGGAGCAGTGGTGGATGATCTTTGTACTGGCGATTGCCGCCGGCGTCGTCGGGTGTGTGCTGATTTTTCATCCGACGGAGGGCGCGAAGGTCTCGGTCGCGCTGGTCGGCATATCGCTGTTCGCGGAGGGCGCGCTGAACCTGTGCGTGGCGCTCAGCGCGGTGAAAATCGTGGAGCACCAGCGTTTGGATGAAATATAGCAAAAGCGGAGAGAGCCATGGAGCATTCGATCAGCGGTGGCAAGGCGGTGCGGCGGGCACTCCTCACCCGCTTTCATCAAAGCGATTTGAAGGCGTGGATCTACGGCAAAGCCTCACCTTATCGGGAACTGATGGCATGGTACCGCTGCGCGATGATGGAGGTTGAGACCAAATTCAAGGTGATGAACGAGGAATTGTCCCTCCGCTATGACCGCAATCCCATTGAAAGTATCAAAACGCGACTCAAATCTCCCGAGAGCATCGTGGAGAAACTGACGCGGAAGGGGCTTCCGCTATCGCCGGAGAGCGTTGAGGAAAATGTCAGCGATATCGCGGGCGTCCGCGTGATCTGTTCCTATACCTCCGATATCTATATGCTTTCAGAAGCACTTTTGCAGCAGGACGGCATTGAACTGATCCGGGAAAAGGACTACATCCGCCAGCCGAAGCCAAACGGGTATCGCAGCCTGCACCTGATCGTTGCCGTACCGATCTTTTTACACGACCAAAAGAAGATGGTAAAGGTGGAAGTGCAGCTCTGCACGATCTCAATGGATTGGTGGGCGAGCCTCGAACACAAAATCCGCTACAAAAAGGTGTTGCCTTCGATTGCGGAGGTGGAACGGGAGTTGTACGAATGCGCCCAGCTCGGTGCGGAGCTGGAAACGCGCATGGAGAATATCCAGTGCAGGGTGGATGAATACCATTCCGCAAACGGATGTCATGAGGAGGGTAAGGCGTGGAGAAAGACAAAATTGCCATTCTGACAGACACCAACAGCGGCATCACAGAGGAAATGCAGAAGAAACTCGGCGTATTTGTGATACCGATGCCAGTCATCGTCGATGGAAGGAGCTATTTTGAGGGCGCCTCTATCATACAGGCGGACTTCTACCAGCGCCTGAGGCACGGCGCAAATGTCGGCACTTCGCAGCCATCTCCCAGGCAGGTGATGACTGCATGGTCTGATTTGCTGCGGACGCATGAAACTGTGATCTATATTCCCATGTCGGGTGGGTTATCCGGCTCGGTATACAGTGCCCGTGCCATCGCAAGCGAATATCGGAACGTCCACGTTGTAGACAACCGGCGCATATCCGTCACGCTGCGACAATCCGTGCTGGAGGCAAAACAGCTCGCAGACGCCGGAGAAAGTGCGGAGAACATTGTTCATTTTCTGGAGGACGACGCCCGGAACGCAGACATCTACCTCGCTGTCAACACGCTGGAGCTTGCCAAGCGGAGCGGACGCGTGACAAGTACGGCGGCAACGCTCAGTACAGTATTGAGTCTCAAACCCGTGCTTCGGATCCAGGGCGACAAGCTGGAAGCTTATAAACGTGCGCGTGGAATGGCTGCGGCGATGGATGTCATGATTGATGCGCTGCAAAAGGACCGTGTGGAACGGTTCCCCGGACAGAAGGTGGCAATCCGTGCGCTTATGCGGGCGACGAAGCTATGGGCGAGCTGTGGCGCAAACGCCTTCAGGACGCCTTTCCCGACCTGACGATTGAAAAAGACCCGCTTTCCATCAGCATCGCCTGTCACACAGGCGATGGCGCGCTTGGCGTCGGGATTATGCGAGATTATCTATAGGGGGCTTGACGATGAAAACAGGGATCATCGACGTCGGCGGCGGACAGCGCGGCATCTACGCCGCCGGCGTTCTGGACTACTGCATGGACAAGGGGATCACGTTTGACGTCGGGATCGGGGTCTCGGCCGGCAGCGCAAACCTCTCGTCCTTTGTCGCGCGGCAGCGCGGCCGCAATTATAAGTTCTATACCGAGTATTCCATGCGCGATGAATACATGAGCGTACAGAATGTACGGACAAAGGGATGTTTTCTCGACGTCAATTATATCTATGGTACGCTGAGCAACGAGGGCGGCGAATACCCGCTGGACTACAGGGCGTATGTGGAGAACCCGACGGATCTCATCGTGGTCGCAACCGAGGCGGAAACCGGATACGCGAAATACTTTTCCAAGGGCGACCTCAAGACAAATCACTATGAAGTGCTGATGGCGTCCTCCGCCATTCCGCATGTCTGCAACGCGCAGACGGTGGACCACATCTCGTATTTTGACGGCGCGCTCAGCGATCCCGTGCCGGTCGCCCTGCTCTCCTCCCTTGGATGCGACGCCATGGTGCTGCTGTTGACGAAGCCTATCGACACTCGCCCATACCCGAGCGAGGATATCAAGCTGGCGGCAAAGATCGAGCAGCGGTATCCGCAGGCGGCAAAAAAGCTCTGCTTGCGCGAGGATGCGTATCAGCAGGGCGTGAAGCTGGCTCAGAAATATGCGGAGGAAGGAAAGCTTCTGATCGTTGCCCCGGAGACCACCTGCGGCGTCACGACGCTGAGCCGCGATCTTGCGGCGCTCAACATGCTCTACACGAAGGGCTATGCAGACGGAGAACGGATTGAAGAATTTCTCAAGGCGTTCGGCTGATAACAGAGGGTGCGCTGACAATTCAAGCTCAATAAAAAAACGACTGACTAAATAAGGAGGAAGCCCCATGCAAAACAGAGTTGCCCATGCCGCGGAGCGAGTAGCGTTCCAAACAGTTTTGAACAAACTTATCAAGACTGCACAGACTGAGGACGCGGCTGAAGCCGCCAATTCCATCGTCAATCTGATGGAAAAGATCCTCGGCGATTCATGGAAACAGGAAAGCTATGAAAACCTGCGCCATATTGCGGAACATCCCGACAGCAAGTGGGCACGCTATGCCGATCGGATCATCCGCGACACCGATCCCCGAATCCTTTCTACCTTCCTGCTCAACGCGGCCTACGAAGGAGGATTCCGCGGGTTCAAAACCTCGGAGGAGATGTCCGAGAAGTACGGCTGCAACATCCCGTGGATCGTGCTCATGGACCCGACCAGCGCATGCAACATGCACTGCACGGGCTGCTGGGCGGCAGAGTACGGTCACAAACAAAATCTGAGCTTCGAGGTCATGGATCGTGTGCTGACCGAGGGTAAGGCGCTTGGCATTCACGCCTGTCTCTTTACCGGCGGTGAACCGCTGGTACGCAAGAAGGATATCATCAAGCTCTGCGAAAAGCACAAGGATGTCGCGTTCCACGCCTTCACGAACGGTACACTCATCGACGAGGCGTTCTGCGACGACCTGCTGCGCGTCGGCAATTTCTTCCTCTCTGTCAGCATTGAGGGCTTCGCCGAGGCGAACGACGGGCGGCGTGGCGACGGTCACTTCGACGCGGTCATGCGCGCAATGGATCTGATGCACAACAAAAAGATCCCGTTCGGCGTGTCGATCTGCTACACGAGCAAGAACTATCTCGACGTAACCAGCGACGAATTCCTCGACATGATCATCGAAAAGGGCTGCTCGTTCGCGTGGTATTTCCACTATATGCCCGTCGGCATGAACGCCTCGACGGAATTGCTGCTGACGCCGGAGCAGCGTATGTACATGAAGGACCGCGTCCGCTGGATCAGAGATATTGAGGACGGCAAGGAGCTGTTTGCCATCGACTTTCAGAACGACGGCGAGTTCTGCGGCGGCTGTATCGCCGGCGGCAAGCGCTACTGCCACATCAACGCCGCGGGCGACGTGGAGCCCTGTGTGTTTATCCATTACTCCGGCGCGAACGTCAACGAGCAGTCGCTCCTCGACTGCCTCCGTCAGCCGCTGTTCCTCAAATACCATGAGAACCAGCCATTCAACGAAAATCTCCTGCGTCCCTGCCCGATGCTGGAGAACCCCGAGAAGCTTCAGGAGATGATCCGTGAAACGGGCGCGAGATCCACCGACCTCGAAGCACCGGAGAGCGCGGAGCATCTGTGCGGCAAGTGCGCGGAATATGCCGCGGCATGGGCACCTGTCGCCGACGCGGACTGGGCAGCGCGCCACGGGGTGTAAGTTTGAGACAACATCCGGCTGAATCGGTAAAACAGTATTATGCAATGCCAATTTTATGACATAATACTTATTTTCTTCTTGCGCAAGTATCGCCCGCCGTTTAAGAGCACGGCGGGCGATTTCACATCAGTCAATGAAAACGTAATATTGTGTTTGCAAAAACGTATTATTGTGATAAAAATCCCATGCCTCGACATGGAAATGGAAGCTCGGAAATGCCCTAACGTGCTTGAGTAGTTCAGTTGTATGCTGTAAAGGGTAGATAAGAAATCTGCCAAATACAGCATGGCGGCGGCTCATTTGTGGCGAATGACAGCGGTTATGCGAGGGGCGGTGATACCGGCGACACAGCATGACCGTATCCACACGACGCACAGAAAGGAGCTTACGATGGAACTGACCTATACGAAATGCGGCGACTACTACATCCCCGACCTCGTTCTGGATGGCGACGAGGAAGACCATCCTCTCGGTAAGTACGGGAGGCTGCGTGAAACCTTCCTCCGCGAGCATCATCACGGCACCTATACCTCGATGCTGCTCACCGGCAGGCTGAACGACCACCTGACCGAAATTGATCGCAGCGCCGACGCGATGATGGAGCGCGTGATCGCGCAGATGGCAAAAGCGGAGGGTGTCACCGAGGCGCTGAAAGCCACCGACCAAATGGCTTGGGTAGGCAAGATGAACAGCATCCGGCACCGCGCTGAGGAAATCGTTCTGTCCGATCTTGTCTACGCATAGTCCCCCAGCATCCCGACAATCACATTGCTCTGCCGGTACAGCCAGTCCGAAAACTCCTTCGGGCTGGCTGCTTTTTGCTTGACCGCCCGCTTTCGCTCCAACGCTTCTTTACGGAACGCTTCAAACGCCGCCCGCATCGCGTCGAGCTGATCGGACGGAAAACCGTCGAGCTTTGCCGCCTTGTTGATCTTGTTGCGCCAGTTCTGGCACTCGTTTTTATAGAGCAGGTCGTAGTTGTTCTCCCGCGCCCGCTCGTCGAAATCGCGCTTGTTCTGGAGCGCCTGCGCCTTGCGGCACTTGTCGCCGCACAGCTCATACCGCTGGCTTTTTGCCAAAAAGACGCGCCCGCAGACCTTGCACCTGCGGAAGCACAAGCCCCAATCGTTCAGCCGGTTCAGGTAGTAGGTAATCAGTGGGTAGAACGAGGCGTAGGCGGCAACGCACTCCGTCACCCGTTTCCCTGCCGGATACCACAGATCAAGCTGTGTGTCGGCGGCGGGAATGCGCCCATAGAACCGCGCGTTTAAGTCAAGCGTCCTCGGCCTGCCGGTTTCAGCGTCCACCTCCAACGGCCTCTCGCCGTGCAGCGCCGCCAACAAAACCGACATCTCCGCCATAAAACGGTCGCAGGCGGCGTCACGGTCACGCGGCTCGCGGGCTAAGAGATACCCATTCCAGATCCGCACGGCAAGATACAGCGCCACGGGATCGCCGCTCTGAAACCGCCCGCGCAGGTAGTCTCCAGACTGCCGTTCCAGCTCCGGCTGCTTCCAACGGTTTGTGTGCAGCGCGTCGTGCAACGGCATCAGGCCGAGGCGGTTCCACGCTCCGTCCCCATCATGTTCAAAATCGACAAGCAGCGTACCGAGCGGGCGCGTGGCGTCATAGAGCACCGAGGCGTCCCCGCTGCCCTCCAAGCGGAACCGTATCTGCTGCGCATCACCGATCAGGATGCGCTCCTTCATCCGCTTTCTGTCCAAGCTAAGGACGAACAAGAGGTGGTCGTAACATGGCTCGGAGCGCGTAAACTGGATTTCCATAGGCGTTTCATGCCCTTCTATATGGTAATTACATAATCAAGTTATATCCGTTACACTTATGATACCGCCAAATGATTGATAATGCAAGATGATGTTGCTATGATCGGTTCGCATGGTCATTTCGTGCCACGAAGTGCTATCAAACTGAATGACCGTCCAAAATGGATATGACCGGCAGGAGAAGCGTGCCAAGACCGTTCTCTGGGGTCCCCGAAAAGTCGTGAGACTTTTTGGGGAGAGGAGAAGCAGCGAAGCGAACGAGCCCTCGCGCTTGCGCGGGGGCGAGCGATACAGAGCTTGCGACGACGAGCGCGCCAATGTCGGGATACGCCGCAGGAATGGGGCAGGATAACAGCTTTTGGGTAGAACGGCAACACAACTATCATAAGGAGAAAAACAACATGAATCATAAGGAACGGCTGAAAAGCTACGACGAGCTGCCTCTGGTGTTGGACGTAGCGGAGATTCAGCAGGTTATGGGAATTTCCAGAGCGTCGGCGTATGAGCTGGTGCACTCCCCCGGCTTTCCGTCCTTCCGAAGCGGTCGGCTCATTAAGGTGAGCAAGCAGGCTTTCTTCGACTGGATGGCGCGAAGCCGGGAGGAAGGAGGCGCGCCATAAATACCAATCGTGAACGGAACGGTACCGCTGTACTGTACCGGCGCATCGGATCGACGACCTACAAGCTCCGCGTCCATCTCAGCGATACCACACAGGAGACCATCGATGACAAAATTCTGCACTTACTTCAGTATGAGGCCGTGACAAATCCGCCGCCGTGTGGTACAATGACGATGCCACAAATGAGCCAGCCGCTGGAAGGGAGTTCAGCATGAACACAAAGCGGTTGGAACAGGAGAAGATCACGGCGCTCTATGAGCGGCTGTCGCGTGACGATGAACTGGCTGGCGATTCCAGCTCCATCGTAAACCAAAAGCGCTACCTCGAAAGCTATGCCGAACAGCATGGCTATACCAATGTCCGGCATTACACCGACGACGGATTTTCGGGCGGCAACTTTGATCGTCCGGACTGGAAACGCATGATCGCTGACATCGAAGCAGGCAAGGTTGGCGTTGTGCTTGTCAAGGACATGAGTCGTGTCGGTCGAAACTACCTCGAAACAGGCTTCTATACCGAGGTGTTCTTTCGGGAGCATGGCGTCCACTTCATCGCCATCGCCAACAACGTCGATAATGAGGATCAGAGCAGCAGCGAGTTTGCACCGTTTCTCAATATCGTAAACGAGTGGTACCTTCGGGACTGCAGCCGCAAGGTCAAGACCGCGCTCCGCGTCAAGGGAACGGATGGCAAGCACCATCTGACCAACGAGGCGATCTACGGTTATCGAAAAGACCCGGACGACCGCAGCAGGTGGATCATCGACGAGGAAGCCGCCGCGGTCGTGCGGCGCATCTTCCAGATGACGATTGAGGGCATGGGGCCTTGGAACATCGCGCGGGTACTGTCGGAAGAACACATCGAGCGACCGTCGTACTACCTTGCCCGGCGCGGGTTGGGCGTCCACAAAAACAACTGCGATGAGGAGCGGCGCTATATCTGGTCGGGGAAAACAATCGCGCAGATACTTGCCAAGCCGGAGTATAAAGGGCAGACAGTCAACTTCCGTACTTACAAGGAGTCCTACAAGGACAAAAAGGCGAAGCGGACGCCGAAGGAAAATCTGACCGTCTTTGAGAATACGCAGGAGGCCATCGTCGATGAAAAAACATGGCAGCTTGCGCAGGACGTCCGGCGCACGGTGCGGCGGACGGACACGCTGGGCGCGCCCAATCCCCTGACGGGGCTGATGTACTGCGCCGACTGCGGCGCAAAGATGTATAACCACCGCGGCATCAAGTGGCAGAGCAGCAACGTGAAGGGCGCGCCGGTCTGCTACAAGCGAGACCAATACACCTGCTCCACCTACGCCAACTCCTGTCTGAGCGCGGACGTCCGGTGCAGTCAACATTACATCCGCACGGACGCTGTGCGGGAGCTGATCTTGGAGGCAATCCGTTCTGTCAGCACCTACGCTGTGGAGAATGAAGCTGCGTTCGTCGAGCAGGTGCGCAGTGTGTCGAAGCTGCGGCAGGCGGAATCCGTCAAGACGCTCAGGCAGCGCATCAAGCGCGAGCAGAAGCGCATCGTAGAACTGAACGGCATCATCAAGAAGCTCTACGAATCCTACGCGACGGAGAAGATCACGGAAAAGCGGTTCGAGATGATGTCCGCCGAGTACGAGCAGGAGCAGGCCGCGCTGGAGGAAAGCGTCGCAAAGGAGCAGGCGGAGCTGGATGCTTTTGAGGCGGACACGGTGCGCGTGGATCAGTTCATGGCGCTTGCGAAAAAGTACACGGACTTCTCTGAACTGACGACGCCGATGATTAACGAGTTTATCGATAAGATACTCGTCCACAAGCCGGACTACTCCACCGGCGAGCGGGTGCAGGAGGTTGAAATCTACTTGAAGTTCATCGGCAAGTTCAAGCTGCCGGAGCCTGCCCCGACGCCGGAAGATTTGGCGGAGCGGGAGCTGGCGCGGGAGCGTCGCGCGAAGCGCGCGGAGTACAACAAGCGTTACAATGAGAAGCGCAAGCTGCGGAAGCAGGCGCAGGCAAACGCATGAGTTATCGCAGGGCGATCAGAACGTCATTTTGTCGTTCTGATCGGTGTGGGATCAAAACGAGCCGGTTTCGTTTTGATTTCTAAAACGGACACGGTGTCCGTTTTAGAAAGTGGTGACTGCGCCGCGCGTGGACAGCACTTTCCTAAAAACGGCAAAATGTCGTTTTTAGAGAAGCGGGCATGGCAGCAGTTCGTTGCGGTGGGCGTCACGGTGACGGGCACCACGACAAATTGACCTCGCGGACAAAATGTCCGTGAGGTCAGAACTTGAACGTGAGCGACATTTTGTCCGCGAAGTGGTCAGCGACAAAACGTCGCTGACCAGACCACGAAACCAGAAAAAATAGCTAAAACAATACCGTGCGGCACATCAGCGGCTGCACGGTATTGTCATATCTCATCGGGAATATATTCGGCGATGTCCTCCAAGCGGCAGTCCAACACAGCGCACAGCTTGTTCAGCGTTTTTGTCTCCATGTTGTCATTTGCGCGTAAGCGGCGAATCGTCTTGCTGTCGATACCGCACTTTTCACGCAGCCAATATGTGGAAACATCTTTTTCCTGCATTACGCTCCATAGTTTATCATAAACGATCATCTGCCCGCCCCCCTCGATTGACAGCAATCAGTATGGGGGCTATAATCTCCAATGTTAAGGGGATATAATCCCCATATCAGGAGGCAAATTATGGAGCGAAAACCTGTTGCGCCGGAGCAATATACCGATCAGCTTGCAGCCCTCGCAGGGTTTATTGGACGCGCCTGCGCCTTTACCGGGCATCGCCCGCAAAAGCTGCCGTGGCGTAGCGACGAAACCGCGCCCGGATGCGTCGCGCTCAAAGAAACGCTTACCGCGCAGATCGCTGCTCTCGTCGCGGACGGGTACACGGAGTTTCTGACGGGCATGGCAGAGGGCGTCGATCTATGGGCGGCGCAGATCGTCCTTGCCCTGCGGGTAACAAATCCCTCGCTTCGCCTGCACTGTATTCTGCCCTGCGTGGAGCAGAGCGCAAGGTGGTCGGCGGCGTCGCGGAAGCAGTACCGCACCATCTTGGAGCAGGCAGATTCCGTCATCTTCGTCAACCGCGCGAACAAGAAAAACTGTATGCTGGAGCGTGACCGATTTCTCGTCAGTTACGTCTCGGTCGTGCTGGCGGTCTACAACGGCGAACGGCGCGGCGGCACGGCGGCAACCGTGCATTACGCGCGCAAGCTGGGGCGCGAGCTGATTGTCATTGATCCCTCGACGTTGACGGTGACGCATGGATGAAAACCGTACCCTTTATTCCCTCGCGGATGTGCAGGATTGAGCGACCGACGGGAGTGGAAAAGCCGTGCCGAAAGGCACGTTCGACCGAACGCGCAAGCGGGCGGTCGGGGGCTTGGGGAACTCCCCAACAAGCACATCGGGAACGGGAAAAGGATATCCCGATGACCTGCTTGCCAATTCTATGGTTCAAAACGCTAGACAAGTGGTGAAGTTCAGGACAAATTGGCTTGATATCGCGTTGCAAATAGTGTAAAATACTGTCAAAATACACAAGAGGCATTTCTGCTTAGTCAGATTTACCTTTCTTGGTCGGAGGCCACCATGACAGACAAAGAACTGAAAATCCTAAAGGACAATCTGTGGCACGCGGCTGATGTATTGCGCGCCGGTGCGCATCTGGCGGCGAATAAATACGGTCAGCCGATCCTTGGTCTCATCTTCCTGCGCTATGCGGACATTCTGTTCAAGCAGCACAAGGAGGAGATAGACGCTGAATTTGAGCGTCTCTCCGGGACGCGCATGGAGAAAACGCGCAAGGAGATCGCCATTGAGAAGTGCGGCTTCTTTCTGCCTGAATGTGCCTATTACGACGCGATCAACGACGCGCCCGACACCGCCGAGAAAGCGAAGCTGGTAAAGGCGGCGATGGAGGCTATAGAAGCCGAAAACCCGAAGATGGACGGCGTACTCCCCAAGGAGGTTTACGTCCAGCTTGTCCCGGAGGAGGAGCCGGAGCTGCTTTCCAAAATCGTGCGGATTTTCAAGGACATTCCCGAAAACTGCACCATTGATATTTTCGGCGAAATCTACGAATACTTCCTCGGCAATTTCGCCCTGGCAGAGGGCAAAGACGGCGGCACATTCTACACGCCCGCAACCGTCGTTCGATACATGGTCGAGGTGCTCGATCCGCAGCCGGGCGACAAGAAATTTCTTGATCCCGCCTGCGGCTCCGGCGGCATGTTCGTCCAGGCGGCGCGGTATATGCACGCCCACAACGCCAGCGAAGCGGAGCAGATGAAGTTCCGCTGCTACGGCGTGGAGAAGGAGCCGGACACGGTAAAGCTCGCCAAGATGAACCTGCTGCTCAACAATGTGCGCGGAGAGATCACGGAGGCAAACTCCTTTTATTCCGACCCCTACAACGCCTTCGGCGCGTTTGATTATGTGATGGCGAATCCGCCTTTCAATGTGGATGAGGTATCCTATGACCGCGTGAGCGGCGATGTGCGCTTCAACACCTACGGCGTCCCCCGGAACGCCACGAAATCCACGAAGAAGGCTTCCGACAAAAAAGAGACCGTCCCCAATGCCAACTACCTGTGGATTGACTACTTTGCCACGGCGCTGAACGCAAACGGCAAGGCGGCGCTTGTCATGGCAAACTCCGCCTCCGACGCCGGCAAGAGCGAATATGAGATTCGCAAGAAGCTGATCGAGGAGGGCGTCATCAGCCAGATGGTGACGCTGCCCTCCAATATGTTCACCTCCGTCACGCTGCCCGCGACGCTGTGGTTCTTCGACAAGCAGAAGCCGCAGACGGACAAGAAAAATGAGATCCTGTTCATTGACGCGCGCAACACGTTTACGCAGGTGGATCGGGCGCACCGCAAATTCAGCGACGAGCAGATCAAAAACCTCGGTATCATCACCCGCCTGTATCACGGCGAAACCGCCGCCTTTTCCGCGCTGATCGAAGAGTATAAGGCGGCCATGGCGGAAGCCCCGGAGAGCGCGGAGGACAAGGAAACCAAAACGAAGTCTTACTGGCAGGCGCAGCTCGATTGGCTGACCGAACGCTTCCCGGAGGGCAAGTACCGCGATGTGATCGGCCTGTGCAAGGCGGCGCCGTTGGAGGGCGAGGACGGCATAAAGGATCAGGACTACTCCCTCAACGCCGGACGCTACGTCGGCGTGGTCATCGAGGACGACGGCATGACCGAGGAAGAATTCAAGGAAACGATGCTGGGGTTGAACACGGAGTTTGAGGCGCTGAACGCCGAGGCAAAGACGCTGGAAGCGCAGATTGCGGAGAATATCAAGACACTGTTTGGTGAGTGAGTATGGAATACAGATTTGGTCAGCTATTTGATATAATTGATGGAGACAGAGGGAAAAACTATCCAAGCGACAATGATTTTTCTGACGAAGGATATTGCCTGTTTCTTAACGCTGGAAATGTGACTAAAAGCGGATGGTCCTTTGAAAACAATTCCTTTATATCGAAGAAGAAAGATGCACAACTACGCAAAGGGCGTGTTCAAAGGGGAGATACCGTTTTTACAACTCGAGGTACTGTAGGGAATGCTGCGTTTTATGATACTAAAGTCCCTTTTGACCATTTGCGAATAAACTCAGGAATGGTTATATTAAGCGCCAAAGATAGCAGCGTTATTGAGAACGAGTTTATTTACTATCTCGTTACGAGTCCTGTTGCGAAGAAAACGATAGAATTATTTTGCTCTGGAAGCGCACAGCCGCAGCTTCCAATCAAAGACTTTATTAAGATTAAGTTTGATTTACCGTCCATTGAAAAACAGCGAAGAATCATTTCTGTGCTATCAGCCTATGATAACCTAATTGAAGTCAACAACAAGCGAATCAAGGTGCTGGATCAGATGGCGGAAAACCTGTATAAGGAGTGGTTTGTCCGCTTCCGCTTTCCGGGACATGAGAATGCGGAGTTTGAGAATGGGATACCGAATGGGTGGGAGTACAAAAGAGCTGACGAAGCAATTCTGTTTAACCCCACACTGAAAACAGGCAATCAAGCGGCCTTTACGATTATCCCGATGGAGGCGCTAAATGCGTCATCCATGATGTTAGACTCCAGTAGTTTCATTGTTCAAGATTCCATCTCCGGCAGACGCTCACAAAACGGAGATACGCTGTTCGCGAAAATTACGCCTTGCCTCGAAAACGGGAAAACGGGTTTTGTAATGGGGATGCCTGATGATGAAGTGCTCGGCGGGTCAACGGAGTTCGTCGTTTTACGGTCAAAGACGCTGACTCCCCACTATGTTTACTGCATAGCAAGAAGTTATTATTTCCGTCAGACGGCTATTCTGAGTATGAACGGAGCCGACGGCCGGCAACGCGTAGATGAGGATAAGTTGAAATCCACAAAAATACTACAGCCAAGAAAAGCGGTATTGGAGCAATTCGAGGAGATTGTATCACCAATTTTTGATGAAGTCCTTAAGCTGACACGAAAGAACGGTAATCTTGCCAAGCAGCGCAATCTGCTTCTCCCGCGCTTGATGAGCGGAAAGCTGGAGGTGTAATACTTATTTAGTCCAGTGGTATGAAGTCAAGTAGCTGAATCAAAAAGAATTGCGGGAAAACCGGCAGAAAAGCGATAAACGACCAGATAAAAGGCAACACCAACCTAAGCCCTGCCCCTATGAAATTTTGAAACAGGGCTTGTATCACCGGAGCAGCGAGGTTTTCGCTCAGACCTCCGGGCGCTTATACAGGCGGTTGTCCTTCAGCAGTCGAAAGACCAACCTGACCAGTTTTCTGGCAGTCAAAGCGAGTGCGCGTTTATGCTGGAACTGGTTGACCTCTTTGTACTTGAGGTCATAGTAGCGCCGAAACTCGGAGTCGCATCTTCTCACAGAGTTGGCGGCTTCCAGCAGATAGTAACGGAGATAGCGGTTGCCGGACTTGATAAGCCTGGTATGCTGCGCCTCGAAGTTGCCGGATTGGTGCTGTGTCCACACGAGACCGGCATACTTGGCGATAGAGGCTTGAGACTGGAAACGGTTGACGTTGCCGATCTCGGCGATGATGCCGGCGGAGTAAACCTTGCCGATGCCGGGGATGGAAGTAAGCGTGTTCGGGATGATCTCAAACTGCTGCTCAATGGCCTTGTCCAAGACCTTGATTTGTTTCTCCAATGCCCGCATGGTCGCAATGGAAACGCTCATTGCTTGATTCACGGAATTATTCACGGTGATAGGCAAGCGGTAAGAGTTCCTTGCAGCGGTTTGGATCGCCTTCGCTTTGGCGGCAGGATCGGCGAAATTCTTTCCCTTTACGTCAATGAAGGCCGTCAGTTCATCCAGATCGGCGTAGGCCAGCTCGTCCACCGTGGCGAATTGCTCCATGAGAGCAATCGTTGTGGCGCTGCTGTTCGGAATGTCCCCATCCTGAGCGAGTCCGGAGCATTTGAGAAACAGGTAATTTGCAAAGTGCTGTTTCTCCCGCGTGAGGGCTTGTACCACGCCAAATCTGGCACGGGTAAGCGTCTGCAACGCTTTGTAGCGGTAATCGTCCATGTAGACCTCCCGGTTCATTCTTCCGAATCTGAGATGGTCGGCGATGACGAAGGCGTCCACGGGGTCGTTCTTCGGCAGGTCTGGGTATGCTTCCTTGAACTTGTTGACCTGCTTCGGGTTGAGTACGTGGATCTTACGTTCAAAGCGTCCGAGACGTCCATCCTCACGAAGCGCGTAGACCAGCGTATCCCCGTAGACCGAGGTGGCTTCCATGCCAATCGTCACGCTGGATAAGTCCCGCTCGGTGAGCGCCGACACGATCTTTTCGGTCAACAGTTTAGCACCGCCGAGGTTATTCTGCACGGAAAAACTGCTGTGCTTGCTTCCGTCCGGCATCATCAGGTAAACCGCGTTCTTCGCGCTGCTCACATCAATGCCAACGTATAGTTGATTCATTTTCTCACCTCCCCTGTTGTGGGATTTCAGGGCAGCAGGCTATGGAATACCCATGATAACCGGAGCAACAGCAACCTCGCGTATCAGAATCATTCCGGGGCAGGCCGATGCGATAGCCCTCACTGCTGAAAGGGCAGCCTTGCTTCCGGCAAACAGCCAGTGTGTTGGCAGCGAACTTCCGGCTCAGGGGGACGGACTAAACATGAAGCAGCCTTGCGGCTCAACTAGGAGGTATCGAACTTGACCCTGCTGTCCTACAGCAATTGTATCACGGGTATTCCATAGCCTGCTGATACTTGAAATATTATCTTTGGAACTTATTATACGAGGAGGTACGGCTAATGTTTGATCCCTTTGCAAAGAAAGTCAAGCAGAGCAGACGAATTAAATCGTTACCTTCGGATTGGATTGTTCCAAAAGAAGAATGGGATTCATATTACCAACATTTTACCCTGCGAGTTAGAACTTTGCCCGAATATATAGAGGTGATCAACAGACTGGCAAAAATAAATGACTCGCCCATGTATCGGTTGGTATATCGCGGTCACTCGGATGCTTCATCAAAATACCGTTTAGTTCCTACAATCGGGAGAAAACGTTCGGTAATGGATCTTACAGAAAATCGTATGGTTACCGAAATGCTAAGCCTACGGCCAGAGGAATTCGCGGGGATTAGAACTAATTTTGATTTGTTGTCAAAGCTACAACATTTTGGCTTGCCGACACGGCTGCTGGATTTCACCTATAATCCGTTGATTGCATTATACTTTGCCTGCTGTACCGAAATAAACGCAGACAGCAGGATTATCTGCACTCAAGACACAAGTGATACATCTACCGCAGATTTGGTTGAGAAAATCTGTGGTATGTATCAATATAATGACTATCACGCCATTTCTCTTGATCAGGTGATTGGCGGGGTATCCCAACTAAGGAAATATTCCATTTATACAAGAGATCCACTGATGGCAATTCCCAAGTATTCAAATGACAGGATCAAACATCAGTCGGCAGTTTTTATGGTATTTCCAAATGCGATTTATGATCTTCGCAGCCAGATGGTAATAGAAGGTCGAAAAACAGGAGATGAGCACCAGTACAAACGTTTTATAATAACGCCAGAGGAAGAAAAGCGTTTGGAATATGTGCGCAAAGAGCCTGATATATATCACGGGGCTTATTATGTGGATTCATGGACGTTGAGAGATTTGTTTCATTATTACGAAAAGCAATATGACGATTTTGCACAACCCAGCCTTGACATTGCAGGAAAATACCATTTTTTGTTTCAAAACAGATTTAGCATTGTCAACGAAATCCAAGAACTTCCTGATTATACACTATCAAGCTCATTTATTAGCATTTTGATCGAATCAAAAAATAGAAAAAGGATGATTGAAGATTTAGCAACGATAGGAATCGATAAAGCGTTTGTTTTCCCAGAATTGGAATACACGACAGAGAGCATTAAGAGCAGACTGTTTTAACGAGGTGTCTACCATGAGCAATTTCATCTCCGAAGACGATATTGAGCAGGCGATCCTGCAAAAGCTTGAAGCGGAGCCGTTTCGCTATGATATTGTACATTGCGATCCTTCCCCGGACAAACGCGAAGTCCTGCCCGACGGCACGGGGCGCACCGACAAGAAGAAGTGCGTGCTCCCGCTCGTGCTGCGGGAGGCCTTGTCGCGCCTGAATCCTGCCATTCCGTCGGAGAAGCTGGATGAGATTGCAAAAGACCTGTGCCGCGATTTTTCCGGCGCCGATCTGGTGGCGACCAACTACAAGTATTACAATCTGATTCGCAACGGCATAACCATCAACCTGCGCAGGAACGGCAAAGAGGATTTTGATGTTGTCAAGCTCGTTGATTTTGAGCGCCCGGAAAACAACACCTTTACCGCCGTTTCGCAGATGTGGATTCAGGGCAGGATGTACTGGCACCGTCCCGATGTCCTCGTGTTTATCAACGGTCTGCCGATGGTGTTCATTGAGCTAAAAAACAGCATCGTCAAGGTGGAGGAAGCGTATCGGAAGAACCTGACCAATTACAAGGCCGACATTCCCAACCTGTTCGCGTTCAATCAGGTGTGCGTCCTCTCCAACGGCTTGGAAACACGGCTCGGCGCGTTCAATGCGGGCTACAATCACTTCTTTGAGTGGCTGAAGGTAGACTCCGAAAAGGAACGCCCGGACAGGAAGGCGCTCAAGACAGCCAATACGGTGGGTGAAAGCTCCGTGCGGTATTTTGTGGACGGCTTCCTGCGCCCGGATCGGCTCATAGATTACATAGAGAACTTCATCATGTTCCGAAACCAAAAGGACAAGATCATCGCCAAGAACCATCAGTTCCTTGGCGTAAACAATCTGATGGAGTCGGTCAAAAACCGCGCGGAGCTGCAAGGCAAGCTCGGCGTCTTTTGGCATACACAGGGATCGGGCAAGTCCTTTTCCATGGTTTTCTTCGTGCGCAAGGTGCGGCGCAAGATTTCCGGCAATTTCACCTTCCTCGTCATAACCGACCGTGCGGATCTGGACGATCAGATCCATAAAAACTTTGTGAAAACTGAGGTGATCGGCCCAAAGGACGAGTGCCAGCCGAAGAATGGGCAACAGCTTCGGGAATATCTGAAAACCAACAAGGCTGTAATCTTCACGCTGATTCACAAGTTCAAATACGACAAGAAAAAAGAGAAGGAATACCCGCTGCTTTCCACACGGGACGATATCATTGTCCTGGTGGATGAGGCACATCGGACGCAGTACAAGGATCTGGCAGAGAATATGCGTAAGGCGCTGCCGAATGCCAACTATATTGCTTTCACCGGCACACCGCTGCTCGGCAGCAAGCGCCTGACGAACCAATGGTTTGGCAACTATGTCTCCGAATATAACTTTGCACAGTCCGTGGAGGACGGCTCCACGGTGCCATTGTTCTATTCTCGCCGCGTGCCGGAGGTCGGGCTGGAAAACGACTTCCTCGACGATGACGTGGTGGAGATTATTGAGGACGAAAACCTGAACGAGGACGAAACGCGGCTGCTGGAAAACTCTTCGTCCAGAATCATCGAGGTTATCAAGCGTGACGACCGTCTCGACAAGATTGCGCAGGACATTGCGCACCACTTCCCGCGCCGGGGCTTCCTTGGCAAGGGCATGGTGGTGTCGGTGGATAAGTACACGGCGGTCAAGATGTACGATAAGGTACAACACTACTGGGGCATTGAGAAGCAAAAGATCATGCAGGAGCGCAACGCCGCCGACACAAAGGAAAAGCGTGACGAGCTGACGCGGATGCTCAACTATATGAACTCGGTGGAGATGGCGGTCATTGTTTCCAGCGAGGACGATGAAAACGAAAAGTTTCAGAAACAGGGGCTTGATATCGCCGCGCACCGCCGGAAGATGAACGCCATTACGCCGGAGGGACTGGACATTGAGGATCGCTTCAAAGACCCGAATGATCCGCTGCAGCTTGTGTTCGTTTGCGCCATGTGGCTGACCGGTTTCGATGTGGAGAATATGTCCACACTCTATTTGGACAAGCCGATGAAGGGGCATACACTGATGCAGGCCATCGCCCGCGCCAACCGCACCTATGAAAATAAGCCCTGCGGCATTATCGTCGATTACGTCAATGTGTTCAAATACATGAAAAAGGCGCTCACGGAGTATGCGTCTGGTGACGACGGGACAGAGTTCCCTGCCAAGGACATAGATCAGCTTATTTTCTTGATTGACAGCGCCGTGGATGAGGCGGACGATTATCTGCATAGCCTTGGCGTGGACATCAGCGCGATCATATCGGAGTCGGATACACTCGACCGCCTGGATCAGCTTCGGGATGCGTATAATGTCATTGTTTCCAATGACGAAAGCAAAGATAAGTTCAAGGTCATTCTGAACACGTTGATGAATCTGTACGAAGCGTCGCGCCCGGAGGTATTTGAAAAGAGCTGGAGCAACGAGAAGTTTGCACCGCTGGCGTATCTATACGGCTTGTTCTGTCATACGATCAACGATGAGAAGATCAACCGCGCGCGGCTGCGCATGGCGCAGGTGCTCGATACCAGCGTGTCCTCGCAGCAAGCCGAAGATAACGATGCTGGACTTGTCATTCATCAAGGAAAGGTCATTGACCTTTCCAAGGTTGATGTGGATGAGCTGCGAAAGGAGATCAAGGTCGCGCAGTATAAGGCAATTGAGATCGACGACCTCCGTGCGTACATTGAACAGGCGCTACAGCAGATGCTGAATCGCAACATTACGCGGCAGCGTTTCTCGCAGCGTTATAAGAACATCATCGACCGCTACAACGCCGGAGGCTCCGAAAACGAAGACTATTACGAGCAGCTTTTGCAGCTCATCGAGGATCTGAAAGCCGAAGAGAAGCGCCCGGAGGCGGAAGGGCTCTCTGAAGAAGAGTTGGAGATTTTCGATCTGCTCATTGCCGGTAAAAAGCTGACGAAGGACGAGGAACAAAAGGTCAAGCTGTCCGCCAAGAACCTGTTCAAGAAGCTGAGCGAAGAGAAAGCCGAGCTGATGGTGGTTGACTGGTATAAGGACGAGCGGCCGCGCGCTAAGGTAAAAACGGCGATTGAAAAATCTCTGGATGCGGACTTGCCGGTTTCTTACGACAAGGAGACCTTTGCCGTGAAAACGGAACTGCTTCTGTCCCACTTTGTCGATATGGCAGTACAGGGGTATGGTTGGGTTGCGGCATAAAAGAATCAACACCGCCGCTTTCCGCAGACAAGTTGGGGACGAGTGGTCCCGTCGGAGGAAAGTCCGGAGGAACTGCTGGCTGGCAAACATAGGATTTCAACAGCAAAAGAGTTAAACAGAAATCCCAAAAGTGTTGACAAGATCAATCACTCGCATTAGTATATTTTTAAAGCTATGTGTGAATATTAGCGAAAGGAACCGACATTATGGTGAATCAACTGGAAAAAATGAACAAAGAAATGGTTACAAAACTGCTAAAAGACCTTGAGTCAAAACTGAATGCCGATGTTTTTGTTTATCATGGAGAAATAATTGATGGCGTAGAGCGCACAGTGAAGGAACTTGTAGAAGCACTATCTAAAGACACCGAAAAGCATAGTGCGGTATATATTGTATTGACAACGCCAGGAGGTAGCCTGACACCTGTTCAGAGGATGGTGGGAATTTTTCGTCACTTCTATGATGAAGTAAATTTTATAATTCCAGATTATGCATATAGTGCTGGTACTATTTGGTGTATGAGCGGCGACAACATATATATGAATTACTATTCAACACTTGGGCCAATTGATCCGCAAATAGAAACCAAAGATGGTAATCTTGTTGCTGCGTTAGGATATCTGGATAAAATAAATGAAATGCTTGAAAAAGCAAAGAAAAACGAATTGACGCAGGCGGAATTTCTGATTTTAAAAGACTTCGATCTCGCTGAATTGCGCTCATACGAACAGGCAAAAGAATTAGCTGTAGATGTGCTAAAAATCTGGCTAACAAAGTATAAATTCAAGGATTGGGCAGTTCATTCTGATGGTAATACAGCGGTTACTCCCGAAGAAAAAGAAGCACGAGCGGTTGAGATTGCTGATAAACTTAGCAATAATAATATTTGGAAATCGCATGGACGGCCGATCGATATTCAGACGTTGAGAGATGAGCTAAAACTAAAGATTATTGATTTTGGAGAAGATACTGAATTGAGCAATATCATTACAACGTATTACGATACTGCTTCTGAATATGTACGTGGTCACAAATATAGGATTTTTTTCCAGACGAGGTTGCATATATGAGCATAGTTGAACAGATTAATCAGTTAGAAGAACCCCAAAGTGGCGATAAAGAGATTTTGGAGCAGTTACAAAATGCATTATTTGAATACCATAACATGATAAAGCAAGGAATTCTTGTTCCTCGCAAAAATAAGCTTCAAAACACTTATTCTTCTTTTTATTTTACAACTGATTCGCGTCTTCATAATTGATAAGATAAATCGTTTGTCTTTTTGCAAGTGGAATATTCATTGTGCGTATTCCGCCGGAGCTTCATCGAAAGCTGTCTATGACGGCGCAGTCCGAGGGCGTATCGCTCAACAAAGTGGTCGAACAGGCAATATCTTCGTATGTCTGAGCAAAATGATATGGGGGAATCTCTTGTAAACAGGAGACTCCCTCATGCTTTTTCTAAAACACCCTTGACAAACTGCGTTCTCTTCCTCCCTCCAAGGCCAAAAATACTTGGTGTACGGCTCGTCCTCCGGGGCAATGGTAAGCGACACCTTAGTCAGCGGCTTGCCGTCGCGCCATGCTTCCGGCTCGTTTCCAATTTGTTCGTAAATCGTGTACGCCATGCGGAGCGTCTCATGCAGGTTGCGGACGTACAGATCGTCGCCATGCTCGTTTCGGAAGCGGCGGCAATCAACGCTTGGAAGTTGCAGGGCCGGAAACACGCTCCAGTCATAGCTCGGCGTCGGCAGCGCGGGCAGGGGGCCTGGCGAAAAAACGTTGTTTTCCCAGCGCAGCGTGTCCTTGACCTCATAGAGCGTCCCATCGTCGCAGGGGATCAGATCACCGACCTGCGGGACGTACTTGCTGCCATCGGTCGGGAGCCGCACTACGCGCGACGCCTGCGCCGGGGTATCTTCTGCGTAAGGTTCGCCGGTGGCGATGCGGACCGCTTTCTCGGCGGCGTCCCAAGTGACGTTGAAGCCTACTGTCCTGCCGATGTCGCGGAGCTTGCAGTAGTTGTTGCCGGCGATGTTGTACGCCTCGATCTGCACCTCGCGTCCGTCCACATAGACGCGGTTTGTGCTGCGCTCCGCCATCACGCCTGTGGCATAGGCTGCCGCACCGCTGAACAGCAGAGCTCCAAACAGGATGCCTGCGGCAAAACTGAACATGGAGCGCTTCATGCGTACACCACCTCCCGCAGCACGATTTCTTCGGCTCGGTTGCGGATGTTGTTCATCGCGCCGACCCATGCCATCTGGTCGGACGCTTTGAGCGCCTCGGTGATGTCTTCGCGCTTCGCCATTTCCGCGATGAGGCGATCCACCATTTCGGACGCAGTACGGTCAACCTCCGCCAGATGTTCATTCAGCTCGCCAGAGAGCAGCAAGCCGGTGTAAATGCTGTCCTTGTGCTTTTTGAGATAGGATCTCCGCCTCTCGCCCCAAACGCCGATACGTGGCGCTTCGGGCGGCGTGAGGTCGGGGAGCAGATAGTCGCCTGCGCGGTGATAAGTCAGATTCGTCGTCATTTTCGATACCTCCTGTTCATTCATGCGGTTAAGCCAACAGTCGTGCAAGGAAGCCCGCTTGAGGCGCGTCGATGATCTTCAGGAGCAGGTCTTCGATGTCATCGGTCGATGCCCCCACCGTTTGCATCTGCTTCCATTCCTCGTATAGCGCCCTGACAAGCAGCCCATGCTCATAGCGATCGAGTACGATGCGCTTTACATTCGCCATTCAGCTACCTCCTTCCTTTTCTTTGGCAGCTTCATCATAACAGGCGGATATTGAAAAGACGAATGTGCGAAAAAAGACAGCCCCCGGAGAGCGTTTCTGCTCACCGGAGGCTGCACTTTTGCCTTTGCAACGCCTATAATCCAGTTTTCTTGATTACTGCCTTATAAAACTGTGGCAAAAGGAAGCGTTCTTTTTTCAGGTTCGATATGCCGATAGATGTCTTTTGATGGCATCGAAGGACTCGTCGCTGATGTCGTGCTCGATCTTACAGGCGTCGTTCACGGCGATCTCCTCGCTCACGCCGAGCAGCATCAGTCCCTGCGAGATCACCGTGTGGCGCTCGTAGATCTTCTCCGCGACCGCGCGCCCCTCCCCGGTCAGCGTCAGTCCGCCGCCCGGGTCGATGGTCAGGAAGCCTCCCTCGGCAAGCAGATGTACGGCGCGGCTGACGCTCGGGCGGGAAAAGCCCATCTCCTCGCCGACGTCGATGGCGCGGACAAGCCTGCTTTTCTTCGACAGCACAAGGATCGTTTCCAGATACATTTCGCCGGATTCCTGCAACACCATGGCGGACACCTCCCAATCATGCTTGTTACAGCTTACCACAAACACCGATTGCTTACAAGAGAAATATTTCCATCGACAGCGCGCCCCGGTTTCGCGTATACTATCGGCGTCCCTCCGCATAGTCTGTTCAACGCAAGGAGGGACGCCGATGAAACGGATTCTGTTGATTGCTGCCGCCGCGCTGCTGCTCTGCGGCTGCGCGGCGCGGGAGAACGAAGACCGCGCGGATGCGATCCAGCGCAGATACGCCGCCGCGGACGGCTATACCGCGCGGGTCGAGGTCGACGTCGCGCGGCGGGACGAGACGGCGCACTACGCGCTGGACGTGTCGCGCAGCGGCGATACCGCCCGCGTCACGGTGGTCTGGCCGGAGGAGCTGGCAGGCGTCGGCGCGGTCATGGAGGGCGACGAGCTCTCGCTCGCCTATGACGGCATGGTGCTCGACGCGGGCAGTATGGACGAGACGATCAGCGCCGTGAACGCGGCGGACGTCGCGCTGCGCGCCGTCGCGGAGGGCTGGATCACGGAGCGGAACCGCGAGCGCTGGGAGGACGTCGACGCGCTGCGACTGCGCTTCGAGACGGACTTCGGCGGCGAAACGCTGTACGCCGCCGTCTGGTTCAACGGGCAGGATATGCCGCTTTACGCCGAGATCGAGCGCGAGGGCAAAATTTTGGCGGATTTGGAGTTTACGGATTTCGCGTTTGGTGATATACTGCCTGATGGATAACGATCCGAAAGGGTGGGATTTGAGATGGAAACGCCCCTGAAACGCACCTGGGCGGAGATCGACCTCGGCGCGCTGGCGCACAACTTCGGCGTCATCCGCCGTCAGGTCGGGCCGGACGCGAAGCTGCTCGGCGTCGTCAAGGCGGACGCCTACGGCCACGGCGCGGTGCCGGTGGCGCGGAAGCTGGAGGAGCTGGGCGCGGCGTACCTCGCCGTGTCCAACATCGACGAGGCGGCGGAGCTGCGCGACGGCGGCGTGACGCTGCCCATCCTCATGCTGGGCTTCACGCCGGCCGAGCAGGCGGAACGCGCCGTGCGCATCGGCATGACGCAGGCGGTGCCGAGCCTGGAGCTTGCCCGCGCCTACGACGAAGCGGCCGCGCGCGCGGGTGCGCCGATGAAGGTACACATCAAGCTGGACACCGGAATGGGCCGCCTCGGCTTCCCCTGCGACGACGCGAAGTTTGACGCGAGCCTGCGCGACATTCTGGAGATCACGCGGCTGGAGCATCTCGACGTCGAGGGCGTGTTCACGCACTTCGCCGTCTCCGACGAGGACGCGCCGGAGCACGTCGCGTTCACGGAGCTCCAGCACGAACGCTTCACGCGCATGATCGACGCGGTCGAGCAGAGCGGCTTCCGCTTCCGGCTCAAACACTGCTGCAACGCCGGCGGCATCGCGTCCTATCCCCAGTGGGCGGGCGACATGGTGCGCTGCGGCATCATCCTCTACGGCACGGGCGAGCTGGCGGAACGCATGGGCATGCAGCCCGTCATGCGCTTCAAGACCACCGTCGCCACCGTCCGCGACTTCGACCCCGGGATCTCCGTCAGCTACGGGCGGACGTATTACACGGACAAGCCCTCGCGCATCGCCGTGCTCTCCGTCGGCTACGCGGACGGGCTGCACCGCGCTTTGTCGAACAAGCTGGTCGTCAGGACGCCCTACGGCATGGCGCGGCAGGTCGGCCGCATCTGCATGGATATGTGCATGATCGACGCGACGAGGCAGCCGGAGCTGAAATCCGGCGACGAGGTGGAGATCTTCGGCGAAAACGTGCTGTGCGAAACGCTGGCGCAGCTGTGCGGAACGATCTCCTATGAACTGCTGTGCGCGGTGTCCAGGCGCGTGCCGCGCGTGTACCTCGGCTGACACGCCGAAACCACGCTCCGCATAGAATGATTCGGGCAGGTATAAAACCCGCCCTCATGTGGGAGAATGAGAACAGCCTTTTCGATAAAGGACTTCTTCCGCTCGGAGTGTGAACAGCGTGGATACCAACGTAAAACGGGGCGACATTTTCTACGCCGACCTCTCCCCCGTCGTCGGGAGCGAGCAGGGCGGCGTCCGGCCGGTGCTGATCGTACAGAACGACACCGGCAACCGTTACAGCCCGACGGTCATTGCCGCCGCCATCACGTCGCAGACGAACAAGGCGAAGCTGCCGACGCACATCTCGCTTGCCGCGCCGGACTGCGGCCTGCCGAAGGATTCGGTGGTGCTGCTTGAGCAGATCCGAACGCTTGACAAGCGGCGTCTGCGCGAGCACATGGGCAGGGTCGACGGCAAGCTGATGGGCAAGATCGACGCCGCCATCGCGGTGAGCTTCGGGCTGCAAACGACACAACTGGTCTGATAACACGGGGAGGCGTCCGCCTCCCCGGAAAGAAGGGTGAGATACATAGTATGAAGAAAAATCACTGGCTCGCGCGGCTCGCCGCGCTCCTGCTCGTGAGCTATTCGGCGATGGTCGTGGGCGTCACGGCGGCGGGCACCGCCGGCACGGAGAGCGATCCGCTGGTGACGCTGAGCTACCTCAACGAGACGTTCATGACGCAGCTCCTCGGCAAGGTGGACGAGAAGCTCGACGCGCGGGACAAGGCGCTCTCGGACAAGCTGGCGGAACAGGTTGCGAAGGATACGAAGGCGCTCGCCGGGCAGAACGGCGGCTCCTCCGGCGCGTCCTCCGGCACGGCGGACACCTTCATCGTCGTCACGCTGTCGAACGGTCAGACGCTGCGCGGCGAGATCGGCTGCGAGGTCATGCTGCGCGTCGGCACGGCGGTCTGCGTGGCGTCGAGCAGCCCGGGACTGATCGACGAGACAAACGCCTCGACCCTCGGCGGCGGCGCGGCGCTCGCGCAGAACCACCTCTACATGATGACCATTTCCGACCGCGGCGTGAAAGCGACGGCGGCGACGGTCAAGCTGCTCGTGCGCGGCGGCTACTCGATCGCATGACCTGAAAAAAGAAGCCTGAAAGCGTTTGCTTTCAGGCTCTTTTTTGTCATCAGTCCGCGATGGTCGGCGCCGCGTCCGGCGGGATCGGGCAGGTGTAGCCCTCCGCCGTTCGCTCGGCAAACTCGCGTTTCGCCGCCTCCAGCAGCGCGGGATCGGCGATCAGATCGACGGCGGACGCGCAGAGCAGCTTGCCCGCGTGGAGCGCCGCCTTGTGTCCGATCTCCGTCGCGCCGCAGGAGACGTTCTGCCAGCTGTGCCCCGGGCAGCCGTTCGGCCACGCGGCGACGTGCGCCTGCACCGTCGGCGTCAGCCAGCTCACGTCGCCGACGTCGGTGGAGCCGGGGTTGAACGCGACGCCCGTGAAGTGCGGCAGCAGGAAGTCGTTCATCGCGCCGCCGTGGGAGGCGCGCAGCCGCCGCGCCTCGGCAGCGTACGCCGCGTCTGCGTCGGAGCCGACGCCGGGCGCCTTCTCATTGCCCTCGTAGGTCGCGTGCAGCGCGTCGGCGTAGGCGCGCTCCTCCTCCGTATACTGCGGGACGCCCAGCTCGGTAAAGCTGCGGTAGACGACGCCCTCCAGCGCGCGGTTCGTCACCGTATCGGCGGTTCCGTCGATGAATTTGCGCTCGTAGTTCGTCTCGGTCATCAGCGCCGCGCCGTCAGCAATCTTATCCACGCGGGCGAGCAGCGCGAGCGCCTCGGAGACGCGGGGAGAGCGCACCATATACAGCACGCGCGCCATCGGCTGCACGACGTTCGCGCTGCGTCCGCCCGCGTCGGTGATGGCGTAGTGGATGCGCGCGCGCGAGGGCATATGCTCGCGCAGGAACTGGACGCCGACGTTCATCAGCTCCACTGCGTCCAGCGCGCTGCGCCCCAGCTCCGGCTCACCCGCCGCGTGGGAGGCGACGCCGCGGAAGGTGTACTGCACCTGTATGGTCGCGTTGCACGAACCGGTGACGACCTCGTTGCAGTCGGCGGGATGCCAGGTCAGCGCGGCGTCGAGGCTCTTCCACAGGCCGTCGCGCGCCATGAACGCCTTGGCGGCGCCGCCCTCCTCGCCCGGACAGCCGTAGAGGACGACCGTGCCGCTCTGCCCCGTCTCCTCCAGCCAGTGCTTCACGCCCAGCGCCGCGGCGAGCGCGCCCGCGCCGAGCAGGTTGTGTCCGCAGCCGTGGCCTGTGCCGCCCTCTTTCAGCGGCTCGTGCTTTGTCGCGCCGCCCTTCTGCGACAGGCCGGAGAGCGCGTCGTACTCCGCGAGGATGCCGATGCGCGGCGCGCCCGTTCCGTAGGACGCGGCGAAAGCGGTGGGAATGCCGCAGATCCCCTTCTCCACGGCGAAGCCCTCGCGCTCCAGCACCTCGCAATACAGCGCGGCGGAGCGCGTTTCCTCCAGCGAAAGCTCCGCGTACTCCCAGATCCTGTCGGCGACCGAGCAGATCAGGTCTTTCTTTTCATCGATGAACGCGACGGCGTTCTGTTTTGCTGTTGTCATACTTTGATCCCTCTTATCATCAAAAAGAGCGGCATCGCCGCTCTTTTTGCCTTACAGCACTTTGCTCAAAAAGTCCTTCAGCCGCGGGTGCTGCGGGTGGTCGAACAGCTCGCGCGGCGCGTTTTCCTCCAGCAGCCTGCCGTCCGCCATGAACAGCACGCGATTGCCCACCTCGCGGGCGAAGCCCATCTCGTGCGTGACGACGATCATCGTCATGCCCTCGCGCGCCAGCTCGCGCATGACGTCCAGCACCTCGCCCACCATCTCGGGGTCGAGGGCGCTGGTCGGCTCGTCGAAGAGCATGACCTCCGGCTCCATCATCAGCGCGCGGACGATGGCGATACGCTGCTTCTGTCCGCCGGAGAGCTGGATCGGATACGCGCCCGCGCGGTCGGCGAGGCCGACGCGCTTCAGGAGCGTCATCGCCTTCTCCTCCGCCTGCGCCTGCGGCATCTTCTTGACCTGGATCGGCGCAAGCGTCATGTTCTCCATGATGGTCTTGTGCGGGAAGAGGTTGAAGTGCTGGAACACCATGCCCATCTTGCGGCGGTGGCTGTCGATATCCAGCTTGACGAGCTTGCCCTCGGCAGTCGGCACCTTCTTCTTCGTGATGTCCACGCCGTCGAAGACGATGCTGCCGTCCGTCGGCTCCTCCATCAGGTTGAGGGAGCGCAGGAAGGTCGATTTGCCGGAGCCGGACGGCCCGATGATGACCGCCACGTCGCCGCGGTAGAAATCGGCGGACACGCCGTCGAGCGCCTTGATGACGCCCTTCTTGTAGTACTTTTTGAGGTCTTTGACCTCAATCAGCTTATCTGCGGTCGCCACGGCTCATCCTCCTCTCAAAGTACGCGATGATCTTGCTCGTCGGGAAGCAGAGGCAGAAGTAGATCGCCGTCGCCACCAGCAGCGGCTCGATGATGATGAAGGTCGCGCCGCGCACGGCGTTCACCGCCGACATGATGTCCTGCACGCCGATGGTGTAGGTGATGGCGGATTCCTTGATGATGACGACGAATTCGTTGGCGATGGCCGGCAGAATATTCTTGATCGCCTGCGGCAGGATGATGAAGCGCATCGTCTGGAACTGTGTCATGCCCAGCGAGCGGGACGCCTCCGTCTGGCCGCCGTCAATGGACTGGATGCCGGAGCGGATGATCTCGCAGAGGTACGCGCCGGAGTTCATGCCCAGCGCCACGACGCCGGGGAAAAACCGCTCGAACTTGATGAAGCCGAGGATGGTGAACTTCGGCAGCGACACCAGCGCGCCGAACACGCCGTAGTAGATGATAAACACCTGCACCAGCACGGGCGTGGAGCGCAGGATCTCCACATAGGCGGTGGCGAGGAACGCGAGCGGGTTGAAGCGGCTGAGCGCCAGCAGAACCCCGCCGTCGCGCAGCTTGCCGTCCCTGTCCGTGCCAAGGAAGGCGAACGGGCGGACGTTGGACAGTCGCATCACCGCCAGCATCAGCGCCAGCGCGAAGCCGATGACGACCGTGAACAGTGAAAGCATGACCGTGACCGCCATGCCCTGCCAGAAAAGCCTGGCATAGGGCGCGATCTTCGTAAAATTCGCCGCTTGGACAAATGAATCCATAGTTTACTCCCTTATGTGCGATTCCTCCCGCTCAACGGGCGGGAGGAATCCGGTGTGTTGGTTCGGTTCGGCGTCGATCAGTTCAGCAGGCCCTCGATGATCTCGCCGGCGGCGAGCTCGTTCGCCTCGGCAACGAACTGATCCATGCTGCCGTCGGAAAGCGCCTTTGCGATCGCCTCGTTCACGCCCGCGAGCAGCTCGGCGTTGCCCTTGCTGACGCCCACGGCGGAGCCTTCGACGTCATAGGGGACGTCCAGCACGATGGCGAGTTCGGGATAGTTGACGGCATAGCTCTCGGCGACCGCAGTCTCGATGTACGCGCCGTCCAGCTTGCCGGCGAGCAGCTCGGCAATGATGTCGGTGACCTTCGCGAGCTGGATGATGTCGGCGTCGGGGCTGTTCTCCTCGGCGAGGCCGACCTGGATGGAGCCGGTCTGCGCGCCGATCTGGTACTCCGCCTTGTTGGTGTCAGCCAGCGTGGGGAACTTGTCCTCGCTGCCCTTGACGGTCACGAAGGACTGGCCGCCCATGTAGTAGATGTCCGAGAAGTCCATGATGCTCTCGCGCTCGGGATCGGGAGACAGGCCCGCCAGACCGAGGTCGACGCTCTTTGTCTGGAGCTCCATCAGCACGCCGTCGAAGTCGATGGGCACCATCTCAAGCTCAAGGCCGAGGTAGTCGGCAATGTACTGCGCCAGCGCCACGTCGAAGCCGGCGAGGCGGGGCGTGCCGTTCTCCACGGCGTAGAACTCATAGGGCGCGAAGTCCGGAGAGGTGGCGACGGTCAGCTTGCCCTCGGTGACGGTGCTGATCTTCGTCTCCTCGACAGCGGGCTCGGTCTTGCCGCCGCAGGCGGCGAGGCTGAGGATCATCATGGCTGCCAGAAGCAGCGCGGTAATCTTTTTCATATTCTTTTCCTCCAATTTTCTCATGGCGCAGCTCCCTGCCGCGCGACTGTATGCATAATAATACGTTTTTATTCATCCGTCAATATGCATCCCGCAGAAATGAGAAAAAGTTTCGCGGTATTCCTTGTTCAAATCTGACAGAGAATACCGCGATTCTTTGTATATATTCACTCGAATATTCATTGCGCCGTTTCCGCCGTGCGCACGAGGTAGCGCATCGCCTCGACGGGGCGCTTCCCCGCCGCCGTCTCGCCGGTGAGCATCAGGCCCGCCGCGCCGTCGAGGACGCAGTTGTAGATATCCAGCACCTCCGCGCGCGTGGGCACGGCGCGTTCGTGCATCGACCACAGGAGCTGCGTCGCCACGCAGAACGGCTTGTCCGCCGCGCGGCAGCGCGAGGCGATCTCCTTCTGGATGTGCGGCAGCTCCCACAGCGGCATGGCGTTGCCGAGGTCGCCGCGCGCGACGCAGATCTCGTCCGCGGCGGCGATGATCGCGTCGAGGTGTTCGAGGCCCCGGCGGTTCTCGATCTTCGCCATGACGCGGACGCGCGACAGGCCCTCCCAGTCCAGCGCCTGCCGTACCATGCGCACGTCCTCCGCGCCGCGCACGAAGGGCTGCAGCACGTCGGTGACGCCGAAGCGCTCCGCGTCGCGCAGGTTGGCGCGGTCGGCGTCCGTCAGCGCGGGCGCGTCGATCTCTTTGCCCAGCACGGCGAGGCTCTTGCGGCTGCGCAGGGTGCCGCCGCGCAGCACGCGGCAGCGCAGCGCGCCGTTTTCCCGGGAAATCACCTCCAGCAGCAGGGCGCTGTCGTCGAGGGAGACGCGATCCCCCGTCTCCGCGGCGTCGGGGACGCTCGGCGGGACGGGGACGCCCCCCTCGCCCAGCGTGAGCTCCGACCCGTCGCGCAGCGGCACGGGGCTTTCCAGCGCGCCGACGCGCAGCTCCGGCCCCTGCAGGTCGATGACGAGGCGCGGCTCCACGCCCGCCTTCGCCGCGGCGGAGAAAAAGTCGTCCAGCAGCGGCGCGCAGTCGGCGAGCGTCGTATGCGAGAGGTTGAGCCGCGCGGCGGTCATGCCCTCCGCGAAGAGCGCGGAAAGCGTATCGCGGTCAGAGCACGCCGCGCCGAGGGTCGCGTAATAGTCCATCAGTGCAGGATCTCGGACAGGTTGTCGAGGATCGCTTTGGCGACGCCCGGGTTGTTCATCGAGTAGACGTGCACCGAGGGGATGCCGTTGGCGAACAGGTCGATGATCTGGTCGGTGGCGTAGGCAATGCCAGCCTGACGCATGGCGGCGGGCGTTTCGCCGAAGGTGTCGAGGATGCGGCGGAAGCGCTCGGGCAGCTGGGTGCCGGAGAGCTTGAGCGTGCGCTTCATGACCTTTGCGTTGCAGATGGGCATGATGCCCGGATGCACCGGCACGGTGATCCCCGCCTCGCGCAGCTTGTACATATAGCTGTAGAACACAGGGTTGTCAAAGAACATCTGCGTGATGAGGAAATCCATGCCGGCGTCCACCTTCTCCTTGAGACGGCGGATGTCCTCCTTCTGGCTGGGGGAATCGGGGTGCGAGTCGGGATAGCAGGCGCCTGCGACGCAGAAGCCGGGGTCGAACGCCTTGATCTCCTCCACCAGCTCGATGGCGTGGTGATAGTTCTGCTCCTTCATCTCGAAGCCCTCCGGGATGTCGCCGCGGAGCGCGAGGATGTTCTCCACGCCCTTCTCCTTGAGCAGCCGGAGCTGCTTCTGGATCATGTCGCGCGTGGATGTGATGCAGGTCAGGTGCGCCATCATCGGCACGCCGCAGTTGTCCTGCAGATCGCGGGCGATCTCCGCCGTGTACTCGCTGGTGCCGCCGCCCGCGCCGTAGGTCACGGACATGAAGGCGGGCCCCAGCGCCGCGATCTCCCGCGCCGCCTTCGTCACGCTCTCGCGCGTGTCCGCGGTCTTGGGCGGGAACACCTCAAAGGATACGGAATACTGTTTGGATTCGACGATCTCGCTGATCTTCATGCTGCGCTGCCTCCTCCGAATGATCATGTTGTCTGTTTGTTTATCGTTTAAAACGGTGGTATCGCTCAGTTCTCCGGCGAAAGATCGTACTTCGTGACGGAAAACGTCGCGCTGCCGTCCGCGAAGAACGAAATGCCGTCCGCGTCGAGGTCGGTGTAGAGCGTGGCGGTCAGCACCTTTTCCCCGTCGTTGACAAAGACCTCGGCGCTGAAGCGGTCGAGGATGATGCGCAGCTTCAGCCTGCCGTGCTCGTGGTTCACCTTGGCGCGGCGCTGGTGGATGATGGCGCGGCGGGAGCCGGAGAATTTGCGGTCGATCTTAAGTACGGATTCGTGCGGGCGGAAGCTGACGCCCGTGTGGTATATGTCGTTTCTGGCGAAGCGGACGGCGAAGCGGGTGAAGTCGCCCTCCTCCAGCGTGATCTCCAGATCGGCCATGCGCCCGGACACGCCGGACAGCTCGATCTCCTCGTTCTCCACCGTGACGCGCCCGTACTCCACCTTGCCGCCGCGCAGCGCTTTCAGCTCGCGGATCGGCGTCTGGTACAGGATACCGTTTTTGATGCGCAGCTCGCGCGGCAGGCTCATCTGGCCGAACCAGGGGCGCGGCTTCATGCGCTGGATGCAGGTGTCCCAGTTCTGCATCCAGCCGATCATCACGCGCCTGCCGTCCGGCGTCAGGATGGTCTGGGGCGCGTAGAAATCGATGCCGTAGTCCGCGGCGTGGTCGCTCTCCGCGGCGAAGCGGCCCGTCGCCGGATCGGTGTGTCCGAGCAGGTAGAACGTGCCGTCGCCGTTGTGGTACTCAAAACCCTTGGGCAGCATGTCCTGCGCGCTGGCAAGCAGCACCTCGTGCCCGTCGAGCGTGAAGACGTCGGGGCACTCCCACATCGCGCCGATGCGCCCGCGGTTCTCCGCGAAAATGCGCTCGAAGCTCCAGTGCAGGGCGTCGGCGCTGCGGAAGATCAGCACCTTTCCCCCGCCGTCCGGAAAATCGACGACCGCCGCCATGCGGTAGCTGCCGTCCGCCTCGCGCCACATCTTCGGGTCGCGGAAGTCGTGGCGGCTGCCGCCCTCGGGCAGGTCGGCGGCGGTGAGGACGGGGTTTTTCGGGTACTTGACGTAGTTCACGCCGTCGCCGACGGCGAGGCACTGGGTCTGCACGTCGCGCAGGTCGCCGCGCTCGGTCATCTCATGGGACACGCCGGTATACATCAGCAAATGCCGTCCGTCGGGCAGCTCGACGGCGCTGCCGGAGAAGCAGCCCGCGTGGTCGTAGGGCATATCCGGCGCCAGCGCCGCGGGCAGGAACTCCCAGCGCAGCAGGTCGCGGCTGACCGCGTGTCCCCAGTGCATCGGCCCCCACTGGGAATCGTAGGGGTGATACTGGTAGAACATATGGTACTTCCCCTGATACCAGCAAAAGCCGTTGGGGTCGTTCATCCAGCCCACGCGGGCGGAGAGATGGAACGCCGGCCGGTCGGCGGATTTGATGAAGCGCTCGTGCTGCTCCTCATAGTATCTGGCGTCCCGTAAGGTCTGGCTCATATCTGTTTACCTCCCGTCGTTCATGCTGTCGTTCAGGGCGTCCACGATGGTCGGAACCACCTTCGTCGCCCTGCGCTGTACCTCCTCCGGCGCGTAGGGGAAAGTGTAGGACACGTCCGACGCGTCAAGGAGCGGCAGATCGTTGATCGAATCCCCGATGCCGTAGAGCGTCACGTCGCCCCACTGTTCGCGCATATAGGCGCGGAGATACTCCACGCCGAGGCCCTTGGAGCAGCCCTTCGGCGCGATGTCCACCTCGATCACGTTCTGGAACGCGGTGACGAAGTCGCCGTAGGTCTCGTTGACCCACGCGCTGACCGCCGCCGCCTCCTCCAGCGTCTCGTTGTGGATGCTGACCTGGTGGATCAGTCCCCGCGGCGCGTCGTCCACGCCGGTGATGACGTAGTATTTTCCCGGGTAATCCATCGGCGCGAAAACGCAGATGTCGCCCTCCACGTCCAGCGTCATGCGATGGCCGTCCTTGAATTTTCTGACCAGCGCGTCCGCGACGCCGCGGTCCACGCCGCGCTTGAGGATCGGCTGAAGGTCGCGGTCAACGATGTTCGCGCCGCTGCTGGTGATGTAGAAATCCGGCGAAACGATCCCGCCGATGAACGGCGTCAGGCCGCCGACCTGCCGCCCCGTGCAGAGGCCGAACAGGTGTCCCGCCGCCTGGTACTCTTTGATCTTCTCCACGCTCTCCGGCGGGAGCTTGACGTCCGCCTTGTAGAAATACAGCGTACCGTCGAAATCGCTGGCAAATACCTTCTTTTTCATCGTCTCACACCACAAAGTCGTCGTTGACGGAGGGACGGAGCGTCCACAGCCTCACCGCCGCGCCGGGCGTGACGGTGTAGTGGAACTCGCGCTCCGTGGGATAGCTGCGTGTCGTAAAGGTCGCCGCGCCGCCGTTGACGAACAGCTCCGTCGAGCAGCGGTCAATGAACACGCGCAGCGTTTGGAGCGGCGCGTCGAGCGGCATATCCAGCACCTCGAACACCTGCGTGTTGAAGCGCTTGTCCATGCCCGTGCGGTCCACGGTGCAGACGCGTTTCTCCGCGTCATAGCGCAGGCGCAGGCCGCCCGTGCCGTCCGCCTTGGTGAAGAGGTTCAGCTCAAAATCCCCCTCCGGCACGTCGATCTGCATCTCGCAGGCGGCGCTCAGCGTGCCGTCCGGCGTCAGCTCGGCGTCGCGCAGGCTTTCAATGCCGCTGATCGGCGTCTGGACGAGCTTACAGTCCCGCACGCGCAGCTCGCGCGGCAGGGTCATCGTGCCCTCCCAGTCCTCTTCCTCGGTGGGATAGTGGTTGTCGGGCAGGCCGATCCACGAAATGAGGATCGCCTTGTCGGGATCGCCGACGTTCGCCGCGCCCTGCGCCGCGTAGAAGTCGAAGCCGTAGTCGAGATAGTGATAGCCCCCCTCCGGCGTGAAGGTCAGCGTATCATAGTCCATCTTCCCGAGGAAGTAGACGTTGTGGTTCGTGCTGTTCCCGCGCCCGGGGAGCGTCGTGTACTGCGGCGAGAAGATCAGCACGTCCGTGCCGCCGAGGTTGACGATGTAGGGGCACTCCCACATGCCGCCGAAGCTCTCGTAGCCCGGCACCGTGAGCTGTCCCGCAAACGTCCAGCCGGAGAGCAGCTCCGCGCTCTTGTAGACCAGCACGCAGCCCTTTTTGTCGGCGGTCTGCGCGCCGATGAAGATGTAATACGTTTGCTTGCTCTCCACCCAGACGATCTTCGGGTCGCGCTGGTGCTCGCTGTGGGTGTCGCGCGGGCCGAAGAGGGGCTTATCGAGCTTGTGCGGCCTGCCGTCCGCGCCCAGCACCGCCGCGCAGGTGTAGGGCGTGCGCGTCCAGTCCTCGTCGCGGTGGTTGCCGGTGTAGAAGAAGTACAGCTCCCCGTCCACGCTGATCGCGCTGCCGGAATGCGTGCCGCGGTTGTCGTAGTAGCAGTCCGGCGCGAGGCCGATGCCCTCGTTCTTCCAGTGGATGAGGTCGGAGCTGGTGACGTGATACCAGTATTTCAGCCCGTGCACCGCGCCCCAGGGGCACCACTGGTAGCACAGATGCCACACGCCGTTGTGGAACGCGAAGCCGTTGGGGTCGCTGGACAGCCCCGTCACGGGCTGGACGTGGTAGGTCTGGCGATAGACGGACTTGCTGATCCGCTCGTGCAGATCACGGATCTCCTCGGGGCTTTTGAGCACGCGATAGCGCTCGTCTCTGGTCCACTCTCTCACGGGCAGCTCCTCCGAATCCTCATATTTTTGCCATTATATAATAAACAGGCAAAGCCCGTCAATCACTTTGTCCCGAAAAAAGATGTAAAGTATGCTTGACATTTCGTGAGAGCCGTGCTATGCTCAGGATGTCAAGCGAACTTTACATCAGCAAAGGAGCGTGATGTGTTGAAAAACCGCATCGAGGAACTGCGCAACGGCAGGGGCGTGTTGCAGGACGAGCTGGCGAAGCAGATGGGCGTCTCGCGGCAGACGATCAGCTCGCTGGAGAACGGGCGCTACAACCCGTCCATCCTGCTGGCGCACAAGATCGCCGCGTACTTTGGGCTGAGCATCGAGGAAGTCTTTATCTTTGAGGAGGAGTGAGCGATGTATTACAATAACAAGAAGCTCGCGTTGAGCATCTTCTGGGTCGTTGTGGGCGTGACGCTGATCGTGCTGTCGGTGACGGAGGTGCTGACGGATTCGGTCTACGCCGGTATGGGCGGCGCGCTGACCGCGGTGGGCGCGATGCAGGTTCTGCGCAACCTGAAGTACCGCCGCGACGCCGAGTACCGCGAGAAGCTCGACGTCGAGCTGAACGACGAGCGCAACCGCTACATCCGCATGAAAAGCTGGTCGTGGGCGGGCTACGCAACCGTGCTGATCGAGGGCGTCGGCGCCATCGCCGCCCTCGTTGCGGGCGAGCGGACGATCCAGCTCGTGCTGTCCTACTCGGTTTGCCTCATCATATTCGTCTACTGGATCGGCTACCTGATTATTAGTAAGAAATACTGACCCGATGAAAAAACACCGCCGTTCATCCGCAATGTCAGAAAGATAACAGAATAGGCTTTGACAAAATGAGTGCTGAGCGCCGTCCAGCAAGGGCGGCGCTCAAAACACAGGAAAAA
>JBGVBS010000026.1:0-24308 GCA_045225715.1 Oscillospiraceae bacterium
TTCCCATTCCGAACACGGAAGTTAAGCTCGCTTCTGCCGACAATACTTGTCTGGAGACGGACCGGTAAGATAGGTAGCGCCAACACAAAAAAGAACACCAGATGGTGTTCTTTTTTTGTGCGTTCGGAAGCGATACGATAGCTTGCATATCCTTTCCTTATATGTTAGTATCAAATTGTGTACAATTCATGCTGCAAAAGAAAGGTTTTCCACCATGAAAAACTATGACGTCATCCTCATCGGCGCCGGTCCCGGCGGTATTTTCTCTGCGTACGAGCTTTGCCAGAAACGACCCGATTTGAAAATCGCAGTCTTTGAGCGCGGCGGCGAGTTGGAATCGCGCAAATGCCCCATCGACGGCAAGCGGATCACCGGCTGTATTCATTGCCCGACATGCGCGATCATGAACGGCTTCGGCGGCGCAGGTGCGTTTTCTGACGGCAAGTACAATATTACCAACGCTTTCGGCGGAACGCTGTATGAGTATATCGGCAAGGATGAAGCGCTTGAGTTGATGCGTTACGTTGATGAGATCAACGCGGCATACGGCGGCAGCAAGACAAAGCTCTACACCACTGCCAACACCTCTCTCAAAACGCTGTGCCTGCAAAACAACCTTCATTTGCTGGATGCGTCGGTACGTCATTTGGGCACGGATATCAATTATGAGGTGCTGACGAACCTCTACAACGATCTAAAGGAAAAGGTCGAGTTTTTCTTCCATACGCCGATCGCAAAGATCAACAAATCTGAGGGCGGTTTCACGGTCGTTACCGAGAAGGGCGAGGAATATGCCGCGCCGTACTGCATTGTCTCCGTCGGGCGCAGCGGAAGCAAGTGGATGGAGACAGTCTGTGCCGATCTCGGTATAGCGACGCACTCCAACCGCGTCGATCTCGGCGTCCGTGTCGAGTTGCCCGCCGACGTGTTTAAGCACATTACGGACGAGGTTTATGAGAGCAAGATCGTCTACAAGACGACGAAGTATCAGGATCTGGTGCGCACGTTCTGCATGAACCCGCGCGGCGCGGTGGTCAACGAAAACACCAACGGCATCGTGACCGTCAACGGCCACAGCTACGAGGATCCGTCGAAGCAGACGGAAAACACCAATTTTGCGCTGCTGGTGTCGAAGCATTTCACCGAGCCGTTCAAGGACAGCAACGGCTACGGTGAGAGCATTGCGCGCCTGTCCAATATGCTGGGCGGCGGCGTTATCGTGCAGCAATTCGGCGATTTGATCCGCGGCAGCCGCAGCACGCCGCGCCGTATGAGCAAGTCCTTCGTTACGCCGACGCTCAAGGCGACGCCGGGCGACTTGAGCCTCGTCATGCCGAAGCGCATCCTGGACGGTATCATCGAGATGATCTATGCGCTTGACAAGATCGCGCCGGGTACGGCGAACGACGACACCCTGCTTTACGGCGTGGAGGTCAAGTTCTATAACATGGAGGTCGAACTGGACGAGCATCTTCAGACCTGCCATCCCGGCCTGTTCGTCATCGGCGACGGCAGCGGCGTGACGCACTCCCTGTCGCACGCCAGCGCCAGCGGCGTGTATGCGGCGCGCTACATCATGGGGGATCTGTGATGGAGCCGCGTGCATTGCTGGATGCGCTCCACGTCGCGGAGCGCCTGAAGGATGCGACGCGCCATTGCTACACCTCCGGCGGACGGCATGAGAGCGTCGCGGAGCACAGCTGGCGCATCACGCTGATGGCGTATTTCGTCAAGGATGAGTTTCCGGAGGCGGATATGGACAAGGTCATCCGTATGTGTTTGATCCACGACCTTGGCGAGTGCTTCACCGGCGATATTCCAAGTTTCCAGAAGACTCAAACGGACGAGGACACGGAGGAGCGTCTGCTTTTCGCGTGGGTGGATACGCTGCCAGAGCCATACCGCGCCGAGATGCGCGCGCTCTATGAGGAGATGGCGGCGCGGGAGACGCTGGAAGCGAAGATCTACAAGGCAATGGACAATCTCGAAGCGGTGATCCAGCACAACGAGTCGGATATCAAGACATGGTCGCCGAACGAATATGAGCTGAACCTGACGTACGGCAGCGACAAGGTTGCGTTTTCTCCCTATCTCGTCAGGCTGCGCGAGGCGGTCCGCGAGGAGACGGAGAGAAAGATCAAAGCGGAACGAGGCTGAGGAGGCGTTTGCGTTGGAGCGGAAGGAACGATATCGCAAGCCGCAGACCATCGACGAGTTGAGGCAATTCTGCGCGGAAAAGGGTATGCCGCTGGAGCGAATGCGCTTTTTCATCGGTGAGGACTACCGCGGCGCACGCGCATTCGGCATCTATGAGGCGGAGGACGGGGACTTTGTCGTCTATAAGAACAAGGCGAACGGAGAGCGCGCCGTGCGCTACAAGGGGCCGAATGAGGCATATGCCGTCAACGAACTGTACGAGAAGCTGAAGTCCGAGACGGAGCAGCGACGCGAGCAGCGCCCCGCATCAGCTCCGCGCAGCGCGATGCGGCAGGGCGCGCCGACGCGCAGCACGCCGCCTCGCAAAAGGCTCAAAAAACGCTGGATCATGACCGCTGCAGCGGTGTTGCTCGTCGGGGGAATATCGATTGCCGTGGCAAGAACACCGAACCGCGGTTACTACCAGTACGAGGGCCGCGGCTACTATTACGACTACGACTACTGGTACGCTTACGACGAATACAACGACGACTGGTACTGGATCGAAGACGTCGACCCGACATTGGAGCGGCACTACGTCGACTATTACCTGGCGGAGGATTACGACGACGTGTACGGCGTCGGCGATTTCCGGGATTCCGTGTATTACGATTACAACGGCTATAGCTCGTATTACGACGACAGCGACTACAACAGCTATTACAGCGACAGCGATGATTACGACTGGGATTATGACTACGATACTTACGACTCCTGGGACGATTACGACACCGATTGGGATTCCGATTGGTAGTAAAACAGCGCGGCATTTCGCCGCGCTGTTTTGCGTCAAGTAAAGAGTTTGCGCAGCGGCAGGGCGTCGCGGAACGTGAACCGCGCCTCAAAGAACCGCGTACACAGCCCGATCAGCGAGCCGTTGACCAGCGCGCAGAAAACCGTGCCTAGTTTGACGCCCTCAAACTGCCCGAAACCAAAGAACGCAAAGGATAGCATCACGCCGACGGCGCAGCTGCAGCAGTCGTAGATGGTTTTGACCCGGTGGATATCCGCGCCGGTTTTGACCGCAATCTCCTTGACGAACAGCTCGTAGACCTCCGGTGCGACGTAGGTATGGAACAGCAGCGATACGCCGACGGCGCATACGAGCATACCGAGCGCGTAATACGTCAGCCGCGCCACCGTGTCTGCGCGAGGGATCAGTGCGACCAATGCGATGCAGCCGTCCAGCGTCAAGCCGTAGACGACAGCGGTCACGAAGGAGAACAGGTAGCAAATGCGGAAACGTCGCAGCGCCAGGCACATTGTGATGAGCAGCGCGGCCTGCAGACTGTATTCCGCCATGCCGAAGGTGAAGAACGGGAAGGTTTGCGACAGCCGCAGATGCAGCAGATACGCCGGCGCGACGACCATCGAAACGCCGAAGTCCGCTCGTTCCATCAGCGCCGTGCCAAGCGCGAGGGACAGAATGCCGAGAACATAGGAAAGCTCTGTGAAAAAAACAATTTGCCGCTTCATCGTATCAAACCTCCACAACAAGTGTGCCGTTTGATACAGAAGCGGCAAAAGTTTTTTCCGTTTTACGCGAGGAAACCCTTGAGGATGCGATCCTCCGCCTCCTCCTCTGTAAGGCCGAGAGTCTGGAGCTTCAGGAGCTGATCGCCCGCGATCTTACCGATGGCGGCCTCATGGATGAGCTGCGCCTCCGTGCTGTTCGCCGTAATGGCGGGGACGGACTCGATTTTCGCGCTGCCCATGATGATGGAGTCGCACTGGACGTGGCCGAAGCATTTATCGTTGCCGACCACGATGGGACGAAAGACCTGGCGGCTTTCATCCTGCGCCACGGAGCGGGAGATGACGCGGCCCTTAGAATCCTCGCCGTCGAGGACGATCTCCATGTCACTCTCCGCAAGCTGGCTGCCGTGGGTCAGCAGGCGCTCGGTGATGAGAGCCTCCGCGCCCTTGCCGCAGACGATCTTCGTGATACGCTTTGTCGAATCGATGCCGCGGATCTGTACGGTCTCCATCTGGATGGTCGCGCCCTCGTCGAGGTAGACGACGGTCTGCGGATTCATGATGTTCGTGCCGTCGCCGTCACCCTCGCCGTAATGCTTTTCGGCATAGCGGACGTGGGAGTTTTTGCCGACGTGGAAGGTGTGAACACCGTCGTGCCGCGCCTCGTCGCAGCCGGAGTTGTGGATGCCGCAGCCCGCGACGATGTCCACGTCACAGTTCTCACCGACGTAGAAGTCGTTATAGACCATTTCGGCGTAGTCGCTCTTGCTGATGACGACAGGGATGTAGCACTTCTCACCCTTCGTGCCGTCGAGAATGCGGATGTCGATGCCCTCCTTGCCGTCGGTGCGGGCGTCGATCTTGATGTGTTCAGTGCTCTGCCGCGCCTCGCAGCCGCCGTCCTTGCGGATGTTGAGCGCGCCGACGGGCTTGCCGACGAGGTCGGCGATCTTTTCCAGCAATGCCTGGTCGACTTCGGTGATCATCGTTCCGCCTCCTTTCGCGTCAGCACGGGGCAGGAGCCCATGGTATCCGCCATGATCTTCGGGAACACCTCGTCTGCCGTGCCGCGGTAACGCAGCTCGCCGCCGCTCACGACGATGATCTCGTCCGCGAGCTGGATGATGCGCTCCTGGTGGGAAATGATGACCATGGTGGCGCTGCGCGTGCGGTGAATATCCTCAAAGGTTTCGGTCAGCCGGGCGAAGCTCCAGAGGTCGATGCCGGCCTCCGGCTCGTCGAAGATCATGAACTCGCTGCCGCGAGCGAGAAGCGTCGCGATCTCAATGCGCTTGACCTCCCCGCCGGAGAGGGAGACGTCCACCTCGCGGTCGAGGTAGTCGTTGGCGCACAGCCCCACCTGCGTCAGGTAGCGGCAGCATTTGTCTTTCGTCAGCTTTTCATCGCCGGAGGCGATGGTCAGCAGGTCGCGCACCGTGATGCCCTTAAAGCGAGGCGGCTGCTGAAAGCCGTAGCTGATGCCAAGCCGCGCGCGTGCGGTAATGTCAAGACCGGTGATGTCCTGCCCGTTGTAGATGATCTGTCCGTCTGTGGGAGTGACGAGTCCCATAATGATCTTGGCGAGCGTCGTCTTGCCGCCGCCGTTCGGTCCGGTAAAGACGACGAGCCTGCCGTCCGGGATCGTAACGGACACGTTCTTCAGGATCGACTGCTCGCCGCCCGCTTCGGAGACGGTGTAAGAAATGTTCCTGAGTTCCAGCATGATGATGGTATCTCCTGTATCTGGCGTTTTGCTCAGTATAACAAATGCTTTTGGAAAAATCAATGCGGATAAGCAGTTCGGACGCCGTTTTGCATAGGATAGCGATAGAATAGGATGAATGGAGGATGCTCCGATGATCGAGACCACATTGCCGGCGCAGGAGGACTACCGCAGATATGATGACGTCTGGAAACGTGTGTCGCCATCGCTCCGCCCCTACCCCGCTGCGCCGAAGCGGCCGGAGGCGGCGGGGAAGGCACCATGCCTGGGCGAAGCCACGCGGGAAGAAACGGCTGCGCTTGAGACGTTTATCCGCGACGCAATGGCGGGCGCGCAGACCTATCGCTATCTGGCGTCGCTCGCGCCGACGGCGGCGGGCAGGCATATGCTGCGCCGCCTCGCCGAGGATGAAACGGCGCAGGTCAGGACGCTGCGGTCGGTGTACTTCCTTGTGACCGGCGGGACTTACGATGCGACGGTGGTGCTGCCGCCGCAGCCCCGTCTGCTTTGGCGTGATCGGCTTCGAGAACGCTGGCGCGAGGAGGTTTCTTCTGGTTTCCAATATGCCTCCGCTGCCGCCGGGACGGCGGACATTTGTCTTGATCGGCTGTATACGAAGCTGTCTGAGGAGGCATACCGACGCGCGGAGCTGCTCCGCCGTCTTTTGGCGGAGACACTGTGATCATCAAAAAAGAGGCTCAACCGAGCCTCTTTTTTGATGATATTTTATTCTATGGAAATGACGTAGTAATATACGGGCTGGCCGCCGGAGAGAACGCTGACCTCCGCCATCGGAAGCTTTTCGGAGAAGCATGCGGCGTCGACCTCGGCTTCCGCCGGGTCGACATCCTCACCGTAGAAGACGTTAACAAACTCGGCGTTTTGCGACTTGGCGACCTCAGCAAGCTGATCCATCAGGACGGCGATGCTTTTGTTCACACCGAAGAGCTTGCCGTTAAACAGCGCCAGAAAATCGCCCTCGTGAATGTCTGCGCCGTCGAACTCGGAGTCGCGCGCGGCGTAGGTGATCTGCGCGGTGCTGACGTTCTGAATGGCGTCGAGCATCGACTGCTCAATGCTGTCTGCGTCTCCCGATTCCAGATCGACGGACATCATCGCGGTGATACCCTGCGGGACTGTGGCGGTCGGGATGACGACAACCTTCTTATCCGTAAGCCCGACGCACTGCTGCGCCGCCATGATGATATTCTTGTTGTTCGGCAGCACGAAGACGGTGTCGGCGTTCGTGCGCTCGATCTCCCTGAGGATGCTCTCGGTCGAGGGGTTCATAGTCTGGCCGCCGCTGATGACGCCGTCCACGCCCATGTCGCGGAACACGGCGGCAAGACCGTCGCCCGCACAGACTGAAAGGAAACCGAAAGCTTTGCGCTCCTCAGGCTCCATCGACGCTGCGGAGGGGATGTATCCGTCCACCATGTCGTCGTCCTCCAGCTCGTCAGCGGAGATGGTCTTGCGACCCGCCGCCATATCCTCCTGCTGGATGCGCATGTTTTCGATCTTCGCGACCTCCAGCGTGCCGTACTTCTGCGCGGCGTTGAGCGCGTCGCCCGGCGTATCGGTGTGGACGTGCACCTTGAACATATCGTCGCCCTCGCTGATGACGAGGCTGTCGCCGATGGAGTTCAGGTAGGAGCGGAACTCTGCGAGGTTGCACTCGCCTGTTTTGCGGACGATGAATACGGTATCGAACGTGAAGGTGATGTCCTCGTCGCCGACCTGCGCGAAGTCCGCCTTGTCACGAGTCTCGCCGTTTTCATCCAGCTCCGGCAGCTTCTCGCCGCGCAGCGCCGAGAGCATCCCGCCCAGAATGATGAGGAAGCCCTTGCCGCCCGCGTCGACAACACCGGCGCGCTTGAGAACGGGGTTCATATTGACGGTTTCCCTGAGCGTGATCTCACCTTGGCGGATCGCCGCGTCCAGCACGTACTCGACGCTGTTTTCCTCCTCAGCGGCGTGCATCGCCGCGTCGGCGGCGAGACGGGAAACTGTGAGGATCGTTCCCTCGGCGGGCTTCATGACCGCGTTGTACGCGGCAGCGACGCCTTCCTGCAACGCGGCGGCGAGCATACAGCCGTCTGCGAGTTCCAGCCCTTTGAAGCTCTTGGAGACGCCGCGGAACAGCAGCGAGAGAATGACGCCGGAGTTGCCGCGCGCGCCGCGCAGCATCGCGTTCGCGGCGATGTTTGCGACGTCGCCGACCGTGTGTGCATCTTTCTTCTTCAGCTCCGCCGCGGCAGTCTGGATGGTGAGGCTCATATTGGTGCCCGTGTCGCCGTCCGGCACGGGGAAGACGTTCAGATCGTTGATGCTCTGTTTCGCCGCGGTTACGGAAACGGCGCCGAACAGCAGCATCTCCTTGAACTTGGCTCCGGTAATGGTATCCTGCATGAGCGGAGATCCTCCTACAGAGTGATGCTGTCGACGTAGACGTCGACGCTGCGGATATTTGCGCCGGTGTTCTTGTTGACCAGATAGCGTACCTGCGAGATGATCTCGCGGGAGATCGCGGCCATGTTGACGCCGGGTTCGACGATGATGTGCAGCTCAATAGAAATATCGCCCTCGTCGTGCTGCGTGATATGGACGCCCTTGCTCATAGCGCCCGGGCGCAGCAAATGAACAAGACCGTCCGTCATGGAACGGTAAGCCATACCCTTCACACCGTAACAGCTCGTTGCGGCGGCGCCCGTGATATCCGAAAGCACGGTGTCGCTGATCTGAATCTCGCCCTGATCGGTCTGGAGCTTGAACATAAATGGTCTCCTTTCCAAAATGCCATACTAAGGCACATTACAGCTTTCTGTATTATAAACGAATTGCAGCGGAATAACAAGGGCAAATTTGAATGAAACCGCGGATCGTTGACCGAAACTTTCTATTGCAAAAAGCGCGGTTATCCCCTAAAATAATATCACTTACACCATATGGAAGCGGGAGCGGATCTATGCGGGTCATCACGGGAACGGCGCGGGGGCGGCGGCTGGGCGAGCTGAAGGGGCAGGAAACGCGCCCCACCACAGGAAAGGTCAAGGAAGGGATCTTCAGCGCCCTGCAATTCGATATTGAGGATCGCCGTGTGCTCGATCTGTTTGCCGGAACGGGACAGATGGGCATTGAGGCGCTCTCACGCGGCGCAAAGAACTGCGTATTCGTCGATCGCCGCAAGGACGCCGCGCAGCTGGTGCGGGACAATCTTGCTGTCTGCGGCTTTGCGGACCGCGCCCAAGTCGTCTGCGGCGACGCGATGGAGTATCTCGGTTCACTGCGTACTCAGTTTGATCTGGTCTTCCTTGACCCGCCCTATGCGGATGATACGCTGGAGAGGGCCATTGCGCATATCTCGCGGTTTGACATTTTGGCACCGCATGGTATAATGGTAGCGGAATGCCCGGTGGAGAAAACGTTGCCCGCGCTCAGCGCGCCGTATCGTATCCATCGTGAATACAGGTACGGAAAAATCAAGGTCACGGTCTATCGCCGCGACGGAGAGAGTGAGGGATCGGACGTATGAATATCGCAGTATTTCCCGGCAGCTTTGACCCGGTCACGCTCGGTCATATGGATCTGATCGGCCGCGCCGCCGCGATCTTCGATCACGTTTACGTCTGCGCCATGGTCAACAGCGGCAAACGCCCCATGTTTACCAAGGAACAGCGCTTTGAGATGCTCAACGCGGCAGTGGCGGAACTGCCGAACGTTACGGCGGAGATCTGGACTGGGCTGCTTGCCGACTACGCGAAGCAGAAGGGCGCGCGCTATCTCATCAAGGGCGTCCGCAACGGTACGGATTTTGATACCGAGCTCGGCATGGCGCAGATCAACCGTGCGCTGGAGCCGACGCTGGACACGGTGCTGCTTCCCGCGCGGACGGAGTTCCTGCACGTCAGTTCGACGATGGTGCGGGAGATGGTAACATACAAGCGGCCGCTGGATCCTTATGTGCCCGCGGCGGCGATCGAAAAAATGAAAGGGTGGTAAGAAACGATGGCGAATCGAGATGCGGAACATCTTATCGGTATGTTGTATGATATGGTTAACGACGCAAAGAACGCGCCGTTGAGCAACGACAGGTGCATCATTGAGCGAGACGCTGCGCTGGACCTGCTGGATGAGCTGCGCGAGAGCCTTCCCATGGAACTCAAGCGCGCGCAGGATCTGATCCAGGCAAAAGACGATTATGTCAATTCTGCCAAGCGTGAGGTCGATCGTATGATGCAGCAGGCGGAGTATGAGGCAAAAACAAAGGTTGCCGACAGTCAGGTGCTGGCGACCGCGCGGGAACGCGGGCATGAGATTATCTCGCGGGCGGAGGATCGTTCCAACGAGATGTATCGCGTTGTCAACGAGTACACAGAGGATGCGCTGCGGCGCACGGAAGAGGCGATCCAGGCGGCGCTGACCGAGGTTAAGGAGAGCCGCGTCCGCTTCCGCGCCGCCTCTGCGGCACGTCGGCAGAAGGATCGTGAAGAGCTTAGCAAGCTGAATAAAAAACAGGAAGGATAGACCGTGTAACTTTGTAACAATGCACAAAAGCACAAGATAAGCCTATATTTTGCAGCTTTTTTCGACAGCGGACACAAGATGATGTGTCCGCTGCTTTTTTTACGCCGAAAAATAAAACGCGCGTTTTAAAACGGGGGCGGCGTGACGGGAAGCGTTCTAAATATTTTTTCTTGATTTTCAAGCTGCCCTCCCATATAATCAAAGCAGAAGTGGGGCAAAGTGGTGTGAAATACCATAAAGTGGAGCAAATGACAGCTGTGACACAGAAATGTGTAACAGCCGTGTTTTGCACTCTTGCCCCCGTAATGCTTCGGAGAGGGGGGGAACGGTCGTGACCGGGCAGTATCAGCATAGTATCGACGCCAAGGGCAGGCTGTTTATCCCTGCGAAGCTCCGCGAAGAGCTGGGCGACACCTTTTACGTGACCATTGCGGGAACGGATCCCTGCCTCGCGGTGTATTCCGAGGAAGGTTGGCAGAAGCTCACCGAAAAGTTCGACAGTCTGCCCTATTCCAAGGCGAAAAAGGCAATCCGCCAGTTGTATTCCAACGCCGCAAAATGCGAGCCGGACGCGCAGGGACGTATCCTTCTGCCACAGAAGCTCCGCGCCTACGCAAAGCTGGAAAAGGAAGTCGTCGTCGCCGGCGTTTCCAAACGGGCGGAGATCTGGAACGCGGAAGCGTGGGCGGCGCTGGAGGCGGAGGAGATGGAGGCGGACAGCCTCGCCGCCGTAATGGAAGAGCTTGGCATCTGATATGGACGGCGATTACGGACACAAGAGCGTACTGCTGGATGAGTGCATCGAAGCGCTCAACATCAAGCCGGACGGCGTCTACGTCGATGGTACGCTCGGACGCGCGGGACACTCGCTGGAGATCGTCCGTCGCCTGACGACGGGCGCCCTGATTGCCCTCGACCGGGACGAAACGGCGCTTGCCGCCGCGAGGCAGCGTCTCGCGGAGCATATGGAGCGCGTGACGCTGGTACACAGCAACTTCAGCCGCCTCGGCGAGGTGCTGGACGAGCTGGGCGTGCATGCGGCGGACGGGATGTTATTTGACCTTGGCGTTTCCTCCCCGCAACTGGACGATGCGAGCCGCGGCTTTTCCTACAAGCAGGATGCGCCGTTGGATATGCGCATGGATGCCACCGCGCCGCTGACGGCGCGCGAGCTGGTCAACACATATTCGTATGAGGAGCTTCGCCGCATCCTTTATGAATACGGCGAAGAGCGGTACGCGCCGCAGATCGCAAAGGCGATATGCGTTGCGCGGGAACAGAAGCCAATCGAAACCACTTTGGAGCTTGCGGAGCTGATCCGCGGCGCGATGCCGGCAAAAGCGCTTCGTGAGAAACAACACCCCGCCAAGCGCAGCTTTCAGGCGATCCGGATCGCTGTCAACGACGAGTTGGGCGAGCTGACGCCGATGCTCGACGCCGCCGAAGCGCATCTGAAGCCCGGCGGACGGCTTGCGGTCATTACCTTCCACTCGCTGGAAGACCGCATCGTAAAGCAAAAGCTGCGCGACCTTGCCGCCGGCTGTATCTGCCCGCCGGAATTTCCCGTCTGCGTGTGCGGACGGACGCCGAAGATGAAGCTTGTGACCCGCAAGCCCATCGTTTCCGGCGAAACAGAACTGAACGAGAATCCCCGCGCCCGCAGCGCAAAGCTGCGTGTTGCGGAAAAATGCTGACAGGAGGGACCCTGCATGGCACGTCGCGCCGCGCGACAAATGAATACACCGTATATTTCGGGCAATCTTGCCCGTGATTTCGACTTCCCGGAACGGGAAAGCCGGCGCCGCCCCGCGCAGGATCCCGGTACGCGGAGAGCGCCGGATGCCGCGCCGAAGCAGGCGCCGCGCAGAAGAGCCGCGGAAAAACCGAAGCACCGCGAGCGCATTCAGGTTTCCTTCGTCTCGATCCTCGGATTTGCGGCGACGGCGGTGATGGCGATGGCGCTGCTGATGAGCTACGCGCAGCTCGCAACCATTTCCAATCAGGTCGTTCGCCAGCAGCGTGCGCTTGCCTCACTGCAGGAGGAGCACGTCAAGTTGGTCGCGCGGTATGAAAAGACTTTCGATCTGACCGCCATCAAGGAGGCGGCGGAAAGCGCAGGCATGGCAAAGCCGAGCGCATCGCAGATCTATTACATCGACCTCTCCGAGCCGGACAACATCGTGCTCTATCAGCGAGCGGAAACGAACGTCCTCGGCAGGGTCGTCAGTTCAGTCGGTGCAGACGTCGCGTCCGTGGTGGAATATTTCAAATGAGATGAAGCTATACATAAGGGGTAAGGAGGTTCCTTACTCCTTATGCTCATGAATAGGGAGACGAATATTATGTCCCAGACCCCGAGAAGAAAATCGGATTCGGCGCGCCGCGCCAACCGGATGATCGGCGTCAGAACGCTGTTGCTTCTGGCGTTTTTCGGCGTGGTATCCTTTGCGCTGCTGTTCCGCCAGCTCTATATGTGGCAAATCACGCGCCACGACGAGCTGCAGGATCTTGCCGTGCGCCAGCAGACGCTGCGCACGACCGTCAGCGCCGCGCGCGGGACGATCTATGACCGCAACGGCCGTGCACTCGCCATCTCCTCGACGGCTGAGAACATCCTGCTCTCGCCGCTCGACATCGTGCAATATGAGGCGGACAAAGAGCTTATCGCAAGCACGCTTTCCGAGATCCTGGACGTTGACAGGGAAACCATCCTCAAGAAGATGGAACGGACGGACTCGCAGTATGAGATCATCAAAAAGCGCGTCGAGCAGGATCAGGCGGATCAGATCCGCGCGTTTATCACCGAAAACCACATCAAGGGCAACTGCATTTTTATGGAACCGACGACCAAGCGCTACTATCCCTTCGGCTCCCTTGCTTCCAACGTGATCGGCTTTACGAACGAGGAGGGCGGCGCCTATGGGCTGGAGGCGGTCTATGACGACGAATTGACCGGCGAGAGCGGCATGGTCGTCACCGCAAAGGACAACAACGGCACATCGCTGCTGTACCAATATGAGCAGTATTTTGACGCGAAGGACGGCGCCTCGATCCATACGACGCTGGATACGACCGTGCAGTATTATCTGGAGAAGGGGCTTGCGGCGCTGGAGAGCCGTTTCGGCACCGGCAAGGGCGCGACGGGTATCGTCCTGCAGGTCAAGACCGGCGCGATCCTCGGCATGGCGTCCTTGCCCAACTACGACCTGAATAGTCCCGCTGAGATATACAACAGCGCGCTGAAAGCGCAGACGTCGGGGCTGGACGGAGAGCTGCTGAGCCAGAAGCTCAGCGAGTTGCGGCTCAAACAGTGGCGCAACAAGGCGATCAACGACACGTATGAACCCGGCTCGACGTTCAAGATCCTCACGCTGTCCATGGCGCTGGAGGAGGGCGTGATCGACCTCGGCTCCACTTTTGACTGCCCGGGTTATATCATTGTGGAGAAGGCGCGGATCAATTGCTCCAAGCGCGACGGACACGGACACCAGAGCCTGACCGTCGCCACCGGAAACTCCTGCAACCCCGCGTTCATCAACATCGGCCTGCGCATGGGCAACGAGAAGTTTTACGATTACATGAAAGCCTTCGGCCTGACGCAGCCGACCGGCATCGACACCACCGGCGAGGCAAGCGGCTTTGTCAACAAGGAGATCGAGTACTCCAAGCTGGCGCTGGGATGCTATGCGTTCGGACAGAACTTCAACGTCACGCCGGTCGCGCTGATCTCCGCGCAGGCGGCGTGCATCAACGGCGGCTATCTGCGCCAGCCTTATATCGTCGATCAGGTGGTCGCCGCCGACGGCACCGTCACCTATCAGCACGATACGACTCCGCTGCGCCAGGTCATCTCCGAGGATACCAGCGCCACGGTGCGCCAGATCCTTGAATACGTCGTATCCGAGGGAACCGGCAAAAACGGCAAGGTCGCTGGCTACCGCATCGGCGGCAAGACGGGTACGGCGGATAAGGTCGGCGGCAACGTCATCGTGTCCTTCGTTTGCTTCGCGCCCGCCGACGATCCCGAGGTCATTATGCTCCTCACGCTCGACGAGCCGGATAAATACACCGGCACTTACGTTTCCGGCGGCAACATGGCCGCGCCGGTGGCGAGCGAGGTCATGGCAGAGCTGCTGCCCTATCTCGGCATTGAACCGCTGTACAGCGCGGAGGAACTGGTCGGCGCGGACGCGACGGTGCCGAACGTCGTCGGTATGAGCGTGGAAGCAGCAAAGGAAAAGCTCTCTGCCATCGGGTTTTCGAGCCGCGTCATCGGCGACGCGGGAAAGGTCACGGATCAGACGCCTGCCGGCGGCGCCATCGTGCCGAACAACGCGGAAATCATTCTGTACTGCGGCGCGGAAAAGTCCAACGAGCTGTGCGTCGTGCCCAATGTGATCGGAGATACCGCTTCCGCGGCGAACCAGAAGCTGACGAACGCCGGGCTTATTATGTCGGTTTCCGGCGCGACCAACCGCTCCTCCGCTTCGGTGCGAGCCGTGTCCCAATCTGAGGAGCCGGGCAAAGAGGTCGAAGCGGGAACGGTCGTGCGCGTCCAGCTGAGCGACAGCTCCGTGACGGATTAAGATACCAGAAAGACAACAAGATCGAATTGTGAAAGGAATGCGTTCCAATTCGCCTGTCCGAACTCCTTTCACACCTGACAACCTATGCGCTCCACGCGGACGCGGACACGGAGATCGTCCATTTGACCGATGATTCACGGGATGCGCGGCGCGGCAGCCTGTTTGTTGCCGTCCGCGGAGAACGGGACGACGGCGCGCGCTATCTGGCAGACGCCGCTTTGCGCGGCGCGGCCTGTGCCGTGTGCGAAGCGCCGCCCCCTGCGGAGATGCCATACGTCCTTGTGCCGGATTGCCGTCATGCGCTCGCGCTGATGGCGGCGGCATGGTATGGAAACCCGTCGGAGAAGCTGACGATGGTCGGCGTAACCGGCACGAACGGAAAAACCACGACGACCGTTCTGATCCGGCAGCTTCTGGAGCGCACGCTGGGCGTGAAGACCGGGCTGATCGGCACCGTCGAGAATCGGATCGGCGAGGAAACGATACCCGCTGAACGGACGACGCCGGGCGCGCTGGAGCTGCACCACATGCTGGCGCGTATGGCGGAACAGGGCTGCACGCATGCCGTTATGGAGGTTTCCTCCCACGCGCTCATACAGCAGCGCACGGCGGGCATCACATTCGATGCGGCGGTGTTCACAAACCTGACACAGGACCATCTTGACTACCATGGTACAATGGAAGCCTACTGCGACGCAAAGGCGCGGCTGTTCAGGCAGAGCCGCGCCGCAGCTGTCAACGGAGACAGCCGGTGGGCAAAACGCGTTCTGGACGGCGCCTCCTGCCCGCGCCTGACCTACGGGCAGGATCTGACAAACGATATTGTGGGCTGGCGGGCGCGTTATGAAAACGATCGCGTGCGCTTCACCGTTTCCGACGAGGAAGAGCATTATCTGACCGAGCTGCGGATCCCCGGCGAATTCTCGCTCTACAACGCGCTTGCCGCGCTGTCGGCGCTCCGGCTGCTGGGCGTGCCGCTGGAGGACGCGGCGCGGGAGCTGCCACGCTGCACAGGCGTCCGCGGACGCTGCGAAGTCGTGCCGACCGATACGGATTATACAGTGCTGATCGATTACGCGCATACGCCGGACGGGCTGCGGAATATATTGAAAACGGTCTGCGGCTTTGCGGAGAACCGCGTCCTGCTGGTCTTCGGCTGCGGGGGAGACCGCGACCGCGTGAAGCGCGCCCGCATGGGCCGTATCGCCTCGGCGCTCTCCGACCTCGCCGTCGTCACGAGCGACAACCCGCGCACCGAATCACCCTATCTCATCCTGCACGACATCCTGAACGGCATGAGGGAAAGCAAAACGCCGTTTGCGGTCATGGAAGACCGGCGCGAAGCGATCGCCTATGCCCTCGACCACGCGGAGCGAGGAGACGTGGTGCTGCTGGCGGGCAAGGGCCATGAGGCATATCAGATCGTCGGGAACGCCGCTGTTCCCCTTGACGAACGAACCATTGTGCGCGAGCACCTGAAACAAAGGAGAAACCAACATGATCAAAACAGTTCTTGCCTGCCTGCTGGGCTTTGCGGTCTCTGTGACTGCGGGACGCTTCCTGATCCCCTGGCTCAGGAGGCTGAAGGCGGGACAGGAGATCCGTGAAGACGGCCCAACCTGGCACAACGCCAAGGCGGGTACGCCCACGATGGGCGGCCTGATGTTCATTGTCGGCATTTTTGCCGCCATTCTCATCGTCGGCTGGGACGGTATGCTGCACGGAGACCTCAAGCATTTCTATATCTTCGGCTTTGCGCTGATCTTCGGCGTGATCGGCTTTCTGGATGACTTTGAAAAGGTTGTCCATCACCGCAACCTCGGACTGACGGCGATCCAGAAGTTCCTGCTTCAGCTTGCCGCGGCGGCGGCGTTTCTGACGCTTATGCGCTACGAGGGGCTGCTGACGCCGAATCTGTATATCCCGTTTTTCCACACGCAGCTCATCATGAGCTGGCCGGTCTATATGATCTTTGCCGCCTTCGTCATCGTCGGTACGGTCAACGCTGTCAACATCACCGACGGCATTGACGGTCTTGCCTCCAGCGTGACGGTGCCGGTCGGCCTGTTCTTCGTGGTGATCGCGCTGTGGTGGCCGGGCTATGAGCAGCTCGGCGTCTTCTCCGGCGCGCTGGTGGGCGGACTGCTGGGCTTCCTCGTCTACAATTTCCACCCTGCCAAGGTGTTCATGGGCGATACGGGCTCGCTGTTTCTCGGCGGCACGGTAGCGGCGCTGGCGTTCGCCTACGATATGCCGCTCGTGCTGATCCTCGTCGGAATCGTCTACATCTGCGAAACGATGTCGGACATTTTGCAGGTCGGCTACTTCAAGCTGACGCACGGCAAGCGCCTGTTCAAGATGGCGCCGCTGCACCACCACTTTGAGCTTTGCGGCTGGAGCGAGGTGAAGCTCGTCGCCGTGTTCACGACCGTCAGCGCCCTCGGCTGCCTGATCGCCGCGCTGGGCGTGATGGGCAGATATCGCATATAAATATAAGATGTCCGGTTGGAACCGTCCGGAAAGGAGGAAACCACATGACCAGAGAAGAAAAGGAACTGCGGCGGCAACAGCGCGAGCGTCAGCTTGAGATCGAAAACGCAGCGCGGGAAGCGGGCCGCGGGCCTCTGGACGTGCCGTTTCTCCTGCTGACGCTGCTGCTGACGGGCGTCGGCCTGATCATGCTCTTTTCCGCCAGCTTTCCCATGGCGTACTACGAGGGCGTCGGCCCGGCGTATTATCTCATCCGGCAAGGGGTTTTTGCCATCCTCGGCGTCGTGGCGATGCTGCTCATCGGACGTATCAACTATGAGAGATACCGCGTAACGGGCAAATATATTCTTCTCCTCTCTGCCGTGCTGCTGGTTCTTGTTCTGATCCCCGGCGTCGGGAAAACGGTCAATGGCGCGACGCGCTGGCTGGGCTTCGGTGATCTGTTTACGTTCCAGCCCTCGGAAATCGTCAAGATCGGTGTTATTATTTTCTTTGCCGACAGCATCTCCAAGAAAAAAGAGCGCATGCAGACCTTCCGCTACGGGATCATGCCCTACGCGATCATCCTCGGCGTCATTGCGGTGCTGATGATCCTTGAGCCTCATCTGTCCGGCACAGTGCTGATCCTTGGCATTGGCGCGGTGATGATGTTCGTCGGCGGCATCCAGCCCATCTGGGTCGGCGCCGGCGCCGGCGTCGCGGGCCTGGGCGTCTGGGCGTACCTGAGCGGCAAGATCAGCTACAATTCCTCGCGCATCGCCATCTGGCAGGATCCGCTCAACACCGATCCTGAGCTGATGCGGGGCGCGGGTTACCAGATCCGGCAAAGCCTGCTGGCCATCGGCTCCGGCGGGTTGCTGGGCGTCGGCTTCGGCAGGAGCCGCCAGAAATTTATGTATCTCCCCGAGCGCCACAACGACTTCATCTTCGCCATCATCTGCGAGGAACTGGGGTTGATCGGTGCGACGCTCATCATGGCGATCTTTGCCCTGCTCATCATCCGCGGCTACTGGATCGCGCTTCACGCGCGCGACCGCTTCGGCGCGCTGCTTGCGATCGGCGTGACGACGCAGGTTGCACTGCAGGTATTCCTGAACATCGCGGTGGTGACGAACCTGATCCCGAATACGGGCATTTCCCTGCCGTTCTTCAGCTACGGCGGCACGGCGCTGGTTATCCAGCTCGCAGAAATGGGACTTGTTTTGAGCGTTTCCCGCCAAATGCCGCCCTCTTAAGGAGACTTTTATGAAAGTGATTTTTACCTGCGGCGGTACGGCGGGGCACGTCAATCCCGCGCTGGCGCTTGCAGGGTATATGAAGGAAAAAGATCCTGCTGTCGAGATCCTGTTCGTCGGCGCGGAGCGCGGTCTGGAGCGCGATCTGATCGCGCACACCGACTACCCGTTCCGCACGGTCAATATCTCTTCCTTTCATCGCTCACTCAAACCAAAAGAGATCAGACACAATCTGATCTCCGTCAAAAATCTGCTTCTCGCTAAGCGGCAGGCGGACGCGATCCTGGACGGTTTTCGCCCCGATCTCATCGTCGGCACCGGCGGATATGCCAGCTATCCCATCGTGCGCTACGGGGCGAAGCGAGGCATCCCCACGGCAGTCCATGAGTCGAATATCGTTCCGGGACTCACCACCAAGGAGCTGGAGCCCTATGCACAGCGCATCATGGTGGGCTTTGAGGACTGCCGCCAGCATTACAAGATGCCGGAGAAGGTGGTCATTACCGGAACGCCGGTGCGCGGAGATTTCTTTTCACAGACGAAAGAAGATGCAAAGCGGAAACTCGGGCTTGACGACGGCCGTCCGCTTGTTGTATCTTTCTGGGGCAGCTTGGGCGCTGGTCGCATGAACGTCATGATGGCGGAATTCATTGCACTGGAATCCGCGCATGAGCCGTTCCACCACATCCACGGCGTCGGTTCAATCACGTGGAACAGGATGCAGGATGAACTGCGTACCCACGGCGTTGATCTTGCGGCGCACCCGTCACTGGACGTGCGGGAATACATCTACGATATGGCGGACGTCATGCGGGCGGCCGATCTCGTGCTCTCCCGCGCGGGCGCGTCCACCATCGCGGAGCTGACGGCGCTCGGTGTGCCGGCGATCCTCGTGCCGTCGCCCAATGTGACAAACCACCACCAGGAGAAGAACGCCAATGCCCTCGGCGACCATGGCGCGGCGCTGGTGCTTGCAGAGGAGGGGCTGGACGGCAAGAAGCTATTCACCGCGGCGGCGGGCATCCTGCACGATGAGGTAAAGCGGGAAACCATGGCAAGAAATATGGCGTCCCTCGGAGTGAGAGACGCCACGGAGCGCATTTATGAGACGGTCATGGGGCTTGTAAGATAGGAGATGTCCTATTTCATCGCATGTCCTCCGTTCGATGGATTTCGACGCCATTTTGCTATATCCTGGTAAAAACGCAAGCGTAACCCCATACCGTGTCCCTTGCATACTATGGGTCAGTTGAAAACTCATCGTATGTGGAGGAGACGGGATGCAGGAGCTGTTCGTCGAAGGTGGGAGACGCCTTTGCGGTGAACTGACGATACAGGGCTCGAAAAACGGCGTGCTGCCGGTGCTGGCAGCGACCATAGTATGCGCGGGGGAGTGCCGCATCGAAAACTGCCCGCGCCTGACGGACGTGGACGCGTCGATCGCGATCCTGCGGCATCTCGGCTGCTGTACGCGCTGGGAGGGCGACACGCTGATTGTCGATACGACGCACATGGATCGCGCGGAGGTGCCAGACGCGCTGATGCGCGAGATGCGCTCGTCGGTAATCTTCCTTGGCGCGATCCTCGCGCGGCAGGGCGAGGCGGCGCTCTCGTATCCCGGCGGGTGCGAGCTGGGGCCGCGGCCCATCGATATGCACCTTTCCGCGCTGCGCGCGCTCGGCGCGGAAATCGAGGAGCGCGGCGGGACGCTCCGCTGCGGGGCGAAGGTACTTACCGCCGCGGAGCTGGTGCTGCCGCTGCCGAGCGTCGGTGCGACGGAGAACGCGATCCTCGCCGCCTGCGGCGCGGAGGGCACGACCGTCATCTACAACGCCGCGAGGGAGCCTGAGATCTTAGAGCTGGAGAGTTTTCTCAACGCCATGGGCGCGCAGGTGCGCGGAGCGGGCGGCTCGATCATCACCGTGACGGGAAGACGGATGCTTCACGGCGGGGAACACCGCGTCATCGCAGACCGTATCGTCGAGGCAACCTATCTCTGCGCGGCGGCGGCCTGCGGCGGGGACGTCCGTTTCACCGGCGTTGATTACCGTCAGCTTTCCACTGTGACGGCAGCGCTCGCGGAGGCGGGCTGCCGGGTGCAAAGCGAGGGCGACGTCGTCGCGCTGCAAAGCGACGGAACGCTTCGCGCGATCCGCCCCGTGCGCACCGCGCCCTATCCCGGATTTCCGACGGATGCGCAGCCTGCGCTGATGGCGGCGCTGCTGAGGAGCGCGGGCAGTACAGTGTTCGTGGAGAACATTTTCGAGAATCGTTTCCGACACGTTGACGAGCTTGCCCGCATGGGAGCGGATATCCGCGTCGCGGGCAGGGTCGCGGTCGTGAGCGGCGTCAGAACGCTGCGCGGTGCGAGCGTCCACTGCACCGATCTGCGCGGCGGAGCCGCGCTGACGCTCGCGGGGCTTCAGGCGGAGGGAACGACGCGCATCTCAATGCTGGAGCACATCGACCGCGGACATGAGAGCCTGGAACGGGACTTGGCGCTGCTCGGCGCGGGGATCGTGCGGCGGAACACATAGAACGTTTGGGTACAGAAGCTATGGAGAGAAGAAGATACAACCGAAGACGCAGACGGGGCAGGCTGTCGTTCCTGTGGAAACTGATTGCCGCTGTGGTCATCGTTGCCGCGATGATCGCCGCGATCACGCTTTTTTTCCGTATGGATCACATCGCCGTCTCCGGTATGGTGCGTTATTCGGAGCAGGATGTGCTGGAGGCCTCCGGCCTGGAGCTGGGGACAAATCTCTACTACATCAATAAATTTGAGGTCAAGGAGCGTATTTTCACACAGCTCCCCTATGTGGAAGAGGTCAGGATCAATCGAAAGCTGCCCGATACGATGCTCATTGAGATTCGTGAGTGCAAAGCGGTCGCAGGCATTGAATTTGCGGGGAATGTTTGGCTCATCAGCGAACACGGCAAGCTGCTGGAGAAAGCGGAGACGGTGCCGGCGGGATGCCCGCTCATTGCCGGGGGATTGCTCGTTTCACCGGAGGTGAGCGCGCAGGCGGCCTTTGTTGAGGAACAATCCTACCGTGCGGACGTCGTGCTGACGCTCCTGCGAGAGGCGGAGCAGCGCGGCATGAGAGGCAAGATACCGCGCATCGACCTGTCGGACGACACGGCTCTGACGATGGACTATCTGGGACGCTTTACCGTACGTTTCCCGTGGACGGCGGAAGTCGGATACAAACTGGACAGTCTGGCGACGGCGATCAGTTATCTGGAAGACAACGAGACCGGACGGATCAACCTGATGACGGACGGTAAGGTGAGCTTTATTCCCGAATAGTGCGCTGATGATCGGGCAGGGGCTGCGGCCCCTGCCCGCCTTTTTCAAAAAGAATTGCAATAAGCTATTGACCGCTCGAAGAAACCGTATTAGAATACCCATGATATACGTGATAATATGTGCTGCGATGAGCGGGAGGCTTACGCGCATCGCACCGTCAAAATCAGGAGGAACCGATCATGGCATTTGAAATGGAAACCGGACAGGAGACTGTTGTTAAGATCAAGGTCATCGGCGTCGGCGGCGGCGGCAACAACGTCGTCAACCGCATGGTGCGCTCGGGCTCCCGCGGCGTGGACTTTGTTGCGGTCAATACGGACAAGCAGGCGCTCAACGTTTCGAGCGCCACCTATAAGATTCAAATCGGCGAGAAGCTGACGCACGGTCAGGGCGCCGGTTCTGACCCCGAGGTCGGCCGCAAGAGCGCCGAGGAGAGCCGCGCGCAGATTGCCAAGGCGCTGGAGGATACCGATATGGTGTTTATCACCGCCGGCATGGGCGGCGGCACCGGCACGGGCGGCGCGCCTATCGTGGCGGAGATCGCCCGCGAGGCGGGCATCCTCACCGTCGGCGTCGTGACAAAGCCCTTTGGCTTTGAGGGTCGCCGCCGTATGCTTCAGGCGGAGAAGGGCATTGACTCCCTGCGCGACAAGGTCGACTCCCTCGTCATTATCCCGAACGAGCGCCTCAAGCACGCTACCGATCAGAAGATCACCTTTGCAAACGCGTTTGAGATTGCGGACGACGTGCTGCGTCAGGCGGTGCAGAGCATCTCCGACCTCATCCGTGAGACCGGTTTCATCAACCTCGACTTCGCGGACGTCAGCGCCATCATGAAGGACGCCGGCCTCGCGCACATGGGCGTTGGCCGTGCCGCCGGCAAGGGCAAGGCGGAGGAGGCCGCAAAGATGGCGATTTCGAGCCCGCTGCTGGAAACCAGCATCAAGGGTGCGCGCGGCGTACTCATCAACATCACCGGCTCTGCCGACATCGGCCTTGAAGAGGTCGAGCAGGCGGCGTCTTTGGTGCAGGCTGCCGTACATCCCGACGCCAACACCATCTTTGGCGCTACGTTCGACGAGACGCTGGACGACGAGATCCGCGTCACCGTTATTGCCACCGGCTTTGCCGATGAACGGCCCGACGCATCTTCAGGCGCCGCCAAGACGCCCGCTGCCGTTGCCGCGCCGATTGCTCCGGCTGCCGCTCCGGCTCCCGTCGCTGTCGCTCCGGCTGCGGTCGAAGCGCCGGTTGCCGCGCCCGTCGAGACTCCCGCCCCCGCCCCCGCGCCTGCGGCGGCGCCCAAGAAGATCGAGGGCACCGACATCGACGAGGACGATCCGTTTGCCGATATTTTTAAGATTTTCCAGTCGAGATAATCAAAAACCAATTGTTGACAGGCTCCGCAGAAATTGTTTCTGCGGAGCTTTTTTTGCGCGCTTGCCGCGAACCGGCAAAAAACGACATTCCAGAGCGGTAAAATTTTTGACAGGCTATTATATGCGCGGCGGCAGAAAATAAAACAGCCAAATGGCGATTTGTAAAAAATGCCATGCGGCGATCAAAAAAGGGGGGATGAGATGGACTCTCTTTCCAGCCGTATCGCGGCGGTTTGCCTTGGTATCCTGTTTGCCTGCGCGGCATACGCGCCCGGCGTCAGCGCCATGGCAACGGATGCCGCGGACACACGGACGCTTGTCCCTGTGGGGCATACGGTCGGTGTTAAGCTCTTTTCCGACGGGGTGTTGGTTGTGGGGCTGTCGGACGGCGACACGCCGGCAAAGGAGAGCGGACTGCGCGAGGGCGACATTGTGGTGGCGTTCAATGGAACGGACATCGCCTCCACCGAGCATCTGCAGCAGCTTCTCGCGGAGAACGGCGAAGCGCGCTCGACCATGAGCGTCCGGCGCGGCGTAAAGACGCTGACACTGCCCATTACGCCGGAGGAGACGGCGGACGGAAGCTACCGCCTGGGCGCGTGGATCCGTGACAGCATGGCGGGCATCGGCACGATGACGTTCTACGACCCGCAAAGCGGCGTGTTCGGCGCGCTGGGTCACGGCGTCACCGATGTGGACACCGGCAAGCTGATGCCGCTGGAGCACGGCAGCATCATGGACGCGACGGTCAAGGCAGTCAAGCGAGGAGAGAGCGGCGCGCCGGGCGAGCTGCGCGGCGAATTCGACTTGACGCACGACAGCGGCGGCCTGTTCGCCAATACAGACTGCGGACTGTTTGGCGTCGTCGACGGCGAGACAAACGCCATTTCGACGCAGACTGCCGTGCCCGTGGCGAAGCGCGGCGAGGTCACGACCGGCGCGGCGACGATCCTTGCCAACTGCTCCGGTGATAAGGTGTGCGAATACGACGCGGTGATCGAGCGCGTCTACGCAGGCAATTCTCCTACGCGCAACCTGCTTGTGCGCGTGACAGACCCAGACCTGCTGGCGCAGACGGGCGGCATCGTGCAGGGCATGAGCGGCAGCCCAATCTTGCAAAACGGCGCGCTGGTCGGCGCGGTGACGCACGTGCTCGTAAGCGACGCGACCCGAGGCTATGGCATTTTCATCGAAAATATGTTGGACGCGGCGGGGCTGGCATAAGAATGAGAGGGCGCGATCGCGCAATGTCAGAAAGATAACAGAATAGGCTTTGACAAAATGAGTGCTGAGCGCCGTCCGGCAAGGGCGGCGCTCAAAACACAGGAAAAAGGGCATGAAAAGGAAGCAGACGAAAGTCCGCCGAAAAAATGTTTTCAAAACAGCGCG
>JBGVBS010000027.1:0-14286 GCA_045225715.1 Oscillospiraceae bacterium
CAAACACCCATCTTGCCGCTGATACATAACAGCACCAGCCTTCGCTTCTCCTCATAGCTTACTTTTCCTTTTCCTGACATAGCAACGCTCCCTCCATAGGTGACAGTTTTGTTTTTCACTGTCTCCTATAGAGGGAGCATATCAAGGCGGAAGTTCTTTTTTGACGCGGCTATTTCATGTCATACGGCATATCCAGCGGGTTCCTGCGCTCCATCTTGTCGTAGTGCTTCACAAGCAGCGGCTCGACCACGTAATACAGCAGCTTGCCGTCGAGGTCGAAAAAGAACACGGTGAACAGCAGCGCGTACACAGCGGCGAGGGCGGCGAAGAGCTTGCCGAACACGCCCAGCACGCGGCAGCCGGGACAGCGGCGCTTCGCGCGTTTTCCGCGCTCTTTCCGGATCTCTTTTTTGAGCGCGGCCTTCAACAGCTTTTTCCTGATGCTCATGTCCTGCCTCCTTACCAGCTCATGTCGTCGTCATAGTCGAGCAGCGACGGGTCGAGCGGCTCTTCCTTCATGACGGTGGTCATGTAATCGTTGATGATGCGGCGGATCTCCCCGCGGGAGACCGTGCGCTTGTCGGGCAGCGCGTGCGGCATCCAGATGGCGTGGATGTTGCGCTTGCGGAACTCGTCCTCGAACAGGCCGACGACGCCCTGCATGCCCTTGCACTGGAGCTGGTCGTACATCATGACCATGTCGCAGTTGAAGCGCTCCATGTAATCCCACAGCTCGAAGATGTGGTGCATGCCGCCGACCGCCATGCGGCGCATGGGCGCCCACTCGTGGTAACGCGCCATGTCCATCACGCAGTTGTCCAGCGTGTCGGTGCGGATCTCCATGTCGAACATCAGCGAGTCCATGTTGATGACCGTGTTGAGGCCCCAGCAGTTGTACGCCCAGGTGCACCAGTTGGAGAAGTACAGCGGCGCGCAGGACCACGCGATCACGCGGTGGCGCGTCTTGGGGAAGGTTTCGATCTTCTTCTCGACGCACTTGTACATGATCTTTTTGACCTTGCCGTCGACGTAGTGCCAGATCGGATGCTCGCCGTACTGAGTCTGATAGATGCGGTAGAGCGCCTGCGCCACGCCGTTGATGGGATAATACGGCGTCTTGGCGTCCACGTCCCATTTCTCCCACTCGAAGCGCTGCAATTCATTCTGCTTTTCCAGCTTCTCCTTGAGCAGCTCCCAGTTGAACGGCACGCCGGTCTGCTCCTCGATGAACTTCCACAACTCACGGATCTCGTTGGCGCAGTGCTCCTGCACCAGCGGATCGTCGAACTGCATCGGCTGCGGCAGGGCGAAGAGCGGGATGTTGAGGAACCAGTCCTGAATGGCGGTGGAGGCGACGGAGCCGTCGCACGCCTCGTTCGTCGTGACGACGAAGGGCGCGTATTCGGGCATGTCGTCGAGGACGAACAGCCCGGCCTCCGCCTGGCACATCGGGCAGGGATCGCCGGGCAGACCGATGGACTGCACCGCGTCGATGTAGTTGAGGACGGTGTGGTTGTTGACGTGGCAGGTGACGAAGTAGGGGATCATCTCCATCGGGATGTGCGTGAATTTGTCCGACCAGGGATAGAACACGCCGCCCCAGACCGTCTCCTTATGCGCCATGGTGTGGTGCCATGCGTCGTTGTGCGCGCCGTTGTGCAGCTTTGCGTCCGCCTTGAACATACCGGCGATCTGGCCCACGGACACGCAGACCATCGCGCGGTAGTGCCACGCGCTGGCGCGCAGCGCCTCGCCGCGCAGGCCCTCGAGGCCGCGGTCGAACCAGTGCAGCACGGGCAGATAGGTCTGCCCCATCCAGCGGTAGCGCCACAGGCCCTTGACAAAGACGACCGGATCGCCCGACTTGAGGATGTCTGCGACCAGATTGGCGTAGTTGTACAGCCAGATCATGTGGAAGTAGTAGAACGTATCCTTCACGCCGCGCCACTCACGGTGCTTGTAAAGGCCGGTCTTGTCGATGTAGAGGTCGCCGAGGCGGCGCTCGCCGTGGGGCTTGCCGTACCAGAAGTCGCGGGCGGCCTTTTTCGCTTCCTCCTTGCTCTTCGGCAGCCGGATCTCCCGCGGATCGGGGAAGAGCTTCGCGGCTTCCTTCAGCTTGCCGCCGACGTCGGTGAGCTTCGGCAGCTTCCATTCGGGCTTCTTCATTTTGTTTCGCCTCCTTGCAGCTTCTTGATCTCCACGCTCTCCACAAACGCCTGGAAGCGCGTGCGGAGCTGTCCGGTGGAGGCGTTGACGTATTCCTTCTCAATGGAGCACGTGGGGATGCCGTAGTCGCGCGGCAGGATCAGCGCGTCCATCGTGCGCTCGTAGCTCCAGTACTCACAGAACTTGTTCGACGCGACGATCAGGCCGTCCGCCTTGTACTCCTTCACGAGATCGGCGAGGTACTTCTTGCGCGAGCGCATCAGCTCCTGCGGCATGAAACGCGGGCAGTAGCTTGTTTCCAGATAATGGCGGGCGATGGCGTCGAGCGGGCTTTGCCCCTCGGCGACGACGATCTCCTCGCGCCCGGGCAGGGAGCCGTAGCAGTAGCGGTCGGCGACGATCAGCGCGCCGCAGCTCTCAATGAGTTGGGTGAAGGCGGGATCGTCGTTCTCCGCGCCGGCAAGCACAACGCGGCAGCGGTAGGGGAATTTCGGCTCCGGCTCGCGGGTCTTCAGCTCCTCCGCCGTTTCGCGCAGGTAGGGAAGGATCAGGTACTTCGGGCAGGTCAGCGTTACGAGGTTGATGATGTGGAACTCGTAGCCCGTGATGGGCGGGTTATCCAGCTTGCGGTACGCGCCGATCTCCGTGATGAGGCGGCAGACCTCGTTGTGCTCGGCGATGGCGGCGAGCAGCGCCTCGTCCGAGGTGTCGACGCCGAGTTTCTCGTGCAGGGGATCAAGGACGTGCGCCTGAAGCTGCTTGCGGAAGTGGACCATGCTGTTTTCGTTCTTTTTGAACGGCACGTCGGAGAACTCGACAAAGAAATTCGGGTTCTTGATGACGTCCATCTGCTTGAGATGCTCCTGAAAGCGGCAGGTCACGGTGCAGGTCTCGGTCGCCAGTTCCGCGTCGAGGAAGTTGAAGCCGCCCTCCAGCGCCCGCTCGAACAGAGCGCGGCCGTAGTGGCAGGTGCGGTTGGACATATAATACGTCGCCATGTCCGGCGAGCCGCTGCGCGGCGCGCGCAGGCGCACCGAGAAGCAGCCCGGCAGGTCGAGCAGCACCTCCGGCATGAAGTAGCAGGTGTAGCCGAGCGCTTTCTTTCCCTCGCTCTGCGCCTGCCGCACCAGCTCATTGTTCGCCTCCTGCAGCAGGTTCTCAAAGAAGATCAGATGCTTGAGATCTCTCATGGGAATCCCCCCTAAACAACAGTATTCCTGTGGGATACGATCATACAGCGTCATTCTAACAGATTTGGCGCGCATCGTCAATCGGATTCGCCAAACGAATTGAAGAAAAACAGGAACCACCTGTCAAAATGCACAAAAAGGCCCGCCCGTCGTTCGACGGGCGAGCCGAATGGCCTCTTCACATGAAGGTGCACAACAGGATCGGGAAGAACACGGCGGGGACCGAGTTCATCACCTTGATCTTTGCCAGCCCCAGTATATTGAGGGACAGCGCCACGATCAGCAGCGAGCCGACCGCCTTCATCTCCGCGATGACGGCGTCCGTCAGCAACGGGGAGAGCAGCGACGCGCCCAGCGTGATCGCGCCCTGATAGAGCAGCACGGGGATGGCGGAGAGCGCCACGCCGAAGCCCATGGCAGAGCCGTAGACGACGGAGGACACCGTGTCAAGGATGCTCTTGGCGTAGAGCGTCGCGTGATCGCCGCTCAGCCCCGATTCGAGCGAGCCGACGATCGCCATCGCGCCGACGCAGAACAGGAGCGACGCGGTGACGAAGCCCTCGGATACGCGGCCGCGGATCCCGTGCTTTGCGAAGCTCTGCTCGATGCGGTTCCCGAGGGCGTTCAGCCGGTCGTCGAGCCGCAACAGCTCGCCCACAATGGTGCCCAGCACCATCGCGACGATCAGCACCAGCGTGTTCTCGTCCGCGAGCATCCCGCTCACGCCGATGTAGAACACGCACAGCGCCACCGCCTTGGTGACGGCGCCGGACAGGCGCTCCGGGATCAGCCTGCCGAGCAGCAGCCCGGCGGCGGAGCCGATCAGGATGCCGGCGCAGTTTATCAGCGTACCGGTCAGCATGTTACGGGTCGATGTACTTCATGCCGTCCAGCAGCTCGGTGGACAGATTCTCGGTGAGGCTGTTTGCCCAGTCGGAAGCGAGCTTTGCCGCCGCCAGCTCCTGCCAGTAGGCGTAATCGCTCGCGCCGACGTAGTACATGACGTGGTAGCCGTAGCTGGTCTCCACGATGCCGGTGTCGCCCGCCTGACGGCTCGCGTCGAAGCACCAGGCTTCGAACGGCTCGACCATCTGGCCCTTGTAGACGCCCTCATAGAGGCCGCCGTTGGAGCTGCTGCCGGTGTCGGTGGAGTTCGCTTCCGCCAGCGCGGCGAAAGCGCTCTCAGTCTGCTCGCCCGCGAGATACTGCGCCAGCAGGTCGTTCGCCGTCGCCTCGTCCTCGACGAGGATGTGGCGCACGTCGACCGTGTGGTAGTCCGCGACGGACTTGCCGTGGAACACGACGACGATGGAACCCATGGAGATGCCGTAGTAGGTGTAGTCCACCACGTCGGCGTCGCCGTCCTTGCGCGCCTCGTCAAACAGCCACTCCAGCATATCGGAGCCGGTGCCGTAGGTCGCGGAGGTGCTCATATAGGTGGCGTCGTTCTCGTCGGCGAGGGCTTCCAGCTTTTCGCCAGCCTTGTAACGCTTGAGCACGTCCTCTGCGGCTGCCAGCGCGGCGGCGGAGCCGTCGTCAGCCTCGACCGCGGGCGTGGTGTCGGTCGCCTCGACCGCCTCGGTGGCGTATACGGAAGCGGGGAAGACCACCGCCTCGTACTCGACCATGGAGTAAGCGGCGGGATCGGCGTCATACTCCGCCTGAAGCTCCGCGTCGGTATAGCCGGAGGGCGCGGACTTCGCCTTGGTGTAGGCGTCGGCGAGCGCCGCCTTGCGCAGCGTCTTCTCAAACCCGGAGCGGGTCACAAGACCGCCGAAGATCGCCTTGATGTAACCGCTCACGTCGTAGCCGTTGGCCGACGCGCTCGACTTGAGGGAGTCCAGCGTTTCGTTGACGGTCTCGTCCACCTCGGCGCCGCCGGTGAAGCCGGCCGCCTTCGCCGCCTTTGCGGCGGTCTCGACGTTGGCAAGCGAGCGGACCGCCTGATCGGCGGCATAGTCGAACCAGGTGGCGTAGTCCTCGCCGGCGGTGTACTCCTGACCGCGCAGGGAGCTGTTGGACAGATCGGAGTTGCTGTTCAGCGCGCTCGCGCGCATATTGTAATAATAGTAGGCGACGTCGGAGACGCTGTACTTCTCGCCGTTGACGCTGACCGCGTCGGCGCCGCGCTTGAGGACGCCGCTGTTGTTCGCCAGCGTGAAGGCGATGAACGCGACGAACAGGACCGCGCAGACGGCGAAGATCGCCGTGGTGCGGCGCGCTGCCTTCTGTTCCTCCAGCTCCTTCTGCTGCTTGGGGCTGACGTAACCGGAGCCGAGCTCCTGACGGGTCTTCTTTTCTCTGGATGCACTCATGGTTGTTTGTTACTTCCTCTCAAAAAAATTACTTCGTTCCGAAAATTCTGTCGCCCGCGTCGCCGAGGCCGGGGACGATGTAGCCGCGGTCGTTGAGCTTTTCGTCCACCGCGCCGCAGAAGATATCCACGTCGGGATGGCGCTCGCGGATGCACTGGATGCCCTCGGGGGCGGCGACGAGCACCATCAGCTTGATGTGCTTGCAGCCGCGCTTCTTCATCTCGCTGATCGCCGCGTCGGCGCTGCCGCCGGTGGCGAGCATCGGGTCGACGATCATCACGTCGCGCTGCGCGATGTCGTGCGGAGTCTTGCAGAAATAGACGTGGGGCTCCAGCGTCTCCTCATCGCGGTACATACCGATGTGCGCCACGCGAGCGGAGGGGATCAGACGCAGTACGCCGTCCACGAGGCCGAGGCCGGCGCGGAGGATGGGGACCACCGCGATCTTCTTGCCCGCCAGCGTCGGCATCTCCGCGCCGCAGATCGGCGTTTCGATGTGCTTCGTCGTCAGCGGCAGGTCGCGCGTCGCCTCATAGGTGATGAGCATACCGATCTCGGACACCAGCTCACGGAAATCCTTCGTGCTGGTATTCTTGTTGCGCATGATGGTCAGCTTGTGCGCGACAAGAGGATGGTCCATGACGTAGACTTGCTTGTCGTTCTGGTAGTACATTGCGGTTCCTCCATTTTCTGTATTTTTATTGTTGGTTTGATTCCCGTTCCAGCCTTGCCCTGCGTTCGCGTTCCGCCTGCGAAACGCGCAGGTACGAGATCGACAGCTCCTGCGCGGAGCAGGTCTCGCCGCGCTCCGCCGCCTCCTGCGCAGCGAGAGCGACGCCGACCGCGTCCTGGTACCGCAGCGCCGCCGGAGCTGGCTCACAGGCGATACCGGCTTGTGTCAGATGCTCATACGCCAGCTTCGCCCCGTCGCCGAGGACGATCCTGCGCCGCGTATCGCCGCGAAGGTCATCCGCCAGCTCGTCCAGACCGATCGCGCGGTCGGGCGACAGGCGCGTCAATACGCCGCCCTTTGCCTCGAACAGCGCGTTGTAGACCTGGCTGCGCCGCGCGTCCATCGCGCAGATGAGCAGCGCGTCCGTGTGCGCGAGGTTCTGCGCCATGGCGTACAGCGTCGAGATCCCGACGCAGGGCTTGCCCGCCGCCCACGCCATGCCCTTGAGCGCGCTCACGCCGATGCGCAGTCCGGTGAACGAGCCCGGTCCTGCCGCGACGGCATAGAGATCGACGCTCTCCGGCGTCAGCTCCGCGTTGCGCAGCATCGCGTCCGCCATCGGCAGCAGCGTGCGGCTGTGGGTCAGACCGGTGCATTGGAACGACCGCGCCAGCACCGCGCCGTCCTCGACGACCGCGCAGCTCACGCTCTTCGCGGAGGTCTCCAGCGCCAGTATCCTCATGCTTCGATCTCCCTTCCCGTGACCGTGATGACGCGGCTTTCGTCCGTTTCGCCGCGCGCGATGTCCACCGTGACGGTTCCGGGCGGCAGCGCGTCCGCCACGCGCTCGCTCCACTCGACGGCGCAGACGCCGCCGCGATCGAGATAGTCGTCCCAGCCGATGTCGTACAGCTCGTCCGATGAGCCGAGCCGGTAGAGATCGAAGTGGAACAGCGGCACGTCGCCGTCGTACTCGTTGACAATGGTGAAGGTGGGGCTGGTGACGCGGCCGCGGCAGCCGAGTCCGCGCGCGAGCCCGCGGGTCAGCGCCGTCTTGCCCATGCCGAGCGCCCCCGTATAGGCGACCACGTCGCCCGGACGCAGGCGCTTTGCCAGCCGCTCGCCGAAAGCCTCGGTATCGGCGGGACTGTTGGACAGAAACCGCATTCCAAACCCCCATTTCATCCCATTCTAAATTTATAGTATATCACGCGCGCTGCGGTTTGACAATTCTTTTTTGGGTGCATATCATCCGAAAAGTGCGGTTGTCAGAGCACGTGTTTCGTGGTATACTGCCATAAGATTTTTTACGGGAAGGGGATGGGCCTCATGCCGCGCCGCCAGTCTGGCTTTTTTGCCGATCTGCTGCGCCAGTCGGATCTGGTGCTGTTCGCGCTCTGCTCGTGCGCGACGCTTTACGGTATGCTGCTCATCCTGAGCGCGACGCACACGGTCTATCACGGCACGCTCAAATATGTCGCCGTGCAGGGCGTCGGGTATCTGATCGGTTCGGCGCTGTTCTTTCTGCTCTCCTCGGTGGACGTGGCGGAGCTGGGAAAAAAGTGGAAGCATCTGCTCGGTTTCAACGTCGGCATGGTTCTGCTGCTGGTCACACCCTTCGGCATGACGCGCAACGGCAACCGCGCGTGGCTCGGCGTGAACGACATCGGCAGGAAGCTGGGCGTCGGGTTTTTACAGAATTTTCCCTTTTACGTCCAGCCGGCGGAGATCGTCAAGGTCACGTTTGCCGTTCTTCTGGCCGCACAGCTCGTCTGGCTGCGTGAGGAACACGATCTCAAACAGTTTCGCAACGTGTTTCAGCCGACGGCGCACGCGCTGCTCATGTTCGCGCTGTACTATGCCGTCTCGCACGATGCGGGCAGCGGCTTGGTCTACCTGTTTATGTTCCTGTGCATGGCGTTCGCGGCGGGCTTCGCGGCGCGGTGGATGATCCTCGGCGTCGGCGGCGTCGCGGGCGGGCTCGCCGCGGCGTGGCATTTCAACCTGCTGCGCGGCGACTGGTACAAGCGCATTCAAGTCGTGCTCGACCACAGCTACGATCCGCTCGGCAAGGGCTGGCAGCAGACGCGCGGCATGATCGCGCTGGGCAGCGGCGGCTGGACGGGGCGGGGGCTGTTCCGCGGCGCGCTGACCCAGTCGCCCTACCGTTCCGCCCTGCCCGAGCGGCAGACGGACTATATCTTCTGCGTCTGCGGCGAGGAGCTGGGCTTTGTCGGCTGCCTGATCGTGGTTCTGATCCTGCTGGCGATCGTTGCACGCTGCTTTTTTGTCGCGCGGGACGCCGCCACGCCGATGGAGAGCCTGGTGTGCGTCGGCATGGCGGGTATGCTGATCTTCCAGACGGTGATGAACATCGGTATGTGCCTGTTCCTCCTGCCGGTCGTGGGCCTGACGCTGCCGTTTTTCAGCTACGGCGGCACCTCAGTGATGACGCTTTTCGCCGCGATGGGCGTAGTGTCGGGCATCAAAAAACGCTCGCGCCCAGAATGGCTGATGAACACATAAAAACTGACAAAGAATAATAGCCGCAAAAACGACCATACTGCAAAACAGGTATCACTCAATTTTGCAACAAGGAGGAACCTGTTTTGAACGATACACGGCAAAGGGCGCGGCGGGCGCTGCCGCTTATGATGGCGATGCTGCTCGCCGCGCTGCTCCCGACGAGCGGCCACGCGCTGTTCGGGAGCAGAAAGAACGCGGAACCGGCGGCTGCGGCGGGCGCGCCCATCGCGCGGAACATGGAGATCAAGGCGTATCGCGGCGTGGCGTACACCGGCACGCTGAGCGCCGTTGACAACGAGGGCGGGACGGCGACCTTCCGGCTGGCGACGCTGCCCGCCAAGGGCACGCTGGAGTTCGGCGAGGAGGGCGTATTCGTCTACACGCCCGACGCACGGGCCTCGGGATCTGACAGCTTTACCTTCACGGCGACGGATGAGGACGGAAACGTCTCCGCGCCCGCGACGGTGAAGATCCGGATCGAACGCGCGGCGAGCGGCGTGGACTACGCCGACACCGCTGGAAAGGACTGCGCCACAGCGGCGGTCGACCTCGCGGAGCGCGGCGTCTTCGTCGGCGCGCGCGTCGGGGACGACTGGTTCTTTGAGCCGGAACGCACGGTGAGCCGCGGCGAGTTCGTCACGATGGCGATGGCTGCGGCGGGTTTCGCGCCGAGCGACGTGACCGTGACCGGCTTCGCGGACGACGACGCGATCCCCACCTGGGCGAAGGGCAGCGTCGCGGGCGCGCTGGCGGCGGGCGTCGTGCGCGGCACGGCGACGGAGCGGGGCGTCGCGTTCCGTGCAGACAGCGACATCACGCTCTCCGAGGCGGCTGCGGTGCTGAATCGCGCGCTGCGTGTGACGGACGTCGACCTCGCCGAACCTGACGGGGCGGAGCCGGCGTGGTACGCGCAGGCGGTGGCGAACCTGGAATCCGTCAGCGTCGCGCCGGTCGGCGGTTTCGGCGACGGGCTGGACCGCGCGGTGACGCGGGGCGAGGCGGCACGGCTGCTCTCGGCGGCGATGGCGCTCTGCGAGGCGCGCGCGGAACGCAGCGGTATTTGGAACAGACTGTTCTGAGAAACGAAACAGAGACGGAGAATCATCTACAGATATAGGGGGGAGCGGGCGCGATGACAGACCAGTTTTCACGGACGCGGATGCTGCTTGGCGACGAGGCGATGGAGAAGCTGCGCGCGTCGCGCGTGGCGGTGTTCGGCGTCGGCGGCGTCGGCGGCTATGTCGTCGAGGCGCTGGCGCGGAGCGGCGTCGGCGCGCTCGACCTCATCGACAACGATACGGTCGCGCTGACGAACCTCAACCGTCAGATCATCGCCACGTACGACACGCTCGGCCGCGCCAAGGTGGACGTCGCAGCCGAGCGCGTGCGCTCCATCAATCCCGACTGCGCCGTGCGGACGTATCGGACGTTCTTCCTGCCGGAGAACGCGGGGGAGTTCGACTTCGCGCAGTTCGACTATGTTGTGGACGCCATCGACACCGTGGCGGGCAAGCTGACTCTGGTCGAGCGGGCGCGTTCGGCGGGGACGCCGATCATCAGCGCCCTCGGCACGGGCAACAAGCTCGATCCCTCGCGGCTCGCGATCGGCGATATTTACGAGACCTCCGTCTGTCCGCTGGCGCGCGTCATGCGGCGCGAGCTGCGGCGGCGCGGCGTGGAGCGCCTGAAGGTGCTCTGGTCGCGGGAGGAGCCGCTCACCCCGCTCCCGACGGAGGAGGAGACGGCGCGGCGCGGCCTGCCGGGCTCGACGGCGTTCGTGCCGCCCGCAGGCGGCCTGCTGATCGCCGCCGAGGTGGTCAAGGATCTGATAAGCATGAAAATAAGCCGCTGACGCGGCTTTTTTCATGCTTATCTGCGCTTTTTGCTTCTTGTTCCGCCGTCGGCGAAGGCGAATACCAGACCGCAGACGCCGCCCACGATGTGCGTGAGCTGGGACACGTTGTCCAGATTCGTGATGCCCGCGACGATCTCGCCGCCGAGGTAGAGGATCACAACGAGGATCAGCGTGACGGGGATCGTGCCGTGCTCCGTGGCGGTGAAGGACGAGAGCACGATCATCATGAACACGACGCCCGACGCGCCGAGCAGCGCGGAGCCGGGGAAGAAGATGAACTCGACCAGCCCCGTGATCAGCGCGGTGGCTGCGATGTAGAGGATCAGCGCGCGGCTGCCGTATTTTTCCTCCAGCGGCGGGCCGACGAGCAGCATGAGCAGCATATTGTTCATGTAGTGCGTCAGATCGCTGTGCCCCAGCACGTGCCCGAAGAAGCGAAGGAACGCCAGCGGGTCGAGCAGGGAACAGCGGTAGACGCTGAACAGATGACTTGTCGTCCAGCCGCCGGTCAGCGTGTTCAGCGGCAGGAGCAGCAGCGCGATCAGCGCGAAGGTCAGCACGACGGGCGAGTTGTAGCGGATACGGAGCATACGGAATCCCTCTCTTGTCTTTTTGCGGAATCTGGTATATGATACCACAAAACCCACAAAATGCAAAGGAGAAATCTACATGAACGCGATCGTCAGCGTCCTCGGACCCGATAAAGTCGGCATCACCGCCGCCGTCTGCGTCAAAATGGCGGAGTATCAGATCAACATCCTCGACATTTCCATGACCATCATGCAGGGCAACTTCACGATGATCATGGTGGTCGATCTGGAGAAAATGACCGCGCCCTTTGGCGAGATCGTGGACGCCTGCGACGCGCTGGGCAGGGAGCTGGGCGTGTCGATCCGTATCCAAAGACAGGAAATTTTTGACGCCATGCACGAGATTTGAGAGGGATGTTATGCTCACACAGAAGGAAATCTTTGCGACCCTGGAAATGATCGACCGCCAGCACCTCGACATCCGCACCATCACGATGGGCATTTCGCTGCTCTCGTGCTGCGACGCGGATGCGAAAGCGGCCTGCGATAAGATATACGACAAGATCACGCGCTACGCCGCGAACCTCGTCCGCGCGGGCGAAGAGATCGAGCGCGAGTTCGGCATCCCCATCGTCAACAAGCGCATCTCCGTCACGCCGATGGCGCTGGTCGCCGCGGCGAGCGGGACGGAGGATTACGTGCCCTTCGCCCTTGCGCTCGACCGCGCGGCGAAGGCGTGCGGCGTCAACTTCATCGGCGGCTACTCCGCGCTGGTGCAGAAGGGCATGACGCGCGCGGACGAAAAACTGATCCGCTCCATTCCCGAGGCGCTGGATCGCACCGACCTCGTCTGCTCGTCGGTCAACGTCGGTTCCACCCGCGCCGGCATCAACATGGACGCGGTCGCGCTGATGGGCCGCATCGTCAAGGAGACGGCGGAGCGCACCGCCGACCGCGACGGCCTCGGCTGCGCGAAGCTGGTCGTGTTCTGCAACGCGGTGGAGGACAACCCGTTTATGGCGGGCGCGTTCCACGGCGTCGGCGAGGCGGAGAAGGTCATCAACGTCGGCGTCAGCGGCCCCGGCGTCGTCTATCACGCGCTGCAAAGCGTCAAGGGCGCGCCGTTCGACGTGGTAGCGGAAACGGTGAAAAAGACCGCGTTCCGCGTCACGCGCATGGGCCAGCTCGTCGCGCAGGAGGCGTCGAGGCGGCTGGATACGCCGTTCGGCATCGTCGATCTGAGCCTCGCGCCCACGCCCGCCGTCGGCGACAGCGTGGCGCGCATCCTCGAGGAAATGGGCCTTGAGGTCTGCGGCACCCACGGCACGACCGCGGCGCTGGCGCTCCTGAACGACGCGGTCAAGAAGGGCGGCGTTATGGCGTCGAGCAGCGTCGGCGGGCTCTCCGGCGCGTTCATCCCCGTCAGCGAGGACGAGGGGATGATCGCCGCCGCACACTCCGGCGTGCTGACGCTGGACAAGCTCGAAGCCATGACCTGCGTCTGCTCGGTCGGCCTTGACATGATCGCCGTTCCGGGCGACACGAGCGCCGAGACCGTCGCCGCCATCATCGCGGACGAAGCGGCGATCGGCATGATCAACAACAAGACCACCGCCGTGCGCCTGCTGCCCGTTCCCGGCAAGCAGGTGGGCGACTCGATCGAAATGGGCGGTCTGCTCGGCTCCGCGCCGGTGATGCCCGTGCATCCGGAGAGCGCCGCGGCGTTCATCGCCCGCGGCGGCCGCATCCCCGCGCCGATGCACAGCCTGAAGAACTGACCAAAAAAAGAAGGCCGCAAGGGGATATTTTCAGATAGTAGTGGTTTTCTGCTGAAAGCTAAAAAAGCAAGCATAAAAAGCTTTTCAGAATGTAGGGGTTGTATGAACTGAAAAGCCATACTTCGATTGTCTGGTCAATGCAATGTTTCTTTTCAAAATGTAGTGGTTTTAGTTTTTTGCAGATAACCAATAGCCTTGCAGATCGGCGATAAAAATGTAAAAGAGACTGTTATGTGTGGATTTGATCCACCATAGCTGTCTCTTTTTTAAGGTACAGGTCGCCTTGCTACGAACATGGCGCCTGTCACCGCATAATCAACCCATCAACCGTGCATGATAAGATTTTCCATCCCACAAAGAAGGAGACTTTATCATGCTCATCATCACCGAAGCAACCATCAACGCATTTGCCTCGTTCCTCGCGGAGCGGGAGTACGCCGCCGCGACCATCAGCAAGTACGCTCACGACGTCTGCCTGCTTATGGATTACGCCCCGGACGGCATCCCCGACAGGGCGGCGATCATCGGGTTTCGTGTATACCTTGAAGCAAAGAGCTACTCGCCCGCGAGCGTCAACTCCATCCTCGGCGCGGTCAACGTGTTCCTTACGTTCCTCGGCTCCGACTGGCGGCTCAAATACCTGCGCGTCCAGCGCAAGGCCTTTTTACCCGCCGACAAGGAGCTGTCCCACAAGGAGTATGAGCGCATGGTACGCACCGCTGAGAACGGCGGCAACAAACGCCTTGCCCTGCTCGTGCAGACGCTTTGCGCCCTCGGGCTGCGGGTCAGCGAATTACGCGCTGTCACCGTGGAGAGTTTAGAGCGCGGCGAAGCCACCATCCAGAACAAGGGCAAGCTGCGGACGATCCTCATTCCTCATGCGCTGGCGAAGAAGCTGCAAGCCTACTGCGAGGCGCGGGGCATCACCAGCGGCAGCGTGTTCGTCACCCGAACGGGCAAGCCCCTTGACCGCTCGAACATCTGGAAGATGCTCAAAAAGCTGGCGGAGGCGGCACGGGTAGCGGCAAAGAAGGTCTTTCCCCACAACCTGCGCCACCTGTTCGCCCGGACGCACTACGCCAAGTTCAAGGACATTGTGAGGCTTGCGGACATTCTCGGACTCAGCAGCATCGAAACGACACGCATCTATACTGCCCGGAGCGGGCAAGAAGAAAGGCGGCAGCTCGGACAGCTCCGACATAGGCGCTTCGCCGTGACAGCGGGTGCAGATAAAGGTGGGTTCGCTCATGGTG
>JBGVBS010000028.1:0-39447 GCA_045225715.1 Oscillospiraceae bacterium
AAAGCTCTACGGCATCAAGACTACCTATCAGCGTCTGTCTACCGGTGAAGTCCCCGCCAAGATTGAGGAGGAGAACGGCAATCCCTCTGCCGACGTCTGGTTCGGCGGCACGAACAACCCCTATGACGGCGCCGCCGCCAAGGGCCTGCTCGACAACAGCTACGTGCCCATGAACGCCTCCCACCTGACCAAGGACATCTATAAGGATCCCAACGGCTACTGGTACGGCATCTACACCGGCATCCTCGGCTTCATGGCGAACAAGGGCGAGCTCGACCGCCTCGGCCTGACCGCTCCCCAGAGCTGGGACGATCTGCTCAAGCCCGAGTACAAGGGCCTGATCTGGCTGTCCAACTACAACACCGCCGGCACGGCGAAGCTCGTTGTCAACACGATGCTCCAGATGAAGGGCAAGGACGCGGGCATCCAGTACCTCGTTGACCTCGACAAGAACATCCAGGTCTACACCAAGTCCGGCTCCGGCCCGAGCAAGAACGTCGGCACCGGCGAGTGTGTCATCGGCATCGGCTTCCTGCATGACGGCATCACCCAGATCGTGGACAACGGCTACGACAACATCCAGCTCATCATCCCGTCGGACGGCACGTCCTGCGAGATCGGGCCGGTCGCCATCTTCAAGGGCGCCAAGCATCAGGCGGCGGCGCGCCTGTTCATGGAGTACGCCCTCAGCCCCGACTGCGTGGAGCTGGCCGCGGAGAACGGCTCCTATCAGTTCCTCGTCATCGACAACGCCAACCAGCCCCAGCAGGCGATCGACTTCGGCCTCGATCCCAGCCTCGTCTGGGACGGCTATGACTTCGCCGACGCCGCGAAGAACACCGCGCAGTACGTTGAGGAAGTCATGAAGGCGCTCAACGGCGGCGACGATCGTTTCAAGACCGAATAAACCACTGAGCAGCATTTGAATCAAACGCAAACGAGCGGGGGATGACGGTACGCCGCCATCCCCCGTATTTACATTGACCGTGTGTGAAAGGAGGGGTCTTACAATATGGCAACGACCCAAGGCGCGGCGCTGGATCGGAAGAAACTGATGGCTGACCCCATCATGGTGACCACCATCGTCGTACTGATCACGTTTCTGACCCTGTTTATCCTCTATCCGCTGGCGATCTTGCTGGTGGACAGCCTCTGCGGCGACGGCAACGGCGTATCGCTGAGCGTGTTCAAGCGGGTGCTGGCGATGCCGACCTTCACCAACGCCATCGGCAACACGCTGAAGATCGGCTTCGTCGTCGGTATCTTCTCCACGCTCATCGGACTGCTGTTCGCCTACGTGGAGGTCTACGTGCGCATGAACCGCTTCGCGGGCGGGCTGTTCAAGCTCGTGTCCATGCTGCCCGTCGTCTCGCCGCCCTTCGTGCTTTCCCTTTCGATGATCATGCTCTTCGGACGCTCGGGACTCATCACGCGCTTTATGCTCGGCATCTATGACAACAACGTCTACGGCTACTGGGGCATCGTCATCGTGCAGACGCTGACCTTCTTCCCGGTCTGCTACATGATGCTCAAGGGCCTGCTCAAGAACATCGACCCCTCGCTGGAGGAGGCGGCGCGCGACATGGGCGCAAGCCGCTGGAAGGTGTTCACCGACGTCACGTTCCCGCTGATGCTCCCCGGTCTCGGCAACGCATTCCTCGTGACGTTCATCGAGTCCATCGCGGACTTCGCGAACCCGATGATCATCGGCGGCTCCTACGATACGCTGGCGACGACCATCTACCTCCAGATCACCGGCGCGATGGACAAGGTCGGCGCCGCTGCGATGGCGGTGGTGCTGCTGTGCATCACGCTGGCGATGTTCGCGGTGCAGAAGTACTACCTCGAATCCAAGACCGCCGCGACGCTGACGGGCAAGGCGTCCCGCGCCCGTATGCTCATCGAGGACAGGAGCGTCACCGTTCCGCTGACGATCCTCTGCTCGCTCGGCGCGCTGTTCGTGGTCGTCATGTATATCTGCGTCCCCATCGGCGCGCTGTTCCCGACCTGGGGCTATAAGTTCACGCCGCTGACCTTCAAGTGGTTCGGTCAGGTGTTCACGAAATACAAGGGCTTCAAGGCGTTCCGTGACTCCTTCGTGCTCTCGCTGATCGCCTCGCCGATCACGGCGCTGCTGTCGATGATCATTTCCTACCTCGTCGTCAAGCGCAAGTTCAAGGCGAAGGGCTTCATTGAGGCGGTGTCCATGCTCGCCATGGCGGTGCCCGGCACGGTGCTCGGCGTCGGCTACATCCGCGGCTTCTCCGGCGGCCTGTTCCGCACGGGCTTCCTGCAGGGTCTCTACGGCACCGGCGCGATCCTCATCATCGTGTTCGTTGTGCGCTCGCTGCCCACCGGCACGCGCAGCGGCATCTCGGCGCTGCGCCAGATCGACAAGAGCATCGAGGAATCCGCCTACGACATGGGCGCGGACAGCCTCAAGGTATTCATGACCGTTACGCTGCCGCTCATCAAGGACTCGTTCCTCAGCGGACTTGTCACCGCGTTCGTGCGCTCGATCACGGCGATCAGCGCGATCATCCTGCTGGTGACGCCGTCGTACCTGCTCATTACGGTGCAGATCAACGAGTTCGCGGAGAAGGGCGCGTTCAGCATCGCCTGCGCGTTCGCGACGATCCTGATCCTCATCACCTACGGCAGCGTGCTGCTGATGAACGTCGTGATGAAGTTCTTCGGAACCAGCCGCAAATATAAGGAGGAGTGATTAGTTATGGCAAAAGAGAAAAAGGGCGTACGCCTGGACCATATTTCCAAGATCTATCAGGATCCCAAGACACACAAGGATTTCTACGCGGTGCATGACACCTCTCTGGAGATCGAGCCCGGCTCCTTCGTCACGCTGCTCGGCCCCTCCGGCTGCGGCAAGACGACCACGCTGCGCATGATCGCGGGCTTTGAAAGCCCCGACGAGGGCGAGATCTACCTCGGCGGCGAGCCGATCAACGCCCTCACGCCCAATAAGCGCGACACGGCGATGGTGTTCCAGAGCTACGCCCTGCTGCCGCACTACAACATCTTCGACAACGTCGCCTACGGCCTCAAGCTGCGCAAGATGGACAAGGAGACCATCCGCCAGAAGGTGCTTGACATCCTCAAGCTCGTCGGCCTGGAGGGCATGGAGGCGCGCATGACCAACCAGCTCTCCGGCGGCCAGCAGCAGCGCGTGGCGCTGGCGCGCGCGCTCGTGCTTGAGCCGGGCGTGCTGCTGTTCGACGAGCCGCTTTCCAACCTCGACGCGAAGCTGCGCGTCACGATGCGCACGGAGATCCGCCGCATCCAGCAGGAGGCGGGCATCACCGCCGTCTACGTCACGCACGACCAGAGCGAGGCGATGGCGCTGTCCGACAAGATCATCATCATGGAGAAGGGCGTCGTGTCCCAGATGGGTTCTCCGCAGGAGATCTACTATCATCCGAAGAACAAGTTCGTTGCGGACTTCATCGGCGACGCGAACTTCCTCGAGGGCAAGATGCTCCGCCACGAGGGCACGGACGGCATCGTCTCGATCAACGGCACGGAGGTGCGCGTCGCGGAGACGCAGAACGTCGCGGACGGCGCGGACACCACGGTGGTGCTGCGTCCCGAGTCCACGGTGCTGGCGGACAAGGGCTATTTCCCCGTCAAGGTCATCGTGTCCAGCTTCATGGGCGCGTATCAGCTCTACCATGTCATGCTCGGCGATGTGAAGCTCATCATCCACGAGTACAACCCCAAGGGCAAGAAGATCTACGCCATGGGCGAGACCGCGTACATCGACTTCGAGCCGGGCAGCGCGCACTGCATCTGATATGCTGAAGAATGATTTACAACAAGCGCAAGCCGGGCAGCCGTTATGGCTGCCCGACCTGCGTGAAGCGTTCCTGCGGGATGAAGACGCCGCGCCGCTGGTGCTGCGCGTCTGCTCTTTTGACGGACAAACGCGCGATTTCGCGCACCGCCTCCCGCGCTGGCGGGACGAGGCGGAGCGGGCGCTGGTGCGCGACTATCTCCACGCGTCGGTCTACAACACGCTCTCCGTCTGCGGCGGATATGAGGTGACGTTCTTCCTCGACCCGCGGGAAACGGAGATCACGGCGCTGCTCGACGAGCTGCCGGAGGTGTTCCAGCTCCGCGCGCCGCGGCGGCGCGGACTGGGTAAGGTCGTCAGCATCGCGAACCGCATGGGGCGCGCCTTCGGCGGCAAAACGTTTGCCTTTACGACCGCGGATATCAAGGACTACGCGCCGGCCGGCGAGCCTCCGCGGACACACGCGCCTCTGACGGAAACGCTGCAGGCCCTATGCCGCGAGGGGGAGCGGACCGGCTGCGTCGGCGTGGACGTCGGCGGCACGGACATCAAGCTGGCGGCGTCGAAGAACGGCAAGCTGATCGCCGTCAAGGAGTATGACTGGAACCCCGCCTCGTTTGAGAGCATCGACGCGCTGATCGACCCGATCCTGCTGCTGACGCGGCTGATGCGCGCCTGCATCGCGTCGGACGGCGGAGACGGGCGATTGACCCTTGCGCTCCGCAAGGACGCGAGCGACGCGGAGATGGCGGCGGCGGTCGCGGACGCCGAGGCGCGGTATGACTGCAACGTGCTGGACGCCGTGGGCGTCAGCTTTCCCGACATCGTGCTGCATGACCGCATCGTCGGCGGCGAGACGCCCAAGACCGACGGCGTACGCCGCCATGCGGCGGATTATGAGGCGGAGTTCGCAAAGCTGACCGCGCTCCGCGACCGTCTTCTGCCGCTCTGCCGCGGCGGGGGCAGGTGCCGCATCTGCAACGACGGCTCGATGGCGGCGTTCACCGCCGCGATGGAGCTCGCCTGCGGACCCGCTCCGGAGGCGGCGGCACACGGCGTCGTGGCGCACAGCCTCGGCACCGACCTCGGCAGCGGTATTCTGGGCGCGGACGGCGCGATCCCGCAGCTCCCGCTGGAGCTGTACGACACCTGGGTGGATCTGGGCAGCGCGCCCTTTGCGGCGCTGCCGCCGGACGACCTGCGCGCCACGCGGAACGAGAACTCCGGCCTGCCCGGCGCGCGGCGCTATCTGGGGCAGGCGGCGGCGTACCGCCTCGCCTGGGCGCTCGATCCCGGCCTGCTGGACGGCTTCACCGAAGAGCGCGGCGGCGTGCTGCGCATCCGCACGGAGCCGGAGGATCTGCGCAAGCCCTGCCTCGAGCATCTGATGCGCAAGGCGGCGGAGGGCGACGCGAACGCGGAGGAGGTCTTCCGCCGGATCGGACGCAACCTCGCGGTCGTGAGCCGCGAGCTGGATTTCCTGCTCCATCCCCAGGCGGACGCGCGCTGGCTGTTCGGGCGCTTCGTGAAGTCGGAGCGCTGCTTCGCGCTGATGCGCGAGGGCTTCGCCGAAGGGATGCCGCGCCTGCGCCTCGAAAACGGCGGGGAGGGACTTGCCGAAACGCCGTTGATGCGCCAGCTCGCCGCGCGCGAGGACGTGACCGTCGCGCAGTTCGCGCAGGCAGTCGGCGCGATCTACTATGCCCTGACTTAGGAGGTATTTTATGAAACGAAGCGAGATCAACGCCGCCCTGCGGCGCATGGAGCAGATGATCGCCGAGTACCGCATCTCGCTGCCGGACTTCTGTCATTTCACGCCGGAGGACTGGCAGACGAAGGGGCACGACTACGACGAGGTGCGCGACAACATGCTCGGCTGGGACATCACGGACTATGGCATGGGAAAATTCCGCGAGCTCGGCTTTTCACTCATCACGCTGCGAAACGGCAACTACCGCATGAGCGACAAATACCCCAAGACCTACGCGGAAAAGCTGCTCTACCTTGAGGCGGGGCAGTACGCGCCGATGCACTTCCATTGGGCGAAGATGGAGGACATCATCAACCGCGCGGGCGCAGACGTGCTGATCCGTGTTTACAACTCCCATGAGGACGAGAGCATCGACTACGACAGCGACGTCACCGTGCACGTGGACGGACGGACGTACAGCGTCCCCGCGGGGACGCAGGTGCGCCTGCACGCGGGACAGAGCATCACCATCACGCCGCTGCTCTACCACGACTTCACGGTGGAGGCGGACGGCGGGCCGGTGCTGCTCGGCGAGGTCAGCCAGTGCAACGACGACAACAATGACAACCGCTTTGAGCCGCCGATGGGCCGATTCCCGACCATTGAGGAGGACGAACCGCCCTACCGGCTGCTGTGCAACGAGTATCCGGCGGCGAAATAACGCGCAAACACGTCGCAGTGACATGCGGCGGACCAGACGCTTTGGCGTTCGGCCCGCCGCTTTTTGCGCCTTTTCGGGCTTGGGGGGCGGATTGCCTTGACGATTCGGCGGGGGAAGAGTATACTATATGGGAAATCGGCACTATGATCCGGAATACGATGAGGAGATACGGTAATGGAATGCAAGAGCTTTCAAAAAGGCGAGATCATATTCCGTCAATCGGAACCCGGCAGGGAACTGTACGAGATCAAAAGCGGGAGAGTCGGGATCTACGCGGCCTACGGCACGCCGGAGGAGAAGAAGCTGACCGAGCTGGAAGCCGGTCGTATCTTCGGCGAGATGGCGGTGATCGACGTGCTTCCGCGCAGCGCGACGGCGGTCGCGCTGGAGGATACGGAGGCGGAGGCGGTTACCGGCGCCGACGTTCAGGCGTTTTTTGAGGATCGTCCGGAAAAGCTGCTGGAGATCATGCGCGGCATGAGCCGCCGTCTGCGTGAACTGACCGAGGATTATCGGGAGGTCTGCGAGAGCATCGGCGAGTGGAAGGACGCGACCGAGCAGGGCAGGGAAAAGCGCTCCGGACTGATGGCGACGATCAGAAAGTTCGCCAAGATCTTCATGGAGAGCACCCAGTATATGTCCTCGCCCGGCATCGGTATGTACTATTCATTCTACACCGTGTATTGACGCGGCAAACATGCGAAGGGGATCCTGAAATGAATACGAAGAACTATAATAAGGGCGACGTCATCTTTTGCCAGGGCGACGCCGCAGACAGTATGTTTGATATTATCCGGGGCAGCGTCGGCGTCTATCTGGACTACGGCACAGAGAAGGAAAAGAAGCTGACGGAGCTTCCGCACGATTCATTCTTCGGCGAGATGGGCATGATCGACCACGCGCCGCGCAGCGCGACTGCCGTGGCGCTGGAGAACCGCACGCAGCTCCTTGAGATCACGGAAGGCGATCTGGGCGCTCTGATGCGGGAAAAGCCCGGCAGGGTGCTGGCGATCATGCGGCAGCTTTCCACCCGCCTGCGCGATCTGACCGGCGACTATATGGAGGCGTGCAGGACCGCCGCCGACGTTGTGAAGATGGAGGAGGACGCGGCCGCGCTGTCGACTGACGAGGAAGCGGAGATCAAGGCGAGGGCGGAGCGCTGCGCGAACGCCGTCCGGCAGCCGGAGGTCTGAGCTCGCTCAGACTCTATCTTGATTTCAAACGGCAGGGGGTGTGAGAAGTGCCGGATAAAAACGAACTGTTCCGCGAGAGCATCATGCGCGATATGTCCGAAGGCGTCATGACCATCGACTTTGACGGCACGATCACCTACGTCAATCCCTCCGCGCTCGAGATTCTCTCCCGGGACGAGGCGGAGCTGCTGAACAGACCGTTCGGCGGCTGCTTCTTTGAATACGAGGAAAACGACGCGTTCACGCAGACCGTGCTGGACGCGGTCTACGACCGGTCGCGGCCGCATGAGGCGATCGTGCCGTACTTCACCGGCACGGCGACCAAGCAGCTCCGCATGGTCACGTCGTTCCTGACGAGCGACGGCGAGCCTGTCGGCATGATCGTGGTGCTCAGCGATATGACGGAGCTTGCCGAGCTGCGCGACGCGGTCAAGGCGATGGAACGCATCCGCGCGCTCAACGCCCAGCTGGAGCTGCGCAACCAGCTCCTGAGCGAGACCTTCGGGCGCTTCCTCTCCGACGAGATCGTGCGCCAGCTGCTCGAAACGCCGGACGGTCTGGCGCTCGGCGGGAAGAAGCGGACGCTCACCATCCTGATGAGCGACCTGCGCGGCTTCACCGCCATGAGCGAGCGTATGGACGCCGTCGATCTCGTCTCCATGCTCAACCACTATCTCGGCGAGATGACCGACGTGATCGAGTCGCGCGGCGGCACCATCATCGAGTTCATCGGCGACGGGATTTTGGCGATCTTCGGCGCGCCCGTGCCGTCCGACACTCACGCCTCCGACGCCGTCGCCGCGGCGGTGGAGATGGAGGCGCGGATGGAGCGGGTGAACGCGTGGAACGCGGAGCGGGACTATCCCGTGCTGGAAATGGGCGTCGGCGTCAATACCGGCGAGGTCATCGTCGGCAACATCGGCTCCGAAAAGCGCACGAAATACGGCGTGGTCGGCAGCCACGTCAACCTCTGCGGCAGGATCGAAAGCTACACCGTCGGCGGGCAGGTGCTCGTCTCGCCGCTGACGCGCGCGATGTGCCGCGCGGAGCTGGAGATCGCGCAGGAGATGACGGTCTACCCCAAGGGCGTCAGGAACGAGCTGGTGCTCACGCAGGTGACGGGCGTCGGCGCGCCCTACAACGTGAGCGCCCGCGTCAGGGACAGCGAGCCGGAGCCGCTGACGCGCCCGATCCCCGTGTGCTTCCACAAGCTGGACGGGAAGCACGGGGGGGAGAAAACCTTCTACGGCGGTATCGTTGCCGTAGCGCATGACGGCGCGATCCTGGATACCGGCACGGAACTGAGCATTTACGACAACATCCAGCTTGAGGCGGGCGGAAAGCTCTTCTGCAAGGTCATGAAGACGAAGGAGACGGGAGAACTGCTCGTACACTATACCTCGATCCCGGCGGGCTATGAGGCGTGGCTGAAGGCCGAGAGCAAAAAGAAAACGGAGGCGTGAGCAATGGCTGAAAACAGAGAAGTGCGATATCAAAAGGGGGATATCATCGTCCGGGAGGGAGATTACGGCACCGCGATCTATAAGATCGTCAGCGGAAGCGCCGACGTGATCGCCCGATACGGAACGGAAGATGAAAAGAAGCTGGCGCAGCTGCTTCCGGGCGAATACTTCGGCGAGATGGCGGTGATCGAGATCGCGCGCCGCTCCGCGACGGTTGCGGCGGCAGAGGACGAAACGATCGTCGCCGTCGTTGACGCGACGGATCTGAGCGGCTATCTCAGCGAGAACAGGGGCGAGATCAACACGATCGCGCGGCACCTGAGCCACCGCCTGCGCGCCCTGACGGTGGAGTATTCGGAGGTCTGCAACACGCTCCGTGAGCTGGGCAGGCTCGACACGTCCGTGGATCAGGTCAACCAGAGCCTCCTGACGCGGATCAGACGCTTTGCAAAAGCCTTCCTGCTGGGACAGGCCGCAGGGGAGGAACTCGCTGAGCCGGAGCTTCACTCCGCGGCGCAGCGTTTCGACGGACAGCTTGCGCTCAACAGCAGGGAATACCGCAAGGGAGACGTGATCTTCCGCCAGGGCGCCGATTCGGACTGCATGTACTACATCTGCGAGGGTCTGGTCGGGATCTATACGGATTACGGCACGGAGAAGCAGAAGCTGCTCTCGGAGCTGACGCCCGAGATGTTCTTCGGCGAGATGGGCCTTTTTGAGGGGCTTCAGCGCACGGCGACGGCGGTCGCCCTGATGGATGACACCTGTGTGGAGCCCGTATTCGAAACGGATCTGGACGTGATCATGGAGAAGAGCCCCGCCATGGCGCTGGGCGTTCTCCAGCACCTCTCCAGCCGGCTGAGAAAGCTGACGACCGACTATCTCAAGGCGTGTAAAACGCTTGCGGAGGCCGAAAAAGACCTCGAAGAGAGAAAAATGCTGATCTCCGCGGAGATGCAGGCGCGCGTCGAATATATGACGCAGCTGCTGCTCGCCCCGGAAGTGCTGTTCTGAGAAACGGAGGAAACGATCATGCTGAATATCCAGAAGACGATACAGGATGGAAAAGCCGTCCTTGCGCTTTCCGGACGGCTGGACACCACCACGGCGCCGGAGCTGGAACAGGAAGTAAAGGCGACTCTGGACGGCGCCGACGCGCTGACGCTGGATCTGGAGGGACTGGAGTACATCTCCTCGGCGGGCCTGCGTGTGGTGCTCACGGCGCAGAAGGCGATGGCGAAGCGGAACGGGATGAAGGTCATCCACGTGAACGAGACGGTCATGGATGTGTTTGAGGTCACGGGTTTCTCGGACATCCTGACCATCGAATGAGGGCGCGGGCATCGGATAGCATGGAACGCAGTCAGGAACTGTATCGGCGCATGAGGGCGGGCAGATGGCTCCTGCCCTCATGCTTTGCGATACTCGCCGCTCTTTCCGCGGCGAGCATCGCGCTTGCGTTCATCAGCGGACTTGCGAGGCTGGAGCCGGATTGGATCTTCAATATCGGCGTCGATATCCTCGGCATCGCGGTCTGCGCCGTGCTGTATTACGGCTGCATGAACAGCTCGGACAGCAGGGAAGAGACGACGTATCTGTTCGTCGCGCTGCTCACGACCAACAGCTTCGCGCTGTTTCTCGACGAGTGCGCGTGGATGGTGCAGGGCGTGCCGGAGCTGCGCGTCTGGAATCTGGCCGTCAACGCGCTGTACTACGCGAACGGCGTCGTCCTGCTCTACCAGTTCTGGCGCTACGTGCGCGCCACGCTGGGGCTGGACGGCGCGGCGTCGCACTGGGGCACGGTCACGCTGCAGGTCGCGCTGATCCCGGCGACGCTGCTGTGTTACGCGAACCTGTTCGCGCCGGTCTATTTCAGCGTGGACGCCATGGGCGTCTACCGGCGCGAGCGGCTGTATCCGCTGAGCCATCTTTACTCTTTGCTTTGCGTCATCATACTGACCGTCGGGCTGTTCAAATCCAACGTGCCGAGGCGGCAGAAAAGCGCGGCTGTGTCCTTTGTGACCATCCCCGTGGTGAATTCGTTCATCACCCTCAACACCTTCGGCATCTCCACGCAGTTCGTCTCGACGCTGATCTCCATCGTGCTGATGTACAGCGTCCTGTTTTCGGACCGCAGCAAGTCGCTCGCCGCCACGCAGACGGAGCTGCGCACCGCGACGCAGATCCAGGCGGCAATGCTGCCGAACACCTTCCCGCCGTTCCCGGAGCGCACGGAATTCGACCTCTACGCCGGCATGGACCCGGCGAAGGAGGTCGGCGGCGACTTTTACGACTTCTTCCTCATCGACAACGACCACCTGTGCATGGTGATGGCGGACGTGTCCGGCAAGGGCGTGCCCGCGGCGCTGTTCATGATGGCGTCCAAGATCATCCTCGCCAACCACGCGAAGATGGGGAAATCCCCCGCGCAGGCGCTGACGGAGGCCAACGCCGCCATCTGCGCGAACAACCGCGAGGAGATGTTCGTGACTGTCTGGATGGGGGTGCTTGAGATCTCCACGGGGCGCCTGACCGCCTCCAACGCGGGACATGAGTATCCCGCATGGATGCAGCCGGACGGAGCGTTCGAGCTGCTCATGGACGAACACGGCATCGCCGTCGGCTGGATGGAGGACGCCGTATACAAGGATTACGAGCTTCAGCTCCGTCCCGGCGCGAAGCTGTTCCTCTACACGGACGGCGTGCCGGAGGCGACGGATACGGCGAAGCAGCTGTTCGGAACGGAGCGTATGCTCGCCGCGCTGAACGCTCAGAGCGACGCCTCGCCGGAGCAGCTGCTGAAGAACGTGCGCCGCGCGGTGGACGGCTTCATACAGGGCGCGGAGCAGTTTGACGATCTGACGATGCTCTGTATGGAATACAGAGGATAAACCAACAAAAAACGACGGTTTCCGCGTCATCGCGGGAACCGTCGTTTTGCCATGCCTGTTATTTATGCCTTGTCCTTCGCGCAGAGCGTTTCGTCGATGAACTGCTGCGCCGTCCTGCCGGAGCGGCTGCCGCGGCGCACCTGCCACGCGCTCGCCGCCTCGCGGAGCGCCGCGCCGTCCATGCCCGCGCGTTCGGCAAGCGTGCGGACGATGGCGTGATACTCTTCGAACGTCGGGTTGGGGAAGTAGACGCGCAGCCCGAAGCGCCCGGAGAGCGACAGTTTTTCCTCCATCGTGTCGGAGCGGTGGATATCGCCGTCGTGTTCCATGTCCGCGCGATCCTTCCAGGTCTCGCGGATCAGGTGGCGGCGGTTGGACGTGGCGCAGATGCGCACGTTCTCCGGCAGCGCCGCCAGCCCGCCCTCGATCGCCGCCTTGAGCTGCTTGTACGCCGTCTCGCTCTCCTCGAACGACAGGTCGTCGAGGAACAGGAGGAAGCGGCAATGCCGTTTGCCCAGCGTCTCTGCGACTTGCGGCAGGAGCGTCAGCCGATCCTTCGGCAGCTCGATCACGCGCAGGAGGCTTTCCGGATATTCCGCCAGCAGCGCGCGCACGCAGGTGGATTTGCCCGTGCCCGCGTCGCCGTAGAGCAGGACGTTGTTCGCGCCGCGGCTCGCGAGGAACGCTTCGGTGTTGGCGCGGAGCTGCGCTTTCTGCGTTTCATAGCCCACCAGCGCCGAGAGCGGTACCGTCGGGGCGTCCAGCGGCGTAAGAGAACCATCCTCCGCAACGCGGAACGCGCGTTGAAGCGCGAACGCTCCCGTGCCGCGCTTTTGATAGCAGTCCGCCAGCGCCCGCGCGGCTTCATCCGCATTTCCTGCGGCGTCCAGCGCGTCGCGGAGCGCGCACACCGTCTGCGCCGCCTCGGTTTGTGGAGAGGCAGGTCGATAAGAGCGCAGCTCCGGCAAGTCCGTGAACGGATCGCGGCGGTAAAGCGTCAATATGATCTCCATATCCCGCCGTGCCAGCGCGGAGAGCGAGCCGTCCGGCTCAGCCCTGCCCTCGCAGGCGAGCGACCACGGGTTCTCATGCCGCAGAAGCGCGTACGCGAGGTACGCGCGCCACAGGTCGCCGCTGATCCCGTACCGCTCCGCGAACGCGACGAGCGTGCCGGCGTCCTCTGCCTCGCGCAGGCCGCGAAAAAGTATCAGTTTCGTGCAATCCATAAAAGCCTCGCAGAGTTTGCCGCCAGCGGGCGGCAAATGAATTTGATTCGTTATTTCTGACGACATGCGCGTCAGAAATAACACATTGCGCGGAGCAAGCGTGCGAGCAAAGCGAGTGCGGGAAGCGGAGCGAAGCCTGCTCAATCTGAAGCTCCTTCGGGAGCTTCAGATTGAATCAAGGATCGCGCCCTTGTCGGCGGAGGAAACCAGCTTCGCGTAGCGCGCGAGGTAGCCGGTCTTGATCTTCGGCTCGGGGCATACCCACGCCGCGCGGCGCTTCGCCAGCTCCGCGTCGTCCACCAGCAGCGTGATGGAGTGGTTCGGAATGTCGATGGCGATGCGGTCGCCCTCCTCGACGAGGGCGATGGGTCCGCCGCTCGCCGCCTCGGGGCTGACATGGCCGATGGACGCGCCGCGCGTCGCGCCGGAGAAGCGCCCGTCGGTGATGAGCGCGACGCTCTCGCCGAGGCCCATGCCGCAGATGGCGGAGGTGGGGTTGAGCATCTCGCGCATGCCGGGGCCGCCCTTCGGGCCCTCGTAGCGGATGACGACGACCTCGCCCGCGTGGATGCCGCCGGCGTAGATGGTCGCGATCGCGTCCTCCTCGGAGTCGAACACGCGGGCGCTGCCCTCGTGGCGCATCATCTCCGGCGCGACCGCGCTTTGCTTGACGACGCAGCCGTCGGGAGCGAGGTTGCCGTAGAGCACGGCAATGCCGCCGCTGCGGGAGTAGGGGTTCTCGATGGGACGGATGAGGGCCGTATCGCGGTTGACGACGCCCTCCAGATTTTCGCCCACGGTCTTTCCCGTGCAGGTGAGGAGGCCGGTGTCCAGCAGCCCCGCCTTTTCCAGCTCCTTCATCACCGCCCAGACGCCGCCGGCGCGGTCGAGATCCTCCATAAAGGTGTCGCCCGCGGGCGCGAGGTGGCAGAGGTTGGGCGTGTGGTCGCTGATCTCGTTGACCATGTGCAGGTCGAGCGCCACGCCCGCCTCATGCGCGATGGCGGGCAGGTGCAGCATCGTGTTGGTCGAGCAGCCCAGCGCCATGTCCACCGTCTCGGCGTTGTGGAACGCGGCGGCGGTCATGATGTCGCGCGGGCGGATGTTCTTTTTGATCAGCTCCATGATCTGCATGCCCGTCTTCTTGGCGAGGCGCAGACGCGCGGAGTAGACTGCGGGGATCGTGCCGTTGCCGCGCAGCGCCATGCCGATCGCCTCGGTGAGGCAGTTCATGGAGTTCGCGGTATACATGCCCGAGCAGCTGCCGCAGGTGGGGCAGGCGTTCTCGGTGTAGTCCTCCACGCCGGCTTCGTCCAGCGTGCCCGCGTGGTACGCGCCCACCGCCTCGAACATATGCGAAAGGCAGGTACGCCGCCCGTCGGCGAGGTGTCCCGCCAGCATCGGGCCGCCGGAGACGAAGATGGTGGGGATGTTGAGCCGCGCCGCCGCCATGAGAAGACCCGGCACGTTCTTGTCGCAGTTGGGGATCATGACGAGGCCGTCGAACTGGTGCGCGACCGCCATCGCCTCCGTCGAGTCCGCGATCAGGTCGCGGGTGACGAGGGAGTACTTCATGCCGACGTGCCCCATGGCGATGCCGTCGCAGACGGCGATGGCGGGGAACATGACCGGCGTGCCGCCCGCGGCGCGGATGCCCGCCTTGACCGCCTCGGCGATCTTGTTGAGCTCCATGTGGCCGGGGACGATCTCATTGTACGAGCTGACGACGCCCACCAGCGGACGGGACAGCTCCTCGTCCGTGTAGCCGAGCGCGTAGAGCAGGGAGCGGTTCGGGGCGCGCTCCACGCCAAGCTTCACTTGTTCAGAACGCATCTGTATTTCTCCTTTTTCTCATTTCATTACCGCTCCCCCGGGGGAGTTCAGAGGGGGGGCGCCCCCTCTGCTTTCGCGTCCGCAGACGCGAAACCTGCCCGATCGTTTTTCGCCGCGACATGCGCGCGGCGAAAAACACTCTGCACGGAGCGCCCGTGCGAGCGAAGCGAGTGCGGGAAGCGAAGTGAAAGTCTCTCGATTCAGAACCCAGCGAAGCGGTTCTGAATCGAAATATTTTAGGTGGATGCGGTGTCGAGGCCCTTGTCGCCGCCCTCGCTGTCCTTCCAGAGCATATTGTCGCGCAGCTCCTTGCCGACGATCTCCATCGGGTGCTTGGCGAGCAGGGCGCGCTTGGAGTTGAAGAAGGTGCGGCCGTTCTTGTTCTCCGCGATCCAGCGGCCGGCGAAGCTGCCGTCCTGAATGTCGCTGAGCACGGCGCGCATATTCGCCTTGATCTGGTCGTGGGGCAGCACGCGCGGGCCGGAGACGTACTCGCCGTACTCCGCCGTGTCGGAGATGGAGTAGTTCATCGCCGCGACGCCGCCCTTGGCGATCAGATCGACGATGAGCTTGACCTCGTGGATGCACTCGAAGTACGCGTTCTCCGGCGCGTAGCCCGCCTCGCACAGCACCTCGAAGCCGCACTGCATCAGGTCGACCAGACCGCCGCAGAGCACGGTCTGCTCGCCGAAGAGGTCGGTCTCGGTCTCGTCGTGGAAGGTGGTCTCCATGATGCCGGCGCGCGCGCCGCCGATGCCCGCGATGTAGGCGAGCGCGACGTCAAGGCCCTTGCCGGTGGCGTCCTGCTCCACCGCGACGAGGCAGGGCACGCCCTTGCCCGCGACGTACTGGGAACGCACGGTGTGGCCGGGGCCCTTGGGCGCCGCCATGAACACGTCCACGTCCGCGGGCGGGACGATCTGCTGATAGCGGATGTTGAAGCCGTGGGCAAATGCCAGCGCCTTGCCGGCGCTGAGGTTCGCGGCGACGGACTCCTGATAGATCTGCGCGGCGCGTTCGTCGTTGACGAGCATCATGACGATGTCCGCGGCGGCGGTCGCCTCGGCGACGCTCATGACGGTGAAGCCGTCGTCCTCCGCCTTCTGCCAGCTCTTGCCCTTGCGCAGGCCGATGATGACGTCGCAGCCGGAATCGCGCAGGTTGAGCGCGTGGGCGTGGCCCTGGGAGCCGTAGCCGATGATGGCGATCTTCTTGCCGTTGAGAACGTTGAGGTCGCAGTCCTGCTCATAGTACATCTTTGCCATGTTTGTGATCTCCTTTAAATAAAAAAGTTTTTATGGTTATCTGACGTTTTTGCCCAGATCGAATTCGCCCTTTTCCTTGGTCTCCTCGTCGAGCGTGAACGCGCCGCGCTCGAGCGCGATGACGCCGGTGCGCGCCATCTCCAGGATGCCGTGGGGCGCGAACAGGTTCTTGATCGCGTCGGTCTTGTCGTCCTCGCCGATGATGGCGATGGTCAGCGACGTGGGCGCGACGTCGATGATCGAGGCGCGGAAGATGTTGCTCAGCTGGATCAGCTCGTTGCGCGCCTCGCTGGTCTCCGCGCGCACCTTGATCATCGCCAGCTCGCGCCGCATGGAGCGGGCGGGGGAGAGCACCTTCACCGAATGCACGGGGATCAGCTTGCGGAGCTGGTTGCAGATCAGCTCGACCTGATCCTCACCCTCGACCACGATCTCAATGGTCATGCGGCTGATGCGCTCGTCCTCCGTTGTGCCGACGGCGAGGGATTCGATGTTGAAGCCCTTGCGCGAGAACAGGCGCGACACCTGCGACAGCACGCCCGCGGCGTTGTCCACCAGGACGGCAAGAGTATAACGTTCCATAAGGCCTCCTCCTTATTCCAGCATGAATTGCGTGATGCGCTGGCCGCCGCCGACCATCGGGCGCACCTTCTCATCCATGTCGATGACACACTCAATGACGCAGCCGTGGCCGCAGGCAAGCGCCTCGCGCAGCGCCGCCTCAAAGCCCGCCGCGTCGCGGACGCGCCAGCCGGTCAGCCTGTACGCCTCCGCCAGCTTGACGTAATCCACCTCGGAGGGCATCTCCGTCGCGCTGTAGCGTTCCTTGTAAATGAGCGTCTGCCACTGGCGCACCATGCCGAGCGTCGAGTTGTTGAGCAGGATCGTGACGACCGGCAGCTTGTAGCCCGCGACGGTCGCCAGCTCGTTGCAGTTCATGCGGAAGCTGCCGTCGCCGGTGATATGGAGCACCGCCTTGTCCGGGTTGCCCGCCTTCGCGCCGATGGCGGCGCCGAGACCGAAGCCCATCGCGCCGAAGCCGCCGGAGGTCAGAAGCTGGCCGGGATAGTCGAAGTGCAGATGCTGGATCGTCCACATCTGGTGCTGTCCGACGTCGGTGGAGACCATCGTGTCGTGCGGCGCGACGCGGGAGATCGCCTCGCAGACCTGCTTGGGCGTCAGGCAGTCCCCGCCGGGGGCGTACTCCGTCTCCGTCGGGAAGGAGAAGACGAAGTCCTTCCAATCCCTGTGGCGCTGGCGCGTGAGGCGTTCGTTCAGCATTTCCAGCACCCGCTTCGCGTCGCCGACGATGTGGTGGTCGGCGCGGACGTTCTTGTTGATCTCCGCGCGGTCAATGTCGATGTGGACGATCCGCGCCTGCGCGGCGAAGCTCTTGGGGTCGAGCGCCACGCGGTCGGAGAAGCGGCAGCCGACGGCGATGAGCAGGTCGCAGGAATCCACCGCTATGTTGCTTGCCTGCGAGCCGTGCATGCCGATCATGCCGGTGGCGAGCGGATTGTCGCCGGGGAATCCGCCGCCGCCCATGACCGTGATGGCGACCGGCGCGTCCACGCAGGCGGCGAAGGTCTCAAATTCGGACTGCGCGCGGGCGCGCACCACGCCGCCGCCGCAGATCAGGAAGGGCTTTTCCGCCTGTTCGATCATCTCCACCAGCTTGTCGACGTCGGTGCCGTCCGGCTCCGGCGCGGCGAGGCTGGGGCTGACGCGGGCGACCAGCGCGCCGAGCGTGCCGGAGCTGCGGTGCTCGCTCAGCGGCAGCGGCTCATAGTCCGCCTCCTCCGCCGTGGCGTTTTTGAGAATATCGATCAGCACCGGCCCGGGCCGTCCCGAGCGGGCGATGGCGAAGGCTTCGCGGATGGTGTCGGCAAGCTCGTCCGCCCGCGTGACCATGTAGTTCCATTTGGTGATCGGCATGGTGATGCCGGTGATGTCGACCTCCTGGAACGCGTCCTTGCCGATCAGGTGCTCTCCCACGTTGCAGGTGATGAACACAACGGGGGAGGAGTCCATGTAGGCGGTGGCGATGCCTGTGACGAGGTTGGTCGCGCCGGGGCCGGAGGTGGCGAAGCAGACGCCGACTCTGCCGGTCGAACGGGCGTAGCCGTCCGCGGCGTGCGCCGCGCCCTGCTCGTGCGCCGTGCGAATGTGGCGGATGCGGTCGCGGTAGTCGTAGAGCGCGTCATAGACGTTGAGGATCGTGCCGCCGGGGTAGCCGAACACGGTATCCACGCCCTGTCCCAGCAGGCATTCGATCAGGATTTTCGCGCCGGTCATTTTCATTGGTATTGTCCTTTCCTTGTTTCAACGGAAAAATCGCATAAAAAACGCCGTATGGCTCAAAAAGTCATACGGCGTTTGCTCCTGTCCCATGGCCGACCGGCTGTATTGCGCCGGCCGTTTCCGCCTCAGAGCATGACTTTTTGAGCTGTCGCGTCAACCGCTACCGGTACAGCGACAACTACAGCAAATCGATTGCTCTGGAACGTGCGGATCATCGTGTTTCCTCACTTTAGCTTGATGATACGGAAGTTTACCATATCGCCATGGCGCTGTCAATACCGTTTTTGACCGCGCTCCGCCGCCGCGATTTCCTGTTGCGGCGGGAGAACACGGGATGTATAATGGCGGAAAAGAACAATGCGCGGGAGGGCTGGACATGAAGACATATCGGATCGCCGTCATCGCCGGAGACGGCGTCGGGCCGGAGGTCATGCGGGAGGCGGTCAAGGTTCTGGACGCCGTCGCGGAGCTGGACGGCGGCTTTCGCTTCGACTTCACCGAATACCCCTGGGGGTGCGATTACTACCGAGAGACGGGAACGATGATGCCGGACGACGCCCTCGATCTCCTGCGCGGCAGCGACGCGGTGTGCGAGGCGTTGAGGCGGGAACGATGATGACGCTGACGGAGTTTTTTCGGGAGCATCCCAGGGCGGCGATGGGCTTTTCGGGCGGCGTCGATTCCGCTTACCTGCTCTGCGCCGCGCTGCAAAACGGCGCGGACGTGCGCCCGTACTTCATCAAAACGCCCTTCCAGCCCGCCTTCGAGCTGGAGGACGCACGCCGTGTCGCGTCGCTGCTCGGCGCGGAGCTGACCGTGCTGGAATTCGACGTGCTGAGCGTGCCGGAGGCGGCGGCCAACCCGCCGGAGCGCTGCTACCACTGCAAGCGCGCGCTGTTCCGCCTGCTGGCGCAGGCGGCGGCGCGGGACGGCTATCCGCTGCTGCTGGACGGGACGAACGCCTCCGATGACGCGGACGACCGTCCGGGGATGCGCGCGCTGCGCGAGCTGGGGGTGCGCTCGCCCCTGCGCGAGTGCGGCCTGACGAAGGACGAGATCCGCCGCCGCTCGCGCGAGGCGGGGCTGCCGGTCTGGAACAAGCCCGCCTACGCCTGCCTCGCCACGCGCGTCCCGACGGGCACGCCGCTGACGGCGGAGCTGCTGGGCAGGGTGGAGCGCGCAGAGGCGGCGCTTGCGGCGCTCGGTTTTTCGGACTACCGCGTGCGCGTCCTTCACGGCGCGGCGCGTATCCAGCTCCGCGCGGAGCAATTTGACCGGGCCGTGAAGGAACGAGACGCGATCCGCGCGGCGCTCGCGCCGCTGTTCGACGCCGTCCTGCTGGATCTGGAGGCGCGGAAATAACCGGAATCCGGTTGCTTTTCGCGTCGGTTTGTGTTATAAGTTGTGTCAACAACCCAATAGGGACAGCCTTCCGCCGCGCCGCGGCAGGGGAAATGGGGTGCAAAGCCCCGCGAGTCGGTCACTGTGATGCCCGCAAGGGATGAGTCAGAATGCCCGAAGGCTGTCCGCGCTTCCGCCGGAACCGGAAACCGCGTCTTCAGGCTGAGCCGAGCGATCGGCTGGGTCTTGTGCGCGTGTTCCCGCTCGCCGGCAGGCGGGTGGGATTTTTTTCCGAAAAGGAGATCACGAACATGAAAAAACTGCTGATTTGCGCGCTGGCGCTGACGATGCTCTGCGCTATGCTGACCGCCTGCGGCGGCAAGACCGGGACCAAGGCGCCCGAGACCGCCGCTCCCGCGGCAGAGACAAAGGAAGAGAGCGCACCGGCTGAGACTGCCGCTCCCGCCGAAGAGACCGCGCCCGCCGAAGAAGCGGACGAGGAAGAGGACTACACCACGGGCGACGCGACGCTGGACGCCCCGCGCAACGAGGACGGCATCGGCGAGAACGAGCTGCTGGTCGTCAGCTTCGGCACCAGCTACAACGACAGCCGCCGCGAGACCATCGGCGCGGTCGAGGCGGCGCTGGAAAAGGCGTTCCCCGACTGGAGCGTCCGCCGCGCCTTCACGAGCCAGATCATCATCGACCACGTCAAGTCCCGCGACGGGGAGATCATCGACAACGTGGAAGAGGCGCTGGAGCGCGCGATCGCCAACGGCGTCAAGACGCTCGTCGTTCAGCCGACGCACCTGATGGACGGCTTTGAGTACAATGACCTCGCGGACGAGCTGGCGTCCTACGCCGACGCCTTCGAGCGCGTTGCCATCGGCGCGCCGCTGCTGACGCTTGACGCGGACTTCGAGGCGGTGGCGGACGCCGTCGTCGCCGCGACGGAGCGCTATGACGACGGCGAGACCGCCATCGTGTTCATGGGCCACGGCACCGAGGCGGAGTCCAACAGCATCTATGAGCGGATGCAGGAGACGCTGGACAACAAGGGCTGCCAGAACTACTTCATCGGCACGGTCGAGGCGTACCCCTCCGTGGAGGATGTGCTCGGCGCGGTGCAGATGGGCGATTACAAGCGCGTCGTGCTGCGCCCGCTGATGGTCGTCGCAGGCGACCACGCCAACAACGACATGGCGGGCGACGAGGAGGATTCTTGGAAGACGATCTTCGAGGGCGCGGGCTATGAGGTCGAGTGCGTCGTCGAGGGCCTCGGCGGCATCGAGGCGATCCAGAACCTCTACGTCGATCACGCGCAGAAAGCCATCGACTCGCTGAAGTGAATATGAAGAAGCTACTGACCGTATTCCTGCTCGCGCTGTGCCTGCTGAGCGGCTGCGCGGCGCAGACGGCGCCCGCTCCGGCAGCCACGCCGGAGCCGCAGAAGGAGCAGACCGCGCCTGCGGAGCCCGCCGCGCCCGATACCTCCGCCGTCGCGGACGCGTCGCAGATGACGACGGTGGAGGACGTGGTGGACGAGAGCATGGTCCCCGTTCCCGCCTCCAAACTGGCGGAGGGAAGCTATGAGATCGCGGTGGATTGCAGCTCGTCCATGTTCAAGATCGAGCGCTGTGAGCTGACCGTGGCGGACGGCGCCATGACCGTCGAGCTGACCATGGGCAGCGACGCCTACGGCTACCTGTTCCCCGGCACGGCGGAGGAAGCCGCCGCCTCGGACGAAACGCGCTACCTCACGCCGACGGAGCGCCGCTTCGTCTTTGCCGTCGACGCGCTGGACGCGCCGGTGCAGTGCGCGGCGTGGAGCGTCAAGAAGGAGCTGTGGTACGACCGCACGCTGGTCTTCCGCTCCGACTCGCTGCCGCTGACGGCGTTTCGCAGCGTGACGACGGCGGAGAGCCTCGGGCTTGCCGACGGCGCCTATTTCGTGGAGGTGACGCTCTCCGGCGGCAGCGGCAGGGCGAGCGTGCAGTCTCCCGCGGCGCTGACCGTCGCGGACGGCGCTGCGACGGCGCGGATCGTGTGGAGCAGCGCGAACTACGACTATATGCTCGTGGACGGCGCACGCTATGACGCGGCGATCGAGGACGGGCATTCCGTGTTCGAGATCCCCGTCGCGGCGTTTGACCGCCCGCTTGCCGTCGTCGCGGACACGACGGCGATGAGCCAGCCGCACGAGATCGGCTACACGCTTTCCTTCGATTCCGCGCGGATCGCGGCGTCATGAGGGCGCGCGTGTTCGCGCTCCTGCTCTGCGCGCTGCTGGCTCTGACCGGCTGCGCCGTGCGGGAGACGCCGCGCAGCGATCCGCAGCCCATCGGCAGCATGGAGCTGCAATACGCCGAGCAGTTCACCGTGGACTATTACGACGGCGGCGTTTCGCTCGTGACCATAGCGGGGCAGGAGCGCTGTCTGCTCGTCCCGGAGGGCGCGGAGGCGCCGGAGATCCCGAACGCGACCGTGCTGCATACGCCGCTCGAGCGCATCTACCTCGCCTCGTCGGGCGCGATGGACCCCTTCGTGCGCCTGGACGCGCTCTCCGCCGTGCGCTTCACGAGCACGGCGGCGTCGGACTGGAGCCTGCCGGAGGCTGTCTCCGCGCTGGACGCGGAGGAGATGCTCTACGTCGGCAAGTACCGTGCGCCGGACTACGAGCTGCTGCTTGCCGAGGGCTGTTCGCTGGCGCTGGAAAACACGATGATCCTCCACAGTCCCGCCACGCGGGAGCAGCTGGAGGCGCTGGGCATCCCGACGCTCGTCGAGCGGTCGAGCTATGAGGCGCATCCGCTCGGACGCATGGAGTGGATCAAGCTTTACGCCCTGCTCATCGGCAGGGAAGCCGAGGCGGAGGCGTTCTTCGAGCGCGAGGTCGCGGCGCTGGGCAATATCCTGAACGCCGCGCCGACGGGGAAGACCGCCGCGTTCTTCTACTGGAATCCCGTGGGCTACGTCAACGTGCGCCGCCCGGGGGATTACCTCGCCAAAATGATCGAGCTGGCGGGCGGCGCTTACGTGCCCGCGGAAATGGAGACGGATGACAACGCGCTCTCCACGATGAACATGCAGCTCGAGGCCTTCTACGCGGGCGCGAAGGACGCGGACGTGCTGATCTACAACAGCACGATCTACCCGGTGGACAGCCTCGACGCGCTGATCGCCGCGAACGGGCTGTTCGCGGACTTCCGCGCCGTGCGCGAGGGGAACGTCTGGGCGACGGAGCAGAACGTCTTTCAGGAGACCTGCGCCGTCGGCGGCATGATCGCGGACTTCCACGCCGTGCTCAGCGGCACGGCGGCGGAGGAGCTGACGTATCTGCACAAATTGAACTGAGAGAAAGAGAGGTGCGCAGCCATGAGGAAACGCGCGCGCTATGCGCTGTCCTTCGGGCTGCTCGCCCTGCTGTTTGCCGCGCTGGCGGCGGCGAGCCTCGGCGTCGGCAGCGTGCCGATCCGCGGCGTGAGCGCGGATGTGGCGGCGAAGATCGCCGACCTGCGCCTGCGGCGGATGCTGGCGGCGGCGCTGCTCGGCGGGGCGCTGGCGGTGTCCGGCTTCCTGCTGCAAACCTTTTTCGCCAACCCCATCGCGGGGCCGTTCGTGCTCGGCGTCTCGTCGGGCGCGAAGCTGACCGTCGCGCTGACGATGGTGTATCTGCTGAGCCGCGGCGTGACGCTCGGCTCGGCGGGGCTGTACGGCGCGGCGTTCCTCGGCTCGCTGCTCGTCATGGGCGTGATCCTGCTGATCTCCGGCAGGGTGCGGCAAATGCCGCTGCTGGTCGTCTGCGGCGTCATGGTGGGCTATGTCTGCTCCGCCGTGACCGACCTCGTCGTCACCTTCGCGGACGACGCGAACATCGTCAACCTGCGCGCCTGGTCGCTCGGCAGCTTCGCGGGCATCAGCTGGGACAACCTGCGCGTCATCGCCGTCATCGTCGGCGCGGGGCTTGCGTGGAGCTTTCTGCTCTCCAAGCCCATGAGCGCCTACCAGCTCGGCGAGGCGTACGCGCAGAACCTCGGCGTGGCATTGAAGCCGTTCCGCGCCCGGCTGATCCTGCTCTCCAGCGTGCTCTCCGCCTGCGTCACCGCCTACGCGGGGCCGATCTCGTTCGTCGGCGTGGCGGTGCCGCACCTGATGCGGAGCCTGCTCAAAACGGCGAAGCCGATTTTGATGATCCCCGCCTGCTTCCTCGGCGGCGCGGCGTTCTGCCTCGGCTGCGACCTTGTGGCGCGGACGCTCTTCGCGCCGACGGAGCTTGCCATCGGCTCCGTGACCGCCGTGTTCGGCGCGCCCGTCGTGATCTGGATGCTGCTCAGCCGCAGAAGGGCGGTGAGCGCATGACCGACGTCCGGCTCAGCGCCCGCGCCCTCGCCGCGGGCTACGACGGAAAAACAGTTGTAAAGGATATCAGCTTCACGGTGAAGTCCGGCGAGATCCTGACCCTTATCGGTCCCAACGGCGCGGGCAAATCGACGGTGTTGAAAGCGATCACGCGGCAGCTCGCGCCGATGGCGGGCACGGTATACCTCGGCGGCAAGCCCATGGACGACGTCAGCCCGCGCGACGCCGCGCGGCGGCTGTCCATCCTCACGACCGACCGCGTCCGCGCCGACCGCTTGACCGTGCGCGACGTGGTCAGCCTCGGGCGCTACCCCTACACGGGAACGCTCGGCCTGCTGACGGAGCGCGACCGCGCCGTGGTGGCGGAGACGATGGACACCCTGCGCGTCTCGGAGCTTGCGGAGCGCTGGTTCGATGCGCTCTCCGACGGACAGCGCCAGCGGGTGATGCTCGCCCGCGCGGTCTGCCAAGAGCCGGAGGTGCTGGTGCTCGACGAACCGACGTCGTACCTCGACGTGCGCTACGAGCTCGAGATGCTGACGCTCCTGCGCGCGCTCTCGCGCGAGCGCGGCATCGCCGTGGTGCTCTCGCTCCACGACCTCGCCGTGGCGCGGCGGCTGTCCGATACCGTTCTCGCGGTGAAGGACGGCGTCATCGACCGCGCGGGCACGCCGGAGGAGGTCTTCTCCGGCGGGTATATCGACGAATTGTACGGCCTGCCGCAGGGCGCGTATGAGGAGTTCTTCGGCGCGGCGGGAAGCCGCCGCTTCTTCCAGAACCGCGCCTGCGAGAGCTTTCCCTGCCACAAGGGCGTTCCGGAATCCGAGTTCAACTGCCTGTTCTGCTACTGCCCGCTCTACGCGCTGGGCGACCGCTGCGGCGGGAGCTATCACTACACGGACAAGGGCAATAAGAGCTGCATCGACTGCGATTTCCCGCACCGCCGGGAAAACTATGACAAGATTTTGACGCGCTATCCCGAGATCGCCGCGCTGACGCAGAGCGGGCGCTACGTCCGCAGCGGGCAGAAGCTGCTGCGCTGCGGCTATACGACGGGAACCTGCGCGGCGCTGGCTGCGGGCGCGGCGGCAAGACTGCTGCTGACGGGCGAAGCGCCGGAGACGGCGCGCCTCGTCACGCCCAAGGGCGTTGCGGTCGAGGTGCCGCTCGAATATTGCAAAACGGACGGCGGCGCGGCGACCGCCGCCGTGCGCAAGGACGCGGGCGACGACCCCGACGCCACGGACGGCTGCCTGGTCTGCGCCGCGGTGCGAAAGACGCCGTCCGGCGTCGCCATCGACGGCGGGGAGGGCGTCGGCCGCGTGACGAAGCCCGGACTCGATCAGCCCATCGGCGCGGCGGCGATCAACTCCGTGCCGCGCCGCATGATCGCGGAGGCGGTCGGAACGGTCATGGACGCCGCGGACTACGTTGGCGGGCTGGAGATCGTCATTTCCGTCCCCGGCGGCGCGGAGCTCGCCAAAAAGACCTTCAATCCGCTGCTGGGCGTCGAGGGCGGCGTATCCATCCTCGGCACCTCCGGCGTCGTCGAGCCGATGAGCGAGCAAGCCATCGTGGATACGATCGAGACCGAGCTGCGCCAGCGGTATGCCGAGGGCGCGCGCCGCGTCATCCTCACGCCGGGGAACTACGGGCTGGATTTCCTCAAAGCCAACGGGTATGACGCTTTGAACGTTCCGACGGTGCGGTATTCAAACTTCCTCGGCGACGCGCTCGACCTCGCGGCGGCGCAGGGCTTTGTCGAGACGCTGCTCGTCGGACACATCGGCAAGCTCGTCAAGCTCGCGGGCGGCGTGATGAACACGCATTCGAAGTACGCCGACTGCCGCACGGAGCTGTTTTGCGCCCACGCGGCGCTCTGCGGCGCGGACGCGGCGGTCTGCCGCCGCCTGATGGACGCGGCGACCACAGACGCCTGCATCGCGATCCTGGACGAGACCGGCCTGCGTGAGCCGGTGCTCCGCAGCCTGCTTGACGCCATGCAGCGGCATCTGGAGCATCGCGCCGGGGACGGGCTGCGCGTCGGCGCGGCGGTGTTCTCCAACGTGTACGGCCTGCTCGGCGAGACCGCGACGGCAAAAGAGCTTTTGAGAGAATGGAGGGATTGACGTGGTGCATTTCGTCGGCGCGGGGCCGGGCGCTCCCGACCTCATCACGCTGCGCGGCGCAAGGCTGCTTGCCGGGGCGGACGTGGTGATCTACGCGGGCAGCCTCGTCAATCCCGCGCTTTTGGAGAACTGCAAGGACGGCTGTGAGGTCTATAACAGCGCGGTCATGACGCTGGATGAAGTCCTCGCCGTCCTGTTCGACGCGGAGGCGGCGGGCAAGACCGCCGTGCGCCTCCACACGGGCGACCCCGCGCTCTACGGCGCGATCCGTGAGCAGACCGACGCGCTGACGGAGCGGGGGATCGCATACGACGTTACGCCGGGCGTGTCGAGCCTGTTCGGCGCGGCGGCGGCGCTGGGCGCGGAATTCACGCTGCCCGGCGTCAGCCAGAGCCTCATCGTCACGCGGCTCGCGGGGCGGACGGGCGTGCCGGAGGGCGAGAAGCTGCGCGAGCTTGCGCGGCACGGGGCGTCGCTGGCGATCTTCCTCTCTGCGGGGCTGCTGGACGGGGTGCAGGCGGAGCTGCTTGCGGGCGGCACGGCCGCCGATACGCCCGCCGCCATCGTATATCGCGCGACGTGGGAGGACGAGAAGACCGTCCGCTGCACCGTCGGCACCCTGGCGGAATCCGGCGCGGCGGCAGGGATCACGAAGACCGCCGTCGTGTTCGTCGGGCGCTTTCTGGACGCGCCCTATGAGAAGAGCAGACTGTACGACCCGTCGTTCACGACGGGCCATCGGAAGGGAACGACATGAGAGACGGAACCATCGCCTACCTGTCCTTCACCGAGCGCGGGCGCGGGATCGCGGAAACGCTCCGCGCCGCGCTGGGCGGGGAGGCGTCCTGCGCCCGCGACGGCGTGAGCCTGCGGGACTGGACAGCGGAGCGCTTTGACAACTGCCGCGCGCTGATCTACGTCGGCGCGGCGGGCATCGCCGTGCGCGCCGTCGCGCCGCACCTGGTCAGCAAGACGAGCGACCCCGCCGTACTCTGCGTGGACGAGGGCGGGCGCTTCGTCATCCCGCTTCTGTCGGGACACCTCGGCGGCGCGAACGCGCTGGCGCGGGAGTGCGCCCGCGTCCTCGGCGCGGCGGCGGTCGTCACCACGGCGACGGACGGACGCGGCGTCTTCGCCGTGGACGAGTGGGCGCGCGTGCAGGGCTGCGCCGTCGTCGGCGCGGAGCATATCAAGACCGTCTCCGCGAAGCTGCTGGCGGGGGAGCGCATCGCCGTCCGATCGGCGTTCCCGATCGACGGCGAAACGCCGGAGGGCGTGACGCTGACCGGCGGCGAGCCGGACGTGTGGGTGGACATCCGGCCCCACGCGGGACTGGTCGTCGTCCCGCGCTGTCTGACGCTCGGCGTCGGCTGCAGGCGCGGCACGGCGCGGGAGACCCTGAAGCAGAGGTTTGCCGCGTTCTGCCGCGCAAACGACATCCTTCCGCAGGCGATCCGCCGCGCGGCGACCATTGATTTGAAGAAGGACGAAGCTGGTTTGCTCGCGTTCTGCGCCGCCCACGGCTGGACGCTCCAAACGTACGCGGCGGCGGAGCTGAACGCCGTCGCGGGGGAGTTTACCGCCTCGGCGTTCGTGAACGAGGTGACGGGCGTGGACAACGTCTGCGAGCGCGCGGCGGTTCGCGCGGGCGGGACGCTGCTCCTTCCCAAGGACGCGGGCGAGGGCGTGACTCTCGCGCTCTCGCGCAGCGACGCGTATCTGGATTGGAGATGGAACGATGGCTAAGTTGTACGTAGTCGGTATCGGCTCCGGCAGGGAGAACCATTTGACGCTTGAGGCGAAGGCGGCGCTATCCGCCGCCGACCTCATCTGCGGCTACACGGGCTACGTCGCGCTCATTGCGCCGCTGTTCCCGGAGAAGGAGACCTATGCCACGGGCATGACGCGGGAGCTCGAACGCTGCCGTTACGCGCTTGAACAGGCGCAAAGCGGCAGGACCGTCGCGCTGGTGTGCAGCGGGGACGCAGGCGTCTACGGCATGGCGGCGCCGGTGCTGGAGCTGCTGCCTGACTGTGGCGGCGTCGAGGTGGAGATCGTCGCGGGCGTCACCGCCGCGCTCTCGGGCGCGGCGCTGCTCGGCGCGCCGCTGGGGCACGATTTCTGCGTCATATCGCTCTCCGACCTGCTGACGCCGTGGGAGGTCATCGAACGGCGCCTGCGCTGCGCGGCGGAGGGCGGCTTTGCGATCGCGCTCTACAACCCCGCCTCGAAAAAACGCGCGGACCACCTGCGCCGCGCCTGCGACGTCCTGCTCGAAACGCTCGACGGCGGCACCCTCTGCGGGATCGCGCGGAACATCGGCCGCGCGGGAGAAAGCGCCGTGATCCTGACGCTCGCGGAGCTGCGGGAGACGGCGGTCGATATGTTCACGACGGTATTCGTCGGTTCTCCCGCGACGAAGCGGGTCGGCGATTGCCTCGTCACGCCGCGGGGGTACCGCGTATGAAGCGCGTCGTCATCTTCGGCGGTACGACCGAGGGGAGGGAGCTGTCGCGCCGGCTCGCGGACGCGGGCGCGGCGGTGACGGTCTGCGTCGCCACGCCCTACGGCGCGGAGGAGCAGGGGACGCATCCGAACGTCAGGGTGCTGGTCGGACGCAAAGACGCGGACGCTATGGCGGCGCTGCTCTCCGGCGAAACGCTCTGCGTGGACGCGACGCACCCCTACGCGGCGGAGGCGACAAAGACCATCCGCGCCGCCTGCGAAGCGGCGAACGCGCCGTATCTGCGCCTGCTCCGCTGTGAGAGCGCCGCGGGAGACGCGATCTGCGCGAACAGCGCGGCGGAGGCGGCGGCGTATCTGCAACAGACAACGGGGAACGTTCTGCTGACCACCGGCTCCAAGGAGCTGGGCGCGTTCGCCGTCCTTGATCCGAACCGGCTCTATCCGCGCGTCCTGCCCTCGCACGAGGGCATCGCCGCCTGTGAGGCGGCGGGCATCCCGCACCGCAACGTCATCGCCATGCAGGGGCCGTTTTCGCAGGCGCTGAACGAGGCGCTGATCCGGCAGTTCGATATCGCGTGGCTCGTCACCAAGGACGGCGGCGCGGCGGGCGGCTTTCCCGAGAAGGCGGAGGCGGCGCGCGCGACGGGCGCGGGTCTGCTCGTCCTGCGCCGCCCGGAGGACGCGGGCGGGGATTTTGAGTCCATCGCGAGGGAGTGTGAGGCATGGTTGAACAAGTGACCCTGATCGGCGTCGGCGGCGGTACGGACGCGACGCTGACGCGGGAAGCGCGCGATACGCTGGCGGAGGCGGACATCGTCATCGGCGCGGCGCGCGTGCTGGAGCGTCTGCCGAAGAGTGAAAAGCAAAAACTATATACAGAATACAGAACCGACGCGATCCTCACGCTTCTGGAGCGGGAGGACGCGCAAACCGCCTGCGTCGCGTTTTCCGGCGACACGGGCTTTTGGTCGGGCGCGAGGGCGCTGACGGAGCGGCTGCAAGCGCGCGGGATCGCGTGCCGCGTGCTGCCGGGACTGTCGAGCGCGCAGCTGCTCGCGGCACGGCTGGGGCGGGCGTGGCAGGACTGGACGCTCGTCTCCGCCCACGGGACGGACTGCGACCCCGTCGCCGCGATCATGACGGGCAGGCCCGCGTTCTTCCTCACCGGCGGTACGAACACGCCCGCGTCGCTCTGCGCGGCGCTTACGGACGCGGGGCTGGGCGCTCTGCGCGTGAGCGTGGGGGAAAACCTGACCTATGAGAACGAGCGCGTCACCGGAACCACGGCGGCGGAGGCGGCGGAGCGGACGTTCGCGCCGCTGTCCGTCCTGCTGGTCGAGGCGGCGGAGCGGCGTGACGTGCCGCGCGGCGGATTGCCTGACGACGCCTTCGTGCGCGGGAACGTGCCGATGACGAAGCAGGAGGTGCGCGCGGCGGTCGTGTCGAAGCTCGCCGTGCGGCGCGGCGACACGGTCTGGGACGTGGGCGCGGGCACGGGCAGCGTGTCCGTGGAGCTGGCGCTCGCGGCGGACGCGGGGCGCGTCTATGCCGTCGAGCGCGACGCCGAAGCCTGCGAGCTGATCGAGACGAACCGCCGCCGCTTCGGCGCGTGGAACCTGCGCGTCGTGCGCGGGAGCGCGCCGGAGGCGCTGGCGGATATGCCGAAGCCGGACGCGGTGTTCATCGGCGGCAGCGGGGGCAAGCTCCGCGCCATCGTCGCAGCGGCGATGGCGGCGAATCCCGACGCGCGGCTGTGCCTGACCGCCATCGCGCTCGAAACGCTGGCGTCGGCGCTGGACGTTTGCAAAGAATTTGATCTGGACGCGGAGATCGCGCAGATCGCCGTCTCGCGGGCAAGGGCGGCGGGGACGCTGCACCTGCTCACGGCGAACAATCCGATCTTCGTCCTCACGGCGCGGCGGAGGGAGCGCGTATGATCCAAATGATGATCGCCGCGCCGCGCTCCGGCAGCGGCAAGACGGCGGTGAGCTGCGCCCTGCTGCGGCTGCTGCGTCGGCGCGGGCTCGATCCCTGCGCGTTCAAGTGCGGGCCGGACTATCTCGATCCCACCTTCCACCGCGCGGTGCTGGGCGCGGAAAGCCACAATCTCGACCTGTTCCTCGCGGACGAAGCGCGTGTCCGCGCCATTTACGCGCACGGGTGCGCCCGGCATGGCGCGGCGGTCGTCGAGGGCGTGATGGGCTATTACGACGGGCTGGGCGGCACGTCCGACCGCGCAAGCGCGTGGCACGTCGCCGACACGCTGAACCTGCCGACGATCCTCGCCGTGCCCGCGAAGGGCGCGAGCCTGACGCTTTCGGCGGAGATCCGGGGTCTGCGTGCGTTCCGCGCCGACAGCCATATCGTCGGCGTCATCCTGAACGAGTGTTCGACCGTTTTGTACCGCACGCTCGCGCCGGCCATCGAACGCGAAAGCGGCGTTCCCGTGCTGGGCTGCCTGCCGCGCATCAGGGCGGCAGAGTTTGAGAGCCGCCATCTGGGACTGTACGCCGCGTCGGAGATCGCGGACGTGAGCGCGCGCGTCGACGCGCTGGCGGACGCGCTGGACGAGACGCTGGACTGGGAACGCCTGACCGCCCTCTGCGACGCGCCTGCGCCCGTTTGCCACGCGGAGCCGCGGCGGACGGAGGCGGGCGTCCGTATCGCCATAGCGCGGGACGAGGCGTTCGCGTTCGTCTATGACGAGACGCTGGACACGCTGCGCGAAAGCGGCGCGGAGATCGTTTTTTTCAGCCCTCTGCGCGACGCGGCGCTGCCGGAGCATATCGGAGGCCTGTACCTCCCCGGCGGCTATCCCGAGCTGCACGCGCGGGCGCTGTCGGAGAACGTGACGATGCGGGAGTCCGTCAAACACGCCGTTCTGGGCGGCATGCCCACGGTGGCGGAGTGCGGCGGCTTCCTCTACCTCGGCGCGGCGCTGCGCGACGCGGCGGGGGACGAGTACCCGATGGCGGGCGTTTTGCCCGGCCGCGCCGCCGACGCGGGACGGCTCGTGCGCTTCGGTTATGAGACGCTCTGCGCGGAGACGGACAGCCTGCTCTTCCGCGCAGGCGAGCGTGTCCCCGCCCACGAGTTCCACCACTGGGACACGACCGACTGCGGCGACGGCCTCGGCGTCGAGAAGGGCGCGCGCCGCTGGCGCTGCGGCTTTGTGAGCGACACGCTCTACGCCGCGTTCCCGCACCTCTACTTCGCGGGGGATCCCGCGCCGGCGGAGCGCTTTGCCGCCGCCGCGCGACGATACGGAGAAGCACATGGATCTGCATGAAGTGATAAGCAATATCGCGCACCCGGACGAGACGGCGCGGCAGAAGGCGCGGGAGCGCTGGAACAGCCGCGCCAAGCCGCTCGGCGCGCTCGGCCTGCTGGAAACCGCCGTCGAGGATATCGCGGCGCTGACCGGCAGCGCGGACGTGGACATTTCCCAAAGGGCGGCGCTGATCCTCTGCGCCGACAACGGCGTGGTCGCGCGGGGCGTGACGCAGACGGACAGCTCCGTCACCGCCGCCGTCGCGCGTCAGCTCGCGCTGGGGCGCAGCTCCGTCAACCGCATGGCGGCGTTGGCGCATTGCCGCGTCGTGCCGGTGGATGTGGGCATGAAGGACTTTGCGGGCTTTGACGGCGTGCTCGACCGTCGCGTCGGCAACGGCACGGCGGACGTCACCTGCGGCCCCGCCATGACGCGCGAGGCGGCGGAGCGGGCGATACTGACCGGCGTCGATCTGGCGCGCGGCGAGGCGGCGCGCGGGACGCGTCTGATCGCCGCGGGCGAGATGGGCATCGGCAATACGACCACCGCCTCCGCGCTCGCCAGCGTCCTGCTGGACCGGCCTGCCGAGGACGTGACGGGCCGCGGCGCGGGGCTTTCCGACGCGGCGCTGGCACGGAAGATCGAGGCCGTTCGCCGCGCGATCGAAGTCAATCTGCCGGACCCCTCGGACGCGCTGGACGCGCTCGCGAAGCTCGGCGGCTTCGACCTCGCGGGACTGTGCGGCGTGTTCCTCGGCGGAGCGCTGTACCGCGTGCCGGTGCTGATCGACGGGTTTCCCTCGGCGGTCGCGGCGCTGTGCGCGTACCGCCTCTGTCCCGCTGCGGCGGGCGCGATGCTCGCGAGCCATGTCTCCGCCGAGCCCGCGGGGGCGATGATACTGGACGCGCTCGGCAAGAAGCCGCTCATCACGGCGGAAATGCGCCTCGGCGAAGGCACGGGCGCGGTGGCGGCGATGCCGCTGCTCGACATGGCGCTCGCGGTCTATCACGAGGCTTACACCTTCGCGGAGGGCGGCATCGCGCCGTACACGCCCCAATGCTGACGCTGGTGATCGGCGGCGCGGCGAGCGGCAAGAGCGCCTTCGCGGAGCGGCTGATCCTGCGGTCAAGCGCGGCAGCGCGCGTCTACCTCGCCACGATGGAGCCGTTCGGCGCGGAGGCGGCGGAGCGCATCGCGCGGCACCGCAGGCTGCGCGCGGACAAGGGCTTCGTCACGGTGGAGCGCAGCGTGGATCTGGAACACGCCGACGTCCCGCCGGACGCCGCCGTGCTGCTCGAAGACCTGGGCAACCTCGCCGCGAACGAGCTGTTTTCGCCGCGCGGCGCGGGAGAGAACGCGGCGGACGCGATCCTGCGCGGCGTCGCGCACCTGCGCCGGCAAAGCCGCGACCTCGTGATCGTGTCGAACGAGGTGTTCTGCGGCGGCATGGACTACGCGGGGGACACGGCGCGCTGGATGAGCCTGCTGGCATACCTCCACCGGACGCTCGCGCGGGACGCGGACGCGGTCTGCGAGGTGTGCGGCGGGATACCGGTGTATCACAAGGGAGAAGCCTGATGTGGATTTTGGAGACTGTGGCGGTGGCGTTCGGCATGTACTCGGCGCTGCCGACGCCGCGGTTTGACTGGAACGAAAAGAATATGCGCTGCGCGCTCGCCGCCTTTCCGCTGGTGGGCGCGGCGATCGCTCTTGCGTGGTGGGGTGCCTGCGCCCTGTGCGGTTTGCTCTCGCTGCCGCCGATCCTGCGCGGGGCGCTGCTGTGCGTTCTGCCGGCGCTCATCACCGGCGGCATCCACCTCGACGGCTACGCCGACGTCTCCGACGCGCGCGCGAGCCACGCCCCGCCGGAGCGGAAGCGCTCGATCCTGCACGATCCGCACATCGGCGCGTTCGCGGTGATCCGCCTGTGCGTGTACTTCATTGCGTACTTCGCCCTCTGCTGCGCCTTCGAGCCGACGATGGCGGCGCTGCGCTGCGCGGGGCTTGGCTTCGCGCTCTCCCGCGCGCTGTCGGGTCTGCTGCTGACGATCCTGCCGGTCATGGAGGGGTCGAGCATGGCGAAGACCTTTGCCGACGCCGCGGACAAGCGGCGCGTGCGTGTGGTACTGGCGCTGCTCTGCGCCGCCTGCGCCGCGGGACTGTGCGTCAGCGGCGGCGCTTTGGCGGCGCTCGCCGCGGCCGCGGTCGCATGGCGCTATGTCGGCGCCGCGAAGCGCGAGTTCGGCGGAACCAACGGCGACCTCGCTGGCTGGTTCCTTGTGAAGACGGAGTTCTGGATGCTTGCGGCGACGGTGCTGACGCCATATGGGGAGAAGCTGCTATGATTTTCATTTTCGGCCCGCTGTGGAGCGGGAAACGCGCGTTCGCGCGGGACGTGCTCGGCTGCGACGCGCCCGTCTGCGACGCGCAGGAGCTGGCGCGCTGGCGCGCGGACCTCGAAACGCTGGCGGACGAGCTGGCGGCAAACGCGGTCGTCATCGCCTCCGAGGTCGGAGGCGGCGTCGTGCCGGCGGAGCGGGAGGAGCGCGAGGCGCGGGAGCGCGCGGGGCGTTTGACCTGCCTGCTCGCGGAGCGGGCGGAGACGGTCGTGCGTGTCTTCTGCGGGATACCGACGGTGCTGAAAGGACGGCTGCCATGACGATCTGGCTCCTGCGCCACGGGCGCACACAATACAACGACGAGCGCCGCTATCAGGGGCAGCTCGATATCCCGCTGTCCCCGGCGGGCGCGGCGGAGCTGTTCCGCGCGGCGTATGAGCCGGAGACCGTCTACGTCTCGCCTCTGCGGCGCTCGCAGCAGACGGCGCGCATCGTCTTCCCGACGGCACGGCAGATCGTCGTGCCCGACTTCGCCGAGATGGACTTCGGCGACTTCGACGGGCGCACTGCCGACGAGATGGCGGACGATCCCGCGTACCGCGCGTGGGTGGACGGCGACTGCACGGCTCAGTGCCCCAACGGGGAGAGCCGCGCGTCGTTCTGCGAGCGCACCTGCCGCGCGTTCGACGCCCTGCTTGCGGAATGCGCCGCGCGCGGGGAAGACAGGCTCGTCATCGTCGCCCACGGCGGGACGCTCCGCGCGGTCATGGAGCGCCGCGCCCTGCCGGAGCGCGATTACTTCGACTGGACGAGCGGCAACGGCGGCGGCTATGAACTGCGCTACGCCGCGCCGCTGTGGAACAAGCAGCGCAGACTGCGGCTGACGGGGCGGCTGAGCTGTGTGCGGGAGGGGACGCCATGCTGATCCTCTGCGCGGCGCTCGGCGGCGCTCTTCTCGACCTGCTCTTCGGCGATCCCGCTTGGCTGCCGCACCCTGTGGTGTTCATGGGGCGGTATATTGCGTGGTTCGAACGCCGCGTCCGCGCCCTGCTGCCCAAAACGCCGCGCGGCGAGCTGTGGGGCGGGGCGCTGCTCGCGCTGTCGCTTCCGGCGCTGACGTTCGCCGTCGCGCTGGTCGTCTGCCTGCTGGCGCGGCGTGTCCATTGGGGGCTGGAACTGGCGGCGCAGACCTTCTGGTGCGCGCAGGCTTTGGCGGCAAAGGGGCTGGCGGAGGAGAGCCGCCGCGTGTATGAGGCGTTGAAGACGGGCGGCTTGCCCGCCGCCCGCGCGGCGGTGGCGCGGATCGTCGGGCGCGACACGGCGCGGCTCGACGCCGAGGGCGTCGCCAAGGCGGCGGTGGAGACCGTGGCGGAGAACTTTTCTGACGGCGTCGCCGCGCCGATGCTGTGTATGTTCCTCGGCGGCGCGCCGCTGGCGCTGGCGTACAAGGCGATCAACACCATGGACAGCATGGTGGGCTATACGAACGAACGATACCTGTATTTCGGGCGCGTTCCCGCGAAGCTGGACGACGCCGCGAACTATCTGCCCTCCCGCATCGCGGCGTTGTTCCTGATCTCGGCGGCGTCGCTGACGGGGCAGGACGCGCGGAGCGCGCGGCGCGTCTGGCGGCGGGACGCAAACAAGCACCTCAGCCCCAACGCGGGGCAGTGCGAGGCGGCGATGGCGGGCGCGCTGGGCGTACAGCTCGGCGGCGACGCTTGGTACTTCGGCGAACGGCACGAAAAGGCGGCGCTCGGCGACGCGAAGCGCCCGACCGCGCCGGAGGATATTCTGACGGCAAACCGCGTGATGTACGCGGCAGGCGTCCTGCTCTGCGCCGCCTGCGCGGCGGTGCGATTTCTTTTGGTGAGAGGCTTGTGATGGAACGACGGCACGGCGGCGACTGCGCCGCCTTTGAACGTGAATACGGCTTTGCGCCGCTGGACTTCTCCGCCAGCGTCAGCCCGCTGGGCGTGCCTGAGGGCGTCCGCGCGGCGATTGCCGCGGCGGCGGGGGACTGCGACCGCTATCCCGATCCCGACTGTGCGGCGCTGCGCGCGGCGCTTGCGGCGCGGGAGGGCGTAACGGCAGATCAGATTCTCTGCGGCGCGGGCGCGAGCGACCTCATCTACCGCGCGGCGCTTGCGGCGATGCCGCGCCGCGCGCTCGTCACCGCGCCCTGCTTCGGCGAGTATGAGGCGGCGCTTGAGATGATCGGCTGCGAGATCGCGCGATACCCGCTGGACGCGGACTTCCGCCTGGACGCGGGCGTGCTGCGAGAGATAGACGATAACATTGATATTATATTCTTATGTCAACCAAACAATCCGAGCGGCGTGACGGTTGACCCGTCGATGCTGCGCAAGATCGCGGCGACGGGCGTCCGGGTGGTCGTGGACGAGTGCTTTTTGGGCTTCCTCGACGCGCCGGAGACATACACGATGCGGCGGGAGCTGGCGCAATATCCGAACCTTGTGGTGCTCGACGCCTTCACGAAGCTCTATGCCCTCGCGGGGGCGAGGCTGGGATACGCGCTCTGCTCGGATGAAGCGTTCCTGCGCGCCATGCGCCGCGCGGGGCCGCCGTGGGCGGTCAGCAGCCTCGCGCAGACTGCGGGGCTGGCGGCGCTCGAAGAGACGGACTACGCGGAGCGCGCGCGCGCGATCACGCGGACGGAGCGCTCGTGGTTCTGTGACGCGCTGTCCGCGCTGGGGCTTCGCGTTGTGCCGGGGGAGGCGAATTTCCTGCTGTTTCGCAGCGGCACGCCGCTGGACAAGCCGCTGCGTGAGCGGGGGATCCTCCTTCGCAATTGCGGCGACTTCGCCGGGCTGGACGAAACCTGGTACCGCGCCGCCGTGCGGACGCATGAGGACAATCTTCGGCTGGTCGAAGCCATCGGGGAGGTGTTGTCGTGAGCGCGAAGCGCATCATGATACAGGGCACGATGTCCGGCGCGGGCAAAAGCCTGCTGTGCGCGGCGCTGTGCCGCATTCTGAGGCAGGACGGGTACCGCGTCGCGCCGTTCAAGAGCCAGAACATGGCGCTCAACAGCGGCGTCACCCGCGACGGACTCGAAATGGGCCGCGCCCAGATCGCGCAGGCGGAGGCGGCGGGGATCGAGCCGGATGTTCGCATGAACCCGATCCTGCTCAAGCCGTCGAGCGACGTCGGCTCGCAGGTCGTCGTCAACGGCGTCGCGCGGGGACACATGACGGCGGCGGAGTATTTCACGTACAAGAAAGAGCTGATCCCCGACGTCCTCGCGGCGTTCAACAGCCTCGCGGACGAGTATGACGCCATCGTCATCGAGGGCGCGGGCAGCCCCGCCGAAATCAACCTGCGCGAGAACGACATCGTGAACATGGGGCTTGCCGAGCTGGTGGACGCGCCGGTGCTGCTGGCGGGAGACATCGACCGCGGCGGCGTGTTCGCCCAGCTCTACGGCACGGCGGCGCTGCTGACCGACGCGGAGCGGAGGCGTCTGCGCGGTTTCATCGTCAACAAGTTCCGCGGCGACGTCAGCCTGCTGACGCCGGGACTGCGGCAGATCGAGGGCATGACGGGCGTCCCCGTGCTCGGCGTCGTGCCGTACCTGCGCGTCGATCTCGACGACGAGGATTCGCTTTCCCCGCGCCTCGCGGCGAAGCGGACGGACAAGCCCATCGACATTGCCGTCGTCCGCCTGCCGCACATCTCGAACTTCACCGACTTCGCGCCGCTGGAGGCGCACCCGCTGCTCGGCGTGCGCTACGTCGGGCGCGCGGGGGAGCTGGGCGAGCCGGATATGGTCATCCTGCCCGGCACGAAGAGCACGATGGCGGATCTCCTGTGGCTGCGCGAAAGCGGGCTGGAGGCGGCGATAGCGCGCCTCGCGTCGCGCGATACGCCGGTGCTGGGCGTGTGCGGCGGCTATCAGATGCTCGGCGAGGAGCTGCGCGACCCGGACGGGATCGAGGGCGAGCTGCCGGTTCTGCGCGGCATGGGGCTGCTGCCCTGCGTGACGGCATTTGCGCCGCAAAAGACGCTCAGGCGTGTTCGTGCGACGATCACGGGCGGCGCGCTGCAGGGCGCGGCAGTCGACGGCTACGAGATCCACATGGGCGAGACCGAGACGCGCGGCGCGGCGTTCTGCCGGCTGGACGGCGGCGCGGACGACGGCTGCGTCAGCGGGAACGTCTGCGGCACCTATCTCCACGGCCTGTTCGACAGCGGGGAGGTCACGGACGCGCTGGCGGCGTGGCTGTGCGCTCGCAGGGGGATCGACGGCTCCGCCGCCCCTGCGGAGGATCGCCGCGCCTACCGCGAGCGGCAGTACGATCTGCTTGCCGACGGTGTGAGAGCGGCGCTGGATATGGACGCAGTCTATCGCGTTTTGGAGGGAGCATGACGGAGTTTACAAGGCCCGCCGACATCGAGCGGGAGAGCATGGCGATCATCGACCGCGAGCTGGCGGCGCGTGGCATCGTTCTGCCGCCGGAGACCGCGGCGGTGACGCGGCGCGTCATCCACACCACGGCGGACTTCGACTACGCGCTTGCGCTGCGCTTTACGGAGAACGCCGTCGAACGCGGCGCGGCGGCGCTTCGCGGCGGCGTCATCGTCACGGACACGAACATGGCGCGCGCGGGCGTGAACCGCGCGGCGCTGCAAAAGCTCGGCTGCGAGACCGTCTGCTACATGGCGGACGAGGCGGTCGCGGCGGAGGCGAAGACGCGCGGCGTGACGCGGGCAATCGTGTCGATGGAGCGGGCGCTTTCGGAGCACCCCAACGCCGTCTTTGCCCTCGGCAACGCGCCGACGGCGCTGCTGACGCTCGCGGAGCGCATTGAGGCGGGCGCGCGCCCCGCGCTGGTCGTCGGCGTGCCCGTAGGCTTCGTCAACGTGGTCGAGAGCAAGGAACGCGCGCTCGACGTCTGCGAACGATATGGCGTGCCCGCCATCCTCGCCATGGGGCGCAAGGGCGGCAGCAACGTCGCCGCCGCAATCTGCAACGCGCTCTTATACACCGCGGCGGGGACGCTGGACCCCGCCAGCCGATGAAAAAACACCGCCGGATGAACGCAATGTCAGAAAGATAATATAGCGAAGCCCTCTCGTCACATTTTTTTAGTGACGGGAGGGTTTTTTTTAAAAAAGGCTTGACAAATA
>JBGVBS010000029.1:0-13719 GCA_045225715.1 Oscillospiraceae bacterium
ACACCCTTGCCTTCGGCTAACGGTTCCTGCTACCGAGTCCGTAGTGGACTTTCACCACCAAGTTGTCGCCCATGCCGGGCGCACCAAAAAAACGCCCCGGGCCGTCGGCCCGGGGCGAACGATCTGTCCGTGTTACCACCCGAGTTCCCGCGAAAAGCGGGCGCTCTCGCGCGCTGTAACGGGCGCCCCCGTCCTGCCTACTCCCTGTTCGGCAAGGCTGCTCCGGGGCGACTTCGGCGTGCTCTCACGGGAACTTGCACCGTCCGTTCCCTCTCTTCGCTTTGAGCCGCGCGTACTGCTCCCCATCTTCGCGTTTGACGGACGTAGTTTACACGATGGAGCGCGGTTTGTCAACTCATACGGAGGATTTCTTTTTTGAGACGCGCGATGATGCGCTTCTCCAGCCGCGAAATGTAGCTCTGGGAAATGCCCATGAGGTCGGCGACCTCCTTCTGCGTGCGCTCCTCGCGGCCGTCCAGACCGAAGCGGAGCGTGATGATGCGCTTCTCGCGCGCGGGCAGCGTGTCCACCGCCTCGCGCAGCATCGTCCGGTCCACGTCCTCCTCGATGGGCTTCATCACCACGTCCTCCTCCGTGCCCAGCACGTCGGAGAGCAGCAGCTCGTTCCCGTCCCAGTCCGCGCCCAGCGGCTCGTCGATGCTGACCTCCGATTTCTGGTTGGCGATCTTGCGCAGGTGCATCAGGATCTCGTTCTCGATGCAGCGCGAGGCGTAGGTCGCGAGCTTGATGTTCTTGTCGCCGCGGAAGGTGTTGATGCCCTTGATGAGGCCGATCGTACCGATGGAGATCAGATCCTCGATGCCGACGCCCGTGTTCTCAAAGCGCCGCGCGATGAAGGCGACGAGGCGCAGGTTGTGCTCGATGAGCGTGCGCTTCACGTCCTCGTCCCCCGCTTCCAGCAGGTCGAGCGCCGCGGCCTCCGCCTCGCGCGTCAGCGGCGGGGGCAGCGTGTCGCTCCCGCCGATGTAGTGGACGTCCTCCCACGGGCAGAGCCCGTGGTGCGCGAACCAGCCGCAGAACCGCTCCCACGCCTCACACAGCAGTTGTTTCCAAAGCACGGTCTTCCGCCTCCTTCCCCGTTTCATCAAACCACAGGCCCTGGAACCGCCCGCCGAAGCCCTCCGGCGAGACGGCGATCAGGCGCGCGCCGAGCGCGCGTCCATCCACGGTCAGGCGGTCGCAGCGGAACGCGCGGAGCGTCCCGCCGCCGCGCACGGTGCACACGCGCAGCGCCGTCGGCGCCATGTAGCGCAGCGGTTCCAGCACCGCCGCCTCGATCACAGGCACGCCCTCGCCGGTCAGCGGGTCGGTCAGCGTGTTGCCCGTGTCGCGCAGCAGCGTCGCGTCCACCGCTCTGCCACAGTACTCGACATGGGCGCGGACGAGGTCGTCGCCGCCGTGCCGCGCTCCGCCGCGGAAGACGACGCTCAGCAGCAGCCACGCCAGCCCCGCCGCGGTAAAAAACACGCCCCACGGCAGTTCGGCGTACACCATCGCGCGTCCGAGCCGTTCCATGCCGCCGAAGGCTCCGAGCAGCAGGACGCCCCCGCCGAGCGCGCAGGCGAGCAGCAGGAACAGCAGCGTCAGCCGGAGGCGGCGCCCGCGTCCGAACGCGATCAGGCACATCAGCGCCATCGCGGGCAGGAGCAGCGCCGCGACGCGCGGCTCCGCCAGCGCCGCGACGGCAAACGCCGCGCCCAGCGCCGCGCCGAACGCGAGCCGTCTGCGCCGAAAGCCGCGCCCGGCGAGCCGCGCGGTACAGAGCAGCAATATGTAATCGAGCGCGAAGTTCCACGCCGCGACCAGATCCCAATAGACGACCATGCTTGTTCACCCCGCGCGCAGTATAGCACCGCGGCGGCGCGAAAGAACGCGAAAAAGGCGTCCCGCGCAAGCGGAACGCCTTCAATTTCCGATCTTGATTCAGATGTACGGCAGGATCATGCTCGTCAAAAACGACAGCACCATCACCGCGACCAGAATGATCGCCACGATGCGGGTCTTTTTGTTCATGCTTCCTCCTCCTTCAGGATTCGTTTGATGCCCTTCTCCGCCTTGGCGCGGGGCAGTTCGATCTCGCGCCCGCAGCCGCCGCATCGGAGCTTCACATCCATGCCGACGCGCGTCACCGTCCAGACGCGGCCGCCGCAGGGGTGCGGCTTCTTCATCTCGACGCGGCCGCCCACATTAAGTTCCATCGGCATGCTTGATCTTCTCCCAGTACTGCGCCGCAGCCTGCTCCGTCTTGTTGTCGCCGCAGCGATAATAGACCGCGTCCTTGATCGCGTCGGGCAGATACTGCTGCTTCACCCAGTGGTTCGGGTAATTGTGCGGGTACTTGTAGTTCTGGCGGTTGTCCATACCGGTCGTGTCCGCGTGGACGTTCTGGAGCTGGCGCGGCACGTCGCCCGTCCGCCCCGCGCGCACGTCCGCTCTCGCCGCGCCGATCGCCGCAACCACACTGTTGGACTTGGGCGCGGTGGCGAGCAGGATCGCCGCCTCCGCCAGCGGAAGCTGCGCCTCGGGCAGGCCGAGCTGCATCGCGGTGTCGACGCAGGCCTTCACAATGGCGATCGCCTGCGGATACGCGAGCCCGACGTCCTCGCTCGCGGAGCACAGCAGGCGCCGCGCGGGCGTGATGAGGTCGCCCGCCTCCAGAAACCGCGCCAGATAGTGCAGCGCCGCGTCGGGGTCGCTGCCGCGCAGCGACTTCATCAGCGCGCTGGCGCAGTCGTACATGGCGTCGCCGCCGCGGTCGTAGCGCATGGCGCTTTTCTGTGCGAGCTGCGCAGCGTCCTCCTTCGTCAGGTACAGAGCGCCGTCTTTGACCGCCGCCGAAGCGTAGAGCAGCTCGCAGGCGTTGATGGACTTGCGCACGTCGCCTCCGCTGCTGAGCGCGATCTGCTCCGGTACGCCGTCCTCCCACGAAAGCGGCAGCTCGCCGCGCGAGCGGAGGATGTCCAGCGCGCGCAGCACGGCGGGAAGCGTCTCCTCCGGCGTGACGGACTTGAACTCGAACACGGTCGAGCGCGAGAGCAGCGCGCCGTAGACGTAGAAATACGGATTCTCGGTCGTGGAGGCGATGAGCGTGATGGAGCCGTTTTCCATGAACTCCAGCAGGCTCTGCTGCTGCTTTTTGTTGAAATACTGGATCTCGTCGAGGTAGAGCAGCACACCGCCCGGCGCCATCAGCGTACCGACGTCGGCGATGATCTCCTTGACGTCGGAAAGCGAGGCGGTGGTGGCGTTGAGCCGGTGCAGCGTCTTGTGCGTGCGCGAGGCGATGATGTTTGCGATGGTGGTCTTCCCCGTGCCAGACGGGCCGTAAAAGATCATGTTCGCGCTCGTGCCCGACTCGATCAGGCGGCGCAGCATGCCGCCCGGCCCGATCAGGTGCTTCTGCCCGACGACCTCATCGAGGGTCTGGGGGCGTATCTCGTCGGCAAGGGGCCTGTCCATGTCTGCGTCACCTTCTCTCCCGGCTGCGCGGTGTGTCAGTTGGTGTAGTTGTCGAAATACCCCTGCACGAGCACGATGGGCGTGCCCTTGTCACCGCTGCCGCTGGTCAGGTCGCACAGCGACGCGATCAGATCGGTGAGCTGGCGCGGGGTCGTGCCCTCGGTCGCCATCTTGCCGACCAGAGAGCCCTGCTTGGCGCGGATGTCCGCGCTGATGGCGTCACGCAGCGCCTCGCCGGACAGTTCCTTATACTTGTCGTCCGCGAGATATTTGAGCTTCAGCTCGTTCGGCGTGCCGATCAGACCGTCGGTGTACGCCGGGGACGTGACGGGGTCCGCCAGCTCCCAGATCTTGCCCTGCGGGTCCTTGAACGCGCCGTCGCCGTAGACCATGACCTCGACCTTCGCGCCCGTCGCGTCGAAGATGCGCTTTTGCACGTCCTCGACCACGCCCTGGCAGTCGCGCGGGAACAGCTTGACCATGTCCTCGGTGGACTTGTTGGAGCCGAGCAGGCCGTACTTCTCGTTGCAGCCGCTGCCGTTGACCGGCGCGGTCAGGATCTCGTCGAGACCGTAGACCGCCTTGGCGCCCGCCGCCTTGAGCAGCCTCTTGCTGCGCGCGCGGCTGTGGATGTCGCAGGTCAGCACGCAGTCGGTGTACTTCAGGATGTCCGTCACGTGGTTGGCGAAGATGACCTCGCACTCCGCGCCCGCCTCCCTGACGATCTCAGTGTAGTAGGCGACGTAGTTGACGCCGGTGAACTCATGCTTCGGCTCGCCGAACAGCTCGGTGAACTTCTCAACGCTCAGCACGTCGGAGTAGGGGTTGACGCCCGCCTCGTCCACGGCGTCAAGGCTGACCAGCGCGTTGCCCACCTCGTCGGAGGGGTAGGAGAGCTGGATGACGACCTTCTTGCAGCCCATGGCGATGCCGCGCAGCAGAATGGCAAAGCGGTTGCGGGAGAGGATTGGGAACACGACGCCGACCGTGCCGCCGCCGAGCTTTGCGCGCACGTCGTCCGCGATGTTCTGCACGCTTGCGTAGTTGCCCTGCGAGCGGGCGACAACGGACTCGGTGATGGCGATGACGTCGCGGTCGCGCAGCTTAAAGCCCTCCGCCTCGGCGGCTTCCAGCACGCTCTGCGCGGCGATGGCGGCGATGTCGTCGCCCTGACGGATGATGGGGCAGCGGATGCCGCGGGATACGGTGCCGACGCGTCTTTCGTTGGTGCTCATGGTTAAAATCCTCCTGTAATCGGAATTTTTCACAACAGATAGATTATATTACGCCAACGCGCAAAATGCAAGAATTTTTATGGTCGTTATTCGATTTTTTCATAGCGTTCCAGGAAGGAATGCTCCGCTCCGCCGGATTTCCAGCCGGGGAAGGTGTCGATGTTGACCGTGTGGAGCGCGTTGAAGACGCTCTTTTCCACGTTGGGGTTCTCCTCGCGCAGCCGCCGCAGCAGCAGCTTGATCTCGCGGCGTTTGCTCAGCTCCTCATGCTGCGCGCTCGCCTCCGTGAAGCGGCAGGCGCATTGGAGGAATTGCAGATCATGATGCTTTGCCCACGCGATGATATCCTCCTCATGGACGCGGTACAACGGGCGGATCAGCTCCATGCCCGGGAAGTTCTGGCTGTGCAGCTTCGGCGGCATGGCTTGCAGCTGTCCGCTCCAGAGCATCCCCATGACCGTCGTCTCGATCACGTCGTTGAAGTGGTGGCCGAGGGCGATCTTGTTGCAGCCCAGCTCCCGCGCCTTGGCGTAGAGGTGGCCGCGGCGCATCTTCGCGCAGAGGTAGCAGGGCGAGTGGGTCTGCGCGTTGGCGACCTCAAAGATGTCGCTCTCAAAGATCCGGAGCGGGACGTTCAGCTTTTCCGCGTTCTCCTCGATGCGCGCGCGGTTGGCGGCGTTGTAGCCGGGATCCATGCAGAGGTACACCGCCTCGAACGGCGTGTGCCCGTGTCGTTCCAGTTCCTGCATCAGCTTGGCGAGCAGCATGGAGTCCTTGCCGCCGGAGATGCACACCGCGATCCGGTCTCCCTCCTGCACCAGCTCGTAGCGCTGGACGGCGGTGATGAACGGCGTCCACAGTTCGCGCCGGTATTTTTTGAGGATGCTCCGCTCCGCCTGCTCGTAAAACGCCAGCTCCCGCGCCACAGCCGCCGCCTCCCCTCTTCGCCACGTGTTTTTACGGCAAATATTATATGGTACGGCGGCGTTTTTTTCAACGGAACAACGATACAAATTTCGCACTTGTGCGAGCGCGGGTTTTGTGATAACATAGATATGTTACGCGGGTATGGCGGAATTGGCAGACGCGGCGGATTTAGGTTCCGTTGGGCAACCGTGCAGGTTCAAGTCCTGTTACCCGTACCAAAGGCAAACTTCCTCGAAGTTTGCCTTTTCTCATCAAGTAGGAGGCGAAACCATGGAAAAGCGCATCGTGCTCGGCATCCTCGCGCACGTGGACGCGGGCAAGACCACGCTCAGCGAGGCGCTGCTCTACACCGCGGGCGCGCGTCGGACGCTCGGGCGCGTCGACCACGGCGACGCCTTCCTCGACACCGACGCCATCGAGCGCGAGCGCGGCATCACCATCTTCGGCAAGACCGCGCTTTTCTCCGTAAAGGATACGCACTTTACACTGGTGGATACTCCGGGCCACGTGGATTTCTCCGCAGAGGCGGAGCGCGCGCTGTCGATCCTCGACTGCGCGGTGCTGGTCGTCAGCGGCACAGACGGCGTGCAGAGCCACACGCGCACGCTGCTGCGCCTGCTGGAGCGTTACCGTGTGCCGACAATCGTGTTTGTCAACAAGCTCGACCTCGCGGGCGCCGACCGCGCGCGGCTGATGGAGCAGCTCGCCTCCGTATTGCCCGGCAGCGTGGACTTTGTCTCGCCCGACCGCGACGAGAGCGTCGCCATGTGCGACGAGGCGGCGCTGGAGCGCTACCTTGCCGACGGCGCGCTGGACAGCGCCACGATCAGCGCGCTCATCCGCGCGCGCAAGCTCTTCCCCGTATTCTTCGGCTCGGCGCTGCGGCTCGACGGCGTGGACGGTTTTCTCGACGCGCTGGCGAAATACGCGCCCGCCGCCGAGGACGGCGGAGAATTTGGCGCGCGCGTGTTCAAGATCAGCCGCGACGCACAGGGCGCGAGGCTGACGTGGCTGCGCGTCACGGGCGGATCGCTCCGCGCCAAAACGTCGCTTTCCTATGCGTCGGACGGCGAGACGGTTGAGGAAAAGATCGACCAGCTGCGCCTCTACTCCGGCGAGAAATACACGCAGGCGGACGCGCTGACGGCGGGCATGGTCGCCGCCGTGACGGGGCTGACGCGCACGCGCCCCGGTCAGGCGCTGGGGATGGCCGCTGACGCGGATGCGCCGCTGCTTGAGCCTGTACTGACCTATCAGCTCATCCTGCCCGACGGCGTCGATCCCCACGCCGCGCTGCCGAAGCTGCGCGAGCTGGCGGACGAGGACCCGATGCTGCGCCTCGACTGGAACGCGCGGCTGCGCGAGCTGCACGTGCGGCTCATGGGGCCGATCCAGCTGGAGATCCTGACGCGCCTGATCCATGACCGCTTCGGCTGGGACGTGCGCTTCGGCGCAGGCGGCATCGTCTACCGCGAGACCATCGCGGCGTCGGTGCTGGGTCAGGGGCATTTCGAGCCGCTGCGCCACTACGCCGAGGTGCAGCTTCTGATGGAACCGCTCCCGCGCGGGAGCGGGCTGCGCTTCGCATCCGCATTATCGACGGATGACCTCGCGCTCAACTGGCAGCGCCTCATCTTCACCCACATCTTTGAGCGCGCGCACCCCGGCGTGCTGACCGGCGCGCCGCTGACGGATATCCGTTTCACGCTCGTCGCGGGACGCGCGCATCTCAAGCACACGGAGGGCGGCGACTTCCGGCAGGCGACCTGCCGCGCCATCCGCCAGGGATTGATGAAAGCCGAAAGCGTGCTTCTGGAGCCGCACTACGATTTCCGCATGGAGCTGCCGCCGGAAAGCGTGGGCCGCGCCATGGCGGACGTACAGGGCATGGGCGGCGTGACCGACGCACCGGAGAGCGAGGCGGGCTTCACCGTTCTGACCGGGCACGCGCCGGTGGCTGGGCTGCGCGATTACGCGCAGACGCTGGCGGTCTGCACCCGCGGCGCGGGGCGGCTGAGCTGCTCGCTCCGCGGCTACGAGCCCTGCGCCGACGCGCAGGCGGTCGTCGCCGCCGTCGGCTACGACGCGGAGCGCGACGTGGATAACCCCGCTTCCTCCGTGTTCTGCGACCACGGCGGCAGCGTCACCATACCGTGGAACGAGTCGGGCGCGATGATGCACTGCGACAGCGGTATCCGTCTCGGCGCGGCGGAGGAAACGCCGAAGCCGGTCTCCCGCCCGCGGCGGCCCGTGGGACGCTATGAGGACGAAACGGAATTGCAGGCGATCTTCGAGCGCACCTACGGCAAGGTGGAGCGCAAGGCGTTCGAGCCGTCGAAGTCCCCCGCCCGCCACTCGCTCGACGAGCGGAAGTACAGCGTGGAGCTGCTGACCGGCACGGAATACCTTCTGGTGGACGGCTACAACGTCATCTTCGCCTGGGAGGAGCTGAACCGTCTCGCCCAGATCGACATTGCCGCCGCGCGCGCCGCGCTGACGGGTATCCTGTCCAACTATCAGGGCTTCCGCAAATGCGTGGTCATCCTCGTGTTCGACGCCTACAAGGTCAAAGGCAACCCCGGCTCTGTGGAGACGGTGGACGGCGTGAAGGTGGTCTACACGAAGGAGGCGCAGACCGCGGACAGCTACATCGAGCGAGCGACCTACGAGCTGCGGAAGGAGCGCCGCGTCCGCGTGGCGACCAGCGACAACATGGAGCAGGTCATCATCCTCGGCCACGGCGCGACGCGTATCTCCGCCGCCGCGTTCCACGCCGAGGTGGAGGCGGTCAACGGCGAGATCCAGGCGATGATCGAGCGGTACAACGAACAAAACCGGCTGGGGAACCGGCTCGGGACCATTGCGACCATCAAGGAGTGAGGCGGCGCCTCACTCCTTTTTATTTACAAACTGTTTGCTTGCTTTTGCCGCGGATTCAGGTATAATGGATATTTGTAGAAATATGCCACAGAAAGGAAGATGCCCATGCTCAAAAAGCTGAGCAAATGCGTGCGCGAATACAAAACGCCCGCGCTGCTGACGCTGCTGTTCATCGTGGGCGAGGCGGTCATCGAGGCGATCATCCCCTTCCTCACCGCGCGGCTCGTCAACGAGATCAAGGGCGGCGTCGATATGGGCGAGCTGCTGCGCCTCGGCGCGGTGCTGGTGGCGCTGGCAATTTCGTCGCTTGCCTGCGGCGGCTTGGCGGGCTTCACGTCCGCGCGCGCCGCGTCCGGCTTTGCCAAAAACGTGCGTCACGACCTGTTCCACAAGGTGCAGGAGTTCTCGTTTGAAAACATCGACAGGTTCTCCTCCTCGTCCCTCGTCACGCGCATGACCACCGACGTCAACAACGTGCAGATGGCGTTCATGATGGTCATCCGCATCGCCGTCCGTTCGCCGCTGATGCTCGTCTTCTCGATCATCATGGCGTACGTCATGGGCGGGGTGCTGGCGACCAGCTTCGTCGTCATCATCCCCGTGCTGGTGTTCGGGCTGCTGATGATCGCGCGCAAGGCGATGCCCGCGTTCCGCGCCGTGTTCCGCAAGTACGACCGGCTCAACGCCTCCATTGAGGAGAACGTGCGCGCCATGCGCGTCGTCAAGGGCTTTACCCGCGAGGAATACGAGAAGGAAAAGTTTGAGCGGGCGAGCACCGACATCCGCGACGACTTCACCCGCGCCCAGCGCATCGTCGCCTGCAACATGCCGCTGATGCAGCTTTGCATCTACGCCAACATGGTGTTCGTGCTGCTGGTCGGCTCCCGGCTCGTCATCACGTCGCACGGCTCGCTCATCGAGGTCGGACAGATCAGCGCCATGCTTACCTACGGCATGCAGATCCTGATGTCGCTGATGATGCTCTCGATGATCTACGTCATGCTCACCATGTCCACCGAGAGCGCCAAGCGCATCGTCGAGGTGCTGGACGAGACGCCCGCCATCCGTGAGAGCGCCGCGCCCGTCGCAGAGGTGCGCGACGGCTCCATCGAATTCACCGACGTGCGCTTCAAGTACAGCGCCGCGGCGGAGCGTTACGCGCTCGACGACGTCGATCTCAGGATCGACAGCGGCATGACCGTCGGCATCCTCGGCGGCACAGGCGTCGGCAAGACGACGCTGGTGCAGCTCATCCCGCGTCTTTACGACGCGACGGAGGGCACCGTGAAGGTCGGCGGCGTGGACGTGCGGGACTACAGCCTCGAAGCGCTGCGCGACGCGGTGGCGATGGTGCTGCAAAAGAATGAGCTGTTCTCCGGCACCATCGCGGAAAACCTGCGCTGGGGCAACCCCGCCGCCACGGACGAGGAGCTGGTCGAGGCGTGCCGCCTCGCGCAGGCGGACGACTTCGTGCGCGCTTTCCCCAAGGGCTATCAGACGAAGATCGAGCAGGGCGGCACAAACGTCTCCGGCGGGCAGAAGCAGCGGCTCTGCATCGCCCGCGCGCTGCTGAAAAAGCCGAAAATACTGATTCTGGACGACTCCACCAGCGCGGTGGACACGCGCACCGACGCGCTGATCCGCCAAGGCTTCCGTGTCTACATCCCCGAGACGACGAAGCTCATCATCGCCCAGCGCGTCGCGTCCGTGCAGGACGCCGACCTCATCCTCGTGATGGACGGCGGGCGCATCGTCGCCTCCGGCACGCACGATACGCTGCTGAAAACAAGCGACATCTACCGTGAGACGTTCGAGCAGCAAACGAAAGGCGGTGAGGAGTAATGCCGAAACCCGATCCCCGTAACGGCGGCAAGCGTCCGGCGTTCAACGTCAAGGCCGTCAAGCGCACGGTGGGGCTGGTGATGGAGTTCTATCCCCGCCTCTTCCCCCTCATCTGCGTGCTGACGATCTTCTCCTCCGCGGTCAGCGCCATCCCCGCCGTGTTCACGCAGAAGGTCATCTCCATCATCGGCGAATGGACGCAAAGCGGCGACTGGGCGGCGGCAAAGGCGCTGATCGTCGCGCAGATCACGCCGCTGATCGTGCTCTACGTCCTCTCCCTCGCCGCGGTAACGCTGCAAACGCAGCTTGGCGCGATCCTGGTGCAGGGCTTCCTTGACAAGCTGCGCCGCCGCCTGTTCGACCGGATGCAGGATCTCCCCATCCGCTACTTCGACACGCACAAGCACGGCGACATCATGAGCCACTACACCAACGACGTGGACACGCTCCGTGAGCTGGTGGATCAGTCCGTTCCCGCGGTGCTGCGCTCCGGCGCCATCGTCATCGTCGTGTTCTGCATCATGCTCTGGTACTCCATCCCGCTGACGTTCATGATCCTGCTCGGCGTGGTGGCGATGATGCTGGTGTCCGGCAAGCTGGGCGGCGGCAGCGCGCGGTTCTTCATCGCGCAGCAGAAGTCTGTCGCCGCCGCTGAGGGCTTCATTCAGGAGATGATGGCGGGTCAGAAGGTCGTCAAGGTCTTCAACCATGAGGACTCCGCCGCTGAGGGCTTCGACGCGCTCAACGAGGAGCTGTGCGAGAACGCGCGGCGCGCCCACGCTTACGCCAACACGCTCGGCCCCATCATCATGAACATCGGCAACATCCTCTACGTCCTCGTCGCGGTGCTCGGCGGCGCGTACCTGCTCGCGGGACTGCCGAACCCGAGCATTTCCGGCATGGCGCTGGACATCTCCATCCTCGTCGCGTTCCTCAACATGACCAAACAGTTCACGGGCAACATCAACCAGCTCACGCAGCAGGTCAACGCGGTCGTCATGGGCATGGCGGGCGCGCAGCGCGTGTTCGCGCTGATGGACGAGGCGCCTGAGGCGGACGACGGCTACGTCACGCTGGTCGACGCCGAGATCGCGCCCGACGGCACAGTGACGGAGTCCGACCGCCGCACGGGACACTGGGCATGGAAGCACCCGCATGGCGACGGTACGCTGACCTATACGGAGCTGCGCGGCGACGTGCGGCTGGTGGACGTGGATTTCTCCTACGTCGAGGGAAAGCAGGTGCTGACCGACGTCAACGTCTACGCCGAGCCGGGCCAGAAGGTCGCCTTCGTCGGCGCGACAGGCGCGGGCAAGACGACGATCACCAACCTCATCAACCGCTTCTACGACATCGAGGACGGCAAGATCCGCTACGACGGCATCAACGTCAACAAGATCAAAAAGAAGGATCTGCGCCGCTCGCTGGGCCTCGTCCTGCAGGAAACGAACCTCTTCACCGGCACGGTGATGGACAACATCCGCTACGGCAAGCTCGACGCGACGGACGAGGAGTGCCGCGCGGCGGCAAAGCTCGCGGGCGCGGACGACTTCATCACGCGCCTGCCGCAGGGCTACGACACGGAGCTGACGAACAATGGCTCCAACCTCTCGCAGGGCCAGCGCCAGCTCATCGCCATCGCCCGCGCGGCGGTCGCCGACCCGCCGGTGATGATCCTCGACGAAGCGACGAGCTCCATCGACACGCGCACGGAGGCGATCGTCCAGCGCGGCATGGACAAGCTGATGGAAGGCCGCACGGTGTTCGTCATCGCGCACCGGCTCTCGACGGTCATGAACAGCGACGTCATCATGGTGCTCGACCACGGAAGGATCATCGAGCGTGGCCCCCATGACGCGCTGATCGCCGCCAAGGGGACGTACTATCAGCTCTATACGGGCGCGTTTGAATTGGAATGATCAAAAAAAAGAAGGCCTTGCGGGGGTATTTTCAAAAAGTAGTAGTTTTCAAATTAAGGAACGTGTATATTAAAAAATAAAAAGTAGGTGTTTTCAGTGTTCCATGCGAATACTGAAGCACCTACTTTTTCTATTTGCCTCCAGGAAAAGAACGTGGTAGGAATCTTCTCCCTTTTAACGTATTATGATAACAGAGTTGCATGAGACGTCTTCGATAATACCGAACGCGAAAAGGGGTGAAGACTATGAAAAAGACATCGTATACAAAAAGGCAACAGGACATTATAAGCGGAGAGGTGTCTGCCGAAGCGTTGTCTTCACGCGCATTGGCAAGCTTTTTGAACACAGCAATTTCCATCGGGGATCAGCAGACGGCTGATCTGATCGAACCGATCCTTTCTCAGAAGAAAGAGGAGGACAGGCTGCGCAGAAACCAGAAAGCCAACAATTATTATCATTCGGTGATCAAGCCGTTCAGAGAAGCGAATCCTGATACAAAGTACGAACTCAAGCCTGTAGTTGCTCGAAGTACAGAGTATACCGATTATCAAAAGAGGATCATTCTTGGAGAAATCCCTTACGATACTGTCGGCACACGTGTTTTTCTGAGAATAGCCGCTGTAGCGCGCGTAAACAATGACTTCGATCTCGCAAATAGAATGGAAGCCCTTGCAAAGGAAAAGCACGCAGATGCTATAGAACGAAATCGCGCCAGAGCCCGCGAGAAATACAACACAAGAAGAAAGCTCAGCCCAAACTATTCACACTGCCACAGAACCACTTTTCGTTACTGGGAAAGAGATATTATTGAAAGCAGAGCTGACCCCGACGACTATGATATTTCCGTTCTCAAAGATATCCTGGAGGTTGCAAATAGAGCGGGAGATGAGAAGGCTGCCGAGGTTATGAGGTTTCTTTTGGCTGAAAGAGAGGATCGGTAAGCGTAAACTCCAGCGGCGTCATGTAGTAGCAGAGCCTCGGCGGTTGCCGAGGCTCTGTGCATCTCAGATATTCACTTTGCAGCAATCCGGCGCGTTTTCCGGCAACAGTGGGATCACCCAATCGGGTTTCCGTCTGTCAAGATCTGGCGCAGTGCGGAAAATATGCAAAAGATAGGCGTACGGGTCTAAGCGGTTTTCCTTTGCCGTCTCAATCAGGCTGAAAATCACGGCGCTGCCCTGCGCGCCTTCCGGCGTGTTGGCAAACAGGAAGTTCTTGCGGTCAATGACAAACGGTTTTATGCTGCGCTCTGCGCGGTTGTTCGTGTACTCCAGCCGCCCGTCCAGCAGATAACGTTCCAGATACGACCGCTGTTCACGCAGATAATAGAGCGCTTTTCCCAGCGCGGACTTGTGGAGCTTCCTGATGCAAGTCCCATGGACAACCAAAGCCCCTCCGCATTTTGGGCAGGGAACGTCCTCGGTTCCTGTAAAAAT
>JBGVBS010000030.1:0-29859 GCA_045225715.1 Oscillospiraceae bacterium
CGCAGGCTTGCGGTTCGCTACACTTGGCGGTAAATACCCGTGGCGGGACTTTCACCCGCGAGAACTGTGCCATGCCCGGCACACCAAAGAAACAGCCACGCTGCGAAACATCGCGGCGTGGCTGTCTTTTGATGTTGCCTTATCATGGTTCTTACCCCTTGATATCGCTCTGAGCCGGGCCGGAGATCAGCTCCCCGCAGAAGTCAAACCGCGAGCCGTGGCACGGGCAGTCCCAGCTTTTCTCGTCCGGGTTCCATTCCAACTGACAGCCCAAATGCGGGCAGCGGATGTCCACGGCGTACACGGTGCCGTCCGCATCCTTGTAGGCGCCGACCTTCTTCCCGTGCAGAAATACAATGCCGCCATGCCCGCGCGGCAGCTCCGCCGCCTGCTTGGCAGGGATTTGAAAGAGCTGCTTTGTTAAGCTTTTGACTGCGTGAGCGCTTTCGCCGGCGACGCCGCGCACCGTCTCAGCATCAAAACGGTTGGCCGCAAACGCTTCGGCATACGGGTTATTTCCACCGCAAATCGCATCGCGCAGCAGCATGGCGGAGACCATGGAACCCGTCATGCCCCACTTCTGAAAGCCGGTCGCTACATACCAGTACGGCCGACTTTTTGCGTATTGTCCGATATAAGGCGCGCCATCCGCCGTGATGCAGTCCTGCGCCGACCAGTGCGCAACCTCGCGGCTGTTCGGAAACCACTCCGCCGCGCGAGCGCGAAGCTCCTCATAGCGTCCGCCCTTGTGATTCTCGCCGGTGCGATGCCCGCCGCCGCCGAGCAGGAGCAGGCTGCCATATTTACGGAAGGAGTACCCGCCGTCGCCCGCGCCGATCCACATGCCGTCCGGATACGCCGCGTTTTCCAGCGCCAGCACATAGGAGCGCTCCTGATGCATACGCGCGAAATACAATCCCGGAAAGTTGACAAAGGGATAATGACAGGCGAAAACGATCCGCTCCGCACGTACCCTGCCGCCGTCCGTGAACAGCACATGGTTTTTCGCGCGGCGCACCGGCGTGTTTTCATAGATCGTCAGCGGTCTAGCAACAGCCTTCAAAAACTTGAGCGGGTGGAACTGCGCCTGTCGATCCACGCGCACCGCGCCCGCCCCACCGCCGGGGACGTCGGGATCTCGGATAAGCGACGCCGGAAGCCCCAACTGCGCCTCGGCTTCAGCCTCCTGTTTGAGACGCTTCAAATCGTTGCCGTAAACGTAGGCGGCGGCCTCCTCAAAGTCACAGTCGATGCCCTCCGAGCGGATCAGTTCCCGATAGGCATCTATTGCGGCAAGATTAGCGGTGGCATACTGCTTCGCTCTGTCCTCACCCAGCACCTCAATGAGCTTTCGCGCAAACAGTCCATGCTGTGCGGTGATTTTTGCCGTCGTATTGCGCGTCTGCCCGCTCCCGATCCGGTTTGCTTCCAGCACAAGGACCTGCTTGCCCTCCTTTTGCAGCGCGGCGGCGATTAATACGCCCGCCATGCCCGCGCCGACCACCGCGATCTCCGTTTCTACGTCGCCGTGCAAGGCGCGGCGCGGCGGAATAGCGCAGGTTTTTGACCAAATCGATTCCATCCTAACCTCCCGCAGCAATGTTCTGCTTGCATATTTCCCCCGATCGGCGCAAAAATATGTGTGGTGATGAAGATGAATCGACTGCAATACGAAAAATCCCCCTATCTGCTCCAGCACGCGGAGAATCCCGTGGACTGGTGGGCGTGGGGAACGGACGCCTTTGAAACGGCGCGGCGGGAGGACAAGCCGATTTTTCTCAGCATCGGCTACTCCACCTGCCACTGGTGCCACGTCATGGCGCACGAATCTTTTGAAAGCGAAGAGGTCGCCGAAGCCTTAACCCATGATTTTGTTCCCATCAAGGTCGACCGCGAGGAGCGCCCCGACGTGGACGCGGTCTATGTGGAGGCGTGCCTCGCAATGAACGGCTCCGGCGGCTGGCCTTTGACGGTGCTGCTGACACCGGAGCAAAAACCGTTCTGGGCGGGAACCTATCTGAACAAGACGCAGCTGCTGTCGCTGCTCGCACAGGCGGCGGCGCTGTGGCATACCCGGCGTGACAGTATCCTCTCCGTGGGCGAGCAGATGACCGCCCGACTGCGCGAAGAAGCCGAATTGCAGAGCGGCGCGCCGACGCGCGATCTGGTCAAGGCGGGCGTTGACGGGTTCTCGCGTCTCTTTGACGCGCAATGGGGCGGATTCGGCAGTGCGCCGAAGTTTCCGTCCGCGCACAATCTGCTGTTTCTGCTGCGCTATGCCGGAGCGGCAGAGGATGTACACGCACGTGAGATGGCGGAGCGGACGCTGGAATGTATGTATCGCGGTGGCATCTTCGATCACATCGGCGGCGGATTTTCGCGCTATTCCACCGACCGCCGATGGCTCGCCCCGCATTTTGAAAAGATGCTCTATGACAACGCGCTGCTCGCGCTCGCCTACACGGAAGCGTGGCGGGGGAGCAAGCTCCCGTGGCAGCGTTACGCTGCGAAACGGGCGCTGGATTACGTCCTGCGCGAGTTGACCAATCCCGCGGGCGGTTTCTACTGCGGGCAGGACGCGGACAGCGAGGGGGTTGAGGGCAAATACTACGTCTTCACCCCGGAGGAGCTGACGCAGGTATTGGGCGAGGATACGGAAGTGTTTTGTGAGCGGTACGGCGTCACGAAAGGCGGTAACTTTCACGGTAAGAGCATTCCCAATCTGATCGATGCGATGGATTGGGATGCCGAAGTATCGGAGACAATTACGCGGAAGCTATATGACTATCGCAAAACCCGCGCGCCCCTTCACTGCGACGACAAGGTGCTGGCTGCGTGGAACGGCCTGATGATTGCGGCGCTCGCCCGCGCGAGCCTGACGTTCGATGAGCCGCGCTATCTGCGCGCGGCGGAAAAAGCGGCGGTGTTTATCCGTCAGCGTATGACAGACGCACAGGGTCGGCTTCTCTCCCGTTGGCGCGACGGCGAGGCGGCGCATCCCGGCAAGCTGGACGACTATGTGTTTCTCGCGTGGGGACTGTTGGAGCTGTACGGCGCGACGTTCGATCTGGCGTATCTGGAGGACGCCTGCCGCCTCGTCGGTATTCTGTTAGAGCAGTTCTTTGACGCGGAGCGCGGCGGCTTTTATCCCTACGCTTCGGACGGTGAGCAGCTGCTCACAAGGAAGAAGGACGCCTACGACGGCGCAATGCCCTCGGGCAACGCCGTTGCGGCGCTGGTGCTGTCCAGATTGGGACGGCTTACGGGCAAGCAGAACTGGCGGGATGCGGCGGCGCTGCAATTTCGGTATCTTTCCGGCGCGGCGCAGGAGTATACGTTGGGACACGGATTTGCTCTGCTCGCTTTTTCCGAGGAACTCTGGGACGCGGGAGAGCTTGTCTGCACATCGCAAAGCATGCCCGAAGAGCTGCTTTCTTTTCTGCGACAAAGCAAAGAAGGGAGTCTTGCTGTATTGCTCAAAACCGCATCCAACGCACAGCGGCTCTCCGCGCTCGCGCCCTTTACCGCCGACTATCCGATTCCGAAAATTGGCACTCAATACTATTTGTGCAAAGACAGAACCTGCCGGCGCGTTGTCATTCGCTAGACGCAAAATCATAGCAAAACATGGACGAGAGCCAATTCAAATCTATGCGCGGCTGTAGTAGTATTTTAAAACAAGCGGCTTACCGGTGTTTGAGTCACCTGCGCGATTTATGCTTCGGTTCTTCACACGCAGGAGGTCACTGGTTCGAGTCCAGCAGTCTCCACCAAAAAGTTCCGGTTTTCGGCAGAAAACCGGAACTTTTTCCGTACTTTTGGCGGCGAACGTAATGGGTCAGGCTCTGGGTCAGGCGTTGACCCAGAACCTGACCCAGAACGCGGCAGGAGCGGGCAGCACAAAGCGGTACGGGGCAGGACGAGCCTGCCCCGTGCCGTTGGCCTTTTTCGGTTACATGGCTTTGGCGATGACCTCGCCGATGGCGTCGGCGGCGTCGCGTTTCATCTCTTCCGTCGCGTGGGTGTAGGTGCTCAGCGTGAAGCCCGCGCTGAAGTGCCCGAGCGTATGGGAGAGCGTCGTCACGTCCACGCCGCTCTTGAGCGACAGCGTCGCGAATGTGTGCCCATAGGGTATAATTGCGACAACACGGACAAATCCAGTCTCGCCACTCGGACCAAAAAGGGGAATGTCGCAGAACAATCGTTCCGCGACATTCCCCTTTTTCTCTGTTTTCTTCCCCTGTCATCAATGCTTTACATCTTCTCGTACTCGGCAATGATAAACTCGATCTCTGTCGTCAGGCTTGTCAGCGCGTTTAACTTGTCTCGGTCTGTCCGGCTGGTATGATAATAATACGGCGTCATGCGAAAGACTGACTCAATGTCCGCTCTATCGCGCAGCGTGATCTCGGCGGTAACCTTTTTTGTGCCGTTGAGCCTCAGCAACTCGGTATGCGGCAGCTTTTCATCGTTCGGATAAGGCTCGTCGTACAGGCACGATTTCAGCGCCCAAAGGTGCCTCCCGCCGGGAATAACACTGTAGACCGCACCGCCGCGACGCAGGATACGCGCAAATTCCCGCTCATGAAACGGCGCAAACAGATGCGTCGCATAGTCAAAGCTCGCGTCTGCTACGGGGATCGCCGTCAGGTTTGCCACGAAGCAGACCGCGCCGCCGCGTTTTGCGGCAAGCCGCACCATTTCCTTGGACAGGTCGAACCCGTAGACCTCCAGCGCAGGGTTCTCTCCCAACGCAGATGTGTAGTATCCCTCACCGCAGCAGATATCCAGCACCGCGCCCCGCTTATCGGCAAACTCCGCGGTCAGCTCGTCTCTGAGCGAACGATAATATCCCTTATCCAGGAAATCGCGCCGCGAGCGCGCGGACTCCTTGCTGTCGCCCATGCGGTCGCCGCTCTTGGTAGAGCGCAGCAAATTGAGGTATCCCTCACGGGCAATGTCAAACGAATGGCCCTTCTGACACGCCGCCGCCCTCTCCCCGAGCTCAAGCATGCCGCCGCAGACCGGGCAGCGCAGCAAAGTGATGTTTCTCATTTCAGCATCTCCATGACCTGCATCGGAGCCGGTCGCGCGCGTGCGCGTCCGGCTCCGGCGTTTCATCTTAGATTGCGGGACGGAAAATCAGATGTCCAGCAGATCGCTGTAAGCGCGCAGCGCGCCGTCCGTCTCGTGCGCCAGAACGCGCTTGGCGAGCACCTTGCCGAGCTGCACACCCTCCTGATCGAAGCTGTTCACGTTCCAGCAGAAGCCCTGGAACATGACCTTGTTCTCAAAATGCGCCAGCAGCGCGCCGATGGTCTCAGGCGTGACCTGCTCGCCGATGATGATGCTCGACGGGCGGCCGCCCTCGAAGCACTTATTGGGGTCGGCGTCCTGCTTGCCGCAGGCGAACGCCATGATCTGCGCGGCAACGTTGGCGCACAGCTTCTGCTGGCTGGTCGTGCCCTGAATGACCACGTCCACGTCCATCTGGTTCTTGCGGTAGCCGATGAATTGCAGCGGGATGACGTCCGTGCCCTGATGCAGGAGCTGATAGAACGAGTGCTGGCCGTTGGTGCCCGGCTCGCCGAAGATGACCGCGCCGGTGGGGTAGTTGACTGGCTCGCCGAAGCGGTTGACGTGCTTGCCGTTGGACTCCATATCCAGCTGCTGCAAATGCGCGGGGAAGCGGGAGAGCGCCTGCGAATAGGGCAGGACGGCGGTCATCGGGTAGCCGAGCACGTTGCGCTCGTACACGCCGATGAGCGCGTCGAGCATGGCGGCGTTCTTGAGGGGGTCGCTCTCCTGCGCCGCCACGTCCGCGGCATGAGCGCCGTCGAGGAATCGCGCGAACACCTCCGGCCCGAACGCAAGCGACAGGATCACGCCGCCCACGCAGGAGGAGCTGGAATAGCGCCCGCCGATGTAGTCGTCCATGAAGAACGCCGCGAGGTAGTCGCTGGACTTCGCCAGAGGCGAGGTCTCGCTCGTGACGGCGACCATATGCTTTGCGGGATCGAGGCCCGCCTTTTTGAGCGCGTCCTTGACGAAGGACTCGTTCGTCAGCGTCTCCAGAGTCGTGCCGGACTTGGAGACCAGCACGAACAGGGAGCGCGACACGTCAATGCTCGCCAGCACGCTCGCCGCGTCGTCAGGATCAACGTTGCTGATGAAGCGGGCGTTCATCTTAAGCGTGTTATTGTGCTTCGCCCAGCTCTCCAGCCCCAGATAGATCGCGCGGGGGCCGAGGTCGCTGCCGCCGATGCCGATCTGCACGACCGTCGTAAACGTCTCGCCCGCGGCGTTGGTGATTTCGCCGCTGTGCACCTTGTTTGCGAAGTCTGCCGCCTTTTTCTGTTCGTTGACAAAGAACGCGCGCTTGTCCACGCCGTCCGCCGTGACCGTGTCACCCAGCTGTCCGCGAACCAGCTGGTGCAGCACCAGACGCTTTTCGCCGGTGTTGATGACAGCGCCGTTATACAGCTCCGCATACTTCTCCGCAAGCTGCGTCTCCGCCGCCAGCTCGCACAGTGCCGCGAGGACTTCGTCGTCCACCGCCTTTGCCGCGTAGTTGTAGACAAGCCCCTCCGCCACGGGGATACTGTACTTCGCCACGCGCGCCGCGCCGCTTTCGCCGGACATTGCCTCCGCCACGTTGACGCGGCCCTTGAGCGCCGTCAGCTTGCCATAAGCTGCCAGAGTGTCCAGATTCTTCCAATGAACCATAGGTGAATACATCCTTTCATGATTTTTGTGGTCTGATACGCTGGGCTGGGCCGGTGCAAGGGATACCTTAGTGCTATTGGTTTCAGTATATATAAATAGGCTCACGTTGTCAACCGGCTTACGCGCGGCAGTTCAATCGTACACTTTCCTTATTCTCAGGATACTCGTCTGAGTTCCGCCGCAGCGCCGAAGCCCAACAGCATGATCTGTCCGGGGATTGCTTCAGCAGCGGCTTCCTTCGCGCCGCGCTTCTCACAGCGGACGTCCCACAGCCTGTCCTCCGCCCTGCGGATCGCGGTCAGCACATCCTGCACGGCGGGCAGCAGTTCGGGCAATACGCCGTCAGTCTCCGCCTCCGTCAGGTGCGCGTAGAAGCCACGGTCAAACGCAGGATCCGTGCGGTCGTTCGGCAGGTCCACGGTCAGTTCGATCAACCGGTCACGCAGCTCGTCCAGTCTCCGGTTCAGACGATCCTCCATTTTTTCATAACAGGTCATTGATACAGCCTCCTTTTTCACGGCGTCTTGTTTGCCTCTCGTCGGTCGCATTCTCTCGCAATACCTGTCCTATAATCCACCCAGCAATGTGAGATGAGTTTTTCTTTTCCCTATAGCGAAAGACCGTGATCAAGTACATGGACGGCTGGCGCTGCGACATCTCCGGCGCCACGGCTGCGGTCTGGGCGGAGGGCATGCGGGAAAGCTCCGGCACGAGGTGCCGGTCCATCTCAACAGCGGCGACCTGCGCGGCCGCTGCGATGCAGAAAGCGGCCGCTGCAATCTGGCCGGCGGAGCCGAAGATGCATTCAGCGAATCCTATCGTTCACACGGCCTTGTCATGGCGTAATCGGAGAACAGCGGCTCAGATACTTTCCGGGTATCATGCGATAAGCCGCTCTCCCGTCCTCCTGCTCCTCCTCTGCCTGCGCCCGAATCAACACCCGAATCAACAAATGCCCCGGCCTTCAGAAGGCCGGGGCATTTGCTGATGATTTCTTCTTTACGGGGCAGCAGCGCTCCGTTCACTGCATCAGCGCGCACAGACCGCTGAGCATTCTGGCAAGATCTGCGCGCGGAATCGGCTCGGTCGGGGCAAAACCGTCGGCATTCCGATAGGGGATGCCGTTTGCCGCGCACCACGCCAGCGACGACACGGCGTAGTCCGACGCGCCCGGATAGCTCGTTGCGGATACGGCCGTCGGCATTTTCGACGTAAGCCGCGCATGGGCGGCATAACGGGCCATGATCGTCGCCGCCTGCTCCCACGTCAGCGGATCGTTGGGAGCGAACATGTCATCCTCTTTTCCGTAGACAATACCCTCGGCGGCAGCCCACCTCACGGCGTCCGTAAACCATTCGCCGTCGGGAACATCGGCAAAGGTGGGCGCGCCCTTCTGTACGCTTGCGCCCGCCAGACGGTACAGCGTCGTCACCATAGCGGCGCGCGTTGTGGGATTCTGCGGGTCGAAGCGCCAGTCTCCGACGCCCGTCATCAGGCCGCGCGCGACCACGTCGTCCACGGCGCTCAGATAGCTTGCGCCCGCGGGAATATCGCAGAACAGGGCGCCGCTGTTCAATCTGACCAACTGAAGCGGCTCGCTCGTCAGCACGCCTTCGGCGCGGGCGACGGCGCGCGTTACGCCGGATGGTTCAAACGCTCCGGTGTAGAGCGTACCGGACACGGCGGGATCGCTTCCATCGGTCGTGTACCAGATCGAAGCGCCAATCGTGGAGGAGCGGAGCGTGAGAAGCCCGTTTTTCCATGCCGCGACCTTCGGCGCGGCGGCAGTTACCGTGACGCCCCGCGACAATACCGGCGTCCTCGCCGCAAAGCGGTCAAAGCCCGCGACGCGCAGATAGACGTCCGACGTCAGTTCTAGAGGCGCGGTGTAAACGGGGCTGGTCAGCGTCGGAACAGAGCCGTCGGTCGTATAATGAATGGTCAGCCCGCTTTCCCTGACGTTCAGGGACACGCGCATCACGCCGGCCTTCTCATCGATGGATTGGGCGATCTCCGGCAGAGAGTAAGCGGGAAGCGTTACGCCCTTGTCCGGCGCCGAGAAGTAGACCTGCCCGCTTTCCAGTTCGATACCGCGGCGACGGAACAGCTCCGACACGGTGACGAATTCATAGCCCCGCGTCTTGAGCGTGTCGATGGCGCGCAGCGCGCCGTCCACGCTGGTCGCGTAGAGGTCGTGGAGCAAGACGATCGATCCGTCGGTCACTTTGTTCACAATGTTGCGGTAAACGACGTCGGCGTCTCGGTATTTCCAATCCTGCGGGTCGACGCTCCAGCGGATCATCGGACGGTTCACGGTCTGTCGGATCGTGGCAGTGTTGCTGCCGTAGGGAATGCGCACGACCTCGGTGTATTCCGCGCCCGCCTGTTGATAGAGGTATGCCTCGACGTCGGCGATCTGCTGGCGCATCTGGGCGGCGGAGATCTTGGTGAAGTTCGGGTGTCCGTTGGAGTGATTCCCCGGCTCGCAGCCGATCTCCAGCATCCGGCTGACCAGATGGCTGTAAGAGGACAGACCGTTGTTGCCGTTTTTGCCGCACATGAAGAACGTCGCGACCGCGCCGCGTGCCTCCAGACCGTCCAGCAGCCGCGCCGTCTGGCCGGAGGGGCCGTCGTCAAAGGTGAAGGCAACCAGCTTCGGCGATTCGTCCGCGGCCCGCGCGAACGGGGCAGGTACGACAGCAAACAACGCAAACATCAGGGCGGCGCACAGGACGCGCCGAAGAATCTGCTTCATAGGAAAGCCTCTTTTCTGTTTCCGTTCTTTCTCCGACAGTTTACTCCGTTTTGCGACAAAGCGCAAGGTTGTGCAAGAAGTATTTGCAAAATGCCGGAAGCTGTATTACAATGGGCTTCGATCGGAGAATACCGCGCTATTTCAATACAGAAAGGATACTATCGCCATGATGAAACTCGTGCTGCTCCGCCACGGCGAGAGCGAATGGAACAAGCTGAACCTGTTCACCGGCTGGGTGGACGTCGACCTGAGCGACAAGGGCCGCGAGGAGGCGAAGGCCGCCGGCCAGACGCTCAAGGCCGAAGGCTACGACTTCGACATCTGCTTCACCTCTTATCTCAAGCGCGCCATTCACACGCTCAACATCACCCTGGACGAGATGGACCGCGCCTGGCTGCCCGTCGTCAAGAGCTGGAAGCTCAATGAGCGCCACTACGGCGCCCTGCAGGGTCTGAACAAGGCGGAGACCGCCGAGAAGTACGGCGAGGAGCAGGTCAAGATCTGGCGCCGCAGCTTCAACATCAAGCCGCCCGCGCTGGACGCGAACGACGACCGCGCCGCTGCCAAGCAGACGATGTTCCGCGACGTCGATCCCGCGCTGCTGCCCGCGAACGAGAGCCTTGAAACCACCATCGAGCGCGTCGTCCCCTATTTTGAGGAGACCATCAAGCCCGAGATGGCAGCAGGCAAGCGCGTCGTCATCGCCGCGCACGGCAACTCTCTGCGCGCGCTGGTCAAGTATTTTGACAACGTCAGCGAGGAGGAGATCATCGGCATCAACATTCCCACCGCCGTGCCGCTGGTCTATGAGTTCGACGACGACTTCAAGGCGATCCGCCACTACTATCTAGGCGACCAGGAGGCCATCGCCGCCAAGATGCAGGCCGTCGCCAATCAGGGCAAGAAAAAGTAAAAAACGAGCGCAAAAAAATCCGCGCTGTTCGATCGAACAGCGCGGATTTTTGTCGTTATTCGTCTATCGGTTCCCGGTACACGGGGCAGGACATGCAGCGCGGCCCGCCGCGTCCGCGGGACAGCTCGGAGCTGGGGATGGTCAGTACGCGGACGCCATGGCGGGAGAGCAGCTCGTTGGTGACGTAGTTGCGCTCGTAGGTGACGACCGTGCCCGGCGCAAGCGCGAGGGTATTGGAGCCGTCGTTCCACTGCTCCCGCTGCGCGATCAGCGGGTCTTCCCCGCCGCATCGGATCAGATCCACCGCGGTCAGGTGGAGCGTCTTTTTGAGGATGTCCCGCAGCGTGCCGGTCATCGCGGTGAAGCGCACGTCGCCGCCGCGCTTCAGGACCATCTTGAACACGCGCAGCGGCTCCTCGATCTCCGGGTGGACGACGAATTTGTCGCGGTCGACCATCGTAAACACGGTGTCGAGGTGCATGAACGCGCGGGATTTCGGGATCTCGAACACGACCACGCGCTTGAAGTCCGAACGCATGAGCAGCTTGCGCGCGAACAGCTCGATCGCCATGGCGGTCGTGCGCTGGCTCAGCCCGACGGCGACGGTCTCCCGATCCAGCACCAGCACGTCGCCGCCCTCGATGGAAAACGGATCGTCGTAATCGTACCACTGCCCCGTCTCCGGGTCGTCCTTCGCCCAGCTTTCCCGGAAAATGTATTCCAGCAGCAGCGATTCCCTGCGCCGCGTCTGCGTGTGCATATGGTGGATGCTGACGCCGTGTCCGATGCACGCGCCGGGATCTCGCGTGAAGTAGAGGTTCGGCATCGGGTCGAGCAGGAACGGCGTGCCCGCGGAGATGAAGTCCGCGAAGTGCGGCGAGCGGAAGTCCGGCATGTCCTTCCGCCGGACGCCCGCGATGACCGCGCGGATCATCTGCTCCGTATCCATCGCGCCGAGGTACTCCAGCAGCGCCGCCTCCAGCGTCTGCGAGCTGACGCGGCTCTCCGCGATCAGCCTGCGCAGGAACGACTGGCGCACCGCGCCGTCCGACAGGGCGCGCGTCAGCTCATCCACATAGTACAGCACCTCCACCCCGTTCGCGCGCAGCAGCTCGGCAAACGCCTCATGCTCCGCACGGGCGACCTTGAGGTAAGGGATGTCATCGAACAGCAGGCGGGAAAAGTTGTCGGGCACCAGCCCCTCTACCTCCGGCCCGATGCGGTGCAGCAGCACCGTTTTGAGCCTGCCGACCTCCGAATCGTTCTGTATGCGTATCATGAAAGCACCTCCGTCCTTCTCCGCAGCCGCAAGCGCCTCACGGCGAGGCGGTCAGTTCGCCGCGTTTTCGACGTATTTCGGCACGATCACGCCCGCCGGCTCCGTCGCCGTCAGCGTGAAGGCGTTGCCGTCCAGATAACGCACGCCGTCGCAGAGCTTCGTAAACTGATCCAGCGTACCCACCGGGCGCAGGCCGTATGGCTCGTGGCGGTAGTGCATCGGCACAACGACGCGCGCCCCCGCCGCGTCCGCGACCTTCTTCGCGGTCTCCGCGTCGATGGTGTAAAACCCGCCGACGGGGATCAGCAGCGCGTCGGCATCGGTGATCGCCGCAAGCTGTTCCTCCGTCGGAAAATGGCCGAGATCGCCGCAGTGGACGACGGTCAATCCCTCGGCGCGCAGGATGTGCATGAGGTTGCCGCCGCGCAGCGCGCCCCCCTTCTCATCGTGGAAGGTGGCAACGGTCTCCACGGTGAAGGGATCGCGCCCGCCCCGGCGCAATTCGACCGCCTCCGCGTAGTTGTGGTCGGCGTGGCCGTGCGAGCAGAACACCGCGTTGCCGTAGGTGTGCAGCGGCGGATAAGTGTCCATCGTATAGGGATCGAGGACGATGCGCCAGCCCTCGCTCTCCACGGCGAAGCAGGCGTGTCCGAGCCACGTGATCTTCATGTCGCTTTCTCCCCTTTGATCTGTCAGAATCTGCGGCCCGATCCGGAGTGGCTTCTGCCGGACGATCCGTGGTAGGAGCTGGAATACGAGCTTCTGTGCGAGCTGCCGCCCCCGCCGGAGCTCTTTGTCTGCGGCGGATCGTAGCGGCGCGAGGTCGTGGTGTAGAGGTAGAACCTGCCCGCGTCGCGGATGCGGGAGTCGGAGCTGATGTAGGCGTCGGCGTCGCGCTGCTCAACGGGCTTCGCCATCTTTGCCTTCGCCGTCCCCAGCGAGATCCCGCCGAAGATCGAGCCGATCGCCGCGGCGAGCGCCCCGATCAGCGACCAGTACGCCGTCGAGCGGGCGACCCGCCCCGTGCGCAGCATATGCCCTGTCTGATCCAGCCAGCGGGATATCGCCCCGTAGTAATCACCGTTCTCAAGGCTTCCCGCGCAGGCGTCCTTCATCCGCGTCTCGTTGGTCTCGCTCAGCTTGTCGGCGGCGGAGCCGAAGGCGGCAATGCGCGGCGTGGCGTAATAGCCCTCGCGCTTGAAGACGGTCAGGATGATGCCGTCGTACTCCTCGCCGAAGCCGTAGCCCATGTGCGTGTAATACTGGCGGCCCACATCGGCGTAGTTCATTCCCTTGGGCGACTTCATGGTATGGATTGCCACATCCGCGCCGTACTTCTTTGCGATCTCCGCGGCGCGCGCGGTCAGGTCGTTACGCTCCGCCTCGGACAGCAGCCCCAGCTCGTCCACGACGCGCGGCGCGTCGGGATCGTGGTGCTGCTCCGTCGCAGGATACCAGTCCGGCGCAAAGGGCACGCCCTTGATGTACAGCGTACGGATGTTCTCGACCCAGTCTGCGACGCCGTCCGCATAGCGTCCCGCCGCCATATACTCATAGAGCACGTCGTCGATGTCGTTGGCGATATCCTCGGTGTAGCGCTCCATCGTATCGCTGCCGGTGCAGGCGCACCACCAGCCCCGGTCGTTCGGATCCATGTCGATGAACAGGCACACGCCCTCGTATTCCTCACCGCAGCCGTAGCCGTTGAAATCGAAGAAATCCGCCGCGCAGACGTCATGTCCGAGGCCGTAATCCGTCATATCGGTGTAGATGACGACGTCGCGCTGCAGCTCCGCGCGGATCTCCGTGATGCGCGCTTCGAGCATCTGCTCCTCCGCTTCGGAGAAGATATCTGCATGATCCACCACGCGGGGCGCTTTCTCGTCATGATAGAAGGTAAAATGCTCCTTGTCGGCGGGATACCACGCGGGAAGGCCGTCGGTCTCACCGACGCGGACAACGTCCGCTGCCTCCCCGGGCTCCTGCCCGTCTTCAAAATAGGACGACAGGATCGAAACTCCGCCGTAGAGCACGCCGAAGACGCCGTGCTCTTCCTTCAAGCCAAGCGCGACCGTTCCCGCGCGTTCTGCGTAATCCTGCGGGATCACGCCCTCCGCCGCGCCGTAGGCAAACAGCTCCACCCTGTCCTCGTCGATCGCATAGACCCAGAGGAAGCCGTCGTGTCCTTCTCCGTAGCCGAAGCCGCAGCTCTCATAGTAGTTCGCCGCCCGCGCGGCAAGCCCCGTCTCCGCGTAGCGATCCTCCGTCAGAGCAAGCAGCGCGAGATCGAGCTTGTTTTCTTTCATAAAGTCGATGCAATCGCCGTCCAGGCTCGTCTGCTGTGCATCCGTCAGCTCGCCGGAGGTATCGACGGCGCGGTAATAGTCCTCGCTCCAAAGCTCGTCGGCGCGTACCGGCAGGCAGAACAGCGAGAGGCACAGCACGAAAATGAGGGTGATCGCGGCAAAACGTTTCTTCATCTCACTCACGCTCCCATCATATATTTGGCGATAAACGCCGCGGCGACGGCGGCGGCAGCCGCGCCCGCGCGCAGCAGGAAGTAGCGCCCGCTGACCGATTTGCTCACCGGCAGCTCGCCCACGACCTTGCCGGTCTGGCCGTTCATGGCAAATTCGTACTTCTTTCCGCCGTAGTCAATCGAAAACAGATAGACGGGCAGCAGCACGTATTTCGCGTTCAGCCTCGCGGTCAGATCGCCGCCCGCACGCCGGATGCCCGCGTAGCCGCGGAGCGTCGCGATCACCGCGTCCTCCGTCGAGGTGATCATGCGCCGTCTGGCGCGTTCCGCCACGCTGTTCTTCTCCTGATCGAAGCGGTCCGCCGTAAAGCCCGCCAGATAGCGCATATCGAAGGGCTTCGCGTCCGACATGTCGAAGGGCTCCAGCGAGTCCATCAGCTTGTCGGAAATGCGCCCGCTGGCATCCACGGGAACGTCCTTGAACACCATATCAGCGTCCCGCACAAGCTGATAGTGGTGCGTCTGCGTGATCTGGTAATCGCCCTGTCTGTGTGTGGAAGCAGTCTCGCCCCGGAAGCGCAGGGTGCCGCCGACGCTTCCGCTGAACATCCAGAACGGCACGTAGACGCCCGTCACCTTCCCGAGCGCTTGCTCGGAAAAGAAATTGCGCGGCAGCAGCGCCTTGCCCTTGTAAAAGCTTTGCAGCGCGTCGGGCAGCCGCTTTTGGTCGATGCGGAACGGAACCACGGCATCGGGACGGAGCTTGCCCGTGACCTTGTCCGTCAGGACAATGTTGTTGCCGCAATAGGGGCAGGTCGTCGCGATCTGCATCTCCGGCGCAATGACCTCAGCACCGCAGGAAACACAGTTGTATATCGGGAGCGCATCCGCGCCCTCATCCGTGGCATGCTGGATCATTTCGCCGAAGTCGAAACCGCCGAGATCGACGTCGCCGATCTGCAGCTCGTCCGGGATCGCCTGCTGGTTTCCGCAGCTGTCGCAGATCAGCTTTCCCTTCTCGGGGTCAAAGCGCAGCGGCGCGCCGCAGGATGAGCATTTTTGCTCCATGACTTGTTCCATACCATGCACCTCCTCCGGTTGTGTTTTTATCGTACCATAGACTTCGCCGCCGTTCAAGCGCCGCTTGCAGAGTTTTCTGCTTCTCCGCCATTTTTCTGTGAATCGCCGTTTATTCACAATTTGTTTACACGACATTCAAGGTTTTGACATAAGCGTTTGTTACTGTATCCTTGCAAAGAGCAGAGATGCTTGATGTGATTTTCTCCCTCCTATACACACACAACACAACAGCGCCTCTTCCGGTGGCCGAACGGAGGAGGCGCTGTTGTGTTGTTCATCTTGCAATGGTATGCCCGCGTCTTACTGTCCGGCGTAGACGCGGATGACGGACGAGATGTCCCGGATCACCGACATACTGCGGAAGATCGCGAGCGCATCCTCCATGTGGCGGGTCTGGACGAGGTCGGTGATGACGACGATCTCCGCCGCATCCTCGGTGCGCTGCTTCTGGATGACCTGGCTGATGCCCACGTCGTTGTTGCCCAGCACGCCCGCAACGCTTGCGAGGATGCCGGGACGGTCCTCGACCTTGAGGCGCAGGAAAAAGCGATGTTCCGCGTTGCCGCGCGCCTGAAGCGGCAGCCCCTTATAGGGGTTGAGCCGCACGCGTCCGTTGCAGCCGGCGAGGATGTCGCGGCTGACCGCGATGAGGTCGCCCACCACGGCGCTTGCCGTCGGGAACTCGCCCGCGCCGCGCCCCTGGAACATCGCGTCATCCAGCGCGTCGCCGTGTACGAACACCGCGTTGAACGAGTCGTTGACGGAGGCGAGCGGATGGCGCTTCGGGATCATCATGGGCGACACGCCCACCTCGATCTCCCCGTCCGTATTGCGCGCAATGCCGATGAGCTTGATGACGTAGCCCATCTCCTTGGCGTAGCTGATGTCCTTTGCGCGGATCTTCGTGATGCCCTCGGTCGGCACGTCGTCGAACGTGACCTTGGAGTGGAACGCGAGAGATGCGAGGATCGCCACCTTGCGCGCGGCGTCCAGCCCCTCGACGTCAGCGGTCGGGTCCGCCTCGGCGAAGCCCAGCTCCTGCGCCTCGCGCAGCGCGGCGTCAAAGTCCATGCCCTCGTTGGTCATCTTGGTGAGGATGAAGTTGGTCGTGCCGTTGACGATACCCATGACTTCCGTGATTTCGTTGCCCTCCAGACAGGTCATCAGCGGCGTCAGGATGGGTATGCCTCCGGCGACCGACGCCTCAAAGCGCAGATCGAGCTTCTGCTCCGCGGCGAGCTGCGCCAGCTCGAAGCCATGCTCGGCAAGCAGATCCTTATTGGCGGTAACGACGTGCTTCCCCGCCGCCAGCGCCGCCTCGACGTAATGCTTTGCCGGCTCGATGCCGCCCATCAGCTCGATGACGACGTCGATCTCAGGATCGTTGAGGATCTCCTCAAAGCGCTCCGTCAGCTTTTCCTGCGGAATGCCTGCGCGCGGCTTGCCCGCGTCGCGGACGAGGATCCGCTTGATCTCCAGCGCCGCGCCGATCTTGTCGGGCATTTCGTCCCTTCGGCGCTCCAGCAGCTTGTATACGCCGCCGCCCACGGTACCCGCGCCCAACAGTGCCGCCTTGATTGTCTTTGCCATTTGTTCCACCTTCCCTGAGAATGTTTTCCCCAGTATAATCGGCAGCGGGAAGAAATGCAATCCGTATCGTTACGGAATCCGGAAAAATAACGTGAATTTTTTCAAACTCATGGCTTGACATAGCAGTTGCCGTGTGCTATATTATTTAAGCCGATTCTCCGCCGGTGTGGTGGAATTGGTAGACACAGGGGACTTAAAATCCCCCGGCAGCAATGTTGTACCGGTTCGAGTCCGGTCACCGGCACCATCCAACTATATATCGCGGAGTAGAGCAGTTGGCAGCTCGTCGGGCTCATAACCCGGAGGTCGGAGGTTCAAGTCCTCCCTCCGCAACCAGAAAAACAGCCGATTCGATAAAGAATCGGCTGTTTTTGCAATTATTTCAGCCGATTTGTTTTTGCAATTTTCTCGTGGGGACCGCTGTGGGGACCGTGAAGAATTTAACAATCTTTTACGCCTGCTTTCGAGCCTTCTCCCTGTAGTAAACATCCGCCAGACCGTTGCTCGCCTGCTGCTTGCTGTCTTCGATGACGTGACTGTAGATGTCCTCGGTCGTGGAGACCTTGGCGTGGCCGAGCATCTTGGAGACCGTCACGATATCCGTACCGTTCACGATCATGACAGACGCCGCGGTGTGGCGGAAGGCGTGGGGATTGATGTGCTGCAGACCGTGGCGATCCGCAAACTTGCTCAGCCACTGTGTGATGCTGTCCGGGCGCATCGGCTGGCCGTCATCCCTCTTGAAGATGTAGTCGTTCTCGTGCCATCTGTCGCCCATCAGCAGGCGCTGTTCTTTTTGCTCTGTACGAAGCTCTCTAAGCAATGCGATGGTTTCGTCAGGCAGCGGAACATAACGCCGGTTGCCGGTCTTGGTCGGACCTTCATACAAGCCGATTTCCTTCGAGAACAGCAGCGCCGAGTCAAAGCGGAGCCGTTTGCGCTCAAAGTCGATCTTCGACCACTCAAGGCCGACCACCTCGCCGCGTCTGCCGCCCGTGATCATCAGGATATGGGTCAGGACCTGCCATTTGAGCGGTTCAGACTCCAATGCGTTCAGGATGTCCCAGATCTGCTCCGGCTGGAAGTAGTTGACCTCGGTCCGCTCCGCCTTTGGCGGAGTGGACTTGTCGGCGGCGTTGTACGGCACCAGCATCTCCTTCTCCGCCTGCGCGAGAATAGTGTGGGTAAGGCGATGGTATTCCAGCACCGTCTTGGTCGACAGCGGCTTCATGTTCTTCTCCGTGCGGAAAAGCCGGGAGTAGTTCATCCCGAGCGCTGCCGCGATCTGCTCCGCCTTCTGCCGCATGATGGGATGCCGGCTGCAGAACTCCGTGACCGTCGAGGGGCTGACGCCTGCCTGCTTTGCCAACTGCTGACGAGTCAGATTCTTTTCCTGCAGCAGCGGCGCTACGCTGATGATGGCAACAGACTTGACGCCGGTGCCGCGTACGCCGGGCTTGCTCAGCTTGTCATACATCTGATTCAGGTGCATGGGACGTATCGCGCGCAGTCGAAGATTGCCGATGCACTCGTTGATGCGGGGCATAAGCTCTTCGTAGCGCTCGTAGGTGGAACGCTTGAGACCGGCTCTGAGCTTCAGCTGCAAGACGTAGTCCGCGTAGTCCTGAAAGTACAGGTCGGCATCAACGGAATAACCCTGCTCAAACTGCTGCTCAAAGAGGATTGCTTCCTTCTCCGCCGCCTTGGATGCCTGCTTCTCAGACATGTTCTTATCAGGCGTAAAAAGCTTTCGGTGACGTACCTTTCGACCATCAGGGCCGGTGCCGTCACAGATGGTGATGCGATAGGACAGCGTGCCGTCTGTCGCGACACGCTTTTCGATACTTGCCATGGTGCTCTCCTTTCGATAGCACCCGCGATACATACGGATGCAGTATATCACTTGTCGTGAGGATGCGCAATGGGAATAACGATGTCCCGGCGCGAATGCCGGGACATCGTAGCAGCTCAAGCGGGGTAAGCCCCAGCGAGATAGCTCTCCAGCGCTTCAAGGTTGACAAGATACTTTTTCCCGATACGGATGCTGGGCACAGTACCCGTGCGGACGAGGCGGCGGATTGCGGTTTCGGTCAGGGCCGTTTCGGGATCATTATTCTTGAACCAGTCCGCTGCCTCTCGAATGGTGCGAGGGTGGAGCATTAGGGACACCTCCTTATATTATTTTAATAGAGTAGTTATTAGCGACCCTCTCCAAGGTCAGTGCTACGTAAGGTTCCCTTCTACCGCACAGTTCTTGAAAGGCTCTGACCACAGCCTTTGCAGTATTGTTGATCAGTAATAATGTACTACGGCACCTTGAGATGCCGGCAAAGGAAACAGGCGAACTGATACGCTCGCAAAGAAGGAAACGTTTTACATTTTTCATTTTAAAACCAGCCTTCATTTTACAGCAAGCATACTAATCATAGATTTCAAAAAATTATTTCGGGCTTGCTCCACAGGTTAAGGCTCCCCAAAAAACGTATAAACTGGTTTTCCCCTGCGCACGAAAAAATACCGTGTATTATGGCACGGCATTGGTGTTTAAGGATAATAACAAAGGTGCATTTGATCTATGTAAAAGACAGAACGCGCGAAAGATTTACACCCCACTGTTCTATGAAATCCGCAATTCAGATTATAATAGTTGCATTTGGGCTGTATTGTTTTCCGTTACATCCATTTTGAAATTCAATGACCAAGTTGGTCATTTTTCAGGCATTTGAACCTTCAATTATGCGCCGAAAAGAGGTGCATGATTCCTGACTTTAAGGTATAATAGGAGCGAAAGCGGGAGATGCGGAATGATGACGCGGGAGACGGCGAAAAGCAGAGAGCAGATACAGCTTTTGAGCTTGACCGACGCAGATTCAAGTACACGGATCTGTTTGAGCGTATTTTTCAGCACATTCTACTGACGGAATGCTTCAAAGCCGGGCTGGTAGACGCCAGCGTGGTGTTTGTGGACTCGACGCACATCAAGGCTCGCGTGAACAGCAAGAAGTACCATGACGAGGTAGCAAAGGAGCAGACGCTTTGGTATGAGAAGGAGTTATGGGAGGAAATCCAGAAATACCGCGAGGCGCACGGCAAGAAGACTTTGAAGGCGGAGAACGACGAGCAAGAATCGCCCAAGGCGTCCGGCAGCGGCAAGCTGAACAAGAACACCTCCAGGAAAAAGCTGGCGCACCGGAAGAAAGAAAAGCACGTCAAGGTGAGCGTCAGCGACCCGGAAAGCGGATGGTTCCGCAAGGGCAAGCATAAGAATGTATTCGCGTACAATGTCCAGACCGCTTGCAATGCAAATGGCGTCATTCTCGGTTACAGCGTTCATCCCGGCAACGAAAACGACGGCAGGACGTTCCCTGCGGTTTTGGAAAAGCTCGAAGAGATGCCCGTCGAGGTGGTTGTTGGCGACTCGGCGTACAAGACCCCGGCGATTGCGCATCTGCTCAAAGAGAAGAGTATCAAGCTGCTCAGCACCTACAGCAGGTCCAAGACGAAAGATGGATTCTTCCCCAAGCACGAGTATGTTTATGACGAGTACTATGATTGCTACATCTGCCCAAACAACCAGGTTTTGAACTATTCCACAACGAACCGTGACGGTTATCGAGAATATAAGAGCTGTGGCGAGACGTGCGAGAGCTGCCCCTATCTTGCGCAATGCACACACAGCAAGAACTATGTCAAGACCGTGACGCGGCACGTATGGGCGGACGAGCTGGAGGAAGCGGAAGAGAACCGCTACACCTACGGCATACGGGAATACTACAAGCTGCGGAAGGAAACGATTGAGCGGGACTTCGCGCTGGCGAAGGAGCTGCACGGCTTCCGCTATACACAGGAATACGGGCAGGCGCGGATGGAATGGAAAGCCGCGCTTACCTACGCATGCATGAATTTGAAAAAACTCGCCAAAAAGCGGTGGAAAGAGGGCGGAAGGCCCCTCTCGACTTCATTGTTTCGGACTGTATTTGCCATATTTTTGCCAATTCCAGCGAAAACACCGTCCTTGGCCTGAGCCTTGGACGGTGTTTGTCTACGGTCTGCAATGACCAAGTTGGTCATTTTGCCTCCGAAGTATTCTAAGAATAGCGAATTGCAATACTGCTGAAAGGCAGCGCCGAAGCCCTAAGATCCGGGCTTCGGCGCTGTTGGCTCATGTGGTGCTGTCCTTTCTATTCGAACGGTCCCGCTCCATCGTTTCATCTATGGCGCGATTCAAAAATGCGTTTACTGATTCGTTTCGCTGCGCGGCGTGGGCTTGAATTATTTCTTTCTTCCCCTTTGGAACACGCAGTGGGATCCGGTCGATCTTTTCCTGATCATATTTTTTGACTGCTCGTTTCACAGCATCGGACGAAGACATAGCGCCACCACCTTGTCTTTTTGTGGTATCATTTTAACCCGTATCCTGTGAATCGTCAAGAGAATATAAGATGTCATATATATTGCACAATTCTTGCAGGAAAATTTGTGCAATATAAGGTGTCATACACGCTTGACATAAGGTGCCATATATGTTATCATAACTACGACAACAGAAAAGCCGACAGCAATAGCGAGTTGCAGCCCGCTACTGCCCAAGCAGGTGACGTGACCACCTACCCGACGGGAATCCCCGCATCGACAGGCGTATTATACCCTTTTCGCGTCTGTAAAGCAAGGGAGAGTTTCCTGTGATACCTTGCCGTATCGAGCGTCGTGCAGGATTGACACCTGCACGACGCTTTTGTGTTGAATACGGCAAAAGAAGGGGAGACAACGACCATGTATGTACCGCCTCCATAGTTACAGGTTCAGTGAACCATCGCGATCGGAACAAAATCCAGGCACATCAAGCCATGAATAAAGGAGGATCATTCAATGGAAAAGGACAAAATCTGCAAAAACTGCGGCGAGCGTACGACGCGGCACCCGAGTGAAATCTGCGCCCGTTGTCAGCGAAAGGCAAGCATTCCCATTCGTCTGTGCACCTGCTGTGAGGCGCGCCGTACTAGGGACGAATCGGGAATGTGCTACGTCTGCCGCAGCAAAGCAAGCACGCAGGAGAGCGGCGTTGATCGTATTGAGGCGGCTATCAGCAGATACGAATCGACGCTTATGATCCTTAAAGCGAAAGCAGCGGGCAAGAGTTTCCGAGTGATTGCGGAAGAATTGGGAATCCCGAAGTCAACAGTTGCCAATCAGTTTTTCGCGGCAACTTTCAAGAAGAGCCGCGGAGCAAGTACATGGCATGAGGATCTATCCCCAAGCAGCAGCCAATTTGACTGGTAAATCTTGTGGAAAAAGACGAGAGGTGCTGGGATATTTTCTGATAGTAATGGTTTTGGGTTTTACCGAGAACCGGTCCCTTATCGCCCCCTTCCGCCACCCCTTCATGAACGATGCGCTGGAGCGTATCCAAGGGCTCAAAGTTAACATGATTTGCACCGGACACGGCCCCGTGCACGGCAGCCATATCGACGACATCCTCGCGCTCTACCGCGAGTGGTGCGCCGTGCCCGCACCGCGAGAGAAGAAGCTGGTCGTCATCCCCTACGTCAACGCCTATGGCTATACGGGCGAGCTGGCGCAACGGATCGGCGTGGGCATCGCGGACGCCTGCGGCGACGAAGCGGAGATCTACTACTACGACATGGTGACTGCCGACGCGGTGGCGGTGAGCGCGGAGCTGGGCGCGTGCGACGCGTTCCTGCCGGTGCACGGCGGCAAGCTCGCCAGCGCCTTCGGCAGCTACGGATAGAGCGGCGAGGGCGTACCGCACCTGATCGAGCGGCTGCGCCAGCTTCGCATGAACGTGCCTGACGAGGGCTTCCGCGTCCGGCTCAAGCCTAAAGAGAAAACAGGCGCATTGCAGTATAGCATGCAGAAAAAGGCGAGGTCAGAAGCCCGAAAGGGCCTGACCTCACTATTTGCGTTATGATGTTATTCTCGGTCATCCTCTTACCAACAAGCGATTCCGCATATTGTTTATTATATTGTTTATCTGATTCCGTATTGAGTTCATCTTTACTGAATGCGATTTGTCTTATTTCCTTTTCTGTGAAGTAAAGGATTGGGTTTAACAATATCAGCCCTTCTTGACTCAAAGGTATGAATCTTATTTCTGCGCCCCGCAGTTTTGTTCCTAATACCGCTGGTTTCGCTATTGCGTCATGGATGTTCTTTATTTTTGTTGAGGACTCGCTTGTTTTTGTATTGATAATATCTTCAAGCTGGTTGTAGCTGTCGCCTACAAACAAACAGTCACGAACATATCGTTCATGGTTGTTTTCATAAAGCGTACTTAGCGGAACGCCTTCTCCGTCGCAAAATCGTATTCCAGCATCGCCTGCAGCTTAGACGCGCCGCCGTAGATGACGGTATTTCCGTCCAGCACCCATTCCTTCTTGGTAATGTTGTAGTTGCCCAAGCGCCGCGGCTCAAGAGCGTGCCATTCGAGACCACCATTATCGAGCGGTATCGCCGCCGATAACAACTATGAGCGAGTGGTGCTTCTTCTCAAAATGTCACACGAAGGCAAAAATGTGATGTTGAATCAGCGTCCCTGCTCGGTTATAATCGTTGCGTTACTATAACGCGGGAAAGGTGATCGTTTCAGAATGCACGAGATTATTTCGCAGATAACCCCGACTTGGTTGAATAGAGCATATATCTACAACGGTTCGATTGGGCGTGCCGGCAGCGATTTCCGCTTCCGGCTGGAACAGGACGGCAAGGAAAAGGTCGTACATGCGGCAACGTATTCGAGGCTCTGCTATGAGAAAGCTGATGATATTCAGCATCGAGACTTCTCTTGGGATGATGCCGGAGTAGAAAATATGAAGCGATGGCTTCAGAGCAACTATGATGCTTTTGTCGATCAGAGAAGCCGTACGTAGAGAGTGTTCCACGAAGAACGGCGTGTCCTCATGATGGTTTCAAACCCATAAAGGAACCACAGAAATTGGTGGACACAGCGGACTTAGAATCCCACGACAGCGATGCTGGTACATTGGCGAAAACGCCATCGATAAGAAGGAGGTGTGCCGCGATTTCTCTCCGACCCAAAGTGGTCGGGGTATCCTCGCGTCAATAGTATGAAGAGAATCGGATTACAGAAGAAGGACAAGGCAGGGGAGCTTCTGATGCAGATTTCAGAAGACAATATCCCCTATACAATGCAAAAGCTGGATCAAGCTCACGCTTATAAATACCGCAAAGCTACTCCTATTATACAAAAAAAGATTGCCGAGATAAACGAGCTAATGGTGAATCAAAAAGTAATATCACCTGCTTATCCGAACTGTATTGGAACCATCAAGTCAGTCAGATATACCGACACGCACAAAATCAACGCCGTTGTTCTGTTCAACGGAACAAAAGCAGGATATAACCTTCCTGATATGCTCTATAACAGCTCATTATCATTCCTTACAGACCTAAAAAACGATGCAATTAAGAACAAAATTAAGGAGATTTGCGAAGACATTGATAGAATAGCGAGCAATAAAACCGAATCGGAAGAAAAGCTCGAAGCCGACTTGGCGTATTATGAGAACAAAATAAAGGAAATTGAAGAAGATATTCAGAAAGAAGTATCGCTAAAGAAATCAGAGCCAACTCCTGTGTTTCATTCCAATAATACGTTATACATATATGGAGGTACCATTAATTGCGAACGATGCTCTCATGATATACGCCAAGTGAGAGCAGATATAAATACTATCGATGGTGAACGGGCGTTAATAAATGCCAGCTACTGCATGAATTGTCGTATCTTCTTTCTCCGTAAATCAGAATATGATTTTTATCGGAGAAAGTATCGGTTTCTTCCGTTGTTGTTTGAGTTGGCCGACTGCCCGACCACAGGAGAAAAACTTGATCTTAGAGCAAATTCTCCGTTATCATTGTGCGGATACACTGTGGCGAGGGATCCCGGCTACAGCAAGGAAGAAAGATGGCTCATTTTAGGCACCGTTATTCGTTTAGGCATCGTCAAAAAATGGGAAGTAATAGACTACCTCAGTTTCTTCATTAAGCTGAACGGTAAAAAAGAGTGTAATGCAGAAGCCGTTGCGAAATGGACGGAGGATTTGGACTTTGTGCGTAAATATGATTTTGAAAAGCAACCTATCGTAACAATAAACGATGTCAAACGATGGAACAATCAGGCCGTAGAGGGTATTGGCTTAAAATCAATTAATCAGAAAAAGTCCCAAAAATGAAAGCTCAACTACGTTAAGGTCCTTTTGGTAGATGCTGGAGTCCATCTATTCATTTTTGCTGTTATCATCCGGAGTACTATATTAAGTCGAGTTTGATCTTGTGATTATCGCGACCACAGCACTTCACATAGACGCCTAGTTTTCCATCGAACGCTTCTAACGATTTACCGCAGTACTTGCAATGAACGCCCTTTTTGCTTTTGCTGAATAAGTATTTATGCACAAGATCGGCAGTCAGCTTTTTTGACTCATTGCATTCAGGATATCCGGTACATGCTATAAAATACTGCTTTCCTCTTCTTAGACGCATCGACTTTCCGCATTTTTTGCAGGTACAGCTCTTCAGTATGTAGCCTTCCAGCGAATCCGTCGCATATTCCCCTCTGTTCGTTTTGTCTTGGTCAAGAGTTTCGTTCATGTTCAGGAAAACAAACAGGCATTTTGCGGTATTTTTCCCAACCATACGGATGATTGGATGGTATTTTGTTGGGACATTCTTATTATCAAGGATAAAATCCGCACCGGAAAGCGGCTCGCCAAACCAAACAACTGCTGAGTCGATGATGGCAATCGGGTTATAAACGCCTTTGTTTTCTTTTGTAAGCGGAAGCAACGCAAAAGGCATATTATCTTTGATCTCGGCTCGCACGCTTACCAGGACTCCATTGCTTTTTGCCTTCTGTAGGGAATCTACGATTTTTGCCAACTCGTCGGAACCGCAAGATAGCTTACCTGGGATGTCGATGCGAATGTCATTTTTTGCTTTTTGAATGTCTGCAAGAAACTGATCAATAGCATTCCCGGGTTCCATCCAAGAGTAGAACTTTGAATATGTTCTGCTCTTCTTTTTTAATATCGCACTTGTGTGCTGCCCGTCATAAATGGTCTTTTTCTGTTCACAGTAAGAGAACATTTTCATCAGCAACAGTTACTTGGATAAGCTTTTCGCCTGCATATAATCCTTATTTGAGACAACAATTGCTTTTCCTTTTGCCCTCGTGATGGCTACATCAAACAGCCTATTAGCGTAATCGTCTTTCGTCGATCTGATCAGATTACTCGGATAGGGTTGGCGATAACAATCAACTGTATCATAAAGGATTATGTCTTTTTCCGAACCTTGAAATTGGTGGACAGTAGAGCAGGTTATTTGCTTAAGGGACTTCGCTTGCGCAGCGGCATCTCGCACCATTGCTCGCAGTAGACGCGATTGCGCGTTATAAGGCGTAACGATGCCCACTTCATGATTCATCGCGCCTTGAAGCGCAAGCCCAAATGTAATAAAAGCGCTTAATACATTGAACCTTGATTTATCGCCTGATTTTAGACACACGGACATGAAGCCGCTTAAATCCGCCAAACCGATTGCATCAAATCTAAAAGGCAGATCATAAACAGTATCATGCACGCTCATATCTACGCTCTCATGCGGGATCAATTGACCGTGGTACATATGTGTGCTCACGAAATCGGATATGCTTGATTGCATTCTCCGTTGTATGTTGAGCATTCTAAGCCAATTATGACCCCATCCGTTTTCTACTGCTTCCGTTATCCCGCAGTAACGGAAAATGTCGTTGTTCAACGCAGCGGCAGTTTTGCTTTGAATAATAGGGGGAAGCTGTTTAAAGTCACCAATGCAGACGAAGTGCTTTTTGGCTAAGCTTGAAGCAAATACGATTTGCGGAATATACGCCATACTTGCCTCATCAAAAACAACCAAATCAAAATTTCCGTTGTAAATTATGCGGTCGACTACAGCTTTCGAAACAGTCGTTGCAACAAAAGCTGCGCTGTTCACAAGCTGCTTCTCACAATGGCGTATTTGCTTTCGGATTACGTTTATTTCGTTTTCAATGGCAATCTTGCGCTCAGGACTTGTGCCAGGCATATGTTTTTCATCCTGTAGTGCTTTTATTTTTTCCGTCAACTCCGGGTTAAGACTGACAGCATAGTTGAATGATGACAGAGTCGGGTGATCCTGCACTTTCTTGTTGCGGGGATAACCATATCGCAGTACCTGACCGGGCTTAACAGACTTCTCCGAATTCTCGATAATCCTCAGAGCAGCCTCATCAACTGCAACATTACTGTATGAAAGCATTAAAACGCGGCTCTTTTTCTTGAGATGGTCTTTTGCTATTTCAGCAAGAGTCCATGTCTTTCCTGTGCCGGGCGGTCCCCATATGAAGGTGATTGGCTGTTTTGTAGCGGAGTCTTTTGCGTTTTTCCAGCCCTTAACAATATCTTCGCGGGGACAGATATTGTTTCTTCCTTCGCAAATGAGACTTTTTGTAATCGAGGAGCAACCATGATCCTCGATTTCGCGCAGCCGCGTTTTTAGCGTTTTGAGCAAAAAAACAGCATTGGAGGCAATATCAACGTAGTTGCACTTTTCACCAAGGTATTTTCTCGTTGAGAAAGAGACTGACATATCCTCGCAACTAATGATGACACCCACGAACTTCTCTTCGCCGCGAAAAATATCTATTTCTGTCTCTGCCGGAAAATTCAACTCGGAATCAGATTCGAATATATATGTGAATCTATTTAAGTATTGGCGAATTAGAACTCCGTGCTCAAGGCGCTGAGTTCTTCTATGCTCATCATCATCCAAGAAGTCTATTTCAGCGGATAACGCTCCCTGATAAATTCGATGGAAATCGCTTACAGGTAAAGAAGATGCATCAGATGAATAACGCCGACCACCAATCTTGGGCGGAAAGTTTGTTCTGGCAGAATTCTGCGAATCGCTTTCCTCGTCCCAGTTATCAGCGTTTCCGATAGTCTTCTCGTATTTTCTGTATATAGTCGTCTTTACGCTCGAGCTATACTCCAGCAACCGCTGCTCAAAACACAATGGATACCGGAAAGTTTTGATCTCTCCAGTGTCAAAGCGAACTTCCAACTGCATATTACGCAGTTCTTTTATGGTACCTAGGCCATAATCCCGATGGTTCACTCTTTTCCCGCTCAGATTCATAGCGAGCCTCCTCGTGTGTCTTCTTGTTCCCGTAGCTTGAAAGAATAGGCGTATTAGTTTTGCACTCAGCTGCCAAGTTCAACACTTGCGTCTCCGTTGGCGTCAATCACGATTTTCATCGGTTTAATGTAGCGGTTGTAGAACTGCCGCTTTTCCGCGTCCGAAAGATTTGCGCGGGACGCCGTATACGCATTTGCTAACAGCTCGTTTACATTGAGGCGGAACGACCGGTCAATCGCCTGACGGATTTCAGTGAGCAGAATACTTACCTTGAGCTGCTCCGAGTTTCCCGTGCAGAAATCGTCAATATAACAGTATGTGATGCCTTCGCTGACGAGGGCGTTTTTTATTGCCGGACTGCACTTGCCGCTCTCGACCAGAACTAGGAAATTGATTTTCGGCATCGCCGAAATCAGAGCCCAGTAGTCGGAATCGCTGGAGACAAGGATGAAGGAATCAACATGGTTCTCATAGTACTCGATGCAGGTGCCGGTGGAAAGCCGCATATCGACAAGCGACTTGTTCTCCTTGATTCGTTCTATTACGATGTGCTCGATTGGTATCTCGGTAAACTGCTCCAGAATACTCCACGCCGACGAGGTATGCACATCATCATAGAGAATGATCTTCGAGATCTTGCTCAGAAGCGCCTCCTGGTCAAGATTATTGAGTGTTGCATAGAGCTTGTACGGATCTGAATTCTCGCAATCAACAACGACGGCACACTTTTCGCTCCTGTCCAAGAATCGATAGATCCCGGACTTTGCAACATTGCCCGCGTCCGTTACTTTGCTCATGTCATCGAAGTAATCGTTGTTTTCTTCGTAGAGGATCGTAACGAACTTCTTGTCGGAATACAGGATATTTCCGCGATTGATGGACGCCCAGTTAATATAAACCTGATACGGATAGCTGTTCTTGTACATGTTGTATTCTTCGCCGGCAGCCTTGATTCCGGCTTCAGATGTGCCGTTGGGCATGATAAAAAGATTGCGGATATACGCCCATTTGATCCAGATGGGAAATATTTCTTTGCAGTTATTGATTCGATTTGTGATATGGCGATTGATATCTATGATATATTGGTTCAGCTTATAATTTGATTTGATGATGCTGATCCCATCTTGTTGTAGTTCATTGATGCATTCTGTCGGAACATAGTCCGGCAACGTATGCAGGTTCTTTACGTTATACCGCATTTCGTTTGCGATCTTTCCGTAATTCTTCTCGATTGCCGTTCGTATTCGGCAAAGATTTCGCATTATTCTTGCATTTTTATCTTTATCAAGCTGTTGATAGACCTCTATTTTGGGCGGTTCATGTTCATTTTCAAAATGCCGCCTATCCACGCCTATGAGATAAGCGACTTTTGATATGATTCCATATGAACTATTCGTAAAGTCTGTATAGTTTGGTTTAATTGGTTCCTGCTCTGGTTCTGATGAATAGATTATCTTACTGATCTCGCCCAGTGTCGGCATATTATAACCCCCATCTATTGTCCGATTTTTCCTATGAAGAGTTTCGTGGTCAAATAGACCAATCCCATTGCGGAACCGGTCGACTATTTCCAGCATTGCGGATCAGCGCCGTAGAAGCTCCCCGTCGCGCCGTAGTCCACGGCGGGACAGCCGCGGCAGTACGGCAGCAGCTCGCACCTGGAGCACTTCTCAAACGCGTCGTATTGCCGGTACTCTTCCATCGGGCCGAGCCAGACATCTGCTATGCGATTCTCAAACACGTTCCCGACCTTACTCTCAAATCGGCGGCAGGCGTACAGGTCGCCGTTCGGCAGGATGGTCATATGGCAGTTCCCGCAGTTGCAGCCGTCATAGATGATG
>JBGVBS010000031.1:0-7784 GCA_045225715.1 Oscillospiraceae bacterium
CAGTACCTACACCGCGACCGTTCCGACCGATGGCGGAGAGTATACCGTCAGAGCGCAGATCGCGGAGACGGATAATTTCCTCGGCGGCACTGTAACGGCGGACTTCTCGATCATCGTCAAGCCTGCGCAGACCATTACTGCCTCCGACATCACTGCGACCTACGGCGACGCGGGCGTTAAGATCAGCGCTACTCTCACAACCGGCAACGGCACATTGAGCTACGCGGTCAAGAGCGGCAGCGACGTGATCGACGTGGACGCCGCCACCGGCGCTTTGACCATCAAAAAGGCAGGAACGGCAACCGTAGTTGTCACAGCAGCGGAAACCGACGATTACGCACAGGCGACCAAGGAAGTTAACGTGACGATCAGCAAGGCGGAACCGACCGCGACTGCCCCTGCCGCAGCAGCGACCTACGGCCAGACCCTTGCCGCCGTGACCCTGACCAACCCGACCGGCAACACAGCGGGAGCATGGGCTTGGGTAGAACCTTCCACCAGCGTCGGCAATGTTGGAACCAATACGTTCAAAGCGAACTTCACGCCGACAGATACCGGCAACTATAATTCCGTGAGTAATGTGGACGTGACGGTGACAGTTGCCAAGGCAACTCCGACCGCGACCGCCCCTACCGCAACAGCGACCTACGGCCAGACCCTTGCCAATGTGACGCTGACCAACCCGACCGGCAACACGCCGGGAAACTGGGCGTGGGCGGACGCTTTGACCACCAGTGTCGGCAATGTGGGCCCCCATACCTTCAAGGCCAACTTCACGCCCGATGACACCACGAATTTCAGCACAGTAACGGATGTGGACGTGACCGTGACCGTGAACAAGGCGGACGCGACGGTCACGGCCCCGCCCACGGCAAAGGCGAACCTGACCTTTAACGGCGGCGATCAGGCGCTGGTCAACGGGGGAACCGCCAACGGCGGCACCATGCAGTACGCGCTGGGTACGGAATCCGCCGCGACGGGCAGTTACGGCGCGGCAATTCCCACGGGCAAGACAGCACAAACCTATTATGTGTGGTACAAGGTCGTGGGCGACGCCAACCACAACGACAGCGCGGCGGCGAAAGTTCCTGTCATCATCGGGCCGACCCCGCTCACCGCGCAGGGTGTGACCATCTACGCCATTCCCAATCAGAACAGCACCGGGAGCCAGCTCACGCCGAAGCCCGTCGTGAAACACCTCGGCTATCTGCTGAAAGAGGGCGAGGACTACGATCTGTCCTACGGCGAGAACAAGACCGTTGGAACAGCGACAGGCTCCGTCACCGTGACGGGCAAGGGCGGCTACAGCGGAACGCTGGATAAGACCTTCAACATCATTCTTCCGGCGTACAGCGGGACGCTGACCGTCACCGCCCCCGGTCCCTACACCTACGGCGGCGAACTGGGCGCGGTTCCGGTTGTCAGCGGAGCGCCCTCCGGCGAGACGGTCACGGTGTACTACGCCACCACGCCCTCCGGCACGGGTACGGTATGGAACCCCAGCGCGCAGCTGAACGCGGGTACTTACTACGTTTGGGCCGAGCTGGCGGCGACGGATACCCACGACAAGGCGATCTCCGCGCGTGTGCCGTTCACGGTCAACAAGGCGACGCCCGCCGCGCCCGACGGCGTCCTCGCGGCAAGCTACACGAACACCTACAAGGTGACGCTGACCATCCCCAGCGGCAAGAGCTATGCGGATTATGAGTATTCCACGAACGGCACAAACTGGAAACCCCTCCCCGCGCTCACGGGCGGCGCGTTTACGCCGGACGGCCTTGCCGCAAATACAACCTATACCCTCTCTCTCCGCACGAAAGCGGACAGCAACAACAACGTCTCCGCAGTGGCGACGGCAACGCTGAAAACCCCCACAAAGGTGCTTTTGAGCTATGATGCCAACGGCAGCACCGCCAGCGTCCCCGCCTCCGTGGAATACGAAAGCGGCAACAAAGTTGCCAATCCCGGCAGCATTGCCCGGGCGGGCTACACCTTCAACGGCTGGTATAAGGAGTCTGCTGGCACTACCGAATGGAATTTTGTTACCGATACCATCTCCGCGAATACCACGCTATACGCAAAGTGGACGCCGAACACCTACACGGTGCAGTACAACGCCAACGGCGGCGATGGAACGATCAGCAGCGGTTCCTTTACCTACGGCACGGCGGCGGCGCTTGCCAGCAGCGGCTTTACTAAGAGCGGCTATACCTTCCGCGGCTGGGCGACCTCTGCCAGCGGCAGTGTGGTGTATGGCGCCGGCCAAAGCGTTTCCAACCTGACCACGGAGAACAATGGCACGATTACCCTCTACGCCGTCTGGACGCAAGACACATACGAAGTCGGCGGCACGGTCATGGAGGAACTTGACGGCACGACAGACAAGAGCATTGTCGCGGGAGTCGCAGTAAAGATTGTTCGTGGAAATGTGGAGTTTGCCGCCACAACTACGGGAGACAACGGAACGTACAAATTCTCCGGCGTTCCGGCTGGTACTTACAACATCGTCGCCACGCGCACGGTTGACAGCAAAGAGCAGACCATGACCGCGCTGGTTGAGGTTAAAGACAGCGACAAGTCGGTTGATACCATCGTCCTCCCGCCCAGCAGAATCAACTCTGTTTTGAGCGTTGCGGATAACACCCCGCCCGTCATGGTAGGTGGGCTGGAAGAGGTGGCGAAGGACGAGGCTGAAAGCACCAAGGAAGTCACCGTGACCATGATGGTGAAAAAAGAGGACGAGAGCAGCGCCTCCGCAGAAGTCAAGCAGCAGATTGAGGAAATCAAAGAGGCTGTTGCGGCGGATACCTCCGCAGGCAGCGGCAAAACCGAGCTGGAAGTCCTCGACATCAAGGTGGAAAAGAAGGTGGGCGACGAAGATCCAACGACTGTCACCGAAACCAGCCAAGTCGTTGAGATCATTGTTTCGTTCAATATGAACGACAGGTTTGGCTTTTCCCTCTACCGCCACCACGACGGCAAGGCCGAGCCATTCCTGTCCAGATCGAGCCGCTTTGCAAAGGATAACTTTAAGGACGGTTACTACTTCGCAGACAAAGCCGATGGACTGTTCTACATCTACACCAACCGCTTCTCCACCTATGCCATCGGCTATGAGGAGGGCACAAGCTACACCGTGACCGTCAACAATGGCACGGGCGGCGGCGATTATGCCGCGGGCGCTACCGTGACGATCACGGCGGGCGCAGCGCCGAGCGGCAAAGTGTTCGACAAGTGGACGGCAAGCGGCGTGACTCTTACCAACGCGAGCAGCGCCACGACTACCTTCACGATGCCCGCGCAGAATGTCAGCGTGACCGCGACGTACAAGACTTCTGGCGGTGGCGGAGGAGGAACTGGCGGAGCTGGCGGTGGCGGAGCCGTCAGCGGGGGAACCACCTATGAGCCCACGATCAGCAATGATCCCAATGGCATGGTCACCGTCAGCCCAACTGCTCCGAAGGCCGACAACAAGGTAACGATCACCGCACAGCCCAACGAGGGCTACGAGGTCGGCACCGTGACCGTTACTGACACCAATGGCAAGAGCATCAGCGTGACCAAGGAGAACGATACGACGTATACCTTCACCCAACCCAACGGCAAGGTCGAGGTTGACGTGACCTTCAAGGCGGTAAGCAAAACGGACGCGCTCACAAGGTTTGTCGACGTCAACGCCTCCGACTGGTATGCGGATGCGGTGCGCTGGGCGGTCGATAACGGCGTGATGAACGGCGTCAGCCCGAAGTACTTCAACCCAAACGGTGACACCACCCGCGCCATGGTCGTGACGATGCTCTGGCGCATGGAGGGAAGCCCCGCCTATGCAGGCGCGAGCGAGTTTACCGATGTGGACGCTGATACTTGGTACACCGAGGCGGTGCGCTGGGCGAGCACAGAGGGCATTGTCACTGGCTATGAAAACCCGGACGACGCCGGCATGATCTTCAACCCCAACGGCGCGGTCACCCGCGAGCAGCTCGCAACGATGCTCTACCGCTACGCGCAGTACAAGAAGGCCAACGTGAGCGCGAGCGCGAGCCTCAGCAGCTATGGCGACGCGGCGAGCGTCAGCAGTTGGGCGGCCTCCGCGATGCAGTGGGCGGTCGGCTCCGGCATCATCAACGGCATCGACGGCAACCTTGCACCGGTCAATCACGCGACCCGCGCGCAAGTGGCGACGATGCTCATGCGGTACAGCACAGCGAAATAAGGTAAGAAAAGCTCTCTCCAGTGGAGTATGGCAAACGAGAATAGCGGGCTTCGGCCCGCTATTCTCATGTAACTTCAAAAAGAAAGCATACCGGTACGGAGCGGCGCGAAGGAGAAACGTGAGGTGAAATAGCCGCGTATCTGTTCCTGACGGTATATAGGTCTACGGCGTGATAATTCAACTCTGCACAAAAAGGCGGAGGTCACGAAAAGCAGAATACCCACCCCCGCGAACAAAAATGGCGCAGGCAGTTCAACCGCTGCTTGCGCCCTTATTTTTTTCGACCGTTTTCGACTTTATTCCCTATCGAATTTTGGGGAACTTTGTCGAAAGCGGTCGATTTTTGTCTGCGAATTTTTGCCCTTACCATCGGGAAATCGCAGAAAATGAGATATTCAGCAGTTTAACCAAGAATAGTTGTGCATTTTGTCATCTTGCCCGCGCACCACCTCGTTTCTGAAATCAAGCAACCTCAAATTTCAGAAACGGAGGACAAGACAATGTCAAAGCGGGACAAGTATGCCCCCGATTATAGCAAGCTGTACCCTGGTGTGGAGATTTCGCCGGAGGTTCGGCGCGTACTTACCGGCAGCGACCGGAAGATGAAATACTGCGAATTTGATCTCAAGACTGAACAGGTGAGGAAAGGGCCTGAATCGGGTAAGGTGCGAGTCTATCCGGCACGCGAGGACTCGTTGGACCGGCTGATCGACGACAACGATGAGCAATATGCATCCCAGGAGCCAACACCGGAGGAAATCGTAGCCGATCAGGACGAGCTATGCGGGCTCTTATCCTCGCAGTAGCGGCAGAGGAGTACAATTTGCTCCCTGATTTCACAGAGTCACACCGCGTGGATATGATTCGGCAGCGTTTGGAATCCGGAGAGCGCGGAGAAAGTATCCGCACGGCGTTGCTGTCAACCGCTGTGCAAGCCATTAGGATCGGCGACGGCGCAACCGTATCGCTGGAATTGGTCAATGGGAAGGAGATCGCAAGCATATGAACATCACACCTAAAAACGTAATGTTCATGCCCCCTGACCCGAAGTTCGAGCAGAAGGATATCCGCAAACAGCACCTTCGCGTCGCGCCGTACTGCCGCGTATCCACTGACAAGGAGGAGCAGCTCAGCAGCTACGAGGCGCAAATCGAATACTACACGGCGAGGATCGCTGATAACCCCGAATGGACAATGGTGCGCCTGTATGCCGACGAAGGCAAGTCGGGAACCTCTACAAAGAAGCGTAAGGAGTTCAATCAACTGATTGCCGACTGTGAGAAGGGCAAGATAGACCTTGTCATCACAAAGTCTGTTTCCCGCTTCGGGCGCAATACCCTTGACGGCATTCAGTATGTCCGAAAGCTCAAACGACTCGGCATCGGCGTCTACTTCGAGAAAGAAAACGTGAACACGCTCTATATGGACAACGAGATGATCCTGACGTTCTTCTTCTCACAGGCGCAGTCGGAAAGCGAGTCTCTCAGCAAGATCGTCAGTTGGGGACACCGCAGGAACTTTGAAAAGGGCAAGGTATATTATCAATATAAAAACTTCATGGGCTACCGGCGCGGGCCGGACGGAACGCCGGAGATCGACGAGGAGCAGGCCGAAATCGTGCGCCGTATCTTCGCCCGATACCTCATGGGCGACAGCGTCGGCACCATTTGCAAGGACTTGGAGGCGGACGGCATCAAAACCGTCCGGGGGAACGATAAGTGGTCGATCAGCGTGATCCAGGGGATGCTTCAAAACGAAAAATACATTGGCGACGCGCTGCTGCAAAAGACTTATGTCGCAGATCTGTTCACCCATCAGAGCAAGAAGAACATGGGCGAGCTTCCCAAATACTACGTTCACGACTGCCACCCAGCCATCATCGACCGTGAGACCTTCCGCAAGGTGCAGGAGGAGATCGCGCGGCGGGCCAGCAAGAAGCGCACCTCCACCAAGGCAAAGACCGAGCTGGGCAAGTACAGCGGCAAATACGCGCTCAGCGAACTGCTGATCTGCGGGGAATGCGGCAGCCCCTACAGAAGAACGACTTATATGCCGCACGGTGAGCGGATCTACGTCTGGCGATGCCTCAACCGCCTTGAAAACGGCAAACGCATCTGTAAGCACTCGCCGACCTTCGCGGAGCGCGACCTGCACGGCGCGATTGTGTCAGCAATGAACGAGATGTTCAGCCAACAGGCGGCGCGGGATGCTGTCCGCGATTGCGTGACCACAGCACTGGCGGGATCGCAGCCGGAGCTGTCGCTCCCGGCGCTTGAAAACCAGCTCCGGCTGGTCGAGGAACGCCAGAGGGAGCTGCTTGGCCTTGCGTACAACGATCATAATAATACCTCATACGATAGCGAACTCCAGAAGATCCTGCAAGTGAAAGCACAGCTTCTGGAGATGAAAGCGGAGTTGGAACGGACGCAGCCGATCACAACGGAGCTTGATCTCCGCTTAGAACGAATTGAAAGCGAGCTTGCGCTGGACAGCGGCGCGATTGCGGAGTATGATGACACTGCGACGCGCCAGCTCATCACCAACATCAAGGTGCTGGATCGGGAGCATATGCTCATCCGCTTCAAGGACGGGACAGAGATCGAGCAAATCATTCAGAAAACGAAGGGAGCGACAGAACCATGAAATACTACGTTACGTCGGACGTCCACGGATTCTACACGCCCCTTCGGGAAGCCCTCGCAAACGCGGGATACTTTGATGACGATGCCCCGCATAAGCTCCTGATCGTCGGCGATCTCTTTGACCGGGGCGATGAAGCCACGGCGCTGCAAGACTTTATCCTTGACCTGATGGATCGGGACGCGGTGATCCTCATCCGCGGTAACCATGAGGATCTCTACGAAGAATTGGTAACGGAAGATCGCGGGCTGCCCTACAGACACCATGTTAGCAACGGAACTTATGATACGGCGCTACAGCTCACAGGGATCGACCGTGACTTTGCTCTGGCAGCACCGATCAGCTTCGCCAAAGCCGCGAGGGAAACGCCATACTATCAGAAGATACTCCCGGCGATGATCGACTACTACGAAACCAAGGAGTTTATCTTCACGCACGGCTGGATTCCCTGCGTTGCGGACGGAAACGGCGGCCTCGCTTACATCGGGGACTGGCGGGACGCGCCAAGGCAGATGTGGCGGCAAGCGCGGTGGCTCAACGGGATGGATGCCGTGCGAATGGTGTCGGAGGAAGGCAAGACCATCGTCTGCGGACACTGGCACACATCCTACGGCCACAGCAAGTATGAGGGCAAAGGCTCGGAGCTTGGCGCGGACGCCGACTTCAGCCCATACAGCGCACCGGGCATCATCGCGCTTGACGCCTGCACCGCACGAAGCGGAATCGTCAACTGTATTGTAGTTGAGGACGAGGAATTGTAAGAGGTGGAGGGCGAAACAGCATAGTAAAAACCGTGGTGTGAGCCCAATGTCAGAAAGATAATATAGCGAAGCCCTCTCGTCATATTTTTTAGTGACGGGAGGGTTTTTTTAAAAAAAGGCTTGACAAATAGCATCTTTTGCGCGGCTCAATTTCTCAACTTGTTGAGAAA
>JBGVBS010000032.1:0-3151 GCA_045225715.1 Oscillospiraceae bacterium
GACAGGCAAAGTTACGCCGTTGTTTAATGCGCTTAGACCATTTTGAGATGTTCTTGTAAAAAAATCCTACAATAAGTTGACACGGACCCGATTATTGTATGGCTTGACAAATCCGCCGTCTTGCGGTATGCTTTTATTGTTTAAAACTTTAACGCATAAAATCAGCAAAGTGAAAGGACGTTTTTCCCCATGCCTATTACCGACCTGCTGGAGCGCAACAGCAAGCTCTACGGCGAAGAAGTCGCCCTCGTTGAGATCAACCCCGCCGTGACGGAGAAGCCCCGCGTGACGTGGAAGGAGTTCGAGCTCATCATGCCCTCCTCCGGCGCGCCCTACCGCCGCGAGATCACCTGGAGCGTGTTCGACGAAAAGGCGAACCGCGTGGCGAATATGCTGCTCTCCCGCGGCGTCAAGAAGGGGCAGAAGGTCGCCATCCTGCTGATGAACTGTCTCGAGTGGCTGCCCATCTACTTCGGCATCCTCAAGACCGGCGCGGTCGCCGTGCCGCTCAACTTCCGCTACACCGCCGACGAGATCAAATACTGCGTCGAGCTGGCGGACGCCGACATCCTGTTCTTCGGGCAGGAGTTCATCGGCCGCGTGGAGGACATCGCCGAGGAACTGGGTCAGAGCCGTATGCTGATCTTCGTCGGCGGCGTCTGCCCGACCTTTGCCGAGAGCTATTACGACCTGACCGCCAACTGCTCCTCCGTCGCGCCGAAGGTGCTGATCGAGGACACGGACGAGGCGGCGATCTACTACTCCTCCGGCACGACCGGCTTCCCCAAGGCGATCCTGCTCGACCATGCGGCGCTCGCCCAGTCCGCGCGCATGGAGGCGATGCACCACGAGACGACGCACAACGATGTGTTCCTCTGCATCCCGCCGCTCTATCACACGGGCGCGAAGATGCACTGGTTCGGCTCGCTGTTTACCGGCAGCCGCGCCGTGCTGCTCAAGGGCAACACGCCGCAGGCGATCTTTGACGCCGTTTCCCAGGAAAAGTGCAGCATCGTCTGGCTGCTCGTGCCCTGGGCGCAGGACATTCTCGCCGCGCTCGACCGCGGCGACCTGAAGCTGGAGGATTACACGCTCGTCCAGTGGCGCCTGATGCACATCGGCGCGCAGCCGGTGCCGCCGTCTCTGATCCGCCACTGGCTCAGCTACTTCCCGCACCACAAGTACGACACGAACTACGGCCTTTCCGAATCCACCGGCCCGGGCTGCGTCCACCTCGGCATGGAGAATGTGCGCAAGGTCGGCGCCATCGGCGTGCCGGGCTTCGGCTGGAAGTGCAAGATCATCGACGAAAACGGCGGGATCGTGCCGCAGGGCGAGGTCGGCGAGCTGTGCGTCAAGGGCCCGGGCGTCATGCGCTGCTACTACCACGACCCCGACGCCACGGCGGCGGTGCTCAAGGACGGCTGGCTCCACACCGGCGACATGGCGAAGCAGGACGACGAGGGCTTCATCTTCCTCGTCGACCGCAAGAAGGACGTCATCATCTCCGGCGGCGAGAACCTTTATCCCGTGCAGATCGAGGACTTCCTCGCCTCGAACCCGAAGATCCACGACGTGGCGGTCATCGGCCTGCCCGACAAGCGTCAGGGCGAGATCGCGGCGGCGATCGTGCAGGTCAAGGATGGCATGGAGCTGACCGAGGAGGAGCTCAACGACTTCTGCATGGATCTGCCGCGCTACAAGCGCCCGCGCAAGATCATCTTCGCCAACGTGCCGCGCAATCCGACCGGCAAGATCGAAAAGCCGAAGCTGCGCGAGCTCTACGGCGGCGTCCGCCTCGTCGAGGCGCAGAACAAGGGCTGAGTCCCGATCACACATCAGAAACGGAGGCAGTCCGCGACTGGCGGGCTGCCTCTTCGTTATCGGCCGCACCCCAAGGGGGATCATCGGCGGGCGCCGGCCGTACCTTATGCTGTGATCCGCACGGATGCGGGACTCACGCAGGAGCAGCTTGCGAAAAAAGTGGATGGCGTCACGGCGGCGGACATCAGCAAGGCGGAGCGCGGAGAAAAAGAGCTGTCCCAGGCTGCGCTCAAGCAGATCGCCAAGGCAACCGGCGTGACGCAGGCGTCGCTGCTGGATGCGGCCAAGTCGGGCGGCAAAACAGGCGCAACGTCCGGCAAAAAGACCGCATCAGGCACATCCGTCAAGGTGACGGCCGCGGAGAAGAAGCTGCTGGAGCTTTACCGCAAGGCGGATACCGATACAAAAAAAGAGGCGATCCGGGTCTTGAGCGGCGAGCAGGGCGATGGGCTCGGAAACCTGCTCAACTCTTTGCTGGGCGGCGCCATCGATCTGCTGGGCAAGAAGTGATCCGCCATATCGCATACACCTGAAGGAGAGTATTCACATGACATTTGAGGAAATCAGCAAACAGGCAAATGACGCTGTACGGGAGCTGCTGGAGCGCGCAAGGCTGGAAGCGGGCGATATCTTTATTGTGGGCTGCTCCACCAGCGAGGTCATGGGCGAGCGCATCGGAAAGGGCTCCAGCATGGACGCAGCCAAAGCGATCTATGACGGCATCTATCCCGCACTGCATGAGCGGGGCGTTTACCTCGCCGCACAGTGCTGTGAGCACCTGAACCGCGCGGTTATTCTGGAGCGCAGCGCGCTGCTGCCCGGAACCGAGATCTGCAATGTGGTACCACGGCTCCATGCCGGCGGCGCGTTTGCGATGACGGTCTATGAGAACGCCGAGCATCCGGCGGCGGTGGAGGAGATCAAGGCGGCTGCCGGTATGGACATCGGCGACACATTGATCGGAATGCACCTCAAAAGGGTGGCTGTCCCGGTCAGGATCTCCGTGAAGCGCATTGGTGAGGCGAACCTCGTATGCGCCAGAACACGGCCCAAATTCATCGGTGGAGCGAGAGCGGAATATGACGATTCGCTCATTGGCGGAGAGATCCGCAGGAACTGAAAAACAGCAACAGGGCACGGCTGACGGAGCAAGCTGTGCCCTGCAATGTTATGCTGATCGCCGCAAGCCTTCGGTCTTATGAGTCCGTGGTTGCCGCGAGATCGGAATCCGAGCTCGGTGACGTCGTATGCTTTGCCGTAGGGCTTCTCCGGCCCCAGATAGCACTCTGACTTGTTCACGATCTCGTTCCTGTGCTTGTCGATCAGC
>JBGVBS010000033.1:0-4528 GCA_045225715.1 Oscillospiraceae bacterium
GGGACGCATCATATTGTCGTTGAAGGGCTGGCCGTCGTGATACGCCATGAAGATCGGAGAGCGCAGCGCGTCGAGCAGGCTGACCTCGCGGATGTTCGCGTTGGAGTAGTGGACGAACACGCAGGGATCGACGTCGCCATTCGCGTTGATGTGGAGATACCGCCGTCCGCCCGCGATGCAGCCGCCGACAAACTCGCCGTCGTTTTGGAAGTCCATTGTGAAAAGCGGCTTTTCCGCGCGGTACTTTCGGATGCGGCGATAGGTTTCGAGCCGTTGCATCGGCGTCGGAAGCAGGTCGGGCGAAGCGTCGTTGCCCACTGGCATATAGTGGAAGTACCACACGAAATGCGCGCCTTTTTCAATCAGACTGTCGAAGAACGCCTCGGACGTGATGGAATCGAAGTTCGCACTCGTATAGCACGCCGAAATGCCGTAAACCAGCTTGCGCTCATGCAGGATGTCGATGGCGCGCATGACCTTTTGGTACACGCCATGACCGCGCCGCCCGTCCGTTGCATCCTCAAAACCTTCGAGGGAAATTGCCGGGACAAAGTTTTTCACGCGCAGCATTTCGTCGGCAAACGCCTCGTCGATCAGCGTGCCGTTGGTAAAACTCAGAAATACGCAGTCGTCGTGCTTTTCGCACAGGCGAATGATATCGGCCTTGCGCACCAGCGGCTCGCCGCCGGTGTAGATATACATGTAGACGCCCATCTCCTTGCCCTGACGGATGATGTCGTCGATCTCGCCCGTGGTCAGGTTGAGCTTGTGACCGTACTCAGCCGCCCAGCAGCCGGTGCAGCGCAGGTTGCAGGCGGAGGTCGGGTCGAGCAGGATCGCCCATGGGATATTGCAGCCGTACTTCTCCCGATATTCCTCCTGCTTATCCCAGCCGGCGAGGTTGGCGTTGATGAAGAAGTTCAGCACGATGGTTTTCATCACTTCGGGATCGACGTCCGTCAACAAACGGCGGATGTAGGAGTAGTATGGATGGTTGGGATTTTCAACGGCCTCACGGATCGTGCGGCGCTGGGGCTCGAACTCCCCGTGGGAAAACCTGTCCGCCCAATCCATGAGTTTGACGAGATTCTTTTCCGGGTCTCTGTAAAGATAGTTGAACGCTTGCTCCAAGCCGAATTTCTTTAACGCGACCGACGTACTCATAGTGATTAGCCTCCTCTATTTTTTATTAGGATAGCTTGATTGTATCGGTATGCAGTATGGCCCGGTAGAGGCAAAAAGAGCTGAATGCCTGATTTTCAGACATTCAGCTCTTTTTGTCTAACTTTTAACGATTACTTGCTGCCGCGTTCACATCGGCGGATCATTTCCTCGGTCACGCCCCGAAGCAGCTCGCATAAACGGGCAAACTGCGTTTGAATATCGTACTTCATATCGCTTTCCAGCCATAGCAACACCTGCCCGGTCAACTCACACTGATAAAATCGGATCAAGATATCCTGATCCTCGCGGCTGATGTTGAGTTCCCCCAGCACGGTATTGATATATGCGGCGACCACGTCGTGACAGACCTTGATGAGATATCGCTCAAAGAGATCGCGGCTTGCCGAACGATAGATATTCATGACTACTTTTCGATTTTCCTTCACAAACTGCGTTGCAGCCGAGAGGCATTCTTCAAGGCTCCCGACGTGCGCATGCTCGGCGATCAGACGGTCGGCGTTTTCCATGACGATCTCGTTGAGAAGGGATGGAACATCCTCAAAATAATAGTAAAACGTGTTGCGATTGATGCCGCAATCCTCAACGATCGCTTTGATCGTTACCTGCTGCAACGGTCGGTCGTTCAGCATTTTCAGAAACGACTGCTTGATGGCTGTTCGTGTTAAAGCCGACAAGATCCACACCTCCGAAACACTTTTTCTATTATGATACCATATTATATTAAAAAAGCGTTAAAATTCAAGCGGCATTTCTGTTCTATGGACTTGATTTTTCGCTTGATAGAAAAAGCCGCGCAGTCTACAGCAGGATAATCCTGCCGTGGACCGCGCGGCATCGTTCGTTTGTCAGGCAGCGTGTGTCAACAGAGCTTTCGCATGACTAAGCATCCGAATGAGTTGTTCCAGCGTTTCTGCGTCATTATTGAAATAGTAATAATTTTTCTTTCCTTCCTGCCGTACGGCAAGAATGCCTGCCGCCCGCAGGATTTGCAGATGGTGTGATACGGCGGCTCTCGAAAGATTTGCCGCCTCCTCGATATCATCTACGCGCATTCCGTCACAGCAAAGCTCAGACCGGATCATCGACAGAATGATATGCTGCCGGGTCTTGCTGCCGAGCGCACACAACGCCTCTTTGGAAACACAGAACTCCTCTGACAGCATTTCTTTTTCCTGCAAATAGTCCATCGTGTTACCTCCTGCCGCGTGCGGACACGCGAATTCAATGCGCCGCCGCAACAGCCTCCGCAGCGGCAGGCGGCTCGTCCTGTTTCCTTTTCGGCTTCCAATGCAGGCTGGTGACGTTGAACAGCGGTTCAAAGACGCATAGCGCGGCGGGTACCACAAAGATGCTCACGATGGCGGAGACGAGCGCGCCGCGGGCCAGCATCAGGCACATCGAGTTTACGATGTCGATGCGGCACACCAGCACGACGCCCATCGTCGCGCCGATCATAACAAGGGCGCTGGTAATGACCGAGTGGTCGGAGGTGCTTCCCGCGATCCGCGCCGCTTCCTTGCGGTCGTATCCGGCTTGCAGCTCTTCCTGAAAGCGCGACGCCATCAAAATCGCATAGTCCACGGTCGCACCGAGCTGCACCGTGCTGACAATGGTCGGAATGACAAATGCGATGGTTGCGCCTGAGAAGTAGGAAAAGCCCTGATTGAGCATGATTGCGGTCTCGATTAGCGCGACCAGCACTACCGGCACTGTCAGCGACTTGAACACAAACAGAACGATCAGGAAGATCGCGGCGATGGACAGGTAGTTCGTCCGCACGAAGTCGTCCTCCGTGATGTCGATCAGATCCTCGGTCATGGCGCTCTCGCCCGTGACCATCGCGGCGTCGTCGTACTCCTTGACGACCGCCATCAGGTTGGTGAGCTGCCGCGAAATGTCATCCGTCGCGGTCTCGTACTCCGAGTTGACCATCAGCATCTGATAGCCGCCCTGCTTGAGCATGGATTTCACCTGCTCGGGGATGAAGAAGTCGGGGATGCCCTGACCCAGCAGCGCGTGATAAGAGACCACGCCGGAGATGCCGGGGATGTCCTCGATCCGCTGCTCCATCGCGTTCATGTCGGTGGCGGATACGTCGTCGCGCATGACGATGAAGTGCTGCGTCGTCATGCCGAACTCGTCCGCGAGCTTGTGGTTTGCGACCAGCGACGGCAGATCGTCCGGCAGGGAGGTATCGAGCTTATAATACTTGCTGACATGGTTCTGCCCGAACCAGCCGGGGATCACCAGCAGCACCGTGACGATCAGGATCGGCACGCGCGCCTTGACGACGAAGCGGTTGATCCTGTCGAACTCCGGCAAGAGCGGCTTGTGGCGCGTTTTCTCGATCCACTTGTCGCACAGCAGCACGATGGCGGGCAGCACCAGCACCACGGTCGCCACGCCGAGGACGACGCCCTTTGCCAGGACGAGGCCGATATCCTTGCCGAGCGTGAAGTGCATCGCGCAAAGAGCGAGGAAGCCGGCGACGGTCGTGAGGCTGGAGCCGGAGAGCGATTTGAACGCCGCGACGATGGCGACCGCCATCGCGTCGCGCTTGTCGTCATGGTTCTCCCGCTCCTCGATGTAGCGGTGGTAGAGGAAGATGGAGTAGTCCATCGTCACGCCGAGCTGTAGGACGGCGGCGACGGCCTGCGTGATGTACGATATCTCGCCGAATACGATGTTCGTGCCGAAATTGTAGAGAATGGCGACGCCGATGTTGGAGATCAGCACCAGCGGCAGCACCCACGACTCGAGGCAGAGCGCCATTGCCGCCAGCGCGAACGCGACCGCCAGCGAGACGAAGATCGGCAGCTCCTCGTCGACAAGCTCCTTGGTATCCTTGACGACCACCGAGAAACCCGCGAGATAGCACTTGTCGTTGAGCAGCGCGCGCACGGCGTCGATGGCGTCCATCGTCTCCTGCGACGCGCCCGCCTTCTCGTACTGAATGATCATCATCGTCGAGCCCTCTTTGGAGAAGAAGATGTCGCGGAACTCGGCGGGGATCATATCGGTCGGCACCTGCACACCGACGATGTTGGAGAGCCACAGCGTATTGCTGACGCCGGGGATCTGCTTGATCTCGTTCAAAAGGTCGTTTGACCACGCGGCGGGCATATCCTCGATGATGAGCATACTGGTTGCCGCCATGTGGAACGGCTCCTCCAGAAGCTGGATGCCCTGCGAGGATTCGGCTTCGGCGGGGAGGTAGGTCAAAATGTCATAGTTGACGCGCGTCGCCAGAAAGCCGATCGCCGACGGGACAAGCAGCGCCAGCGCGACGATCAGCACAAGGAGCGGCTTGCGCGTCAGGCCCTTTGCGATCTTTTCCAGCATG
>JBGVBS010000034.1:0-42790 GCA_045225715.1 Oscillospiraceae bacterium
ATTTCTCAACAAGTTGAGAAATTGAGCCGCGCAAAAGATGCTATTTGTCAAGCCTTTTTTTAAAAAAACCCTCCCGTCACTAAAAAAATGTGACGAGAGGGCTTCGCTATATTATCTTTCTGACATTGGCCGATCGGCGGGCATTTTTATATTCAGTTCAGCTGTTTCCGTCTGGACAGGTTCATCGTTCCGTCCTGCATATCTCCGACGGAGTCGAGGCTCTTGCCCGTGCCTTTGGCGACACACTGGATCGCGTCGTTCGCGACGACGGTTGGAATGCCCGTGCGCGCTGTAACCAGTTTGTCAAAACCGCTGACAAGGCTTCCACCGCCGGTCATAACAATGCCGTTCGTGGAAATGTCCGCCACCAATTCGGGCGGCGTACGCTCCAGCACCTGATGCACCGCCTCCATAATACGCTCTACCGGCTCCTCAAAAGCGTCCATCATCTCCGTGGATGTGACGGATACCTCCTTCGGCAGACCCGTCAGCAGGCAACGGCCCTTGACGTCGATCATGCTCTCCTCCTCCGGCGGGAATACGCAGCCGATCCGCATCTTCATAGCTTCGGCAGTGCGCTCACCGATGAGCAGGTTGTGCGTACGGCGCATATACTTGACGATCGCCTCGTTGAATTGGTCGCCGGCAACCTTGATCGACACGCTCTCAACAATGCCGGAGAGTGAGATGACCGCGATATCCGTCGTGCCGCCGCCAATATCGATGATGAAGTTTCCGTCGGGCAGCGTAATGTCGATTCCCGCTCCGATCGCGGCAGCCACCGGTTCTTCAATCAGATACACGCGGCGCGCGCCTGCCTGGATACCCGCGTCAATAACTGCGCGCTCCTCGACCTCCGTAATGCCGGAGGGTACACATATGATGATGCGCGGCTTGAAGAACTGAAAGCCCACTACCTTGTGGATAAACTCCTTCAGCATCTTTTCCGTCACCTCATAGTCGGAGATGACGCCCTCGCGCAGCGGACGGATCGCAATGATATTGCCGGGGGTACGGCCCAGCATCGCCTGCGCGTCCGCGCCGACCTTGAGCACCTTGCCCGTGTTCTTGTCCAGCGCAACGACCGACGGCTCATTGAGCACGATACCCTTGCCCTTTACATAGATGATGACCGACGCAGTACCGAGATCGATACCGATGTCCTTACCGAACGTCAGACCTAAAAATGACATATTTCTACCTCTAATCTGTCCAGTTCATACTGTATTATACGAAAAGTATTCTTATTATAGCGAGTCCGGCTGCGCTTTGCAATATCGGGATCAACAAATCTTGGCTTTCACGCCCTGTGCGATTCTGTTGACGCCGACGCAAGACATGCGCAGACAACGCTCGCCGCGCCCGCCTCTTTCAGCACACGGACACACTCTGAAAGCGTCGACCCGGTCGTGATGATATCGTCAATGAGCAGAATGCGGGTATCCCGGATCGTTTCCGCGTTGAGCGCTTCATAGATGCCGATGACGTTACCGCGGCGTTCCGGGGCGCCCAATCCGGATTGGGGTGGATTGTCCCACCGCTTGCGAAGCATGGGGACAGGTTCTGCGTTCCAGACTTTTGCCGTCGCGCGCGCCAGCAGACACGCCTGATCGTAGCTGCGTTTTCTGCGGCGCTTTTCCGATACCGGCACCCAGGTCACAACGTCAAATTCGCCGGAAAGCTCCTCTGCAACGCATTGGGCAAGGATCTCGCCGTAGCCCTCTGCCGCGCTGCGCGCGCCGTGAAACTTGTACCGCAGGATCGACTCGCGCACAATTCCCTCATACTTCAGCGGAGCTGCGCATTTTCCAAAGCCAGCGCCCTCGCGCAACGCCGTTTCCGCACGCGGCAAGCCTCGTTCGCAGCCGGGACAGACCCCGTGTACGCCAATCTTACCACAGAACGCGCACCTTGGCGGGAAAAATAAGTCGAGAAGCGCATTTTTTATGTTGTTGTTCATTCCTCTGCCACAGGCAGCGGGGCGTCGTAATCCATCCCTCTCGCGTGGAATACGTCCTCCGCTGTGATGGTCATCAGATCCTCCTTCGTGAACTCGTCCTTCTGCGCGAGTCGGTTCGCCTGCTCGGTCAGGATCTGCTCGAACAGGTTGCGCACACCGCGGGCGTTGCCGAAAGTGATGCCGCCGGCGTCGTTCGCCTCGTCGATGAACTCGCGCACCTCCGCCTCCACTCCGTCAGCGAGGACATAACTGCCCTTTTTGCACTGCATCTTGAAAATATCCACCATTTCGTCGGTGGAATAGTCGTCGAAGTGCAGATAGCGGTTGAATCTGGACTCAAGCCCCGGATTGGAGTGGATGAACTGCTCCATCAACTCGTCGTAGCCCGCCACGATGACCACAAGATCGTCGCGGTTGTCCTCCATCGCCTTGAGCACGGTATCGATGGCCTCCTGCCCAAAGTCGTTGTCGCTCTTGCCGTTGAGCGCATAGGCTTCGTCGATGAACAGCACGCCGCCGAGTGCCTTTTGGATCTGCTGCTGCGTCTTGATGGCCGTCTGTCCGACGTAGCCGGCGACAAGTCCGCTGCGGTCTACCTCGACGAGCTGCCCCTTGGACAGGATACCGAGCGAGCGATAAATACGCGCCATAAGGCGGGCGATCATCGTCTTTCCTGTACCGGGATTACCGGTAAACACCATGTGGAGCGAGAAGTCGGTGGTCGGAAGCCCCGCCTCCTGACGGCGCTTGAACACTGTCGCCATATTGATGAGGTTGCCGACCTCCTTCTTGACCTCCGCCAGCCCAACGTAGCTGTCCAGCTCCGCCTTGAGATCCTTGATATCCTCGGGCGGCGGCAGCTCCTCTTCCTTTTTCTCTCCGCCTTCGCCGCCGTTCGTTGCGGTCGGGGGTGTCTTTTTTTCCTCCTTCTCCACTGCGCCGCCGGATGCAGACGCCTTCGGCTTGGGCGTCCCCCAAAAGTCGCTGCCCATGCGGTTCAGGCTGTTCTGCGACATCGCGCGAATGACTTCCAACTGTTGAAGGATGATCTCGTCTTTTTTGTCCATTGCTTTCTCCTTTTTCACCCGACCTGTTGATACTCATATCCGTTCCCTGGCTGCGGTGTGAAGCCGTCGCAGGTGTAAAGCACGCGCCCGTCCTCCATAACAAGAATGAGGTCGAACTCGACGATGCCTTCCGCGCGCCACACAAGCGCCCACTCCGTGCCCGCGACACAGCACGCCGTTGCAAGCATATCCGCGCACCAGCCGTCCTTGCAGATGACCGTCGCGCTGACCACGCCGCTGTCCGCGGGATAGCCCGTTTTCGGGTCAAGGATGTGGTGGTAGCGGACGCCGTTTTCCTCGAACCAGCGCTCATAGACGCCGGAGGTCATGACGAACACATCGCCCGGCGTCTCCAGAATGCCAAGGTAAACGCTCGCGTCCGCGGGATCCTTGACCGCGACGCGCCAGTTCGAGCCGTCCGGCTTGCTGCCCAGCAGCGCAACGTCGCCGCCGAGGTCGAGCACCGCGCTCTTAATGCCGTTTTTCTCCAGCGTCTGTATGGCGCGCACACCCGCTTCGCCTTTGGCAACGCCGCCGAAGTCGATCTGTGTCGGCAGGTCGAGCACGACCTGATTACCGTCACGATGCACGTGTTCATCGCCGACGTCGGCAAGCGCCGCGTCGATTTCCGCCTGCGTGGGGACGCGATGCTCTCCCGCGCCGGAGCCGAAGCCCCACAATTCCAGAAGCGGCGCGATGGTGGGATCAAACGCGCCGTCCGTCGCCTGTGAAAGCGTCCCACATACGTCAATCAAATTTGCAACCGTCGCGTCAATGACCGTGCCATCGTGATTGAGCGCATAGACTGCGCTGCCCTCGACGCCCCGCGCCAGCAGCGCGTCGAGCCGTTGCAGCTCCGCCTCCGCGGCGTCGAGCGCCTTCCCGCCGTCTTTGCCGTAGACGGTGAGGTTCATCACCGTATCCATGGCAAACACCGTCCGCCGCGCCGGCTCTGATTCTTCCGCTTTTCCACAGGCAGCGAGGAAAAGCGCAGATATGAGGAGTAATATAAATACGCATTTTTTCATATGTATAGTATATAGGCAAGCGGTGGCTTTTGCAAGGGGAAACCTCTGCGTCACCGCCCTGCTGCGGACGGGCTTGTTCCACAGCAAAAAAGAAATCCGCCTCTCGGCGGATTTCTTTTTTGCTTGGATGGTTTACTTGTACATATCGACCAGCTTGGTGAGGTGATCGAAGCGCTCCTTCGCGGCCTCCTCGTTGCGGGTGAAGAGGGTCTCGCTGCGCTCGGGGAACTCGCGGGTCAGACGGCTGTAGCGCGCCTCGTTCATGAGGAACTCGCGATAGCCGCCCGCGGGCGCCTTGGAGTCGAGCGTGAACTTCTGCTCCGCGGCGGGGTTGAAGCGGAAGAGGTTCCAGTAGCCGCAGTCGACAGCCTTCTTCATTTCCTTCTGGCAGTTCATCATGCCGCCCTTGATGCTGTGCATCTCGCAGGGGCTGTAGCCGATGACGAGGGACGGGCCGGGATACGCCTCCGCCTCGGTGATCGCCTTGATGGTCTGCGCGGGGTTCGCGCCCATGGCGATCTGCGCCACGTAGACGTAGCCGTAGCTCATCGCGATCTCTGCGAGGCTCTTCTTCTTGGTCTCCTTACCGGCGGCGGCAAACTGCGCGACCTGACCGATGTTGGAGGACTTGGACGCCTGTCCACCGGTGTTGGAGTAGACCTCGGTATCGAACACGAAGACGTTGACGTCCTTGTTCTGGGCGAGGACATGATCCACGCCGCCGAAGCCGATGTCGTAAGCCCAGCCGTCACCGCCGAAGATCCACACGGACTTCTTGATGAGGTAGTTCTTCTTGTCGAGGATGGCGCGGGCGAGCGTGCAGGCCTCGCAGCCGCAGCCCTCGGTAATGCCCTCTTCCAGAGCGGCAATGTAGGCGGCGGTCGCCTTCTCGTTGGCGGCGCCGTCGTTGAAGCAGTCGAGCCACGCCTGCGCGGCAGCCTTCAGAGCGGCGTCGGTGTACTCAACAGCAATCAGCGCCTCGGTCTTCGCCTTGAGCTCATCGCGGATCGCCTGCTGGCCGATCCAGAGGCCCAGACCGTGCTCGGCGTTGTCCTCGAACAGGGAGTTGTTCCAAGCGGGGCCGTGGCCCTTCTTGTTGATGGTGTACGGAGAGGTCGCGCCGGGGCCGCCCCAGATGGACGAGCAGCCGGTGGCGTTGGAGATATACATACGGTCGCCGAAGAGCTGGGTGATGAGGCGGGCATAGCTCGTCTCGGCGCAGCCGGCGCAGGAGCCCGAGAACTCAAGCAGCGGGGTCTTGAACTGGGAGCCCTTGACCGTGTTGTCCTGCATATCTTCCTTGGGAGCGACCTTTTCGACGCAGTAGTCGAAGACTTCCTGCTGCGGGAGCTCCTGCTCCTGAGCGACCATGGTGAGCGCCTTGGTCGGGCAGGCGCCGACGCAGACCGCGCAGCCCATGCAGTCGAGCGGGGAAATGGCGATGGCGAACTTGTAGACGCCCTTGCCCTTGCCGGCCTTGACGTCGACGATCTTCGCCTGCGCGGGAGCGGCGGCAGCCTCTTCCTCGGTCATGGCGAAGGGACGGATGGTGGCATGCGGGCAAACGTAGGAGCACTGGTTGCACTGGATGCACTTCTCGGCGTCCCAAGCCGGGACGGAGACGGCAACGCCGCGCTTCTCATAGGCGGCGGCGCCCAGCTCGAACTGGCCGTCGACGTGCGCCATGAACTTGCTGACGGGCAGGCTGTCGCCGTCCATGCGGTCGATCGGGTTGAGCAGCTCTTCAATCTGCTTGACGAGCTCGGGACGGCCCTTGAGCACAGTGGTCTTGGGCTTGTCCTCAGCGGTCGCCCAGTCGGCGGGAATCTCGATCTTGGTGTACGCGGTCGCGCCAAGGTCGATCGCCTTGTGGTTCATGTCGACGATATCCTGACCCTTCTTCAGGTAGGAGTGCGTCGCGGCGTCCTTCATGTACTGGATCGCCTCCGCCTCGGGCATGACCTTGGCAAGGGAGAAGAAGGCGGACTGGAGGATGGTGTTGGTGCGCTTGCCCATGCCGATCTCGATCGCCTTGTCGATGGCGTTGATCGTATAGACGTTGATGTGGTTCTTGGCGATGTAGCGCTTGGCAACGGCGGGCAGGTGCTCGTTGAGCTCTTCCGGCGTCCACTGGCAGTTGATGAGGAAGGTGCCGCCGGGCTTAACGTCACGCACCATCGGGAACGCCTTGATGATGTAGCTCGGGACGTGGCAGGCCACGAAGTCAGCCTTGTTGATGTAATACGGGCTGTGGATGGGCTTGTCACCGAAGCGCAGATGGCTGACGGTCACGCCGCCGGTCTTCTTGGAGTCATACTGGAAGTACGCCTGAACGTACTTGTCGGTATGGTCGCCGATGATCTTGATGGAGTTCTTGTTCGCGCCGACGGTGCCATCGCCGCCGAGACCCCAGAACTTGCACTCGATGGTGCCTTCCGCGGCGGTGTTCGGGCAATCCTTGTCCTCCTCGAGGGAGAGGCCGGTCACGTCGTCCACGATGCCGATGGTGAACTGGCGCTTGGGCGCGTCCTTCTTCAGCTCGCTGTAGACGGCGAAGACGGAGCTGGGCGGGGTATCCTTGGAACCGAGACCGTAGCGGCCGCCGATGACGGTCTTGCTGATGCCGGCGTTCGCCAGCGCGGTGACGACGTCGAGATAGAGCGGCTCGCCCTGCGCGCCGGGCTCCTTGGTGCGGTCGAGGACGGCGATCTTGGTGGCGGTCGCCGGGATCGCCTCGATCAGCTTGTCCGCGCGGAACGGACGATAGAGGCGAACCTTGACCAGGCCGACCTTCTCGCCGTGAGCGTTGAGGTAGTCGATGACTTCCTCGGCAACGTCGCAGATGGAGCCCATCGCGATGATGACGCGGTCGGCATCGGGCGCGCCGTAGTAGTTGAACAGCTTGTAGTCGGTGCCGAGCTTCTCGTTGATCTTGCCCATGTACTTCTCAACGACCTCGGGCAGGGCGTCATACCACTGGTTGCACGCCTCGCGATGCTGGAAGAAGGTATCGCCGTTCTCGTGGGAGCCGCGCATATGCGGATTCTGCGGATTGAGGGCGTGCTCGCGGAACGCCTTGACAGCGTCCATGTCGCACATTTCAGCGAGATCCTTGTAATCCCACACGGCGACCTTCTGGATCTCGTGGGAGGTACGGAAACCGTCGAAGAAGTTGATGAACGGAACCTTGCCGGTCAGGGCGGCGAGATGCGCCACCGGGGAGAGGTCCATGACCTCCTGCACGCTGCCCTCGCAGAGCATCGCAAAGCCGGTCTGACGGCATGCCATGACGTCGCTGTGGTCGCCGAAGATGTTCAGCGCGTGGGTGGAGACAGTACGGGCGGAAACGTGGAAGACGCAGGGGAGCTGCTCTGCTGCGATTTTGTACATGTTCGGGATCATCAGCAGCAGACCCTGGGACGCCGTGTAGGTCGTCGTCAGCGCGCCGGCGCCGAGAGAGCCGTGCACCGCGCCGGCCGCGCCCGCCTCAGACTGCATCTCAACGACCTTGACCTGCGTGCCGAAGATGTTCTTCAGACCGTTCGCAGACCACTGGTCGACGAGGTCAGCCATCGGGGACGACGGGGTGATCGGGTAGATCGCCGCAACCTCACTGAACGCGTACGATACGTGCGCGGCAGCGTTGTTGCCGTCCATGGACTTCATTTTTCTTGCCATAGTCAATGAAACCTCCTAATTTCTATTGCCGCACTTCGTCATACACGCGGCACGCAGAAGTGAGCAAGATAATACAGATATAATTTAGCATATAATTCGATTGGTGTAAATGATAGATTCATTTGATTTTTACATTATTTGCATCAACTTATGCGCTTTTCTGTTATATCATTGCACACCATGAATTTTTTCTTTCGTTTTTGCAATTTGGGATTTTCTTCTGCCGCAGCTTGTGTTAGAATAATAAGATAGACAGAAAGGGGTTGGAGGAATTGGTCACGACCATCCGCTCACTGGGACTGCAAGGCATCGCAGGCTACGAGGTATCGGTGGAATGCTTCCTGTCCGGTGGGCTTCCCGCGTTCGACGTAGTCGGTTTAGGCGACACCGCGGTCAAGGAGTCCCGTGAGCGCGTACGTGCGGCGGTGAAAAACTGCGGCGCGAAATTCCCCGTCTCCCGTATCACGGTCAATCTCGCTCCCGCCGGTCAGCGCAAGGAGGGCACGATCTACGACCTGCCGATCCTGCTCGGCATCCTGCGCTGCGCAGAAAATATTCCCGGCCTTCCGCCCGATGCGGCATTCATTGGCGAACTCTCTCTGACCGGCAGTCTGCGCGGCGTCAACGGCGTATTGCCAATGGCTATGGCGGCGGTGCGCGCGGGTATCACTTCGCTTTTCGTCCCCGCAGTCAACGCACCGGAGGCGACGCTGGCGGACGGTTTGACCGTCTATCCCGTGTCCGATGTGATCTCGCTTGTCGCGCACTTGCGCGGCGATGCGCCTATTGCGCCCGCTCCGCGCTGGGAGGAACCGTCCGAGCGCGACGTTCGCGCCGATTTCTCCGACGTTATGGGACAGGAGAACGTCAAGCGCGCGCTGGAGATCGCCGCGGCCGGCGGACACAACATCCTGATGATCGGTTCTCCCGGCGCGGGCAAATCTATGCTGGCGCGGCGGCTGCCGTCCATTCTGCCGGATATGACGCGCAAGGAGGCGCTGGAGGCGACGGAGATCTGGTCGGTTGCGGGCATGACGAACGCCGACCGGCCCCTGCTTTCCGAACGGCCCTTCCGTGCGCCGCATCACACGCTGTCCTCCGTCGCAATGACGGGCGGCGGCAGTTTTCCCAAGCCGGGTGAAATATCGCTGGCACATAACGGCGTTCTATTCCTTGACGAGCTGCCGGAGTTTCCGCGTGACGTGCTGGAAGCGCTGCGCGCGCCGATCGAGGACGGCGAGGTAACGATCACCCGCGCGGCGGGCAGCATCACACTGCCGAGCCGTTTCATGCTGGTCGGCGCGATGAACCCCTGCCGCTGCGGCTGGTACGGACATCCGTCGGGACGCTGTACCTGCACGGAGGCTCAGGTCAAGAAGTATGCCGAGCGCATCAGCGGGCCGATGCTCGACCGCATGGATATCCATGTCAACGTCCCCAGTGTGGAATATGAGGCAATGCGCCGCCGTGCGGATGCGGAAAGTTCCGCCGATATCCGTGCGCGCGTCAACGCCGCCCGTGAGATCCAGAAGCAGCGGTTCGCCGGTACTGACGTGCTCTGTAACGCGCAGATGACGCCGGCGATGGTCGGAAAATTTTGCAGACTTGACGATTCGGGCGAAAAGCTGCTGAAAAATGCCTTTGAACGCCTCGGACTCACGGCGCGCAGTCACGACAGGCTGCTTCGTGTCGCGCGGACGATCGCTGATCTGGAGGGTGCGGAGAATATCGAGGTCTCGCATCTTGCTGAGGCAATACAATACAGAAATACGGACATACTGAAGGGAAATTGAACGTTTATGCAGGAAATGATACTCTGCAAGCTGGGCGAGGTCGTGTTAAAGGGCCTCAACCGCCGCAGCTTTGAGGACAAACTGATTTCCAATCTGCGCCGCCGCGTATCAAAATGCGGCAACTGGCGTATCTACTCCAAACAGTCCACCATTTACGTCGAGCCGACGGATGGCGGCTGTGATTTTGACGGAGCGTTTGACGCCTGCCGTCAGGTATTCGGTGTGATCGCGGTATCGCGCGCGCTGCCCTGCGGCAAGAACGTGCAGGCAATCATCGAAACTGCCAAAACCTATTTAAGCGGTGAATTATCCACCGCAAATTCTTTCAAGGTGGAAAGCAAGCGCGCCGACAAGAGCTTCCCTCTGACCTCCATCCAGCTTTCGCAGCAGGTGGGCGGGGCGCTGCACACGGCGTTCCCCAATTTGGAGGTCAATGTCCACGACCCCGAGCTGACGGTCTTTCTGGAGATCCGCGATGATGCGGCATTCGTTCACGGCCCCGCCGTCCCCGGCGCGGGCGGATTGCCGCTGGGCATGGGCGGTACTGCGGTAACACTGCTCTCCGGCGGTATCGACTCCCCGGTATCCTCATGGATGATGGCAAAGCGCGGCGTACTGCTGGAGCCGGTGCATTTCTTCTCCACGCCGTACACCTCTGAGGCGGCAAAGGAGAAGGTCATCGAGCTTGCCCATGAATTGACGCCGTGGTGCGGACGGATGCGGTTGCAGATCGTGCCGTTTACGGAGATACAGGAGGAAATCCGCCGCAACTGCCCGGAGGACTTCTTCACGCTCATCATGCGCCGTTTCATGATGCGTCTTGCGCAGATGTGCGCTTCGGAGATCCACGCAAAATCCATCATCACCGGCGAGTGCCTCGGTCAGGTCGCCAGTCAGACAATGGAGGCGCTTCGCGTCACAGAGGACGTAGTTTCATTACCTGTCCTGCGTCCGCTGATCGGTATGGACAAGGAGGAGATCGTCCGCCTCTCTCGCAGAATCGGCACCTTCGACACGTCGATCCTGCCCTACGAGGACTGCTGCACAGTGTTTACGCCCCGCCATCCCAAGACCAAACCGCACCTCAACGAGGTCGTAGAGGCAGAAAGCGTTCTGGACGTCGATGCGCTGTGCAAGCGCGCGATGGATGGGCGCGAATTCATCAGGATCAAGCTGTAACACAGCAAAAATAGGAGGAATCACCCATGAAGAGAGTTATGTTCATCCTTTCCTGCACCATCCTCGGCATCGCCGTCGGCAACTTTGTCGTGGCGCTGCTCGCCCTGATTAAAAAAGACTGATGGGGCACAGAGCGGAACTGATTGCCGTCGGAACGGAGATACTCCTTGGAAACATCGCCAACACCGACGCGCAGATATTGTCCGAAAAGCTCGCGGAGCTGGGCATCGACGTTTTGTATCACACGGTCGTGGGCGACAATCCGAAGCGTCTGCGCGAGGCGCTGGAGCTGGCGCGCACGCGGGTGGATATCATCATCACCACCGGCGGTCTCGGCCCGACCTATGATGATTTGACGAAGCAGACGATCTGCGACGCCTTCGGCAGAAAGAACGTCCTGCACCCGGAACTGGAACAATGGCTGCGCGAGCTGTTCGCCGCCCGCAACCGCCCGATGGCGGAGACCAATTTACAGCAGGCGTATCTGCCGGAGAACTGCACGATCTTTCACAACCACAACGGCACCGCGCCAGGCTGCGGCTTTTGCGAGAACGGCGTTCACGTGCTGATGCTGCCCGGACCGCCTCGGGAGTGCAAGCTGATGTTTGAGACCGGCGCGGAGCCTTATTTGCGCTCGCTCAGCGAAGGCGTCATTGCGTCGCATACTCTGCGCATCTACGGCAAAGGCGAGAGCGACATGGAGTCCATGCTGCGCGACAAGATCGTGAAAATGACGAACCCCACCGTTGCGCCTTATGCCAAGAGCGATGAGTGTATGCTTCGTGTGACCGCAAAAGCCGCGACCGCAGAAGCGGCGGAAGCCTTGCTCAAACCCGCCGTGGAGGAGGTCATGAATGTCGTGGGTGAATGGGTCTATGGCGTCGATGTGGATAATCTGGAATCCGTCTGCGTATCCTTGCTTAAAGAACGCGGCGCAACGCTGGCGGCGGCGGAGAGCTGTACCGGCGGTCTGATTGCCAAGCGCGTCACCGACGTGCCCGGCGCAAGCGCGGTGTTTCTCGGCGGCGTGGTAAGCTACACGAACGGCGTAAAAGCAAACGTGTTGGGCGTACCGCAGACAATGCTGGACGAATACGGCGCGGTTTCGGAGCCGGTCGCCCGTGTAATGGCGGAGAGAGTACGCGCGCTTACCGGCGCTGACTACGCGCTGTCTGTCACCGGTATTGCGGGTCCGGACAGCGACGAGCGCGGCAATCCCGTGGGGCTGGTCTATATCGGTCTTGCGTCTGCGGATGGTACGACGATCAAAGCGTGCAATTTCGGTAAACGCACCCGCGACCATATCCGCGCGCAGGCGGTCAATACCGCGCTGGATATGCTGCGTCGAAAAATAAAGTAATGTTTTCGCATTTTTGATACAACAAAAGGACGGCTTCCGCCGTCCTTTTGTTGTATCTCTTATTCCTCGCCCTGCGGGGTCTTCTTGGCGCGATCGTAGGCAACGACCACGCGGCGGTTCGGTTCCGTGCCGATGGAGAAGGTCGAAACATCTTTCACATCCTGCAATGCCGTGTGGATGACGTGGCGTTCATAGGCGTTCATCGGCTCAAGCGTCATGTTTTTGCGATACTTGACAACCTTCGCCGCAACCTTTTCCGCCAAACGCTCGAGACTCTGCTCACGCTTTTCGCGATAGCCTTCAGCATCGACCTGAATGCGTGCGCGATTCTTTTCGCCGCTGCGGTTGACCGCATAGCTGGTGAGCTGCTGGATCGCGTCGAGCGTCTCACCGCGGCGGCCGATCAGCGCGCCGAGTTTATCGCCCTCCAGAATGACCTTATAGCGGTTCTTTTCAGTCTCATAGACCTTGATCTTCGCTTCGCTTTCCATGTGCTGAAGCAGTCCCGTCAGGAAGTTGCGGATCTGCTCCGACTTCTCATCGTGGACTTCCTCGCCCAGTCCGGCGCTGGCCGCAATCTTTTGCTCACGTTTGGCTTTATCCTCACGCTTGGGCCGATCCTCGCGCTGCTTGCGTTCACGCTGCGGTTTTTCCGCACGTTCGGTCTTCTTTTCGCCGCCCTTGTTCTGCAAAACTTCGGGCTGGAAATCCTTCGGCAGCTCAACCTTGGGAGCATCCTTCTTTGCCTCGGCAGCCTTGCGTTCCTTTTCAGCCTTTTTCTCTGCCTCTTCGCGCTCGCGTTCTTCCTTGGATTTACGCTGTTCGGGCTGGAATACCTGCTGCTTTACGGGCTCTTTCTCCGGCTCCGGTCTTCCGTCATCATAGCTGATGCGCACCTTTGCCGGCGATGCGCCAAGTCCTAAAAAACCGGATTTGGCACGCTCCAGAACTTCGACCGATACTTCATCACGATCCATTGAAAGCTGCGCAAGCGCTTTTTCAATGGCCTCCTCCTCTGTTTTGCCTGTTACATCAATAAATTGTGTCATACGGATGATAGCTCCTTATTCCTCGTATCGATTGGGGTCATAAGCCCTGCCGCGGGCATAGGGGCGATTGCCGACACGACCCGCCTCAGTGGTGGACGAGTCCTTCTTTTCGGTTTTTTTCTCCGACTGCTTTTTCTGATTCTGCTGCTTTTTGCCTTTGTTTGCCTGCTCCTGATACTGCTTTTGCTGTTCACGGGCAGCCATCATTTTGGCAATGCGCGCCTCACGCTTCTGACGTTCTTTCTCCGTTTCTTCCGCTTCCATCTTTTCAGAGAAGTACTTGTTCAGAATCACATCCTGCACGATCTGGAACGCGCTGTTGGCGATCCAGTACACGCCCAGAGCCGCGGGAAGCGTAAAGCCGATCCACAGAGACATCAGCGGCATCATGTACATCATGGTGCGACCTGTGCGCGCTCCCGCGTCGTTGCCGCTCTGTCCGTTGCCCGCCATGGCCACCTTGGACTGATAGAAGCTCAGTGCTGCGGAGACAATGGGGATCAGTACGAGGCCGATCACAGCCCATCCGCCGGTAAAGATCTGCTTCCACACCTCGGACGGCAGCACAGTCAAGTCTAGACCAAGAAAGGTATAATCCACCTGGATCAGACCTTTGATGCCCGAAAAGCTGGTAAAATTGTTGTTGACGAACTGTGCGAGCTGGATCTCCTCAAAGAAGGAAGCGCGTCCGTTCGTTTGCGCCGCCACGTATCCGAGGCCAGAGGCAATGGAACGAACCTGCTCGATCGCGTCGGCAGACAGCATCATGAAACGGCTGAGCGGCTGGCGGATGATCGAATACAGGGCAATGATAATGGGGAATGGCAGGAACGACCACAAGCAACCGCTCATGGGATTGATGCCTTCCTGCGCGTACAGAAGCTGAAGTTCCTCATTCATCTTCTGCTGGTTGTTCGCGTATTTTTCCTGAATTTCCTTCATCTTGGGCTGGAACTTGTTCATGCGGAGCATGCTCTTCTTGCTCTTGAGCTGGAAGGGCAGCAGCACCAGCTTTACGATCAGCGTAAACAGGATCAACGCCAGACCGTAGGATCCGGTCAGGCTATAGAACAGGCGCAGGAGCCACGCGAACGGGACACAAATGTAATAACCGATCGTTGAAAACATACTTGTTTTCCTCCAAAATAACTCTGGGGATACCGTCAGGGAACAGGATCGTATATCTTATTGCCGCGATAAAACGGATGACAATGAGAAAGACGCTGCGCAGCAAGCACGCTCCCCTTTACCGCACCGTACTTTTCCACAGCCTCCAGTGCATACTGTGAACAAGTAGGTATAAAACGGCACACGGGCGCGCGCTGCGGAGAGATATTTCTTTGGTAGAACCGAATGCCTTTTATTAGCAGACGTTTCATATCTCATTCTCCATGAGATCAAGCTTTCCGCATAGTCTCCGAAAGGTTCTGTCAAGCTCCTGATATGACGCCGCAACTGCACGGGAGCGCGCAACAAGCACAACATCGAAGCCCTGCTTCATCTCCGGCTGGGCAAGCCGGAATATTTCCCGGAATCTTCTACGTATGCGGTTTCGTGTTACGGCATGACCGAGCTTTGCGCTGACAGTGATTCCAAGACGGTTTTGACCGCTGCGGTTTTCTCTTACATAGACGACCAGAAACGAAGATACGCCCGACTTACCTTTTTTGTAAATCCGACGGAACTCATAATTCTCTTTTAATGTCGTCTTACGTTTCATATTAGCCATATAGGGACGGCGCGAAAAACAGTTTCCGACGTCCGTCCCTTGATTCGATCATGGTTCCCTATATGCGTCCTTTTACCCAATCAATAGGTCAGGCGGGCGCGGCCTCTGGCGCGGCGGCGGGCAAGAACCTTGCGGCCGTTTGCGGTCTTCATGCGCTTACGGAAACCGTGTTCCTTGGAGCGCTGCAGCTTCTTGGGCTGATACGTGCGTTTGGTTGCCATGTCGTTTTCCTCCTTTAATTAATACCGGCGGCAGGATCTGCCGCTCTTACTCGACGCGGCCGATTATACGGTCACGCAGTAATCAAACAGTCGCCGAAATGCGACGCATCGGCTATTATACAGAATTCCCTGTTTTCTGTCAACCAAAAATTTTTTATTTTCCACATACCGTTGTCATTTCGTATTCGTCAGTATCCTCTTATTATTATAGAATATGTAGAAAACCATTGCATTCCAACTCTGTTTCTGATATACTAAATTAGATTTTGAGTATTCTGAAAAGCAGGTGATTACTGTGAACTCTGTTTCCGATGTTTGGCAGCTTGTTCTCACCAGATTGCGTCAACAGCTTTCTGAAACCAGCATCAATACCTGGTTTGATGAAGTAAGCGAAGTTGTGCTGCATGAGTCTTCTTTTATCATTGTTTGCCCGAACGCTTTTAAGCGTGATATGATCGAGCAGATGTTTTCCTCCAAAATTCTCACCGCGCTCAAAGACCTTTTTTCCACAGATTTTTCGCTCAGCGTCATTACAGGTGAGAATCGTCCGGAAGATACTGCCGTCAAACCGGCTTCACTTTTTGAACGGGATAAATTTACATTTGATTCTTTTGTTGTAGGTGAATCCAACAAACTTGCCTATGCTGCAGCACAGGCGGTGGCAGAGGGCGCCAGCGAGCATTATAACCCGCTGTTCATCTACGGCGATTCCGGTCTTGGCAAGACTCATTTGATCTACGCCATTTCCAACCGCTTTCAAAGGCTTCACGCAAACGCGAAAATCGTTTATATCAAGGGCGACGATTTTCTCAACGAATTCGTCAGCCTCGTTCGCCAGAACCGCGGCGATGAATTCCGTGCCAAGTATCGCGACGCCGACCTTCTTCTGGTGGACGACGTGCAGTTCGTCGCGGGCCGCGAGCAAACGCAGAACGAATTTTTCCATACGTTCAACACGCTCTACGAGGCGGGCCATCAGATCGTGCTGACCAGCGACCGTATGCCGAGTGAAATGACGCTGCTGGACGACCGGCTCCGTACCCGCTTCGAATGGGGACTGATGGTCGATATTCAGGCGCCGGATTACGAGACCCGCGTCGCCATCATCAAAAACAAAGCGGCGCAGCGAGGCTTCGTCATCGACGACAAAAGCGCCGATTACATCGCCCGCAACGTGACAACAAATGTTCGCCGGCTGGAGGGCGTCATCAACACCATCAAAGCTCACCGCGAACTCAACCGCGAGCTGATGACCGATTCGGAGATCGAAATGGTCGTCAAGGACGCCGTGCAAAAAAACAACGAATCCATTCCGACGCCGGACGTCATCATCAGTGAAGTATCGCGTTTCTTCGGCATGGATGAAACGATTCTCCGCGGACCGTCCCGCAGCCGAAATGTTGTTGCCGCACGCAACATCGCGATGTATCTGATCCGTCAAATCACAGGTCTGTCCACGGTTGAACTGGGAAGAATATTCGGACGCGACCATTCCACGGCGCTCCATTCGCTTGATCAGGTCACTGAGAAACTTGAAAGCGACTCCACAATCTCTCAGACAATCAAGGACATCACGCTCAATATCAACAGCCGTGTCTGATCATCTGTTTTCCACAGAATTCACTGTTTGTTTTCAGACTATCCTGTGAATATCTTTTTTCTGTTTGTATTCGTGGAAATATGGTCATATTATCCACAAATTATTCTTTTCCAAAAATCCTTTGATCCAGATGTTTTCTAAAAATATCCACAGTTTCCATCTCTCTACTATTTCCACTAACAGATAATCATATCTTTTCTTTCAGAGAGGAAAAAAAACATGAAATTATCCTGTGATAAAATCGTTCTGCAAAATGCTGTTGCCGCAGCGACCCGTGCAGCGGCAGCCAAAAGTTCTATTCCAGCGCTGGAAGGTCTGCTCCTTGTTTGCAAGGATGACTCCCTGATCATTACCGGCTATAATATGCAGCTCGGTATCCGTACACGCTTTGCCTGCGATATTGAAGAAACAGGCGCGCTGGTACTCAACGCTCGTCTGTTTGGTGACATCGTTCGCCGTATGCCGGATGATACCGTTACGCTGGTCTCCGATGAGAAACTGATGGTCAAGCTGCATTGTGGAGACGCTGATTTTGACATCGTCGGTTTGCCTGCCGCGGATTATCCGGATCTGCCCGCCGTGGAAGAAAAAAATATGGTTTCTCTGCCGGAAAAAACGCTGGGCGCCATGATCCGTCAGACAGGCTTTGCCGTTTCTACCAATGAAGCGCGTCCTGTGCATATGGGATCCCTGTTTGAGGTGGGAGCAGAGAATCTGACAGTCGTTTCCGTCGATGGTTTTCGACTTGCCATGCGTCGCGAGAAGCTGGAGCAGACGGCGAGTGGATCTTTTTCATTCGTTGCGCCCGGAACAGCGCTCAATGAAGTCGAGAAAGTCTGTGAGGATATTGATGAGTTGGTCAAGATCACGCTCGGCGACCGCCATATTTTGTTTGAAATAGGTGAAACGGAATTGATTTGCCGTCGGCTGGAAGGAGACTTTCTCGATTATAAAAATGCGATTCCCAGAAAAAACTCTATTTCTCTGACCGTAGATACCAAAGCTATGACCGACAGTCTTGACCGTGTCAGCGTCGTGATCAGCGAAAAGCTGAAGAGCCCGGTTCGCTGCCTGTTTGGCTTGAATATGGTTACGTTCTCCGCGCGAACAGCGAATGGAGAAGCTAAAGACGTTTGCAGACTATCCGGAGACGGACAGGATCTTGAGATCGGTTTCAATAATCGTTATCTCAGCGAGGCGCTTCGTTATGCGCCTGCCGAAACGGTTCGTCTCGAATTGAATTCCAACATTTCTCCGGCTATCATTTTACCGGAGAATGCGGATGATGACAGTTTTCTTTATATGGTGCTGCCGGTACGGCTGAAAGCTTAATCATATGGATGTTATTACTATTACAACAGAATATATTAAGTTGCAGGATCTGTTGAAATTTTCCGCGCTGGTTTCGACCGGAGGCGAAGCAAAGCTGGTCATTACAGAAGGAAATGTCATGGTTAACGGAGAAGTCTGTCCGCAGCGAGGAAAAAAAATCCGTCCCGGGGACATCGTATCCTATCGTGGTCATGAATTGACAATCGTTTATGCAGATCAATAGCCTCTCATTGCAGAATTTTCGCAATTATTCGGAGCAGACAGTTTCTTTTTCATCAGATTGCAATGTGATCGTTGGGGAGAATGCTCAGGGAAAAACAAATCTGCTGGAAGCCATCGTCTTTCTGTCCTGCGGTCGCTCAAATCGTGCTCGGTTTGATCGGGAATTGATTAAATTTGGTGAAAAAATGTCTCAAATCATAGGAGAAATCACATCGCGTGAGCGTGATTTTACCGTTGAGGCAAGTCTTTTTGCAGAAAAGCGTCGGAAAATCACCGTCAACCAAGTGCCCACAAAGCGTGCAAGCGAGTTGTCCGGCGTGTTGGGCACTGTCTTTTTCTGTCCTGAGGATTTGATGCTGATTCGAGCTGGCGCCGCGGAGAGAAGGAGATTTATGGATCAATCACTTTCCCAACTGCGGCCGCGTTATGCTTCGGCATTGATGGAATACAATCGGCTCTATGAGCATAAAACCCGCATTTTACGGGACAGCGAGCAACATCCCTCTCTGTTGGATACGCTGCCGGAATTCAATACGCGTATGGCTATTGCGGGAGCAGTATTGATTCACTACCGTGCAAGATTTTGTGCACGGCTTGACGATTATGCATCAGCTGCACACTGGGAGTGTTCCGGCGAACGAGAAAACATGACGCTGCGGTATGAAACCGTAAAAAGCGTAACAGATCCGTTTGCGGATCAAGGTATCCTGATCGAACAGCTTCTTTCCCATCAGAAAGCGCATGCACAGGCGGAGCAGGCTTCAAGACTGTGTTTATCCGGACCGCATAAGGATGATATCGCGGTCGAAATCTGCGGTGAGAACGCAAGACAGTTTTCTTCGCAGGGACAGACACGCACGGCGGCGCTTGCTTTCAAGCTGGCAGAGCGTGAAATATATAAAGAGATCACAGATCAGGTACCGGTACTGCTTTTGGACGACGTGCTTTCCGAACTTGATCCAAAACGACAGGAGTTCGTTTTGAATCGTATTTCGGGAGGACAGGTATTCATTACATGCTGTGAGGAGGATCGCCTTGGAAGCCTCGTCGCTGGAAAAATCCTTCGTGTGAAAGATGGGGAGGTGCGATAAATGTACCTTCATATCGGCAGCAGCCAAATGCTGTCGGAGCGACGTATCATCGGCATTTTTGATTTGGAGATCACATCTCAGTCAAAAATAACAAGCGCATTTTTAAAAAACGCAGAGCGGGATGGCGTTATCATCGACGTTTGCGAAGACATCCCGAAATCATTTTTGGTTTGCGATCATCCATATCATAAGCAGATCGTGTATTTGTCCCAGCTCAACAGCAGAACACTGCTGGGACGCGCGGAGGAACAGGAGAGAACCATATGAATGAGATCAACGAACAGAATATAATAACAGCCGTTGAGCAGGAGTACAACGCCTCGGAGATCCAGGTGCTTGAGGGTCTTGAGGCCGTCCGTAAGCGTCCGGGCATGTATATCGGCTCTACGTCTTCCAGCGGTTTACACCACCTTGTCTATGAAATCGTGGATAACTCCATCGACGAGGCTCTGGCGGGCTATTGTACCGAGATCGACGTGACTGTCAACGCCGACGGCACGATCACGGTGGTTGACAATGGGCGAGGTATCCCTGTGGATGTGCAGGCACAGACAGGCCGTCCCGCGCTTGAGGTTGTTTTCACGGTACTCCACGCCGGCGGAAAATTCGGCGGTGGGGGCTACAAGGTTTCCGGCGGATTGCACGGCGTCGGCGCAAGCGTGGTCAACGCGCTCTCCGAATGGCTGATCGCGCAGGTGCATAAGGATGGAAAAATTTATGAAATGCGTTTTTCCCGCGGCCACATCACGCAGGAGATGACTGTTATTGGAGAAACTGATCGCAGCGGGACAACCGTAACGTTCAAGCCGGATCCGGAAATGTTCGACGATACAGTATACTCTTATGATATTCTCCATGACCGTATGCGGGAGGAGGCATTTCTCAACGCCGGTCTCCGCATTAGGATTGCCGATCTGCGCGCGGGACGTGAACAGAGCGACGAGTTGTGCTATGAGGGCGGTATCCGCGAATACGTATCGTATCTCAACAAATCCAAGGACGTGCTGCATGACAAAGTCATCTATATGAGCGGCGCGAAGGACGACAGCTTTGCGGAGGTCGCCCTGCAGTACAACGACGGCTATCAGGAAAACATCACCTCCTTTGCCAACGACGTGCGTACGCCGGAGGGCGGTATGCATGAGACCGGTTTTAAGGCCGCTCTGACGCGTGTGCTGAACAACTACGGCATTAAGACAGGCATCATCAAGGGCGACGACAAGGTCAGCGGCGAGGATTGCCGTGAAGGACTTTCTGCCGTAATTTCCGTTAAGCTGCCGGATGCGCAGTTCGAGGGACAGACCAAGCAGAAGCTCGGCAACAGCGAAATGCGCACACTGGTGGACAGCGTGGTGTCCGATAAGCTCGACCAGTTTCTGGAGGAAAACCCCGCTGTGGCGCGTGCCATTCTCGACAAGGCGATGATGGCTAACCGCGCCCGCGAGGCGGCGCGCAAGGCGAGAGAGAGCATCCGCCGCAAGAGCGCGTTAGGCGGCGCGGCAATGCCGGACAAGCTGCGAGACTGCAACGAGAACAATCCCGAATTGACCGAGATATACATCGTCGAGGGAGATTCGGCAGGCGGCTCCGCCACCAATGGCCGCGACAGCCGTTTCCAGGCGATTCTGCCTCTGTGGGGCAAGATGCTCAATGTAGAAAAGGTGCGCGCCGACAAAATCTATGGAAACGATAAGCTTCAGCCGGTCATTGTTGCGCTCGGCGCAGGCTTGGGCGAGGATTTCGACGTCCAGAAGCTGCGCTATCACAAAGTCATCATCATGGCGGATGCAGATGTGGACGGCAGCCATATTCGCACGCTGCTACTGACGTTTTTCTTCCGCTACATGCAGCCGCTCATCAAGGAGGGCTATGTTTACGCTGCCGTACCGCCGCTATACAAATTGACACGCGGAAAGACCACACGCGTCGCTTTTTCCGATGAAGAACGCGACGCCGTCAGCGCCGAGCTGCGCGGAGACAATCCCAACGCGAAGATTGATATCTCCCGTTTCAAGGGCCTCGGCGAGATGGACCCGCACGAGCTGTGGGAGACCACGATGGATCCCGAAAAGCGCACGCTCAAACGCATCACGTTGGAAGATGCCGCCCGCGCCGACGAAACATTCAGTGTATTGATGGGCGAAAAGGTCGAACCGCGCAAGGAATTCATTGAGCAGAAGGCAAAATACGCGGTCAATCTGGACTTTTAAGAAAGGAGGTATTCATCCATGGCACATAAAAACGTTGACTACGATCCCGAATCCCTGCGCTATCCCGAACAGAAGATCGTTACAAGCGAGCTTGTCAAGGAGATGGAGACCTCCTACATCGAGTACGCGATGTCGGTCATCGTCGGGCGCGCTCTGCCCGACGTGCGCGACGGTCTGAAGCCCGTCCATCGACGCATCCTCTACGCCATGTACGAGGACGGTCTGACGAGCGACAAGGCGTTCCGCAAGTGCGCCACCGCCGTCGGCGACGTGCTGGGCCGTTATCATCCCCATGGTGACGCGAGCGTATATGACGCGCTTGTGCGTTTGGCGCAGGATTTCTCCATGCGCTATCCGCTCATCGACGGGCACGGCAACTTCGGCTCCGTAGATGGCGATCCTCCGGCGGCGTACCGTTATACCGAAGCGCGTATGCACAAGATGGCGAACGAAATGCTTCGCGACATCGAGAAGGAAACGGTCGACTGGGACCCGAACTTTGACGAGACGCGCAAGGAACCGCGTGTCCTGCCCTCTCGCTTTCCAAATTTGCTGGTCAACGGCTCGTCCGGTATTGCGGTCGGCATGGCGACGAACATTCCGCCGCACAACCTCACCGAGGTCATCAACGCATGTATCTGCGTACTGGACAACCCGGAAGCAACACTCTACGACATCATGCAGCACGTAACCGGCCCCGATTTCCCGACCAAGGGCATCATCATGGGGCGCAGCGGTATCCGCGCTGCCTACGCCACCGGTCGCGGCAAGATCATCCTTCGAGCCCGCACGGAGTTTGAGGATCTGCCCAACGGCAGAACGCGCATCATCGTCACGGAGCTGCCCTATCAGGTCAACAAGCGCATGCTCATCAAGAACATGGCGGATCAGGTCAACGACAAGCGTCTTGAGGGCATCAGCGACATCGTCGATCAATCCGACCGCACAGGCATGCGCATCGTCATCGACGTCAAGCGCGATGCGAACCCGCAGGTCGTGCTCAACCGCCTGTTCGCGCAGACGCAGATGCAGACCAGCTTCGCCATCAATATGCTTGCGCTGGTGGACAACCAGAAGCAGCCGAAGATCCTGTCGCTGCGACACATCATCGACGAGTATCTGGCGTTTCAGGAGGATCTGATCCTCCGCCGCACGCGCTACGATCTGCGCAAGGCGCAGGAGCGCGCCCATATCCTGGAAGGACTGCTCATCGCGCAGGATAATATCGACGAGGTCATCAAGACCATCCGCGAGAGCTACGATAACGCCCGCGAAAACCTGATGGCGAGGTTTAACCTCTCCGAGGTGCAGGCGCAGGCGATCTGCGACATGAGGCTCATCCAGCTGCAAGGGCTCAATCGCGAGAAGCTGCAGGCCGAGTACGATGAGCTGGAAAAGAAAATCGCGTACTACAACGAATTGCTTGCCTCTGAGACGCTGCTCAAGCAGGTCTTAAAGGATGAACTGACCGAGATTCGTGATAAATACGGCGATGAGCGCAAGACCGAGATCCAGGAGGTCGAGGACGAGATCGACATCGAGGATCTGATCGAAGAGGAGCAGTGCGTCTACACGCTGACGCACAACGGCTATATCAAGCGCACCAGCGCCGATGAGTACAACGCGCAGAAGCGCGGCGGCAAGGGCGTCCGCGGCATGACGACGCGCGAGGAGGACTATGTCGAGGCGGTGTTTACCGCTTCCACGCACGATTACATTTTGTTCTTTACGAACAAGGGGCGCGTCCACCGCAAAAAAGGCTATCTGATTCCGGAAGCGGGCAGAGCCGCCAAGGGAACAAGCATTGTCAACGTGCTTCCCTTGGAGGAGGGCGAAAAAGTGACCGCAGGGCTTTCCGTCAAGACGCTGGATGTTGACGATCAGTATCTGTTTTTTGTCACGAAAAACGGTACGGTCAAGCGTATTCCGCTTCGTGCCGTCAATACTCGCATGAAGGCGGGTATCCGCGCGCTGACGCTGGAGAAGGGCGACGAACTGATCGAAGTCAGGCTCACGGACGGACAGCAGAATATTATCGTCATGACCCATGAGGGCATGAGTATCTGCTTCGACGAAAACGACGTGCGCGTAATGGGGCGCGACGCGGTCGGCGTCCGCGGAATCCGTCTGCGCGACGAGGATTACGTGGTTGGAGCGGCGCGCGCTCACGCGGGAAAAACGCTGCTTGCCGTGACCGAGAACGGCTACGGCAAACGCACCGCCGTTGAGGAATATATGCGCGGCGATGAACCGCAGAGCCGCGGCGGCAAAGGACTCAAGGGATATCAGGTCACGGATAAGACCGGCCCTGTGGTTGCAATCAAGGTTGTGGACGGTGACGAGGATCTGCTGCTGGTCAGCGACGACGGCAGTATTATCCGCACGGCGGTGTCTGACATCAGCACCTATTCCCGCGCCACACAGGGCGTCCGTCTCATGCGGCTTGCCGACGGAGTGAAGGTCATCTCCATCGCAAGAGCGGAGAAGGAAGAAGCTGCGGAAGAGAGCGAGGAATAAGCCATGAAATTCGGGCAAACCCACGTCTTACGTACCGCGAAGGGAAAGATTGCGGCGGGAACTGCGATATTTCTGCTTGGCGTGCTTGCCGTGCTCGCCGCGCCATCGGATACGGACAAGCTGATTTGCAGTCTGGTCCTTGTGATCGGCTCGGCACTGATCACGCGAGGTGTCCGGCAGGATCGCGACGAAAAGCGCAGCGTTCAAAAGGCCATGGAAAAAGCGGAAAAACCAAAGAAAAGGAAGCGTAAGAAGTAAACCATGTACGATGAACTGACACAGGTTGACATTGACAAGATGAAGGCGGAGCTGGAGGACAGGCGTCTCAACATCCGCCCGAAGATCATGGAGGACGTCAAAACGGCGCGCGCATTCGGCGACCTTAGCGAGAACTATGAATATAAGGCGGCAAAAGACGCGCAACGCCGCAATGACAGCCGGATGCGCTATCTGGAAAAGATGATTGCCACGGCGAAGGTCGTCAACGTAAAAAAGCCAGCCGCTGATACGGTGGGGCTGTTCAGCAAGGTGACGATGCTCAATGAAAAGCTTGGACGCGAGCAGACCATCCGAATCGTCACCACCATCCGTCAGGATGCGCTGAAAGGACTCATCAGCAAGGAATCTCCCGTCGCAAAGGCGCTGATGGGTCACAAGGCGGGCGAACGCGTGGAGATCGTTGTCAGCCCGGAGATGAAGTACACGGTGGAGATCCTCGCCGTTGAGCCGGGGGAGGATGATGCGAGCCTTGCCATCAGTTCTTATTAAATGCCATGAAAATAGTGACCATCTACACCGACGGCGCTTGCAGCGGCAATCCAGGCCCGGGAGGCTGGGGAGCGGTGCTCAAATACGGCGCGCATGAGAAGGAGCTTTCCGGCGGCGCGGCGGAGACCACCAACAACCGCATGGAGTTGACCGGCGTCATCGAGGCGCTGCGGCAGTTGAAGGAGCCCTGCGTCGTCGAGCTGTATTCGGACTCAAAATATGTGATCGACTCGCTCTCCAAGGGATGGGTCTACGGCTGGCAGAAAAAAGGATGGATCAAGAGCGACAAAAAGCCGGCGCTGAACGTTGATCTCTGGGAAACGCTGCTGACGCTGATCGCGCGGCATGAGATGCGATACCATTGGGTAAAAGGCCATGCCGAGAATGAGTACAACAACCGCTGTGACGAGCTTGCGGTGGCGGAGAGCAAAAAGTATGCCGGTTCATAATTTGTTTACATGATTTTCAAGATTCCGCCACATTTTTTTCGTATCCTATACTCGCAAAGGGGCAATGCCCCAATGTGATTTTCTCCCTCCTAAAATACACACAACACAGCAAAAGCCACTGCCTTTCAGCGGTGGCTTTTGCAATGTTGTACGCCGCCGCAAAGCGGCGCTTTGATTTTAAATACGCGCAGATGCGCGGATGCTTATTTATAATAATCCGTTTCGTCCTCAATTGCCATCGGCAGACCGTTATGATAGACCGGCAGTGTCTGGAACTTGAAGCGGCTGGCGCGGTGTTTCGCGTCGATCTGCTTTTTGATTTCGGGATCGCAAATGCCCTTGCGGACATACTCGTTGACCGCATGATACGTGAATCCAAGGTTATCTTCATCGGTCAAGCCTGTCAATCCGTCAGAAGGAGGCTTGATAAGAAAACGTTCCGGCAAACCAAGCTCCGCACCGAGCGCGATGACCTCCTCAGTGGTGTACATGCCGATGGGCGAGAAGGCGCCCGCACTGTCGCCGTAAATCGTGCAGTAGCCGACCCAATCCTCAGAAAGGTTGGAGGTGTTGATGACGATGCCGCCTTCAACGCTCTGGGCAAAGGCGTAAAGCGTCGACATACGGATACGGGAGGGAAGGTTGACCGTCGTCTGTCGCGTCGGCGTCACGCCGAGGCGCTCCATCTCGTCCAGCACGCCGCGTACGGCGGCATGAATGTTGACCGTATAGTGGCGGATACCGAGAAACTCCACCAGTCCATTGGAATAATCGATGTCCGGCTGTACGCCGTCCGGCATCAGGACACCGACAACATTCTCCTTACCGTAGGCTTTACAGCACAGCGCCGCAATGACGCTGGAATCCTTGCCGCCGGAGATGCCGACGACCGCAGTTTTTCCATAACAGTTTTTCATCTGTGCGCGCATCCAGTCGATCAGTCCCGGCAGTTGCGCTTTCGGATCAAATTCGAACATGATAACGCCCCCTTTGCGGATAGTTTAGCACAGGGAACGCGCCGCGGTCAACCCATCAGCTCGCTCAGCTCGCGATAATCCAGCGGCTGGAGCGCAAGGTTGATGCCGTATCCCACGATTCGGGCATACTCCTGTATCAGAGCATCAATATCTCGCGGTGTGACCATGACGTTTTCGATGCCGCGCAGCGCTGCCGGGTCGAGATCGTACGCGCCTGCGTCCTCCAGAATATCCAGTGCCAGCGTTACGGCGTCTACCACCGTTGGCACGCCGAGAGAGATGACCGGCACGCCAAGCGTTTCACGGTTGAGAGCTTTTCGATGATTGCCTACGCCGGAGCCGGGAACAATACCGACGTCGGAGAGTTGCAACGTCGAGCAGACCCGAGCAAGTGAGCGCGAAGCAAGCGCATCTATCGCGATGACCACGTCCGGCTTTACCGCACGCACCGCTCCATGAACGGCTTCCGCAGCCTCCATACCTGTCCGGCCCAGCACGCCGGGAGCCAGTGCACTGACCGATGAAAACCCTGCAAAAACCTTATCCTGCGACAGATGCCGTGTGACAAGGATATGATCTGCAGCCAGCGGACCGAGCGCGTCCGGCGTCATGGCGCGGTTGCCCAGTCCGACCACCAGGGCTGACTTCACCGTTGTGCCGCCGAGGAGCGCTCGCAGCTCCATGCCTGCCGCCGCAGCAGCTCGTTCCGACGCGCCATCCTCATGCTTTGAGCAAGAGCGAAGATCCAGAGTGATATATGTCCCGACGGATTTTCCTAACGATTTTGCGGCCGATTCTTCTGTAACATAAACGGTCGTTACAGGGCAGCCGAGGACCTCACATTCCCGCTTGACAACGCCGGAGAGTCCTGCCGCGCCGCAAAGCTCATGGGCTTCCAGCGCCAGATCAGTGCGTTTTTGATGCAATGTTCTGCCTCTTTTCCACAAAATCTTGTATTTTGGAATTAGTATTGCCGCCATGACTAGTTTCATTCAAAAAAAGTAAAAAAAAGCAAAAAAAATGCTTGCATTTCCGGACGAACTTTGCTAAAATACCAAACTGCACGGTGAAAAGTCACCGTAGCTTTTGTTTCGGAGGAGGTGTTTGGTTTGCCGAATATCAAGTCTGCCAAGAAGCGTGTCCTGCTTTCCGAGGCTCGCAATGCCCGCAACAAGGCGGAGCGCAGCGCTCTCAAGACCACGCTCAAGAAGTTTGACGCTGCTGTCGCGGAGGGCAATCGCACCGAGGCCGAGGGCGCTTACAAGGTCGCGGTCAAGACCGTGGATAAGGCTGTTGCGAAGGGCATTCTGCATAAGAACAACGCCGCGCACAAGAAGAGCGCGCTGACGCTGAAGCTCAACGGGCTCAACTAAATTGGCAAAACGAAAAGCACCGCCGTCGTGCGGTGCTTTTTTGTTCCCTGCGGCAAGAGACGAGCGCCGTTTTTCCCTTGACAAACCGCGCGACCTATAATACAATACCCCCTGCGTTGACGGGGAACAGTACCCTGCGCATAGCGCATCAGAGAGAAGGCGGGCGGTGCGAGCCTTTTGCGCGGCGAAGGGGAAGGCGCCTCTGAGCTGCCTCGCGGAAATGCGAGGCCGGCAGCCCGCCGTTATCGGGAAAGAGTGCGCGTCAGCCAGACGCGAATTCAGGTGGAACCACGGACAAGCATAATTTGTTCGCCCTGAGCCGAAACAACCGGCTTGGGGCGTTTTGCATTCTCCGAGCCACATCTTGAAAGGAGCATACCATGGAACACAGCAAGAAAAACTTTGACGCGATCGTCAACCTGTGCAAGAACCGCGGCTTTATCTTCCCCGGCAGCGAGATCTACGGCGGTCTTGCAAACAGCTGGGACTACGGCCCGCTGGGCGTTGAGTTCAAGAACAACGTCAAGAAGGCGTGGCTGAAGAAATTTGTGCAGGAGAGCCCCTACAACGTCGGTCTCGACGCGGCGATTATCATGAACCCGACCACTTGGGTAACGACGGGTCATGTTGCCAGCTTTTCCGACCCTCTGCTCGACTGCAAGGCGTGCAAGGCACGCCACCGTGCGGACAAGCTCATCGGCGAGGAGTTTCCCGACGTCAACACCGACGCCATGACCTTTGACGAGATGGACGCCTTTATTGCGGAGCATGAGAATGTCATCTGCCCCGTTTGCGGCAAGCACGACTTCACCCCCATCCGCAAGTTCAATCTGATGTTCAAGACCGCCATCGGCGTCACCGAGGACAGCAGCTCCACCGTCTACCTCCGCCCGGAGACTGCGCAGGGCATCTTCGTCAACTTTGCCAACATCGCGCGCACGACTCGCAAAAAGCTGCCGTTCGGCGTCTGCCAGGTCGGCAAGGCGTTCCGCAACGAGATCACGCCGGGCAACTTCACCTTCCGCACCCGTGAGTTCGAGCAGATGGAGTGCGAGTTCTTCTGCAAGCCGGGCACCGACCTTGAGTGGTTTGCCTATTGGAAAGAGTATTGCACCAACTGGCTCACGACATTGGGTATCAACAAGGAGCACCTGCGCCTGCGCGACCATGAGCCGGCGGAGCTGGCATTTTATTCCCGCGCCACCACTGACATCGAGTATGCATTTCCGTTCACCGACTGGGGTGAGCTGTGGGGCATCGCCGACCGCACGGACTATGATCTGGGCCGTCATCAGGAGGCGTCGGGCAAGGATCTGACTTACTTTGATCCCGAAACCAATGAGCACTACATTCCCTACGTCATCGAACCGTCGCTGGGCTGTGACCGTGTGGCGCTCGCATTCCTTTGCGACGCCTATGACGAGGAGGTTGTCGGCCAGGATAAGAAGGGCAACGACGACGTGCGCACCGTCCTGCACCTGCACCCGTTCCTCGCGCCGTTCAAGGCAGCGATCCTGCCCCTTTCCAAGAAGGAAGTGCTCACCGGCCCCGCCAAGGAGCTGTACGCCGAGTTGTCCAAGGAGTTCATGATCGACTATGACGAGACCGGCTCCATCGGCAAGCGTTACCGCCGCGAGGACGAGATCGGAACACCGTACTGCATCACCTTTGACTTCGAGACCGTGGGCGACGATAAGACTCCTGCCGACCATTGCGTTACGATCCGCGAACGCGACACAATGAAGCAGATCAGGCTTCCCATCAGCGAAGTCAAGGCGTATCTCGCCGAGCGCGTGAGCTTCTGATTCCAATAAAAAGATAAGGAAAGCATATCATTTTGATATGCTTTCCTTATCTTTTTAAGCCGTTCCTTTCGCGCCAATACTCCACACCGCGGTATTGGAGGTAAAATGATAATGTGCTCTCCGGTAGTTCTTCTTTCGAAAGAAGTACGCCATCCACCAAGAACAACCCTTGTATGTGGATAAGCGGGGAGACTGCGCGCATCTCACGCGCAAGCGCCATGAACGCCGGGCCATCCCAAGCGCAGAGGTCGAACAGTTCCGGCATCAGGAAGCAGGGAGAAAAATCGCCGCCGTCTCCGACGAAGTCACTCCCAAGCGCGGCCTTCGCGGCGCTGTTTGCCCAAATGAGATACGGCGTGGAGTAGTAGTTGTAGAATCCGTCGATCGTTGATATGTCCAGATCGACACCAATCTCCAAATATACTGACGAATCATTGCCGAGCCAGGGTTTATGGTCGCCGAACAGAACGAGCACGATGGGAACCTCCCGCTTTTCCAGCTCGTCTGTGAAGCGCGTAAGCTCGCTGATCGTGTCGGCAATCCCGTCCAGATAGTTGTTGAGAACGTTGCAGGCATATTCCGACCAGCCGGTTCTCGCCGTGGAGACAACTTCGCGCTCGTATTTTTTGAGGTCGCCGGGATACGGCCCGTGATTCTGGAAAGTGACGGAGAACGAGAAAAGAGGAGGAGCATCCGCCGCCCGCCCGTCGAGCGTCGCAAGCAGGTAATCGAACAGCACCGCGTCAGAGCGCGTCTGAGCGAGCTTCACATCGACGAGCTCGCCAAAGCCGTTCTCTGTGAACACGCTTTCGTCAAAGCCGAGATAGCCATTGATGTTCCGCCGATTGTAGAACCAGTTGTTGCCCGGATGGGTGTAGAGAGTGTCGTAACCCTGTGCGCCGAAATAGCGTACATAGGAATCCACATTTGTGCGGAACTCGCTGTGATGGGAATAGCCGGTGAGAAAGCCCCACTCGCTGTCCACCGTGCCGCCGGCGAAGATGTTCGTCAGAAGATCGCCCGAGACGCTTTGCGCCTCCAGCTCGTGCAGCGGCTCATAGAGCGCCGCGACCTCGTTCTGCGTCGCAAGCATCGGAAAACCGCTCAGATCCGTGAATGCTTCCAGCATGACGCCGACGACATTGACTCTTTTCTCCGGGGGAATGTCACCATCGGGATACTGTGTCAGCAGCGCCTCAGCCTTATGCGCGTTATAGTCCTCCGGCGGAGTGGGAAACGCCTTGGAAATGCTTCGGATAAACGGATACCAGAAGCCCCGCGAGACAGACACCTCCACGTCTGACCACTCGTTATCGATCGCGTCGAGATTGACCGTGGAATAGTAGATGTCATAGTTCATATACACCTGCGTGTACAGAAGCGGAACGAGCGCGAGGCAGACGAGCGTTCCGCCGAGGCGGAGGCGCCTGCCTCGCCATACGCCCGGCATCAGGAAAAACGCATAGAGCAGCATCAGCCCCGCGCAGCCCACGCTGACGATTACGACACGCGAGAGATTCAGCGAATAGTGCCCAAGGATGCCGCCCGCAGTGCGGATGAGCCGCAGATCAGAGGCGAGAAGCGGATCGCCGCGCAGCTGTATTTTATAATAGTTGATCAGCGCGAGGCCGATGGTCGGCACAGCGGAGATCAGATACGCCGACCACGCACGACCCGTAAGGAAATATCCGAGCGCCATGAGAAAGACGGCGGGCAATACGTTGAGCGTAACGATCGGCGGATGGTCAAAGTACGACGCCCAGAGCAACGGGTGCTGCAGCGGCGCATAGGAGTTCGCCGCGAGACGCAGCGCCAAAAAGCCGTTTACAAGCGAGAAGGCAAGCAGCAGCAGTGCAAGATAGATCCAATGGAGTCTCTTTTCAAGTGGGCTTGCTCTATCCAGAGCGAAAATGATATTTTTCATCGATTTTTCAGCTTACGGATATCCTCGCCGTAGAAGGGAAGAAACGTGTACTCTCCGCGCAGGCGGGAAAAGATTGCTGCGCCATAGCGATCCTCCAGCAGACTTGGGGTAAGATTCGTCGAAATAATCGTTGCGCGATGCTCCAGCAGGCGCGTATTCACGATTTGATACAAAGCGCTCTGCACAAAGCTGGTCGTCATCTCCGTGCCGAGGTCATCGATGATGAGCAGATCACAGCTCAAATAGCGGATGACGTCGTTTTCCGCGTCATTGTCAGAATCATCCCGCCCAAATTTCCGAGCCTCAAAACGTGAGAAAACATGGCTGGCCGTGTCATAGACCACAGAAAACCCTTTCGCGCTCACCTCACGCGCGATACAGGCAGAAAGAAAGGTCTTTCCGAGACCGGGCGCACCGGAGAACAGCAGGTTGTTCAGCTTGGAAGGAAAATGATGCGCGAACTGAACGCAGGTATTGTAGTTGTCGTCCATGTTCTGTTGGGCGGACTTTTTTCTGCCATACCGTTCCGTGGGAGAATAATATGTGATATCAAACGTATCAAAGCTCTGTGTGCCGAGATCCAGCATACAAGACAGCTCTTCGTTCTGCTCGCGCACATAATATCGCTGCAGACAGGTACACATTTTGCTGCCAATCCAGCCCGTGTCGCCGCACTTGGAACATCCGGGTTTCGGCTCCAGGTAATCTGCGGGATAACCCATCGAGAACAGCAACTCACCGCGTTCCCGCTGGAGCGCCAGATTTTCCTCTTTCAGCGCTTCTATGGCGCTTCTGGGATCGGTACTGCGGCGAAACGCTGAGGCGATGATTTTTGCCATCGTCTGCGACAATTCGCGATCGATTTCCTCCAAACGAGGCGCTTTGGCGAAGCACATGCGCTTACGTGCACGGAACTGTTCGTTGCGGCGATGCTTGTCTTCGTCGTATTGCGCTGTTGCGCGGCGCAGGATACTGCCGTCATATGCCATTTCGCAGCCTCCGTTTCTATTTAATGAATTCGTCCATCCATGCGTTTGGATCGTCGGACGTGCTTTGGCGATTTGCCCTGCGCGGCGAAGTGATCTCCGCGCGCGCTTCGTCCGGCGTGTGGATGCCCTTTTCCTGCCACTTCCGCAGAATACCGTTGCAATAGGGCCACTTGAACTCATGGCAGTTGAGTATGGTCTTATCATAAGCAATGGCCACGGTTTCCGCGGGAAATCCCCATTCCAGCCATTGTCCGAGATATTTCTCCTCGCTTGCCACCGGTGCACGGTCACCGAGACGCAGCGCAGCCATGTAGTCTGGATAGCAGCTTCGTTTTTCCCGCTCGATTTGCAAATAGGCGTCCGCGGCTTCGGCGGTAAACAGTTCCTTGCGTGCCCAGGCGTAGCCCTCTTTTTCCAGATCGCGCATCGTCGGCAGCTTACCTTCGCCGAATTGCGCCGCCTTGCGCTCAACGCAGTGATTGAGCAAAAGGAAGATGACGTTTGCGGGAAGCCCAAGATAATCGTAGAGACCAAGCAGCTTCTTGACAGAGGGCTCGGTCAGACGTCCAAGCTTGCGCTCGACTTCGTGCAGCACCGCGGCAAAGGAGCCGTCGTTCTCCAGCTTGTCCAATATGTCCTCGCGGCTGTATTCCGGCAGCTCTGTTTCCGGCGGGGGCGTTCGTTTTTCCGCCTTTGCGGGTTCAGGAACCGGACGCCTGATGAGCCCAAGCGCGCACAGCGCATCCTCTGCGGCGGCAAGCCGATTCAGATCCCAGCCCAGCTCAAAAGCCAGCTTATCATGCCCCGAACCGCTGCGCAGCGCAATGCAGAGATACAGCAGCGCCGCGTCGCCGTTTTGGCTTTCGATGAGGCGGCGCACCGTGCCGGCGCCGAGCACGACGTTTTCTTCCTGCGTAAGATGCAATACGTAATCTGCCACACGACCGCCCCTTTCCATAAAATACCTTGCTATTTTACACGATAAATGCGCTTTCGTAAACAGGAATTTTTTATTACAGACCCTTTTCAAGGGAGGGGCCTTGTGTTATAATATAACATGAATTATTAGGTGAAATGGGCATTTTACAGAAAACAAACGAAAGGATGTATCGCCATGGAGAACCGTGTCAACGTTACGATATGCGGCGAGGAATACACGCTCGTTGCCGAGGAAGCCCCGTCCTATATCCAAAAGGTCGGCAGCTATGTGGACGCTAAACTCAGCAGACTGCTTGTCAACGCGAAGGTGGGCCGCAGCGATGCGGCGGTGCTTGCCGCTGTCAACATCGCCGACGAGCTGTTCAAAGAGCGCGAGACGACGGAGGCGCTGCGCGCCAAGGTCAAGGAGTACATTGACGAGGCGGCAAGAGCGCGCAACGAGGCGTCGGAACTCAAGCGAGAGCTGTTCAAACTGCAGAACAAGAAGTAAACGGCACGATGACGGAACTGCTTGCCCCTGCGGGATCAAAAGAAGCGCTTATCGCCGCTGTGCAGAACGGCGCGAATGCGGTCTATCTGGGCGTGGATAATTTCAACGCCCGCCGCGGAGCGCACAATTTTTCGTTGGAAAATCTGCCCGAGACAGTTGCGTACTGCCATCTGTACGGAGTAAAAGTCTATCTGACGCTTAATACCATCGTCAACGACCGCGAGCTTCGTGCGCTGTCCAATGTCGGCCGCGCAGCGAGCGACGCGGGTGTGGATGCGATCCTTGTGCAGGATTGGGGTGTGCTGGACACGCTGCGCCGCACTGTGCCGGACGTGCCGCTGCACGCGAGCACGCAGATGACCGTCCACACGCTCTCCGGCGTGCTGGAGGCGGCGCGGCTGGGCGTTTCTCGCGTTGTGCTGGCGCGCGAGCTTTCCCGCGATGAGATTGCGGAACTGTGTGCAAAGAGCCCCATCGAACTGGAGGTCTTTGCTCATGGCGCGCTGTGTATGTGCTACTCCGGCCAGTGCGAGATGAGTGCGGTCATCGGGCGGCGCAGCGGCAATCGGGGATTCTGCGCGCAGCCTTGCCGCCTGCCCTATGACAACGGATATCCGCTGAGCCTGCGGGACAATAACCTCGCGGACTATGTGCCTGAGCTGATGGACATGGGCGTCGCCTGCATCAAGCTGGAGGGGCGCATGAAGCGTCCGGAGTACGTGGCGGCTGTGACTGGTATTTATGCCCGTCTGCTGCGAGAGCACCGCGCCGCTACAGAAGAGGAGAAGCGGCAGCTTGCGACCGCGTTCTCGCGCGACGGATTTACCGACGGATACTACCGCGGCGAGACCGGCGAGGATATGTTCGGCGTCCGGCCGGCAAACGCGCGATGGCCGGAGGAATGGTTTGCACAGCTGCGTGCAGACTATGAGCGCGGCGACCTGCGGCAGGTGCCGGTGCATATGTCGGCTACTTTTTCCGCAAATGTGCCGATCATGCTGACAGCCGAAGACGAGGACGGGCACAGGGTTTCCGGGAAGGGGCCTGTGCCGGAGCCTGCGCGTATACGGAGCGTGACTGCCGGAGAGATAGAGACCCGCCTGCGTAAAACCGGCGGAACGGCATTCGTCGTGAACGACTGTGCCGTGACGATCGACGACGGATTGTCTGTGTCTGCCGCTGCCATCAACGCGCTGCGGCGCGATGTGATCTCCGCGCTGGAAACAGAGCGTACCGCTGTACCGGAGCGCCGTAAATATCCCTATGCCGAACCGGAGCATGTGGACGGACAGGATCGTCCGCCGCAGATCACCGTGTCGCTGGTGCGCGTGGAGCAGCTGACGGACGCGCTTGTGGAAGCGAGACCGGAAATGGTCTATCTGCCCATAGACGAGCTTGTTAAGACGGATATGACGCCGTATCTCGACCGCACACGCTTTTGCGCCGTTCTTCCGCGCATCTACCGCACAAGGGACGAGGCACGGCTCCGGAGGCAGCTTTCCGAGCTGTCTGAAAGAGGTGTGACCGCAGTCGGTATCGGCAATCTGGGCCATTTTTTACTCGCGCGGGACTATGATTTGGAAAAACGCGGAGAATTATCACTCAACGTTTATAATTCTGCGGCGCTGCGTTTCCTGAGGGAAGAGGGGCTGGATACTGCAGCGCTGTCCTTTGAGCTGCGTCGAGAGCAGGTGCGGGATCTGCAAAAATGTCTGCCCTGCGAGTTGCTGATTTACGGTCGCCTGCCGCTGATGATTACGGAGAACCGCATACGCACGGTCGGAGGCGCGTTGACGGATCGGCGAAAGGAACGGTTTCCCGTTCTTGATGTGGGTGGGCGCAGCGAGATCGAAAATGCGAAAACGCTATATCTTGCCGATGGTGACGACTGGCGCAGCGTCGGCGCGGCATATGCGCGCCTGCGCTTCACAACGGAAACGCCGGAGGAATGTGCCGCGATCCTGCGCGCACATCAGGACGGCGTAAGCTGCGCCCCCGTTGAATTCACGCACGGCTTGTTCTATCGCGGCGTGGAGTGAATACGATTAGTAATATCAATGAGGAATTATTCAGATGGCACATATTGTTTTGGCGTCCGGTTCGCCGCGGAGGCAAGAGCTTCTGCGTCGGATCGGGATTTCTGAGTTTGACATCGTTGTTCCGGAGGCGGACGAGAGCTATCCTGCGGGCCTGACCGCACAGGAGACCGTCGCCTACATCGCGCAGAGCAAGGCGAAAGCGGCTCGGGAGCTCACCGCGCCGGAGGATATTGTCATTACCGCCGATACGATGGTTTTCCTTGGCGACGAGCGGCTTGGAAAGCCGCGTGACGAAGAGGACGCGCTGCGGATGCTCACAGAGCTTGCCGGAAGTCGGCACACAGTCTGCACAGGCGTGACCGTTCGACAGGGCGATCGGCTGAATTGCTTCACGGTATCGACAGATGTGTATTTCAGATCCTTGACGGAGCGGGAACTGCGGAATTACATCTCCAGCGGAGAGCCGATGGACAAGGCGGGCGCTTATGGAATACAGGGACTCGGATCGCTGCTGGTGGAGCGGATCGACGGAGATTTCTTCAACGTCATGGGGCTGCCGCTGCTGCCGCTGGCGCGGGCGCTGAGGGAATTTGGGATCGAGCTGCTGTAATGACAGACCAACGGCCCATAATAGGGATGACCTGAAAAGAGTATTGTGATGAAGGACTTTTTCGCGAAGCACGGCGCATGGATCCTCGCCGCCGCAGTCATCATCGCGGTGGGGTTGAGCGTACTGTCATACTTCTCGGCGACCTCGACGATCCTGCACAATGCGGCGGGCGTGCTGGCGACGCCGTTTCGCACGGCGGCGGAGTCGCTCAGCGGCTGGGTCGAGGATAAACAGAGGTATTATCAGGATTACAGCGATCTTATCGCCGAGAACCAGGCGCTGCGCGAGGAGGTTGCGGAGCTGCGGGCAAGTGCGCGGCAGGCGGAAAGCGACCGCGCGGAAAATGCCATGCTGCGCGAGCTGATCGGCTTGCGCGAGCAGCGCCGTGATTTTGAATTGGAATCCGCGACAGTCATTGAGCGCAGCGCCAGCAACTGGACGCGCACAATGACGCTGAACCGCGGAACAGGCCATGGCGTGTCGGTCAATAACGTCGTCATCAGCAGCGAGGGATACCTGATTGGCGTTGTGATAGAGGCGGGATTGAATTGGTGTACGGTACAGACCATCATAGACACGGATACGGAGCTTGGCGCGCTGTTGTTTCGCACGGGTGATGTCGTGATCGCCGAGGGTGATTTCGCGCTCATGAGGGAAAAACGGCTCAAGGCTACGTACCTGCCCGCAGAGACGACGCTGCTGATCGGCGACTATGTTGTGACTTCCGGTCTCGGCGGCTATTATCCGTCCGATCTGGTCATCGGTACAGTGGAGCGGGTGGAGGCGGACGACGATGGTCTTGCCCGTTATGCGGTGTTGGCGCCGATGCTTGAATTCGACGATCTGACCGAGGTTTTTATCATCAAAGCCTTTGAGATCGTTGAGTGACGGGAGGAACGCAATGCTTACTCGACGCGATCAGATCATCAAATGGAGCGTTTGCGGCGCCGCGATGCTGGTGCTGTCGTTCCTGTTTGCACTGACGCTGCGCGACGTGAAATTGCTGGGCGTGAGAATGTTTTTGCCGCCGCTGTTTGTGGGTGTTGTTTCCTCGCTGGAGGAGCCGCGTACTGCGGTGGTTTTCGGGCTGGTGTGCGGGCTGCTGTGCGATCTGACGATGACAGGAACGCTGCCCTGTCTTTACACGCTTGCCTTCACCGGCGCCTCCCTGCTTTGTACGATGCTTGCGCGAAGCGTTTTACAGCCCGGCGTTTTTCGCTCTGTCGCTGCTACTGTGCTGACTTTCGCCGCAGCGGACGCCCTTAATATGCTTGCGCTGGCGTTTGGCGCGCGCGCGCCGTTCGGGGCGATGCTCTCCGTGGCGCTGCGGGAGACGCTTGTGTCGCTGCCCCTGCTGATCGCGGTACACCCTGTTTTGCTGCGCCTGCACAAACAGTTTACTCTGTAAGAAAGGGGCTCGCTCATGTACGAGACAAAGAAGCTGAGGCTTCGGATGCTAGCCTTGTGCGGGTTCTTCCTGCTTGTTCTAAGCGTATTCTGTGCGGAGATGTTTGACGCGCAAATCGTCCACGGCGCTGAGTATCGCGCCATGGCCGCAAAGACAAACACCCGCGTTGAGACGGTTGAGGCGTCGCGCGGAATCATCACCGACCGAAACGGCAAGGTGCTCGTTTCCAACCGTGCGGTCTACACGCTGACGTTTGATCCGTCTCATGTTGCCGACGACGCGCTCAATGAAGATCTGCTGCGTCTCCTGGCGCTGCTGCGGACACAGGGAGTAACGTGGTTCGACGAACTGCCGCTGTCAACGACGCGGCCCTATGCGTTCGACGACACCGTCAACCGCTCCGGTATGCTGGCAAAATACATGGTCAGCAGGAAATGGCTTGACGAAGGCGCTTCCGTGGAAGAATTGCGCGGGCGCATGAAGCCGCAGGAGGTTTTTGATCTGCTGCGTGAGGAGTTTGGTGTGGATGAAACCTTGGATCAGCGCGAGCAGCGTGACCTGATCGGGTTGCGCTATTCCCTTGCTACGGCGAAGCTCGACGGCGACGGTACTTTTTTGTTTGCCTCCGGCGTAGATGTTTCGCTGATCGCCCTTTTGAAGGATGGAGATTACAGTGGCGTCCGCGTCGGCACATCGTCGGTGCGCGAATACCAGACCGATGCGGCTGCGCATATCCTTGGACGCGTTGGAAAGATACAGAAATGGGAAGAGTACAAGGACAAGGGCGGCTATGAGTGGAATGACCTGGTCGGCCTGGACGGCGTGGAATATGCGTTTGAAGACTATCTGCGCGGCAAGGACGGCAAGCGTGTTGTGACGACCAACGCCGACGGCAAGGTAATCTCGGAGCTGTACTCCGTGGAGCCTGAGCCGGGCGAGAACGTTGCCCTGACGATTGATATTGATTTTCAGGAGCAGGTCGAGGCGATCCTTGCCGATGCGACGAATACGATGACGGAAGCCGATGGAATTCCGCGCGGAGCGGCTGCGGCGGTCGTGCAGATCGGCACGGGCGAGGTCCTGTCCCTCGCGTCATATCCAACGTTTTCGCTCAAGACGTTCAATCGTGATTTTGCCGCGCTGAACAGCGATCCGATGCGTCCGATGTACAACCGCGCAACCATGGGGACCTACGCGCCGGGCTCGACGTTCAAGCCCGCTGTTGCCGTGGCGGCGCTGGAAAGCGGAACCATCACGCCCGAGACAATGATCCGGGACTTGGGCGCATATCATTATTACGATATGGTGTATAACTGCTGGATCTACAGCACGAATGGCGGCACACACGGCCTAATCAATGTCACGGATGCGATCACTGTGTCCTGCAACTACTTTTTCTACGAGACCGGCAAACAGCTCGGCATCGCCGCCATCGATCGATATGCCGCGGCATTTGGCCTCGGCGAGCCGAGCGGCATTGAGATCCCGGAGGCTCTCGGAACAATGACCTCGCCGGACTATGTGAACAGTCTGAAGGACCAGCGCTGGACGGACGGCCTTACCTTGCAGGCGTCGATCGGGCAAGCATACGACCTCTTTACGCCGCTTCAGATCGCCAACTATGTCGCGACGCTTGCAGATGGCGGAACAAGATACAACGCGCATCTGCTCAAGGACGTCAGCGCCTATGACAGCGCTGTGCCGACTTATGTTTACAACGAACCCGCGGCGGAACAGATCGCCATCGCGGAGGAGAACCTCGACGCTGTGCTCTCAGGTATGCGAAAACTGGTCACAAGCGGAAGCGTGCGAGCAGCGTTTTCGCGCTGCGTCGTCGACGCCGCCGCCAAGACGGGCACCGCTCAGACCGGCGGCAGAGGAACAAAGAGCAACGGCGTTTTCATTGCCTTTGCGCCCTTTGACAATCCCCAGATCGCGCTTGCGCTGGTCATTGAGAAGGGCGGCAGCGGCGGCGCGCTCGCAAATGCCGCCGTTGATATCCTGAACGCATATTTTTCGGCCGCCGAGCCGGATATAACCGGCGAAAACAGTCTGCTCAAGTGAGCAAAAGCAGGAGAACGAATCATGTATTATCATTCCGGCAGCAAACGCTGCAAAACACCCTATGGCGCTGTGCCCTGCGGCACGGAGGTCACGCTGACGCTTTACACTGAACCGGATGAGCACGTAACGCGCGCCGTTGTTGTCATGCATGCCGAATTTGCGGAACAATGGACAGAGGTCGAAATGACCGAGGTGAAGGACGACGGAAAGAGAGCCTTCCGCGGAACATTTTCCGCGCCGGAGGAAGGCGAGCTGATCTGGTATCACTTCCGCTTTGACTGGGCGGATGGCGGACAAAGCTGCCTTGGCAAAAATGGGCTTTGCCTGACCGATGAGGTTCAGCCGTGGCAGTTGACGGTTTATGACGGCAAAAGCAGAACCCCGGAGTGGTTTGGTCGCGGAGTCAGCTACCAGATTTTTCCGGATCGTTTTCGCCGCGGCATGAAGCACGCTGTGAGCGGCATGGTCGGAAACCGCACGCTGCACAACGAGTGGGATGAAATGATGGAGTACCGCCCTGACGCGCAGGGAGAGATCACCTGCTCCGACTTTTTCGGCGGAGACCTTGCCGGCATCGCGGAAAAGCTGGAGTACCTACGCAGCTTAGGCGTGACGACGGTCTATCTGAACCCGATCTTTGAGGCGGCGACCAATCACCGCTATGATACGGCAAATTATCGCACGATCGATCCGCTGCTTGGCGACGAGTCGGAATTTCGTGCCCTGTGCAACAAGGCGGGTGAACTGGGTATCCATGTGATCCTCGACGGTGTGTTCAATCACACGGGCTCAAACAGTGTGTATTTCAACGCCAAGAGCTTTTATCCCGAGGTCGGTGCGGCGCAGAGCAAGGATTCTCCCTACGCGAGCTGGTATCACTTCACGCAGTTCCCGGACGAATATGACGCCTGGTGGGGTTTCAAAACGCTTCCTGCTGTCGAAGAGAGCGATCCCGCATACATTGATTTCATCATTGAAGGGGACGACAGCGTCGTGCGACACTGGCTGCGCGCGGGCGCGTCCGGCTGGCGGCTTGATGTGGCGGACGAGCTGCCCGGTTCGTTCATTGAACGGATCCGGCGTGTGATGGAGAGCGAAAAGCCGGACGCCTACTTGATCGGCGAGGTCTGGGAGGATGGATCGAATAAGATCGCCTATTCGACGCGCCGCAAGTACCTGCTTGGCGCGCAGACGCACGCGCTGATGAACTATCCGTTCCGCAACGCGCTCTTGGGCTATCTGCGCGAGAAAAAAGCGACGATCTTCCGCGACGCGATGGAGACGCTGCGCGAGAATTATCCTCCCGCTGCGTTTTATGGCGCGATGAATTTCCTTTCCACCCATGATACGCCGCGCATTCTGACTGTACTTGGCTATTCGGGCGAATGGCCGCAGACGCGGGAGGAGCGCGCGAGGATCACGCTGAGCGCGGAGGATCACATTCTTGGCCTGCGTCGACTCCGACTTGCCGCGCTGATTATGTTCGCCTTTCCCGGTTCGCCTACCATTTATTACGGCGATGAAGCGGGTATGCAGGGCTTTGAAGACCCCTTTAATCGCGGAACCTATCCGTGGGACGGCGAAGACCGGCGCCTTTTGGCCTACTTTCGAAGGCTCGGCGAGCTGCGCGGCGCGAGAGAGTCGCTGCAAAGCGGCAGTGTGGAATACCTGCTTGCCGAGGGCGCGCTGCTCGCATTCCGAAGAGAGAAGGGCGGCGAGGTTAGTCTTGCGGTATGCAACGCGGACGCGAAAAGCAGAGATGTCGAACTGCCTTGGGAGGGCGCTGAAGCGCTCGACGCACTCACCGGCCGACGCTTTGCGGCGGCGGACGGAAAGCTCGGCCTTTCGCTTTGCGGATACGAGGGCTTGCTGCTGATCGAGACGGAGAAATAACACGAAGTGTTTCACGTGAAACGCCGCGCGAAAGCGCGGCGTTTTCTGCGTTTTTCTGTATTGATGCGATTTTACGGTTGAAATCGAAATGTTTTGTGATATACTATATAATCTAAATCATGATAATCGGATAGAATGCCTCAGTAGGGGATTTTTGTCGGAAAGCGGGGTCTGGCGTGGCAAAAACCGTAGCCATTGTGAATCAAAAAGGCGGCGTCGGCAAGACGACAACCTGTGTCAATCTTGCTTCTGCGCTTCACGAAGCGGGCAAACGCATTCTGCTTTGCGACTTTGACCCGCAGGCAAACGCCACCTCCGGCATGGGAGTGGATAAAAACACGGCGCAGGGCATTTATGAGGTAATCATCAATGGTGCTGATGTGAGGCAGAACGTGCTGCATACTCATTGCGGAGACGTATTGCCGTCCAGTAAAGCGCTGGCGGGCGCGGGTATTGAAATGATCGGACGAGAAAAACGGGAATTTCTGCTCAAGGGTGTGCTGGATGCGCTGTCAGCGGATTACGACTTCATTTTTATTGACTGCCCGCCTTCTTTGGAACTGCTGACGCTCAATGCGCTGTGCGCCGCGGATTCCCTTCTTGTTCCGGTGCAGAGCGAGTATTACGCGCTGGAAGGATTGAGCGATCTGCTGAGCACCGTGCGTATCGTGAAGCGGTCGCTGAATCCGAAGCTGGAGCTGGAGGGCGTGCTGCTGACGATGTATGACGCGCGCACCAACCTTGCCATGCAGGTGGCGGAAGAGGTTAAACGCTTTTTCCCCGGTAAGGTCTACGCGACGGTGATCCCCCGCAATGTGCGCCTTTCCGAAGCGCCGAGCCACGGCAAACCGATCAATGTTTACGACCGAACAAGCCGCGGCGCGGAGGCGTACGCCTCGCTGGCGCAGGAGTTTTTGAGAAAAAATCCGTAAGGAGAAGCAAGGTTGAAACATTGTAACTTAAGCACCATACCGAAAAAGGGTGCACAAAGACAGACCACCTCGAAGTGGCCGAACGTCTTTGAAG
>JBGVBS010000035.1:0-46345 GCA_045225715.1 Oscillospiraceae bacterium
ACGCAGCTCGGCGTTTTCCTTCCGCAGTTCGTAGAGTTCCTGCTCCTTCGGGTCTGCCGACATGCGCTTGTGACCGCTGCCGACGTATGCTTGGGCGCTGAAACGCTTTCGCTGCTGCCGCCAGTCCGCCAGCGTGTAGTACGGCACGCCGAGCTGCTCCGCCGCCTTCTTTACGCCAATCTCGTCGGACAGGCGCACGGCTTCTTCCTTGAAACTCTTCTCGTAAGTCATTCAACCCACTCTCCTTTGATTTTTATTCTATCACATTTGTGGGTTTTGAAAAAACGCGATTCAGTGTTCCTACAATGCACACATCGGCAGTACAATGTGATCAAAAAACAAGATGGCAAGCGCACAACCAGCGCTTGTCATCTTGTTTTATGCAGTATATAATGCATGAAGTTTTGCCATGAATGGCCGTTTTTACTGCTGCTCCGAGCCCTGTCTTTGTTGCAGTACTGTTTGTTGTAGATTTCAAAATAAAGATATAATACAAAAAGCTGATGTGTAAATGTTCATTCTCTTCACTTCAAAATAAAGATAAAATACAAAAAGCAAAATAAGGATATAATAACATCAAACACGTTCTTGTTGATTTCTGCTTTGCCGGGAAATGCGCCGCGGGGCTTGATTGTTCGCCCGCCAGCGTGTACAATCCGAGTGGGAAACACAGGCGGCAGGAGGCTTCCGCTCCTGCCGTTCCCCGAAAAACAGGGAAGAAGGGATCATCTATGGAATTCACCGATGTGATCGCAAAGCGCTATTCCTGCAAAAAATACGACGGGCGCGCCGTCAGCGGCGAACAGCTGGACGCCATTCTCGCAGCGGGACGTCTGGCGCCCACGGCGAAGAACCTGCAGGAGCAGCATATCTATGTCGCCCGCAGCGAATCGGCGCTCGCGAAGATCGACAAGGTCACGCCCTGCCGCTACGGCGCGCAGACCGTGCTGGTCGTGGCGTTCGACAAGGGAAATGTTTTCACCTATCCCGGCGGCAAACGCGACTCCGGCGTTGAGGACGCCACCATCGTTGCGACGCACCTGATGCTCGCCGCCTGCAACGCGGGCGTGGACAGCTGCTGGATCAACAACTTCGACCCCGACGCGCTGGCGAAGGAGCTTGGTCTGCCCGAACACGAGGAAATCCTCATGCTGCTCGACCTCGGTTACGCCGCGGAAGGCGCAGGCCCCCTGCCCAACCACGGCAAGCGCAAGCCGCTGAGCGAGACGGTCAGCGAGCTGTAAAGCGCTCAGTAGATGCGTTTGATCTCCTTCGGATCGACGCCGGCGCGCTTGCAGAACGCGTCGACGTCGCTCTGGCTGCGCGCCAGCTCATACTCGCGGAACTTTCCGGTCTCCTTGTCCAGAAAACCGACGACCATTTCCCCCGTGCAGATGCTTGAGCGCACGGCGGGCGTTTGCTTCTCAGGATCGTAAGGGATCCTGGGAAGCTCTTTTTTGCGGAACCAGTGCATCTGTGCAGCCCTCCCTCTTTATGATAACGCGGATGCGGCGTAAAGCTCCGCCGCGTGGCGCAGCGCCGCGTCGTCCGCGTGGAACAGCGGGCGGTGCAGTTCCTCGCCCCGCTCGCCCGCGGCAGTGCTGCCGACCCAGTAAAAGAACGACGGCGCATACGCCCGATAGAGCGCAAAGTCCTCGCTGGCCAGCGAAGGCGGCGTGTCCGCAACGCTCAGTCCGACCCGCTCCGCGCAGCCGCGCGCAAAATCGAGCAGCTCCGGCGCGTTGTAAACGGCTGGGATATCCTCGTGCCAGATGATCTCCGCGCGGCACTCATACGCCGCGGCGGTGTTGGCGACGATGCCCTCGATGCGTTCCGTCGCCCGCCGCATGGCGGTCTCAGACAGGGAGCGGACAGTGGCGCGGAGCGCCGCATCCTCCACGACCAGATTGGCGTCGCTGCCGCCGGTGATGCTGTTGACCGACAGCACGACCGCATCGCGCGGATCCATGTTGCGGCTCACGACGGTCTGGAGAGACTGCACGACCGCTGCGGCGCAGACGATGGGATCGATATTGAGCTGCGGCATCGAGCCGTGCCCGCCGAATCCATGCAGGATGACCTCAAAATTCTTCTTTGCCGCCATGAGCGCCCCCGCGCGGCATACGACGCTGCCGACCGGCACCGACGGCCAGTTGTGCAGCCCGAAGCAGCGCGACGGACGGATGCGCTCAAACAGGCCCGCAGCGATCAGCTCCTTTGCGCCGCTCGTCGTTTCCTCCGCGCTCTGGAAGACCAGATCGACCGTGCCGCGCAGGTCGCCGTTCGCCTGTGCCCGCGCAAGCAGCAGCGCCGCGCCGCAGAGCGCGGCAGAGTGGAGGTCGTGCCCGCAGGCGTGCATCACGCCCGCAACGCGCGAGCGCCACGGGCTGTCAAACTGCTCGCTTTGCGCCAGCGCGTCGATGTCCGCGCGGAGCATGACCTCCGGCTCCCCTGCGCCGATCTGCACGACCAGTCCGGTCTCCACCGGCAGCGGCAGGACGCGGAACATCGGCAGCTCCGCGAAAAACGCGCGCAGCTTCGCCGTTGTCCGAACCTCCTGCCCCGACAGTTCGGGGTACATATGAAAATCCCGCCGCAGCTCGAGGATCTGCTGGTATTCTTCTTCCGTCAGGCGGTATGTCCGCATTACCGTCGCCTCGATTCCTCTGTTTTTCTGCATCATAGCACGCTTCTCTCACGCTGGCAAGCGGCTGTGTTTTGCTAACAATTTAGAAAATTTTCTAAATACCCATTGACATCCGCGCGTTTTGTGCTATGATATATTTAGATGAACCTCTAAATGAAAGAAGGGAGCCGCATGGGATTCAGCGACACGATGAAAGCCCTCAGCGACCCGGCGCGGCGCGAGATCTTGAACATCCTCAAGGGCGGCTCCATGACCGCCGGGGGGATCGCTTCGCACTTCGACATGGCGGGCGCGTCCGTCTCGTACCACCTCGCCCAGCTGAAAAACGCCGGATTGATCGTCGAGCGGCGGGAGAAGAATTACATCTACTACAGCCTCAACGCCTCCGTACTCGAAGAAGTGCTGCTCTGGCTGCAAGACTTGAAGGGAGGAACCGATGAAAAACGTGAATCGTAAGGAGCTTGCGCTCACCACGCTGCTGTGCCTGCTGCCGATCGCGGCGGGGCTGGCGCTCTACAGCAAACTGCCGGAGACCGTGCCGACGCACTTCGGCTTCAACGGCGAGGCGAACGGTTGGTCGAGCCGCGCGACCGCCGTATTCACGATGCCCTTGATGATGGCGGGGCTCAACCTGTTTATGCACTTCGGGCTCTCCACCGACCCCAAGCGGCAGAACATGAGCGCGCCGCTGCGCGCCATCTCGATCTGGACGGTACCCGTGGTGTCCATTCTGGTCAGCGCGTTCATCCTCGGCAACGCGCTGGGCTGCGCGACGCACATCGAGTTCATCATGCCGCTGCTCATGGGGCTGCTGTTCATCCTGATCGGCAACTATCTGCTCAAGACCAAGCAGAGCTACACCATGGGCATCAAGCTGCCGTGGACGCTCGAGAGCGAGGAGAACTGGAACCGCACGCACCGGCTTGCGGGCTTTCTGTGGGTCGCCGCCGGCGCGGTGATGATCCTGCTCACGCTGCTGCACCTGTGGAACCTGCCGCTGTTCCTCGCGGTCATCGCCGTGATGACGCTCGTGCCCTGCGGCTACTCTTACCTTTTGTATAAAAAGGGGATATGATTTTTCGGACAGACGTGCTATGCTCCCCGCAGGAGCAATATATTGAGTGGAGAGTAATGATATGGACGATCGGAAAACACTGCATCCGCAGGACTATGCAGAGCCGCGCTGCCTGCTCAGCGATGAGCGCTACGGCTCCGCGCCGCAGACGGTATCTATTCCCCAGCAACGCATCGCGCAGAAGCTGGACGAGTACATGAGCCGCCGCGACTACGCGGGTGTGGAGCGGCATCTGCTCTACTGGATGGACGAGGCAAAGCTCGGGCACGATCTGCGCGGCGAGCTGTTCCTCTGCAACGAGCTGGCGGGGCACTACCGCAAAACAGGGAACCGCGAGCGCGCGTTCCATTATGCGGAGCGGGCGCTGGAGCTGCTGGACACGCTGGGCTTTGCCGAGGGCGTCAGCGCGGGCACGACGCTGGTCAATGCCGCGACGGCATACAGCGCATTTGGCGAGCACGCGCGAGCGCTGGAGCTGTTCAAGCGGGCGCAGCCGCTTTACGAGGCGGAGAAAACGAAACCGCAGCTGCTCGGCGGACTCTACAACAATATGGCGACAGCCTGCGCGGCACTGGGACGCCATACCGAAGCGCTCGCGCTATATGAAAAGGCGATGGCGCAGATGGCGCTTGTTCCCGGCGGAACGCTGGAGCAGGCGGTCACCTGCCTCAACATGGCGGATGCCGTCGCCGCAGAGCAGGGCACGGAAGCAGGCGAAGCGCGCATCACGGAGCTTTTGGACAAGGCGTATGCCTTTCTGCAGGACGGCGCCGCGCCGCGGGACGGGTACTACGCCTTCGTGTGCGAGAAGTGCGCGCCGGGTTTCGCCTACTACGGCTGGTTTGCGGCGGCACAGGAACTGGAACAGACCGCAAAGGAGATCTATGAACGGGCTTGAGCTGTCAAGAGCATATTATGAGGCGTACGGAAAGCCGATGCTGGAAGCCCGGTTTTCCGCGCTGCTGCCCCATCTTGCGGTCGGGTTGTTTGGCGCGGGCTCGGAGTGCTTCGGTTTTGACGACGAAATTTCCCGCGACCACGACTTTGAGCCGGGCTTTTGCATCCTGCTGCCGGATGAGGACACGGTGGATCGCAGGAGCGAGTTCCTGCTGGAACGCGCCTACGCGAAGCTTCCCAAGACCTTTGAAGGCGTGTCGAGGCAGGCGCTCGCTCCTGTCGGCGGGGCGCGTCACGGCGTGATACGGACGGCTGAGTTCTTTGAAAAGGCGGTCGGCTCGCCGGACGGCGCCCTGACCGCGCGGCAATGGCTGACGCTGCCGGAACAGGCGCTTGCGGAGGCGACGAACGGCGCGATCTTCTTCGACGGTCGGGGTGAGGTCACACGTATCCGCGATGCGCTCGCGTACTTTCCCGAGGACGTGCGGCTCAAGCGGCTCGCCGGGCAGCTTCTGCTGATGGGGCAGGCGGGACAGTATAACTATCCCCGCTGCCTCGCCCACGGCGAGCGTGCCGCGGCGCAGCTCGCGGTCTGTGAATACGTGAAAAGCGCCGTTTCCGCCGTCTTTCTGCTGAACCGGCGCTATCAGCCCTACTACAAGTGGAGCTTCCGCGCACTGCGCGAACTGCCGCTGCTCTCTTCGTCCGCGCAGCCGCTGGAGTGGCTGCTGACCACACCCAATGACGGAGAGACGGCGGCGCAAAAGGCGGCCTGTATGGAGCGGCTTGCCGCCGAGGTTGTCGCACAGCTGCGTTTGCAGGGCTTGAGCGACGCGGACGGCGCCGATCTGGAACGCCACGCCTATGTCGTCAATGACAGGATCGGCGATGCGGCGATCCGAACTCTCCACATCCTCGCCGCCGTATAGGTATACTTGCAGATAAAAAGAGAAGGCTTTTGCTCTGCGGCAAAACGCCTTCTCTTTCTCAATTCAGCTTAGCATCGTCACCCCGGGCGGCTCACGGAACTCGACGAATTTGACCGCGTAGAGATCGGCGGTGATGTGGCTGTCCCAAAGCGGCTGGTAGATCACGATATAGTCCGTGCCGACCTCGTAGAGCTCGCCCTCGACGCTGATGAAGTTCTGTGTGCCCATCAGGAAGCGTACCAGTACGTTGCGTCCCACGTTGCGCGCCAGCAGCGCGCGCCAGGAGTTGCGCGCCGCCTCGTCCGCGCTCAGCGGCTCGGTGAAGCTGTCCTGCGGCATAGTGCTCAGCCCCGACGCCTCATCCTGCGTCCATACGTGGTCGGGGCCGTAGCCCGCCATACCGTTCTCCGCCGGGTCGTAGGGCGCGATCTCGCTCTCCATGCCGGTCTGCGCGGTCGCAGCGGATGAAGCTGGCGCACAGTCTTCTCGTTTGTTCGCCTCCCGCATCGCGTCGCAGCTCCCGTTGCCGTGGAAGTGGACGTGATGCACCGGGCAGTTGTTCCGGTCGATCATCATAGCAGTCCTTTCATGTTTCATAATATGCCGCCGTCGGCGTATAGAAGCAGTGGTCGCCGATGCGGGCGCGGAATTCGCCAACCTCAGTCGGGAAATACGCCCGGCAATCCGGCGAATAGGGGTTGAAAAACCACAGCGCCTCGCCGACCTCGGGGATTCGGTTCCCCGCGATCGCCCAATCCGCGATGGCGTAATGTATCTCCGTGGGGTTCATATTGTATATGTTCTGCGGATTGTAGGCGCCGCGCACCATATCGCTTGCGCAGACAAACTGTCCAGGCTGCATGATGATGCGGCGGATGCTGCGCTGTCCGACGCGGGCATACTCGCCGCCCGCCGCCTCCACGCGGTTCATCACCACGCCCGCCACCGCCTTCATGCCGTTGTCGCCCTCGCCGCCCGCCTCGCACTCGATCAGCCGTGCAAGGAGTTCGCGGTCGGAATAGGCCATTGTCTCACCTCCCGTCCCCATTCTATGTCGCCTGACATCCCGGCGTGAAAAACAAGGGTGGCATTTTCGGAAAAGATATGCTATATTATATTTGTATTATTATGTTCATGAAAGGAAACACGTTTGCATGAGCCTGTTCCATTCCATTCTGCTCGGTTTCATTCAGGGCGTGACGGAGTTTCTCCCCATCTCCAGTTCCGGCCACCTCGCCATCGCGGAGCATCTGCTCGGCATGGAGGGCGCGTCCGATATTCCGGAGTTTTTTGACGTTCTGCTCCACCTCGGTACGCTCTTCGCGGTGTTCGTCGCCTATTGGAGCGAGATCAAGGAGATCGTTCTGGAGTTCTTCCGCGGCTGCGGCGACCTCATCCACCACTCGACGCCGGAGCGCGTACCGCCCATGCGCCGTATGATCCTGCTCATCATCGTCGGCACGCTGCCGCTGTTTCTCATCCTGCCGATCAAGGACAAGGTGGAAGCGCTCTCGGAGAACATGGTCTTCATCGGCTGCGCGCTGCTGGTCACGGGCATCCTGCTCTTTTTCTGCGACCGCGTGCGCTCGGGCCGCAAGACGGAAAAGAACGCAAGGCTCACGGACACGCTTGCCGTCGGCGTCGCGCAGGCGATCGCCACCTGCCCGGGCATCTCCCGCTCCGGCATGACCATCACCGCCGGCTGCTTCATGGGCTTCGAGCGCCGCTTTGCCGTGCGCTACTCGTTCCTCATGTCCATTCCCGCCATACTCGGGGCAAATCTGCTCTCCATCAAGGACGCTGTTGAGGCAGGGATCGTCTGGCACGACGTACCGACGTACCTTGCCGGTGTGATCGTCGCGGCGGCGGTAGGCTATGCCTGCATCCGTCTGCTGCGATACATTGCCGGCAAAGGGCGTTTCGGCATCTTTTCCTACTATTGCTGGATCGTGGGCGCACTGGTACTGATCCTGACCATGATCGGCTGACGAAAGGACACTTACATGGCAACACAGAAGAAAACAAGCTCTCAGAGAAAGAATACATCCCAAAGCACAAGCACACGTTCGTCCTCTGCGCCCCGCAAGACGAGCGCGACACGCAGCGGCGCCAGCAGCTCCAGACGTAAGGCGCCGCCGAAGAAGCAGCCGATCCGCCGGGAGGTCGGCGGCTTTGTCTGTCTGCTGCTCGCGCTGTTCGTGACGATCGGCTACTTCCAGCATGACGCGCTGCTCATCAACTGGCTTTACGCGCTTTGGCGCGGCCTGACGGGCTGGGGCTGGTATGCCGCTCTGCCCGCGCTGCTGCTGTGCGCATGGATCCTGCTGCTCCACCGCGGGCGCGCGGTGACGCCGCACGTCGTATGCGCGCTCTCGCTTCCCGTGCTGCTCGGCGCGCTGGTGCACGCCGTCACGGACGTGACGGCGCCCGAAGCCGGTCTCAACGCTGTCAAGGCGCTCTGGGCGAGCGGCGTCGCGCTGGAGTCCGGCGGTGTGGTCTCCGGCGCGCTTGCCATCGGCTTCATGGCGGTGGTGGGCAAGGTCGGCACGCTGATCGTGTTCGTCCTTGCTTTCGTCGCGGCGCTGATGGGTGCGCTGCGGCTGACGCCCGCCGCCATCATCGACGCGGTGAAAAGCCACGAATTCCTCCCCTACGACGAGCCGGAGGAGGAGCCTGCCGCGCCGAAGCGCGATGTTGTTCCCTCGCGCCCGGCGCAGTTTGAAAAGCCCAAGCCGCGCATCGACATCCCGCTCGACGACCCGAAGCTTCCTACCCAGCCCGACCCACTGCCCGTCGATGTGAAAGCAGGGTTCTTCCGCAAGAAGGCGGATCACGTCCGCACGCCGGACGAGCTGCTGACCGACGCGCCTGCGTCTGCGCCCGTTCCGGCTGCCGCGCCTGTCTCCGTTCCGGTCCCCGCTCCCGCGCCCGCGCCGGCCGAGCCTCCGAAGCCCATCGTTGAAACGCCGCCGCCCGCGCCGAAGCTCGATCCCATCGAGCCGCCTGCTCCGCCCGAACCAACACCCGAGCCGAAGGCCGAACCGAAGCCGGAAAAGCTTGCGAAGGCAGAGGTTCAGAAGGCGACAGAGGAGGTCACGGCAGAAATCGAGGCAGCGGAGACGAGCGTCCCCGATTACCGCTATCCGCCCATCACGCTGCTGGAGCAGGGCGTCGCGGGCAACGCCGACGCCGCGGGCGCGGAGCTGCGCAACAACTCTCGCCGCCTTGCCGAGACGATCAAGAGCTTCGGCGTGGACGCCGCCGCGGGCGACGTGATCCGCGGGCCAAGTGTCACGCGCTATGAATTTACGCTGGAACAGGGCGTCAAGCTCTCCAAGCTTACCAACCTGCAGGATGACATTGCCCTCGCGCTTGGCGCGACGGGCGTGCGTATTGCGCCGATCCCCGACAAGATTTCCGTCGTCGGCATCGAGGTTCCGAACAAGCTGGTCACCGCCGTCCACATCCGCGACGTGCTGGAATCCCGCGCGTTTACGGAGCACAAGTCCAGTGTCTGCTTCTCCGTGGGCAAGGACATCAACGGCAGGCCCATCGTGGGCGACATCGCAAAGTTCCCGCACGTTCTGATCGCGGGCACGACCGGCTCCGGAAAGTCGGTTTGCACCAACTCGCTGATCGTCTCGATGCTCTACAAGTCCACGCCGGAAGAAGTGCGCTTCATCATGGTCGACCCGAAGATGGTCGAGCTTGCGCCCTACAATGGCATCCCGCACCTGCTGATCCCCGTCGTCACCGATCCGAAGAAGGCAGCCGGCGCACTGCAATGGGCGGTGTATGAGATGATGAAGCGCTACCAGCTCTTCTCCAATCACGGCGTCAAGGATCTCGCATCCTACAACAAGCTGGCGGAGACCGATCCCGAGATGCGCAAGTTCCCGACGGTGGTCGTCGTCATCGACGAGCTGGCCGATTTGATGCTCGTCGCGGCGAAGGAAGTCGAGGAATCGATCTGCCGCGTCGCGCAGATGGGCCGCGCGGCGGGGATGCACCTTGTGATTGCCACGCAGCGTCCGAGCGCCGACGTCATCACCGGTTTGATGAAGGCGAACATCCCCAGCCGCATCGCGTTCGCGGTGGCGTCCAGCCTTGAATCGCGCATCATCCTAGACAATGCGGGCGCGGAAAAGCTGGTCGGCAAGGGCGATATGCTCTACGCGCCGCTCGGCGAGGGTAAGCCCCGCCGTGTGCAGGGCTGTTTCATCTCCGCCGACGAGATCGATCGCGTGGTCACGTTCGTCAAGGAGAACGGCGAGGCGAGCTACGATAAGGACGTCATCGACAAGATCGAACAGAACGTCGCGGAGAAGGAACGTGGAAACGGCTCCAAGGGCAGCGCTCCCGCGGAGGAGACGCCCTCCGACAGCGCCGACGAGATGCTCAACGCCGCCATTGAGGTCGTGCTGGAGACCGGTCAGGCGTCCACCTCTCTGCTCCAGCGACGTCTCAAGCTGGGTTACTCCCGCGCCGCGCGCATCGTCGATCAGATGGAGGAGCGCGGCATCGTGGGGCCGTTCGAGGGTTCGAAGCCGCGCGCGCTCCTCATCACGCGCGAGCAGTGGGAAGAACTGAAGATGAAGGGACAGCAGCCGGACGCTGCCGCGGCTGAAGCGGAAACGGAGGAAGATGCATGAAGATCATGGCGATCGACTACGGCGACGCGCACACCGGCGTAGCCGTCTCCGACCGGACGCTGACACTGTGCGGCTTCTCGACCGTCGTCACAGCGTACCGCCCCGAAGCGGTCATTGAGAAGCTGCTGCCGCTGATTGCGGAGCACGAGGTCACGGAACTGGTGCTCGGACACCCGCTCAACATGGACGGCAGCCGCGGCCCGCGCGCCGAAAAAGCGGAGGCGTTTGCCGAGCAGCTTCGCGCCGCGGCAAAACTCCCTGTCACGCTCTGGGACGAACGACGCACCACCGTGGAGGCGCACAACATCATGCAGTTTAACGGCAAACGCGCCAAAGAGCGCAAGAAAACCGTGGACGCGGTTGCCGCGTCGCTGATGCTGGAAGGCTATCTCACATACAGAAAGAGGAACGGCTGAGCCATTGTTATGGAATCATGCGCCTCTGAAAATGGGAGTGTCGCAGAATGTGAAAGTTCTGCGGCACTTCTTTTCTGCCCGAAATTGCGCTCGGTTGTGGAAAATTCGCATGAAATTATCCAGCAAAGCGTATAGCAAAGCCAGCCCCGGAGCATTTACCGGCGCTTTCTGTGGAAAATATTCAGTTTTCTCTGCTAAGCGCTGTTGAGCTGCGAAAGATGCGTTTTCAGCCGCCCGTTTTCCCGCTTCATCCACAGCTTTTTCAGGTCAAACGCCAGCGCAAGCAGGAACAACTCCGTGCGCACGTTTGCTTTGCCTCTCGTCAGGAATCTGCGGAATCCGAAGTCGGTTTTCAGCAACCCAAACGCGCCCTCCGCCTGAATGGAGCGGCACAGGCGCAGATAGATACCGCGCTCCGTAGTGATGTTCTCCTGCGAGGCCTTGCGCAGCTCCTGCAGCGTCTTGTTCACGCGCAGCTCCTTCGGCTGCTCCTTGTCCTTTGCCGAGCAGCATTTCTCCCGTAGCGGGCAGCCCTTGCAGTCCTCGCAGCGATACCACGCTGTCGTTACTTCGCGCCCGTTTTGCAGTTCCGTACATTCCTTACGCAGCGCCAGCTTCCGCCCGTTGGCACAGATATAGCAGTCCACGTCCGCATCGTAGGTCATGTTTTCCGCTCGCCCGAGCTGCTTCCTGTATTTCGCGCTCTTCTGCTGCTCATAATTGGCGGGCTTGATAAAGCTCAACTGCCCGTTGGATTCGAGGAACAGATAGTTGCCGAGCCGCTCATACCCAGCGTCTGCCGTCACGGAATCGTATTTCTTTCCGTGCTGTCGCTGCAGTGTTTTAAGAAACGGGACCAGCGTACCGAAGTCGGTGCGGTCGGAGAACACGTCGACGCCGGTGATGTATTCGCTGTTTACCGCGATCTGCACGTTATAAGCAGGCTTGAGCTGCCCGTTGCGCATGTGGTCTTCCTTCATGCGCATGAACGTGGCGTCTGTGTCGGTCTTGGAATAGCTGTTGCGCCTGTCGCCCATGATGACGAGCTTTTCCTCATATTCCTCCCAGCGGCGGCGCAGATCGTCCAGCGTTTCCCAATCCTTTTGTTCCGTGCTTTTCCGCCTGCCGGTTCCGTGGACGAAGACGATGCCCTCCCCGGTCTGCGTCAGGTATTCCTGCAACGCTGCCAGCGTGTCCAGCGACAGGGCGGCATGCACCTTCTTCTTCACCTTGGCAAGCTGCTTCTCCACCGCCTTGCGCCAGACAAACGTATACCGTCCGGCGGCACTTTCCAGCTTCGTGCCGTCGATGAATACCGTATCGTGGTCAGTCTCGCCCTGTTTTTCCAGCAAGCGGGTATACTGGTAAAACAAGTCCTCGATCTCCGCGGCACAGCGCTTTCGAAACCGCGCAAAGGTGGCGTGGTCCGGGACGTTTTCGTCCTCCAGCAGCCACATGAAATCCACTCGGTATTGGCAGGCTTCTTCCAAGCCGCGGCTGGAATAGATGTTGCATTGGTAGCCATAGGCCATTACCTTGAACATCACCCGCGGATCGGCTGCCGATTTCCGCCCTTTGGGCGAATAGGCGCGATACAGTTTCCTGTAATCCAGTTCCTCAAGCTGAGCGCTTGTCAGCCGGACGGGTGCGTTCTCCGGTAATACTTTTTCGTGATCCATGGCAAGTACCACTTGACCGTCCCGCTCATACGTCGTATAGTGGTCTTGCGTTTTAAGGTTGTTTGTCACGATTCAATTTTAACGCAAAAGGCGAGGTCAGGAAACCCTTTTGGGCTCCTGACCCCGTCTTTTTTCAGCGCGCTATTTTGCAACGCGCCCATTTTTTACCCTTGCGCGCGAAAATGAGCACATCGTTTCCGATGTGCTCATTCCGATCCGTTTTCTACCTTTTGTTGTCTCCGGCTCAGCGCCGTGAAGCGCGCTCAAGCCTCTTTTATCATCCGCAGCAGTTCCCCGACGTCCTTCAGGATAAACGTCGGTTTCACATCGCTCGTCGCTACGTCGTCCCGCTTCGTTTCGCCGGAGAGCACCAGCACCGTGTCTACTCCCGCATTCACGCCGCAGGCAACGTCCGTATAGAGGCGGTCGCCGATCACCAGCGTTTCCTCCGGTGCGGCTCCCACCGTCTGCATGGCAAGCTGCACCATATCCGGTTTCGGTTTGCCGATGACATAGGGACTGCGCCCGGTGGCACGGCGCAGCATCTCGCAGACGCTGCCACAGTCGGGCACATAACCGTACCAGGTCGGGCATACCCAGTCGGGGTTCGTGGCAACGTAGTCCACGCCGCGGCCGAGCAGGATACAGGCGTCCTCCAGCTTTTGAAAGGTCAGCTCCGTGTCAAAACCCATCAGCAGCGTATCCACCGCCGCGTCGCGGTCGTCGGTCAGGCGAAAGCCCGCCGCTCGGAGCTGGGCGCGGAACGACTCCGTACCACAGACGTAATACAGCCGATCCTTCCCGCCGTGCTCGCGCAGATAGGCGATCGTCGCGTCCACGGACGTCAGGAAATCGCCGCGCGTCGCCTCGATCCCGAGACGGCGCATCTTTTCCACGTAGGCGTCTCCGCTTTTGGAGGAATTGTTCGTCAGGAACAGGTACCTTCTCCCGCTCTCGCGGATAAAGTGTAAAAACTCCGCCGCGCCGTCGAACAGCGTCTCGTCGAGATAAAGCGTTCCGTCGAGATCGAGCAGAAAGAGGCGCTTTTGCCGCAACCGTTCGAGAGATGGCATCTTATTTTGCTTTTCTGCCCGCGCCGATGAAGATGAACACCAGCGAGCTCACGCAGAGCAGGTAGGGGTAGAACAGGCAGGGAATGATCTCGAACGCGGAGACCGTCGCGCCCAGCACCGCCGCCTGAGAGATGGCGACGAGCATCTGCGCGCCGTAGGGGATGACGCCCTGGAAAATGCAGGAGAAGGTATCGAGCAGAGACGCCGACTCCTTGGGCGTGATGCCGTATTCGTCGCTGATCTGCTTGGCGATGGGGCCCGCCATGACGATGGCGACCGTATTGTTGGCGGTGGCAATGTCCATCGCGCCGACAAGCAGACCGACGCCGAGACGGCCGCCGACCGCGCCCTTGAACACTCGGCGGATGAAGGCGAGCAGCGCCTCAAAGCCGCCGTACTCGCGCATGAGGCCGCAAAGCGCGGAGACGAGCAGCGTGACCATGATGGTCTCAAACATGCCGCTGGCGCCCGCGCCCATATTGCCGAGCAGGTCGAGCGCGCCCACCGTGCCGGTGGCAAGCGTGATGATGCAGCCGGAGAGGATGCCGACGAGCAGCACGACGAACACGTTCATGCCCGCGATACCGCCGATGAGCACCAGCACGTAGGGGATCAGGAGCAGCAGATTGTAATCGGGGATCTCGATCTGCGCGAGGTTGGAGCTGCCCGTCACAAGGATCAGCACCAGCGTCGCGATGGCGGCGGGCAGAGCGATCTTGAAGTTCGCGCGGAACTTGTCACGCATCTCGCAGCCCTGCGTGTTGCAGGCAGCGATGGTCGTGTCGGAGATGAAGGACAGGTTGTCGCCGAACATGGCGCCGCCCATGACGGAGCCGATGCACAGCGGCAGCGGGAAGCCGCTGATCTCCGCCACCGCAACCGAGATCGGCGTGATGAGCGAGATCGTGCCCACCGAAGTGCCCATTGCGGTCGAGACAAAGCAGGACGCGACGAACAGCACGGCAACCGCCGCACGGGCAGGCGTCACGGACAGCAGGAAGTACGCCACCGCCTCGGCGCTGGAGCGTCCCGTCACACCGACGAACACGCCCGCGGCGAGGAAGATGAGGATCATCGTCATGATGTTCTTGTCGCCGACGCCCTGCGCCATGACGCCAAGCTTGTCGTCAAATTTCAAGCTCTTGTTCTGGAGGCACGCCACCAGCAGCGCCACCATGAACACGACTACGATGGGGATGGAATAGAATCCCATCGGGATCTTCAGGATGTACTCAAACAGGATGCCGAGGCCGAGATACAGCACCAGAAATACCAGTACCGGCAGGAGCGCGCGTGGATTTTCTTTCGGTTTCATGTGTTTCTCCTTCTTCCTTTACTTTTATCTATCGTAAGCGACGATAGGATCGTCGATCTCACGCGTGGCATAGGCGTTGAGCGACCAGTCGGCGCGCGCGCCCGCGAGGTATTCATAGTAGCCCTGCGCGCCGATCATCGCGCCGTTGTCGCCGCAGAGCGCCAGCGGCGGGAGATACAGCTTGCAGCCCGCCCTGTCGCAGGCGGCAAGCAGGTCGGCGCGGAGGAACGAGTTCGCCGCCACGCCGCCGGCGGCGACGATGGTCTTGCGTCCGCAGAGCTCCGCGGCGCGCATCGTGCGCGGCACCAGCTCGTCGGACACCGCCTGCGTAAAATCCCGTGCCAGCGCCGCGCGGTCAAGCGGTCTGCCCGTCTGCTCGGCGTTGTGGGCGAGGTTGACCACGGCGGTCTTGAGGCCGGAGAAGCTCATGTCCAGCTCGTGCCCCTCGATCTTTGCGCGCGGCAGCTCGTAGACGCCCCCCTCGCTCCCGTGCGCCAACTCGTCCATCGGCTTGCCGCCGGGATATGGGAGTCCCAGCACCCGCGCCGCCTTGTCGAAGCACTCGCCCGCCGCGTCGTCGCGCGTCGCGCCGACAAGGCGGAAGTCGGTGTAGCCCGCCACGTCTACCAGCAGCGTGTTGCCGCCGGACATACACAGCGCGAGGAACGGCGGCTCCAGCTCGGGGAAAGCCAGATAATTTGCCGCGATGTGCCCGCGGATATGGTGCACGGGGATCAACGGCACGCGCAGCGACCACGCCACGGATTTGGCGAAGTTCAGCCCCACCAGCACCGCGCCGATCAAGCCCGGCGCGTAGGTCGCCGCCACCGCGTCGATATCCTGTCTTGTCACGCCCGCGTCGGCGATCGCCTTGTCCGTGAGCGCGGCGATCGCCTCAACGTGCTTGCGCGACGCGATCTCCGGCACGACGCCGCCATAGAGCGCGTGCATATCCGCCTGCGACGCGATGGCGTCGGATAATATGTTTCGTCCGTCCTCGACGACCGCGACGGCGGTCTCGTCGCAGGACGATTCAAATGCCAAAATTTTCATTGTTTCTCTTGTCCAAACCACGAATTGATTTTCGGAATGCCCATCGCCGGCTCCCACGGGATCGTAATGAAACGGTCGTAGACCGGCTTCGGCAGCGAGCTGCGGTAGCATGCCGCGTGCGCGGCGCTCAGTTCCCCGTCGCCGACCTCCCGCTCCGCCCAGTACAGCGTGCGGTACGGTACGCCGAACACACAGGAATCATAACCCGCCTGCGTCGCCCCGTTGCGCCGGTAAAACGCGAGGCGGCGCTCCGCCATAGCGGGATCGGACGCATAGCCGGGGATCTCCGACTCGCCGAAGAGCACGTTCCCGCGCTCCGCCTCGACCAGCTTTTGGATCAATGTCGAGCCCAGCCCGTCGTTGCGGCGCGGCTCGGTGACGCAAAGATAATCGAAAAGCGCAAAGCCCGGTACGTGCGTCCACACGAACGCCTCGCCCACGATCTCGTCTCCGTCGAACAGACACCACGGGCGGTACTCGCCGCGCCCCATCTCCGCCAGCATCTCGCGCAGGGGTTTGAGCTCCGACGGCGGAAAGGACGGTTTCAGATCCCGCTTATAAACCGCTTTGAGCTGTGCCCTCGTCGGCAGCTTCAGTTCCAGCATCGGAAAACTCCCTTGTCATGATGATCGCATCCTCCTTCGGATGCTCATAATAGTTCGGCCTGCGCCCGACGCCGCGAAAGCCGCGGCTGCCGTAAAGCGCGATGGCGCCGTAGTTCGACGCGCGAACCTCCAGCGTCAGGAACGCCAGACGGTTGCCCTGCGCGAAGTTCACAAACACGTCCAGCAGCGCCGACGCAACGCCCGCGCGGCGGGACTCCGGACGCACGGCGATGTTGGTGATATAGCCCTCGTCCACAACGACCAGCAGGCCCGCGTAGCCGACCACGCTGCCGTCCTCCCTGTCCAGCGCGACAAGGTACGCCGCCGCCGCGTTGTCCAGCTCCTCGGCGAGCATATTGCGCGACCAGGGCGTTGAAAAACAGGCGCGCTCCAGCGTCGCCACCTCGTCCAGATGCTCGCGCGTCATCGGCACGATGCGGACTTCTTTTTTCAGATGTTCCATGTCAACCCTTTGCCTCTAACCAGTTTCTGCCCCAGTGCGCCTCGGCGGTCAGCGGGACGGAGAGCGCCATCACGCGCTCCATCTCATCCTCCAGCAGCTTTGCCGTTTTCTCCGCCTCAGATTCGGGGCATTCGACGATCAGCTCGTCATGCACCTGTAGGATCAGGCGTCCGTTCAGCCCCTCCGCGCGCAGCCGCTCGTCCACGCGCACCATGGCGAGCTTGACGATGTCCGCCGCCGTGCCCTGAATGGGCATATTGAGCGCCACGCGCTCTCCGAATGACCGGGTCTGGAAGTTGCTCGCCGCCAGCTCGGGCAGCGCCCTGCGCCGGTGCATCAGCGTCTCCACATAGCCCGCCGCTTTCGCCTGCTCGACCACGCTTTCCATATAGTGCCGCACGCCGGAGAAGCGCGCGAGGTAGTTGTCGATATATGCCTTCGCCTCCGCGACTGTCACGCCGATGTCCTGCGCGAGCGAAAAGGCGGAAATGCCGTATACGATACCGAAGTTGACCGCCTTCGCATGGGAGCGCATCTGCTTCGTGACGCTCTCCAGCGGCACGCCGAACGCCTGCGACGCCGTGACGGTGTGGATGTCCTCGCCGCTCTGGAACGCCGATTGCATGGTCTTGTCGTCCGCGATGTGCGCCAGCAGGCGCAGCTCGATCTGCGAATAGTCTGCGTCCACCAGTACGCAGCCCTCGGCGGGGACGAACATCCTGCGGAACTCGCTGCCGAGCTCCGTGCGGGTGGGGATGTTTTGCAGGTTTGGCTCCGTGGAGGAAAGCCGTCCCGTCGCCGTCACCGTCATCTGGAAGCTGGTGTGGATGCGCCCGTCGGGAGCGATGACCTTCAGCAGGCCGTCGCAGTAGGTGGATTTGAACTTCGCGTACTGGCGATATTCCAGCACGTCCGCTACAATGGGCGTCTCCCAGCGCAGTTTTTCCAGCACGTCCGCGTTGGTGGACCAGCCGGTTCTCGTCTTCTTGCCGTGGGGCAGCTCCAGCTTTTCAAAGAGGATCGCGCCAAGCTGTTTGGGCGAGTTGATGTTGAACTCCTCCCCCGCGGCGGCGTAGATCTTCTGCTCCAATTCATGGGTGCGCCGCTCCATCAGCGCGCCGAACTCAGCAAGCGCCTTGCGATCGACAAGGCAGCCCGCGGTCTCCATCCGCGCCAGCACCGCGCAGAGCGGCAGCTCGACGCCGTAGTACAGCTCATGGAGCTGCTTTTCCTCGATCGCGGGCTTCAGCGCGTCGTACAGCGCCTCCACCGCGGCGGTATAGCTGTGGAACGCCGCCAGCGCATTCGACGTATCACCCAGCATGGAGAAGGCTTCGGCGTCCAAATGGCTTGCCTTCGGCAATTCCTGATGATAGTACGAGACGAACAGCTTGTCAATGTCATAGCTCCCCGCCGTCGCATCCACAAGGTACGCCGCGAGCGCCGTGTCGAATACAAATCCCTCGATGGGCAGGCCGTTTTCCAGCAGTGCGCGCATAAGATCCTTGACGTTATGCGAAACCTTTTTTATGTCTGCCGAGAACAATGCGCGCAGCAGCGCGTTCCAGTCGCCTTTATACTGCGCAAAGAACAGCTCGGCGGAGGCCGCATTTCTCTCATCCACGTCGCAATCGACAATCACGCCGGACAAATCCGGCAGCGCCAGCAGCGTCACGTGCTCCGCGCTGCGCCAAAGGTCAAGCAGCTCCATGGCGCGCGCCTCGTCCGTCACCGTCTCCACAGTCACGGTCACATCGGTCTTCTCGCTTGCGGGTTCAGGCAGGTCTGCCGGCGGCGTCAGCTTCCACGCCTCGATCAGCTTGTTGAATTCCAGCTTCAGAAACAGCGGATAGAGCGCATCGGACGGCGCTTTGCGCAGGTTGTCCCGCGGCGAGAAGTCCAGCGGCGCGTCGGTCAGGATCGTCGCCAGACGGTGCGACTGGCGCGCGCTCGCTTCGCCCTCCGTCAGCTTGCGGATCACGGCGGGCCTTGCCTCAATGTCGGGCAGCTTTTCATAGATCGCGTCGATGGCCTGATACTTTTGCACCAGCTCCATCGCAGTCTTTTCGCCGATGCCCGGCACACCGGGGTAGTTGTCGCTGCTGTCGCCCATCAACGCCTTGAGATCGATGATGTGGATCGGATCAAAGCCGTATTCCTCACGGAACGCCTCCGGCGTCACGTCTTTCGTGGTCGTCTGTCCCATGCGGGTCGAGACCAGCTTGACCGTGGTCCTGTCCGTAACAAGCTGCAGGCTGTCCTTATCGCCGGTGACAACGGAGCAGTCCCAGCCCTCAGTCTCGCATTTGCGTGAGATCGTACCGATCAGGTCGTCCGCCTCATAGCCCGCAAGCTCGTAGCGCGGAATATTCATGGCGTCCAGAACCTCTTTCAGCACCGGCAGCTGCATCGCGAGCTCCTCCGGCATGCCCTTGCGCTGCGCCTTGTACTCCGCAAATTCCAGATGGCGGAAGGTCGGCTCGCGCCGGTCGAAGGCGACGCACAGCGCGTCCGGCTTGTCCTCGTCCGTCAGACGCTTCATTGTCGTCAGAAAACCATAGATGGCATGGGTGTAGAACCCCTCCCGCGTCGTCAGCGGGCGGATGCCGTAGAACGCGCGGTTGAGGATCGAATTGCCGTCGATCACCATCAGTTTCATCGCTAAACTCTCCTCATATCAGGTTTCCGGCGCTTCCGCGGGCGCCATCGCCGTCACCGTCCACTGCGGGATCGCTTCGCCGTCGATCAAAAACTGCACCTCGTTCACGCCGTCCAGCGACAGCAGCGACCGCGCAAGCGATTCCATCGCCTGCGCGCGCAGCGTATCGTTCTGCGGCAGCGGCGTCGCGCCATTCAGGTTGACATAACATATATCATTCTCCGTGCGGCTGGAGGAAATGCCAAACTCAGCGCTCAGCAGCGTTTGCAGCGTGTCGTCACCCGCCGGGCCGCGTTTGAGCGCGTCCACCACGGCGCTGACGCGTGTCTGCCCCTCATAGAGCGCCAGCGTCTGCGCCTGTGCGCGCAATTCGCCGCTCTGCGCGTCGAGAAAGTACAGCGACACGTTGATGGGTCGGATCACATCCTCGCCGCTGGAAAGCAGCGCATCCGCCGCGGTCAGCAGCTGCGTTTCGCGGTACGGCAGTTCACGCCCGTTTGCCGTGATGCGAACGGCGTAGATACCATCCAGCTGCGTCAGCGTTAGCGTCACGCAGGCGTCCGCGATGGAGAGATCGATCCCGGAGAGCCTTGCATACTGCTCTGAGAGGTCGACCGTGGCGCGTCCGCCGGCAACCGCCAGCTTTTGCAGCCTTGTCCCGCTCGGGAACGGAGCGCGCAGCCCTGCATCCTCCGGTGCGTCCAGCAGCGTCGTCAGCAGCGTTTCCGCCAAAGCGGCGGTCTCCATCTCTCCGCTGTTCTCCACGCGCAGCGTCTCTGTGCGGATGGCGTCGCCTTCCGCGCTCTCGCCGAGCTGCGCGGCATAGTACAGGTCATAATCGTCCGGAGACGGCGCCTCCGGTTCAGCGGCGCACGCCGCAAGCAGGAGCAGCGCCAGCAGCAGCGCGGTCAGCCGTTTCATACCGCTCCGCCCCCTTCTGTCTTCACGCGGGGCAGGCACACGGTAAACACACTGCCGCCGCCCTGCCTTGCCGCCGCCTCCACCGTGCCGCCGCGGCGGCGCACGGTGTCGGATACGATGGACAAGCCCAGTCCCGTTCCGCCATAAGAGCGGGATCGCATCTTGTCGACGCGATAGAAGCGGTCAAAGATGCGGGGCAGATCCTCGTCGGGAATGCCGACGCCGTTATCCTCCACAGTCAGGAGCGCAGTCTCATCATCACCCGCGAGCTTCACGCGGACAAAACCGCCGGCGTGGTTGTATTTGATACCGTTTTCGGTCAGATTGTAGACGATTTGGTGCGCCTCGTCCTCCGTCGCCAGAACGGTGGCGTCCCGCGCGATCTCATAGGAAAGCTCGACGCCGCGCTCCCGCGCAATGAGCTTGAGCATATGCACCGCGCGCTCGATGGAACGGGCAAGGTCGATGGGCGCCGCCGCGTCCACGGCGCCGCTGTCCAGCCGCGTCAGGCGCAGCAGATCCTCCGTAATGCGCGTCAGGCGCTCGGATTCCATTCCAATGTCGCCGACAAACTCGCGCACCGTCGCCTTGTCCATATCCTCGTTTTGCAGGATCGAGTCGGACAGCAGGCGGATGCCCGCCAGCGGCGTTTTGAGCTCATGCGAGGCGTCCGCAACGAAGCGGCGGCGCACCTCCTCCGTCGATTGCAGGCGGTCGGCAAGGCTGTTGAACTCATCCGCAATGTCGCTGATCTCGTCGTTTCCGCCCACAGCCGCGCGCTGGCTGTAATCGCCCTCGCGCATCTGCCGGATGGCTCCGGCGAGCACGCCGAAGCGCCGCGTCAGCGCGCGGGAGAGCGCCATACTCGACAGCACAACAAACACAAGGACGCCCTCGGAGATGCGCAGCAGCAGATTTTGCAGGTTCCGCAGCAGCGTTGCCTGCTCGGTGTCGTACTCATAGGCATAGACCGCGCCGATGGTCTGGCTGCGGTAGATGACCGGCGCGGCGCAGCGGCTCTGGAACGCTCCGTCGGCAAACGCGACGGCAAACACGTCGTTCCCACGCAGCGCCTGCACGATCTCCGAATAGAACGCATAGCGTCCCATCGCGCTGTCCGTTTCGCGCGTATCGAACAGAACGCGCCCGTCCGCGTCGGCGACAAGAACGCGGGACATACCGGCCTCCTCCGCAACGGTCAGCGCGGCGGCGACGTTCTCCTCGTTCAGCTCCGCCAGCCCGGTCAAAGCCGTAGTCATAACAGAGACGGCGCTTTTGAGCGTCGTCTCCTTGGAGCGGAACACCAGATCCTCCGACACGGTCAGGGGGTAGGTGTTCATCAGCGCCAGCACCGCGACAATGATGGCAATATAGCTCAGGCTGAATTTTACCTGAAGACTTGCGTGCTTCATCGCGGCGCCCCCCTTCTTTCGTCCCTGATTCTGTGCATTACCCCTTGAAATAATAACCCACGCCCCACTTGGTCAGGATATATTCCGGCTCTGCGGGCGTTTTTTCCAGCTTCTCACGCAACTTGCGGATGTGGACGTCCACCGTGCGGTAATCGCCGGCGTAGGTGTAGCCCCAGACGAGATCCATCAGATTCTCGCGGCTGTAGACGCGGCGCGGATTCTTGACCAGGAGTTCGATGAGGTCGTACTCCTTCGCCGTCAGATCCACCACCGCGCCGTCTCGCAGAGCGACGCGCTGCGCGGGGTCGAGCGAAAAGCCTCCGGCAGAGATCAGCTCCCGTCGGTCCGGCTGCTGCCCTCCGCCGGAGCGGCGGAGCAGCGCGCGGATACGCGCCTTGAGCTCCAGAATGTTGAAGGGCTTGGTTACATAGTCGTCCGCGCCGTACTCAAAGCCGAGCAGCTTGTCCGTATCCTCGCCGCGCGCGGTCAACATGATGATCGGCACGTTGGAGAATTCGCGGATCTGCATACAGACGGTCAGACCGTCGACCTCCGGCATCATCAGATCCAGCAGGATCAGGTCGAACCCGCCGTTCCGCGCCAGCTCCACCGCCGTTCTGCCGTCATAGGCTGTCTCGACGGTGTAACCCTCGTTTTCCAGATTGAACTTGACGCCCTTGACGAGCACCTGCTCGTCGTCCACGACCAGAATCCTCACGTCGCGTCCTCCTCTCCGAGCGTAATATCGTTTCGGATGGCATTCAGCTTACCCTCGCCGATGCCGCTGACGTTGGTCAGCTCCTCAACGCTCCGGAACGGCCCATGCTCCTCCCGGTAATCGACAATGGCCTGCGCAAGCACCGGGCCAACACCGCTCAGCTGTTCCAGTTCTTCCGCTGCGGCGGTGTTGATATTCACAGGCTCTCTGACCGGCACGATCTCCTCCGCGGGGGCGTTCCGTTCCACCGTTACCGTGTAGCCGTTATCCGCGGCGGCAATGGGTTCTCCGCGCAGCGTAAGATACGCAAGCGCGGCAAGGAACGCCGCGGTCAGCAGAGAAAGCGCAATCAGCGCCGCTCCGTTTTTTTCTTGCCACTCCACAGTTGCGCTTCGCTCCCTTCTCTGCTATAATACGGACGAATACTTTCATAATCTGGCAAAATAATCGGCAGATTATGCCTAATATTGAGATTATATCATAGGCTGAGGTTTTTTTCCATGAAAATACAACGGTTTTTTTCGCTTTTTTTGATTGGGATCATTCTGGCGTCGCTGACGGCGCCCGCCTTCGCGGCGGATGATTTCGACGTTGACGCCAAAGCCGCCCTGCTCATCGACGTAGGCTCGGGCGAAACGCTCTACGAAAAAAACGCGCAGGAGCAGAATTATCCCGCCAGCATCACAAAGATCATGACCGCGCTGCTGACGCTGGAGGCGGTGGACGCAGGCAAGCTGCGTCTCGATCAGGAGATCACCGCGCAGGAAAGCGCCTTTGAAAATCTTGCCAAGGACGGCAGCACCGCCAACATCAAGGCTGGCGAGACGATGACCGTGGAAAACCTGCTCAACTGTCTGCTGGTCGTCTCCGCCAACGAGGCGTCCCACATCCTTGCCGAGGCGGTCTCCGGCGACATCGACAGCTTTGTCGCGCTGATGAACGAACGCGCCGCGCAGCTTGGCTGCGCCAACACCCACTTCGCCAATCCGTCCGGATTGCACAACGACCGGCACTACAGCTCCGCGTGGGACATCTACCTCATCACCCGCGAAGCGCTGGAGCACGAAAAGTTTGCGGAGATCGTGGCGAGCAAATCCGTCAAGGTGCCGGCGACCAACATCTCCAAGGAGCGCTCTCTGCATTCGACCAACTACCTGATCTCGACCTGGCGCACCGGCTGGCCGGGCTACTACTACGAGGACGCGCGCGGCGTCAAGACCGGCTCAACGCCGGAGGCCGGCTACTGCCTCGTCTCCACCGCCACGCGCAGCGGACGGACGCTGATCTGCGTCGTACTCGGCGCGGAGCGCGTCAAGCGTGAGGACGGCGTGACGGAAACGCGAAGCTTTTCTGAGACCATACGCCTGCTCGACCACGGATTCGAGGATTTCAAGAGCATGGATCTCATCGACACGAATGAATTCATCTGCGAGGTGCCGGTCGAGCTGTCCAGCGAGGCAAATTACGTGGTCGTCCATCCCGGCTCCGGTCTGACGCGTATGGTGCCGATCGGCCTGACAACGGAGCAGCTGGAACGCGAGGTCGTGCTGAATGCCGACACCGTGGACGCGCCGATCGAGGAGGGCGATGAGCTCGGCTCCATGACCGTCTCCTACGACGGAGTCGTATACGGCACGGTGCCGCTGATCGCGCTCAACAACGTCTCCGCGTCCTGGGTGCTGACGAAGGAACGTGAGGTCAGGATCTTCCTCGCCCAGCCCTGGGTAAAGTACGCTGTATTTGGCAGCATCGCGTTCATTCTCTTCCTCACCATCCTGATTATTGTTCTCGGCTCCCGCAGACGCCGCTACCGCGGCCGACGCAGCGGGCGGCGCGGATACTCCGGCTATCGCGGAAGGCGAAGATAAGCAAAAGGGCGGCGTTTGCCGTCCTTTTTCATAGTATCATCGGGAGCGCGCGTACACAGCAGCGCTCCATATCGACATGGCTCTCATCGACGAACGCCACGCCCTCGGAGCGCAGCAGCTCCACCTGCCGGTTCGCGCCGCCGAAGGCAAACGCGCTCGACACCTCGCCGTCGCGCTTGACGACGCGGTGGCATGGAATCACGCCCGGCTGCGGATTGACGTGCAGCGCGTAGCCCACCACGCGGGCGAGACGTCTGTTCCCCACCGCAGCCGCGATCTGGCCGTAGGTTGCCACGCTGCCGCGCGGGATCAGCTTCACCGCCTCATACACCTTGTCGAACGTCGTCATATCGTTTCCTCCCGAAATCAAGCTGCATCAGAACGAGGCTGAACAGCATCAGCGCCGCACCGAGATAAGCCCGCGGGTGCAGCCGTTCCCCCGCGAGGAAATAGGCGACGACAGCGGAGAACAGCGGCTCCAGCGTAAAGATCAGCGCCACGCGTGCGGGCGCGGTGTGCTTCTGCTGTGTGGTCTGGACGACAAAGGCAAGGCCGGAGCAGAACAGCCCCAGAAACAGCGCCGCGCCCCAGATCTGCGGAGAGCGCGGCAGGCGCGGCTGCTCGAACAGAAACGCGAGCGCGAGAAAGATCGCGCCCGTGACGCCGATCTCTACCACGCTCATGGCGATGGGATCGACCTCCGGCTTTGCCACGGCGCGGTCGGTGATGACGATGTCCGCGCCGTAGGACACAGAGCAGAGCAGGCAGATCGCGTCTCCGACGGCAAAGCTCGTCCCGTCGCCCAGCGTGAGCAGCGCGAGTCCGACGGTGCAGAGCAGCAGAGCGGCGGCAAGCTTCTTTTCCGGTCTTTTCCGAAACACCACCAGCTCGATGAGCGGCGTGATGATGACCGCGAGACAGCTGATGAACCCTGCGTTGGACAGCGAGGTATATTTGACGCCGTAGGTCGCGCCGACGTAGACGAGCACCAGCACGGCGCCCACGACGCCGCCCCATTTGCGCGTCTCGCGTGTCATGCCGCGCAGATGCTTCCGATAGACGGGCGCGAGGAGGAAGAACGCCAGCAGGAAGCGGAAGGCGTTCAGCGTCAGCGCGTCCAGCTCGGTGAAGCAGACGCGCGTGAAATAATACGAAACGCTCCAGAATCCTGTTGTCAGGATCAGCAGCAGCTCTGCCCGCCGCTGTTTCGACATACCATCGCCCCCCTTTCGCGCAGCGCAAGCGGTAGTATACCATGAACGGAACCAAAAAGAAAGCGCCTTGTCAGCGCTTTCTGTTTTGGCGTTTATCCCTTGTTCTTCATGCCGAAGTGCATCTCGCGCATGCCCTCGACCTCGTCGCAGATGGGCTTCAGATTGCAGGAGCCGCAATCGGTGGGGATCCCTTCCAGAATGTGCGTCAGCGTTCTGGTGATGCCGTCCACCTTCTTCGCGGTCTTGACAAGCTCCGATACGACGGCGCTGTCCGTGACAAAGACAAGCTGTACGCGGCGAACATGCGGGTTTTTGCGATAGCCGTTGATATATGCCGCGCCGATCCTGCGGAAGTCGATGCCGCGCGCAACGGCAGTCTTGCTCAGGCGAACCTGCTCGCGGTTGCTCTCGGAGGAGATGCGCACCATGTAACCCTCGGGAAAGACGTGGTACTTGACGAACTCCATGTCGCGGATCGCCTGATACGCCGCCTCGTCGTCGCCGCCGAGGTCGTCGGCGAGCAGGAACGCAAGGCGCGCAAAGGATACGTCGCCGCGCAGCTCCGGCAGGTCTTTCCCGTAGAGCAGGACTTCGTCCTTCGGCACAAGGGTCTCGTCGCTCGTGACGCAGGTGAAGTTCGCGGACGGGCAGGCTCCGCCGCCGAGCTCGAATGCCGCGTCGCGCTGCATGACCAGCTCGCTCGCGCCGGTATCCCGCCATGCGAGCGCAGGATCATAGTCCCAGCGCCGCGGCGCCGCGCCCGCAAGCAGATCGCGGGTCGCGGTGATGATGCCGTTATAGAGCTCCATGGGCTAGAATTTCACGTCCACGTTCTTGCGGTCGTGGATGCGATGCACCTGCGTGTAGACCCAGCCCATGACCTTCTGGTCGAGGTTCCAGAAATATACGACGAACAGCAGCGCCACGACGGCGAACAGGATCTTGAAGATCGCCCAAAGGACGTTCAAAACTGTCTTCATAAAAACCTCCGTTCAGGTTTTATTTACGCGCTCTTCTTCGCCAAGCCCTTCTGACGCGCGTACTCCGCCGCGCCGAGCGCTCCCATGAGCTGCGGGTCGGTCTTAAGCTCGACAACCTTGAGCTTGAGCACATGCTCGATCGCCTGCTTGAGACCATCGTTCTTGGCGCAGCCGCCGGTCAGCGTGATGCTGTCCACCGCGCCCGCCTTCTTCGCCATGACGAAGCAGCGCTTTGCAACTGCCATCTGGATGCCCGCCGCGATCTCGTCCATCGGCTTGCCCTCGCCGACGAGGGTGATGACCTCGCTCTCGGCGAACACCGTGCACTGCGCGGTGATGGGGATGACGTTCTTCGCGCCGATGGACAGCTTGGAGAACTCGGGCAGGGTCATTTCAAACGAGCGCGCCATCGCCTCGTAGAAGCGGCCCGTGCCGGCGGCGCATTTGTCGTTCATGGCGAAGTTTTTCACCGTGCCGTCGCTGTCGATGCTGATGCCCTTGACGTCCTGTCCGCCGATGTCGATGATCGCCTTGACGTCGGGGTTCGTGATGTGAACGCCCATGGCGTGGCAGGAGATCTCGGAGATGTTCTCATCCGCGAAGGGCACCTTGTTGCGGCCGTAGCCCGTGCCGATCAGATATTCCAGCTCCTTGGAGTCCTTGAGCCCCGCCGTTTTGCAGACCTCCTCCATTGCCAGCGTCGCGCTGATCTCGGAGTTGATCTTGCTGCGGATGGTGGTGTCGGCAACGATCTTGCCGGTTTCGTCCAGAATGACCGCCTTGGTGTAGGTGGAGCCAACGTCGCAGCCGCCAAAGTATTTCATAGTGTGTATTCCCCCGTATTATAAAAATTATTTGTTGAGTTTACCACGTGGCGTCATCTTCGAAATCAACCAGTGATTCGTCCACGGGCGTCGCGCCCATAACAGTGTACATGAACTCGTTGATCTTGTCGCGCATGGCGCGGCGGGACACGGTGCGCGGATCCATCAGATCGTGCTCGATCCAGACCATCTTGTAGTCCTTCTGCCGCGCCTGCTCGTCCAGAATGCCCTGAAGCGTCGCCATGTTCTTGCAGGCGACGTTCTGGTACATGAGGATCATATCCACCTTCCAGATCTCGCACTGGCGCCACAGCTCATTGACCACGTTGTGATATCCGCCGTTGGTATGGCGTCGCATGACCATGCGCTCATAGAGCCGCGCGAGGTCATGGAGCGCAAGCTCCTTGTCCTCGGTTTCGAGAGGCTTGGTGAAGTTCAGGCTCTCCATCTCCACCAGCACGTCCACGCCCCAGCAATTTGCGATCCAGTTGGTCAGGTTCGCGTAGTAGTGCGCGGGGCACGACCATACGATCGCGCGGTACTTCATCTTGCCGCGCCACGCCTCCTCACGCTTCTCATAGGCCCGGAGCATAAGCTTGTTGACCTTCTCGAAGGTCTTGATGACGCGCGGATCGGCGCCGCCGTCCATCTCGTAGTTCCACTTGCGGAACAGCTCGTAGCACGGGCCGATGAGCTGCGGGTACGGAGTCTGGTTGACCTCCCACTTTTGCAGCTCGAACTGGGTCTCAAGGTTGAAGCGCTTCATCTGCGTGAAATACGCATCCCAGTTCCACTTCGCGCCGGTGACGTCCTCGATGAACTTGATGCAGTGTTTGATGTCCTCCGCCGCGTCCTCAACAGTCTCCTCGTACTCGTAGCGCACAGGGAACGCCAGATGGAACGTCGGCAGGTCCGGGAAGCGCCGCGCCATGTAGGACGACGCCATGGTGGATCCGTCGCAGGGCATGGAGCTGGAGATGAAGCACGCGCCCATGTGCGGCAGCGCGTCGGTGACGATGGCGCCGCACTCGCTCGACGGCACCGGGCAGGTATCCGCCGGAAGGCCGAAGCTCTCGATCGCGTCGATGTACGGCACGCAGGTGAGCTGATCGACCTCGGAAACGAGGAACACGGGCAGCAGCTGGTACGGGATACCCAGCAGGTCGGGGAAGCCCGCCATGATCTGCCCCATCGTCATCTCGTCGAAGAGCACGACCTTCTTGTTCAGCTCCGTCGCGTTGCCGTTCTTTGCGTCGCACTTGGCGAGGAAAACGAGGTTTTCCGCGACGTAGCGGAAGATGTCGTAAATCAGCAGGTGGCTCATGCGCAGCGCCGTCCCGCGCTGGCCGAGCGTGTTTTTGTCCATGAACGAATGCGCGCAGAAGTAGGACACCATCCAGCGATAGTAAAGCGTCGCGTTCATGGCGGGAACCAGGTCTCTGCCGAAGGTCGTGAGGAACATGCCCCACATCCTCGCCCACTCGTAAAAGTCGTAGGCGGTGTCTGCCACGCCGCGCCATTCACGGCGAACCGTCGCCATGCAGCCGGAGCGATAGAGCTTGCCGAGGTGCTTCTCACCGTTTTTCAGCAGGTCAAGGCGCTCCGCGTTCGACATGGCGGCGATCTCCTTCGCCTCCTCCGCGATGCGCTTGCCGGTGAGCGTCAGGTTCTTCTTATGCCGCGCGGCGACGGCCTTCCAGTCCGTTTCCTTGATCAGTTCGACGACGATGCCGCCGACCTCCTTGAGGTTCTCGCCCTGCGCCTTCCAGTCGATATGATCCTTGTAGCGCCAGAACGCGGGGTTCGGGAACTTCGCCTTAGCCATTTCTCGCCGCCTCCTTTTCCTGATGGATGCGCTTGATCTCCAGCGACTCGACGAACGCCTGGAAGCGCGTGCGGAGCTGACCGGAGGTGCGGGCATTGTACGGGCGGTCGATGGACAGCACCGGCCAGCCGTATTCCTCGTTCATGATATGGCTGACCAGCGCGCGCTCGAAGCCCCAGTAATCGCAGAATTTCATCTGCTCGTAGATGATACCGTCGGCATGGAACTTTTTCGCCAGCTTATCCGCAGTCTCGCGGCGCTGGAGCACCTTGTCGTCGGCAATGTAGCGCGCGCATTCGGAGGTCTTCATGTAGTGCGCGCAGATCTGCGTCAGCACGTCGTCTGTGTCGTTGAGCACGATCTCCTCGCGCCCCGGCGTCGAGCCGTAGCAGTAGCGGTCGGACACGACGAGCGCGCCCGCCTCCTCGATCATCTTCGTGAGCGAGGGATCGTCGATCTCGCTGCCGACGATGGCGACGCGGGCGCGGAACCATGGCTTCGCGTCCACCTTGCGCTTTTTGATCTCCGCGAGCGTCTCGCGCAGTTTCGGCAGGATCAGATACTTGGGACATACGTAGGTCACGAGGTTGAGCACGTGGAACTCATAGCCCGTGATGGGCGGATTGTCCAGCGCGCGCAGCTCGCCGATCTCGGAGATGATGCGGCAGACCTCATTGTGCTCCTCCACCGCCTTGCGCAGCGCGGCGTCGGAGGTATCCACGCCGTAGTTGTCCTCCATGTAGTTGAGCAGGCGATGCTTCATCTGCTTGACGTACTGGCGGACGGTATAATCCTCCACCTTAAAGGGCACGTCCACATGGCTGACAAACAGCTTGGGCTTTTCGTTGAGCTTGAGCAGCTCAAAATGCTCATAGAAGCGGTTCATCATGGAACAGGCGTCCACGCCCGCCAAACCGTCGAGGAAGTTGTAGCCGCCCTCAATGCCGCGCTCCAGCAGAGCGCGCGCAAACTCGCAGGTGTAGTTCGACATATAGTAGGTCGCCATGTCGATCGACCCGGTTCGCGGCGCGCGCAGGCGCACGGAGAAACAGTTGCCCAGATTGAGCAGCACCTCCGGGATGTGGTAACAGGTGTAGCCGATGGCGAGCTTGCCCTCCGCCTGCGCCTGCCGAACCAGCTCGTTGTTTGCCTCGTCGAGCAGGCTTTCAAAGTAGATCAGATGCTTGAGATCCTTCAAACGATACACCTCTTTTCATCAAAGGTCCAGTTTTGAGAGCGCCGTCCGCGCCCCCTGCATCACGTTGGAATCTTCGCTCAGTTCAAAAACGCTCCTGCCCTCTACATCGTTGCGTGTCTGCCGGTCGTCCGCGCCAATGACGGCAAGTACCGGCGCGCCCGCGATGGCGGGATCCGCCGCCAGCTCCGGCCGCGTCGCGCGATTAATGATGACGCCGCATCGTTCGTACATCACCAGCTCGTCCGCGACGGACTTGATCGTTCCGATGACCTGATACCCCTTGCGGCTTTGGTCGGTGATGAGCAGCAGATGCGTCACCTTTTCCATCACGCGGCGGTTGATCTGCTCGATCCCCGCCTCGCCGTCGATGACGACATAGTCAAAGTCGCCCGCCAGCAGGCTGATGACCTCTTTCAGGTAACCGTTCACCGTACAGTAGCAGCCCGCGGTCTCCGGCCGCCCGATGGCGAGGAAGGCGAAGCCCCGCGTCTCCACCATGGAGTCGAAGAGCCGGAACCGCGCCTCGGCGATCAGCTCGTCCGGGTTGGTCTTGGTCGCGCCGCCGGACAGGCTCTTGCGGATGTCGTCCAAGGTCTCCGTCACCTCGACGCCCAGCGCCGTGGACAGCCCGACGGCGGGATCGGCGTCGATGGCAAGGATCTTCGCCTCGGGGTGCGTCTCGACCAGAAGGCGCAGCGCCGCAGCCGAGATCGACGTCTTCCCGACGCCGCCCTTTCCCGCGACGGCAAGGATCTTTGCAGCCAAGGGCATCCCTCCCATCTTCATATTACGCCAATATGTCCGTATTATTTTAACATACGGCGCCGTTTTTGACAACAGGTTTTGTCCATTACTGACAAGAAAATATCGTCCCTCCCGCCGCCAAATGCTGCAATATGCCCCTGCACTTTATGCGAAGACAGCGCGGTCTTCCGTCCGCGAAAAAACGACAGAAAGGCCGCAGCCCTTCTGTCGTCTCTTCCGCCGGTATCTCGCCGGGTCATTCCCGCTATTCATCCAGCTTGAGCACCGCGAGGAACGCCTCGGTCGGCACCTGCACGGTTCCCAAGCTCCGCATTTTCTTTTTGCCCTCTTTTTGCTTCTCCAGCAGTTTCTTTTTGCGCGTGATGTCGCCGCCGTAGCACTTGGCGAGCACGTCCTTGCGCATCGCCTTGACCGTCTCGCGGGCGATGACGCGCCCGCCGATCGCCGCCTGCACCGGCACCTCGAAGAGCTGGCGGGGGATGTTCTCCTTGAGCTTCTCACACAGCTTGCGCGCGCGCTTGTAGGCCTTGTCCTTGTGCGCGATGAAGCTCAGCGCGTCCACGCCGTCGCCGTTGAGCAGCAGATCGACCTTGACCAGCTCGCTCGGGCGGTAGCCGCTCAGCTCATAGTCGAGCGAGGCATAGCCCTTAGTGTTCGCCTTGAGCGTGTCGAAGAAATCGTAGATGATCTCGTTGAGCGGCATCTCGTAGTGCATCTCCACGAGGAAGGTGTCGAGATACTGCATATCCTTGAACTCGCCGCGGCGGTCCTGGCACATCGGCATGATGTTGCCGACGTAATCCGGAGGCGTGACGATCGTCACCTTGACGAAGGGTTCCTCCGCGTGCTCGATGACGGCGGGATCGGGGTAGTTGTGCGGGTTATCGACGCGCACGAGCGTCCCGTCGGTCTTGTAGACGTTGTAGATCACGCTCGGCAGCGTGGTGACAAGGTCAAGATCAAACTCACGCTCCAGCCGCTCCTGAATGACCTCCATGTGCAGCATCCCCAAAAAGCCGCAGCGGAAGCCGAACCCCAGCGCGACGGAGCTCTCCGGCTCAAAGGTCAGCGAAGCGTCGTTGAGCTGCAATTTTTCCAGCGCATCGCGCAAGTCGGGGTACTTGCTGCCGTCCTCGGTGTAGATACCGCAGTAGACCATGGAACGCACCTTGCGATAGCCGGGCAGCGGTTCGGCGGCGGGATTTTCGACGAGCGTGACCGTGTCGCCGATCTGGGTGTCGTGCACGTCCTTGATGCTGGCGATGAACCAGCCAACCTGTCCCGCGCGCAGCTCCTTCGTGGATTCCAGGCCCAGAGGACGCATCAGGCCGCAGTCCACAACCTGGAATTCCGCGCCTGTCGCCATCATTTTGACCCGCGCCCCCGGTTTCAGCGTACCCTCCATGAGGCGCATATAGACGATGACGCCCTTGTACGCGTCATAGTAGCTGTCGAAGATCAGCGCGCGCAGCGGCGCGTCGGGATCGCCGGTCGGCGCGGGAAGGTTCTGAACGATGTCCTCCAGCACCGCATCGATGTTCAGCCCCAGCTTGGCGCTGATCTCCGGCGCGTCCTCGGCGGGAATGGCAAGGATGTTCTCGATCTCATCCTTGACACGCTTGGGGTCGGCGGCGGGCAGGTCGATCTTGTTGATGACGGGACGGATCTCCAGATCGTGCTCCATGGCGAGGTAGGTGTTCGCCAGCGTCTGCGCCTCAATACCCTGCGACGCGTCCACGATCAATATCGCGCCCTCGCAGGCCGCAAGCGAGCGCGAGACCTCATAGTTGAAATCCACGTGGCCCGGCGTATCGATCAGGTTGAGCGTGTAGGTTTCGCCGTCCTGCGCGGTATAATCGAAGGTGACGGCGCGCGCCTTGATCGTGATGCCGCGCTCGCGCTCCAAATCCATATTGTCGAGGATCTGATCCTCCATCTCTCGCGCGCTGACGGCGTTGCACTTTTCCAGCAAACGGTCGGCAAGCGTGGACTTGCCGTGGTCGATGTGCGCGATGATGCTGAAATTGCGGATGTTTTCCTGTTTCATAGCTTATCTTCCCAGTAATTTGTTCGTCTGTTCTTCGGTGTTGTGCAGCACCTGCGTCAGGCTCTGCGTCAAAGCGGGATACGCGTCGGCAAGCGCCGCGCTGTCCACGGCGGGCAACGGCGCCCCATCGTCCCGCAGCATGTCCATCTCCTGCGCAAACGCAATGCGGGCAAGGCGCATCTCTGCGTCCACCGCATCCATGGAAAGTGCGGTTCCGCCCAGCGAAAAGACCTTATCCCGCCCGCCTGCCGCGCGGTGCAGGATACGGTACATCTGATAGAGCGCGCCGCTCAAATACCGCCCCGCGGCACTGACCGCTGCATGAGATCCGCTGCGTCCGAGCATATCAAAGAGAAGGCTGATCGTATTGACGAGCAGCTTCTTTTGCAGCGTTGCGGCAACGCTGCCCCGCAGGCCCTCCTTTTCATTGCTGGCGTCGTATAGCTCCTGTGCGTCAATGACCGCGCCGTCGCGGTCCAGTGTCCGCCCCAGCAGATAGTCGGCACTGACATGATAATAATCGCAGGCTCTGCGCACAAAAGCCAGGCCAGGCTCGCGCACGCCGTTCTCATAGTGGCTCAGCAGCGCCTGTGAAACGCCAAGATCCTTCGCAGCCTGACGCTGCGAGATCTCCTTTTCCTGCCGCAGCAGCGCAAGCGTTCTGGAAAAATCTTCGTTCATTTCCTACGTCCTCTGTTTGGCTAAATACGATGTGTATTAGTATAAAGCGGAAAATACAATTTGTAAAGACTCACTCTGGGCAAAAGTACGCAAGGTTATGCGCCCTGCCGCAGGTCATTGCCTTTTATTCGACTGTTCTCAGCAGATCCGGTCGGCAGTACAGGCAGCCGCGCATCGGCTCCACGCCCATTCGCAAAAACAGTTCTTCCAGTGTTACGAACGCGAAGCCCTTCACGGACAGCGCGTCGATCGCCTGTATCGCCGCGTCCACGCTTGTCGCGTAGCTGTCATGCAGCAGCACGATATCGCCGTCCCGGACGTTTTTGACGATCCGCTCCGCCACGCGGTCGGCGTCCAGCAGTTTCCAGTCCTCGGTGTCCAGCGTCCAGTAAATCAGCGGCGCACCGGTTTCACGCAGTGTCTCCGCACTGGCAAATCCCCACGGCGGACGCACCCAGTATTCATTCCCGCCCAGAATGGAGCGCAGTTTCTCCTCCGTCCGTTCCAACTCGCGCTTTCCGACGGCGCCGGTGTTATCCAGCCGACAGTGGCTGTAGGTGTGATTGCCGATCTGATGCCCCTCGTCGGCCATGCGGCGCAGCAGCGTTTCCTGCCCTTCGATCTGCTCGCCGATTATGAAGAAGGTCGCATGTGCGTTGCGCTCTCCGAGCGCGTCCAGCAAACGCTCCGTCGTTTTTCCGCTTGGGCCATCGTCAAAGGTCAGCGCAACGTAAGCAACCGGCTGCGTCGCCGAAGCAGGAACCACGTTATCGTATGCGCCGATCAGGGCGAGCAGGGGCAGGAAAAGCAGGCAGTACCATCGTTTATTTCTCATATCCGCATCATATGCGGCAAAAAGCCCATTTAGACGGCTTCTGGGATCGCCATCTAAATGGGCTTTTTCACTTACAGGCTGCTTCGGCTCAGACGAGCTCGATCATCGCGGTCTCGGCAGCGTCGCCGCGGCGGACGCCTGTGCGCGTGATGCGGGTATAGCCGCCGTTGCGCTCCGAGTAGCCGGGAGCAATCTCCTTGAAGACCTTCTTGGCAACGTCCTCACGGGTGATGAACGCCATCGCCTGACGGTAAGCGGCGAGGTCGCCCTTCTTGCCGAGGGTGATCATCTTCTCGGCGAGGGGCTTGATCTCCTTGGCGCGGGTGACGGTGGTCTCCATCTTGCCGTTGTCCAGGAAATCGGTGACCTGCTGGCGGAGCATCGCAAGGCGCTGATCGGTGGTCTTGCCGAGCTTACGGGTTCCGGGCATATCGTTTCCCTCCTTACGGAATCGAAATCAGTTAGTTGTTTTCCTCGCTGGCGAGCGACAGGCCCATCATAGCGAGCTTGTTGATGACCTCTTCGAGCGACTTGCGGCCAAGGTTGCGCACCTTCATCATGTCGTCCTCGGTCTTGGAGATCAGATCCTCAACGGTGTTGATGTTCGCGCGCTTGAGGCAGTTGAAGCTGCGCACGGACAGGTCGAGCTCCTCGATGGTGAGCTCCAGCACCTTGTCTCGCTGCGCCTCCGCCTTCTCCACGACGGTGGAGCGCGTGCTCATCGTGTCGCTGAGGTCGGTAAAGAGCGTGAAGTGGTCGCAGAGGATCTTCGCGCCCAAAGATACCGCGTCGCGCGGCGAGATCGTACCGTCCGTCCACACTTCAAGCGTCAGCTTGTCGAAGTCGGTCATATTGCCCACACGAGTGTTCTCCACCGTGTAGTTGACCTTGTAGACAGGAGTATAGATCGAATCGACCGGGAGAAGGCCGATGATCGTCTGCGCGGGCTTGTTGCGGTCTGCGGGAACGTAGCCGCGCCCGTGGCTGAGCGTGATCTCCATATTGAGCGTCGCGCCCGCGTCCAGCGTGGCGATGTGCAGCTCCGGATTGAGGATCTCGACCTCGCTGTCGCCCTTGATGTCACCAGCGGTGACCTCGCAGGGACCGACCGCCTCAATATAGACGGTCTTGACGCTGTCGCTGCCCTCAAGCTTGGCAATCAGGCTCTTGATGTTCAGCACGATCTCCGTCACGTCTTCCTTAACGCCGGGGATGGTGGAGAACTCATGCTGCACACCCGCAATCTTGATCGTGGTAGCTGCCGTTCCAGGCAGGGACGAAAGCATGATACGCCGCAGCGCGTTGCCGAGCGTAATGCCGTAGCCCCGCTCCAAGGGTTCCACTACATACTTGCCATAGGTACCGTTTTCCGGATCTTCCATGCACTCGATCTGAGGCTTTTCAATTTCAATCAAAGCAGTTACCCTCCTTATTCAGTTTACGGCCATTGAATAGCCATGGGAAAAAAGCGATGAGGGTGTTCCGATTACTTCGAGTACAACTCGACGATCAGGTGCTCCTCGATCGGGAGATCGATGTCCTCGCGGGCGGGCATACGAACGACCGTGCCCTTGAGCGCATTCTTCTCTTTCTCGAGCCACGTCGGGACGGTAAAGATGGGAGCGTCCTCGCCGGTCAGGCGCTTGAACATAGCGGACTGGCGGCTCTTCTCGCAGACCTCGATCACGTCGCCGACCTTGATCAGGTAGGACGGGATATTGACGCGCTTGCCGTTGACGGTGAAGTGACCGTGGCTGACGGCCTGACGCGCCTCACGACGGGTCATGGCGAAGCCGAGACGGTACACGACGTTGTCCAGACGGCGCTCAATGGTGCTGAGCATGACCTCGCCGGTCTGGCCCTGCGCCTTCGAAGCGCTCTCATAGTATTCACGGAACTGCTTTTCCAGGATGCCGTAGACGAACTTGACCTTCTGCTTTTCGTTGAGCTGGCGGGCATATTCGCTCTGCTTACGGCGCATCTGACCCTTGGGATTGCGGTTGCTCTCGGACTTGGTCTTGCCCGTGTAGCCCATAGCCGCAGGAGAAATGCCCAGCGCTCTGCAGCGCTTCACGATGGGCTGTTGATTCTTAGCCATTGTTTACTTCCTCCTTCTTCATCAGACGCGGCGGCGCTTCGGGGGACGGCAGCCGTTGTGCGGGATGGGGGTGACGTCCTTGATCATCGTGACCTCGAGGCCGACGGCCTGAAGGGCACGAATCGCGGCTTCACGGCCCTGGCCGGGGCCCTTGACAAAGACCTCGACGGTCTTGAGGCCGTGCTCCATGGCGGCAGTCGCAGCCGTCTCGGCGGCGCTCTGCGCGGCAAACGGCGTGGACTTCTTGCTGCCGCGGAAACCGAGTCCGCCGGAGGAAGCCCAGGAAAGGGCGTTGCCCTGAGAATCGGTCACAGTGACCATGGTATTGTTGAAGGAAGAACGGATATGGACCTGGCCGCGTTCTACGTTCTTCTTTTCACGACGACGGCGGATGACCTTCTTGCCGCCAGCTTTAGCGTTAGCCATTTTCTATTCTCCCTCCTTACTTCTTCTTGTTCGCAATGGTCTTCTTCGGGCCCTTGCGGGTACGCGCGTTGGTCTTGCTGCGCTGACCGCGGACGGGCAGGCCGCGGCGATGACGGGTGCCGCGATAGCAGCCGATCTCGCTCAGGCGCTTGATGTCCAGCGCGGTCTGACGGCGCAGGTCGCCCTCGACGATATAGCCGTGGTCGATGACCTCACGCAGCTTTGCTTCGTCCGCGTCGGACAGATCCTTGACGCGGATATCGGGATCTACGCCAGCCTTTTCGAGGATGTCGCAGGCGCTCTTTCTGCCAATGCCGTAGATGTAAGTCAAACCGATTTCGATTCGCTTGTCCTTCGGCAGGTCAATACCGGCAATACGTGCCATTTAATTTACCTCCAATTCAGTCTCAACCCTGGCGCTGCTTGTGCTTCGGATTCTCGCAGATGACCATGACACGGCCTTTGCGGCGAATGATCTTGCACTTCTCGCACATGGGCTTCACGGACGGTCTTACTTTCATGTCTGAAACCTCCAATTATTTCGTTCGCCATGTGATCCGACCGCGGGTCAGGTCATACGGGGACATCTCCACCGTGACCTTGTCACCGGGCAGGATCCTGATGAAATTCATTCTGAGCTTGCCGGAAATGTGGGCCAAAATCGTATGGCCGTTTCCGATGTCTACCTGGAATGTGGTGTTGGGCAGGGATTCGACCACTACGCCCTCCACTTCGATCATGTCGGATTTTGCCAAGTGTTATCCCTCCTGGTCGGAATGATCTGCACCGCTGTACGATGCGATAGATTTGCGAAGTTCGCTGTTGGTTATTTTTTCATTCTCTCTGATTTTAGTGGCGACGCGGTCGCCCGTGTCGGCGATGAAGCGGACGTGCTTGCACTTTTTCCGCTTCGGCGCCTCCACCCGGCGGCTTTTGCCGTCCGCGAGAAACAGGTACTCCCCGTCCGTATCCATGACGTAGAAGAGCTTTCCCCGCTCGCGTCCGGCTGTCGCCTCGACCAGATGCGCTCTCATGATCTCCATCGCACACCTCAGGGAGTGGGAACCGTCAGAAGCTCCGGTTCGCCTGCTGTGATGAGGAGGGAGTTTTCATAGTGCGCGGCGTACTTGCCGTCGGCCGTTTTGACCGTCCAGCCGTCCGGCATCTGCCGGATCGCCGCCGCGCCGGCGTTGACCATGGGCTCGACCGCGATGGTCATGCCGCGCAGGAGCTTGGGGCCGTGACCGGGTGCGCCGTAATTCGGCACCTCGGGACTCTCGTGCATATTTCTGCCGACGCCGTGGCCGACATATTCCCGCACGACGGAGAAGCCGTTCTTCTCCACATACTCCTGCACCGCGTGGCCGATGTCCGAGACGCGGCAGCCTTCGCGGGCATATCGGATGCCTTCGAAAAAGCTCTGGCGCGTCACGTCGATGAGCCGCTGCGCCTCTTCGGAAATTCTTCCGCAGGCGTAGGTCGCCGCACAGTCGCCGTGGAAGCCCCCGATATACGCGCCCACGTCCACGCTGACGATGTCTCCCTCCTCAAGCACCCGGGGGCCCGGGATGCCGTGGATGATCTCATCGTTCACGGAAATGCACACGCTTGCGGGGTAGCCGTTGTAGTTCAGAAACGACGGCTCGGCGCCCTGTGACTTGATGAAACGGTGTACTGCTTTGTCGATCTCTCGGGTTGTTACGCCGGGCTTTACCATTTCCCCTGCCAAAGCACGGGCAGCCGCGGTAATTTTTCCCGCCCGGCGCATCAATTCGATCTCCCGCGCCGATTTCAGGGTAATCATGCGATTACTCCTTCAGCAGCTTGAGGATCGCCGCGGAGGTGGCTTCGACGGAGCCTTGATCCTCCACCGGATACAGAACGCCGCGGGACTGGTAGAAGTCCTTGAGGGGTTCCGTCTCCTTATGATAGACCGCGAGACGCGCTTTGACGGTCTCGGGGGCATCATCCTTGCGCGTGATGAGTTCGCTGCCGCACTCATCGCAGATGCCCGCCGCCTTGGGGGGAACTGCGACGATGTGATAGCTCGCACCGCACTTCGGGCAGACGCGCCGCCCGCTCATGCGCTCCATGATCGTCTCGTCGGAGATCTCCATGGAAATCACATGGTCAAACTTAATACCGTTCTCTTCCAGCGCCTCCGCCTGGCCGATGGTGCGGGGTACACCGTCGAGGATGTACCCGTTCGCACAGTCGGATTCGGCAAGACGATCGCGGATGATGCCGATGATGATCTCATCGGACACCAGCGCACCGCTCTCCATGCAGGCCTTCGCCTGCTTGCCCAGCTCGCTGCCGCTGGCGACTGCCGCGCGGAGAATGTTGCCGGTGGAGATGGTCGGAATGCTCAGCTCCCTGGCGAGGATAGCAGCCTGTGTGCCCTTGCCTGCGCCCGGAGCGCCCAATAAAATCAGATTCATCTCTTCTCTCCTTTATTCAAGGAAGCCCTTGTACTGACGCATCAGCATCTGGTTCTCAAGCACCTGCACCGTTTCCAGTGCGACGCCTACCACGATGATGACGGACGTACCGCCGATAGCGAGCGCGTTGTTGCCGATGGCCTTACCGACGATCAGCGGCGCGATCGCAACGATACCGAGATAGATAGCGCCAAACAGCGTGACCTTCGAGAGCACCTTCGCAATGAAGTCGCTGGTCGGCTTACCTGGACGGAAGCCCGGAATGAAGCCGCCCTGACGCTTCAGGTTGTTGGAGATCTCAACGGGATTGAACTGGATGGTGGCGTAGAAGTAGCTGAAACCGATGATCATCATGAAGTAGACGACCAGGTACAGCACCGACTTTGTGTCAATGGCGTTCAGGAACGCCGCGCCGAAGCTGCCCTCGGCGGGCTTGGGCAGGAATGCCGCAACCGTCGCCGGCAGGGACGCGATGCTCTGCGCGAAGATGACGGGAAGAACGCCGGACATATTGACCTTCATCGGAAGGGTGGACGCCTGACCGCCGTACATCTTGCGGCCGACCTGACGCTTGGCGTACTGGACGGGGATGCGGCGCTCAGCGGCGCTGACGTGCACGATCAGGATGATCAGCAGCAGCATACCGATGGCGAGGAGGATCATATAGAGCCAGGCAAGGCCCGTATTCTCCGCGGTGAGGATATAGTTGCGAGCCGCCGAAACCATGGTCGGCACACGGGAGACGATGCCCGCGAACAGGATGATGGAGATACCGTTGCCGATACCGAACTCATTGACCTGCTCGCCAAGCCACATCACGAAGCTCGAGCCCGCCACAAACGACACGATGATGACCAGAGCCTGCCAGAAGCCGGACTGCTCCAGAATGCCGTAGTTGCGCATCAGCATATAGTAGCCGAGACCCTGAAGCAGGGCGATGGCGACCGTCGCATAGCGCGTGATGGACGCGATCTTCTTTTTGCCGGCCTCGCCGCCGTCACGGGCAAGACGCTCGAGAGCGGGGATGGCGATGGTCAGCAGCTGGATGATGATGGAGCTGTTGATATACGGCTGGACGCCGAGGGCAAACACGGTCGCCTGAGCGAACGCGCCGCCGGACATCACGTTGTAGAGCCCCAGCACCGTGGTGCTCATGCCGTCCAGATACTGCTGGAGCAGCTCCGTGTTGACATAGGGAACCGGGATCGCATTGCCGAGGCGGAAGATGAGCAGGATCATGATCGTAAAGATGATCTTCTTCCGCAGCTCGGGCACACCCCAGGCTTTGCGAATCGTCTGGATCACTTAGACCACCTCTGCCTTTCCGCCAGCCGCCTCGATGGCTTCCTTCGCGGACTGGGAAAACGCAGATGCCTGTACGGTGACCTTCTTGTTGACGGAACCATTGCCGAGCACCTTGTAGCCGTATTCGCACTTGGACAGGATGCCCTTGGCAAGCAGCGCCTCTGCGGTGACAGTCTCGCCGTCCTCAAAACGATTGAGCGCGTTCAGGTTGATGATCTCAAACGGCTTCGCAAAAATGTTGTTGAAGCCACGCTTCGGGGTCGTGCGGGTCAGAGGCATCTGGCCGCCTTCGAAACCGATGCGGACGCCGCCGCCGCTGCGGGCCTTCTGACCCTTGTGACCGCGGCCGCCGGTCTTGCCGTTGCCGCTGCCATTGCCGCGGCCCTTGCGATAGGCCTCTTTATTGGAACCGGCAGCAGGAGACAGTTCATGAAGTTTCATTCCGACATCTCCTCCTTACTTTTCTTCGCTGACCTTGAGCAGATAGCCGATCTGGGCGATCTTGCCGCGGGTCTGATCGTTGTCGGGCTGGACGCTGCAGTCGCCGATGCGGCGCAGGCCCATGGAATTGGCAGTCGCGATGTGCTTGTCGTGTCTGCCGTTCAGGCTCTTGACGAGCTCAACTTTCAAATTCGCCATGTTTGAGCCTCCTTAACCTTTGATCTCTTCCACGGTCTTGCCGCGGGTCTGAGCGACCTGCTGGGCATTGCGCATGGAACGGAGACCCTCGAACGCCGCGCCAACGACGTTGTTGGGGTTGTTGGAGCGCAGGCACTTGGTACGGATATCCTTGATGCCCGCAGCCTCGACAACCGCACGCACCGCGCCGCCGGCGATGACGCCGGTACCGGGAGCGGCGGGCTTGAGCAGCACGCGGCCCGCGCCGAACTCACCGATGGTCTCGTGGGGAATGGTGGTACCCTCGAGCGTGACGGTGATCATGTTCTTCTTCGCAGCCTCGAGACCCTTGCGGATCGCCTCGGGAACTTCGGAAGCCTTGCCAAGGCCGTAGCCGACCTTGCCCTTGCCGTCGCCGACGACCATCAGCGCGGAGAACTTCGCCACGCGGCCGCCCTTCACGGTCTTGGAAACACGGTTGAGGAAAACGAGCTTTTCCATGTATTCGCTTTGTTCTCTTTCAAATCTGGGCATTTCTCTTTCCTCCTCCCTTAGAATTCCAGACCGCCCTCACGGGCGCCCTCGGCCAGCTCTGCAACACGGCCGTGATACAGGTAACCGCCGCGGTCGAACACGACCGTGTCGATGCCCTTCGCCTTGGCACGCTCGGCAATCAGCTTGCCGACCGCGCGCGCCGCGGTCTTGTTGCCGCCGTTGCCCTCGATCTCCTTGTCGAGCGAGGAAGCCGCAACAAGCGTGTTGCCGGCGACGTCGTCGATGATCTGGGCATAGATGTTCTTCTCGCTGCGGAATACGTTCAGGCGGGGTCTTTCGGGGGTGCCGGAGACCTTGGAACGGACTCTCTTATGACGCTTTAAGCGCTGCGCTTTCGTATCGGGTCTTTTGATCATTTCGGCACACCTCCTTATTTCTTCACGCCGGTCTTACCGACCTTGCGGCGGATGACCTCATCCGTGTACTTGATGCCCTTGCCCTTATACGGCTCAGGCGGGCGCTTCTCGCGCAGCTCGGCGGCAAACTGGCCGACCTTCTGCTTGTCGCAGCCCACGACAACGATGTGGTTGGGATTGGGGACCTCGGTCTGAACGTCCGCGGTGTCCTCGATCTCGACCGGATGAGAATAACCGATGGTCAGGACGAGCTTCTTGCCGTCCTTGGCGGCACGGTAGCCGACGCCGTTGATATCGAGTTCTTTCTTGTAACCCTCGGTCACACCGACGACCATGTTGTGCAGCAGGGCGCGGGTCAGGCCGTGCAGAGCGCGGTTCTCCTTCTCGTCGTTCGGACGGGAAACATGGATCTCAGCGCCTTCCTGCTTGATGGTCATTGCAGCGTCAAACTGCTGGGTCAGGGTGCCCTTCGGGCCCTTGACGGTGACAAGGTTGCCGTTCGCGATGTTGACCTCAACACCGGCGGGGATGGCAACGGGCATTCTACCAATACGACTCATTGTTCTCTGCCCTCCTTACCACACGAACGCCAGGACTTCGCCGCCGACGTGCGCCGCGCGAGCGGCCTTGTCGGTCATGACGCCCTTGGATGTGGAGACGATGGCGACGCCGAGGCCGCGGAGCACGCGGGGAAGCTCATCCGCGCCGACGTAGACGCGAAGGCCCGGCTTGGAAACGCGGCGAAGGCCGGTGATGACCTTGTCCTTGCCGTTGTACTTGAGCGTGATGTGGATCATGCCCTGTACGCCGTCGTCTTCGACCTGAAAGCTCTTGATATAGCCCTCGTCGAGCAGGATCTGAGCGATGCTCTTCTTCATGTTCGAGGCGGGAACATCAACGGTTTCATGTCTTGCATTGTTTGCGTTGCGGATGCGGGTAAGCATATCCGCAATGGGGTCTGTGATATGCATTTCTGTGTTTCCTCCTAGTTTAGAGTTACGGGTTTTACCCGTTTCGGCCGCGAGGTATCTCCTATAATTTGGTAATTATAGGAGACCTTTCGCAGTCCACGCCCCATATCAAAGGCGTTGTAAATATGTTTGTTGATCAGAAAGAAGCCTTTCTGACGCCGGGGATCTCGCCCTTATAGGCGAGCTCGCGGAAGCAGATACGGCAGACGCCGTAGTCGCGCAGATACGCGTGGGGACGGCCGCACAGCTTGCAGCGGTTGTAGCGGCGGCTGGAGAACTTGGCAGGACGGGCCTGCTTGATCTTCATAGAAGTCTTTGCCATGGTTCTTCCTCCTTAACGCTCGAACGGCGCGCCGACCAGGGTCAGCAGCTCGCGAGCCTCTTCATCGGTCTTGGCGGTGGTGCAGATGACGATGTCCATGCCGCGGATCTTGTCGACCTTGTCGTACTCGATCTCGGGGAAGATCAGCTGCTCCTTGATGCCGAGGGCATAGTTGCCGCGGCCGTCGAAAGCGTTGGCGCTGATGCCGCGGAAGTCGCGGACACGGGGAAGCGCCACGTTGAAGAGACGATCCAGGAACTCCCACATCTTGTCGCCGCGGAGGGTAACCTTCGCGCCGATGGGCATACCTTCACGGATCTTGAAGTTCGCAACGGACTTCTTTGCCTTGGTGATAACGGCCTTCTGGCCGGTGATGGTGGAGATGTCGCGCACGACGGCGTCGAGCACCTTCGCGTTGTCACGGGCCTCGCCGCAGCCGACGTTTACGACGACCTTCTCAATGCGGGGCACTTCCATGACGGACTTGTAACCGAACTTCTTGAAAAGAGCCGGCGCAATGTCCGCTTTATACTGTTCTTTCAGTCTTGCCATTGCAGCTTACTCCTTTCTTAAAGCTCAGCGCCGCAGTGCTTGCACACGCGGGTCTTCTTGCCGTTCTCGATCTTGTGGGCGACGCGGGTGCCCTTCTTGCACTTCGGGCAGACGACCTGCACCTTGGACGCATAGAGAGCCGCTTCGCGCTTCACGATGCCGCCGGTCTCGCCCTGACGACGGGGCTTGACGTGGCAGGTCACCATGTTGACGCCTTCGACGACGACCTTATCTTCGCTGGGGACGGTGCCAAGCACCTTGCCCTGCTTGCCTTTGTCCTTGCCGGACAGGACGACGACGGTGTCGCCCTTCTTGACATTCATAGCCATTCCTTAGCCCCTCCTTAAACAACTTCCGGAGCGAGGGACAGGATCTTCATGTAATCCTTGTCGCGCAGCTCGCGGGCGACGGGCCCAAAGATACGGGTGCCGCGGGGGTTCTTGTCTTCCTTGATGAGGACGGCGGCGTTCTCGTCGAAGCGAACGTAGGTGCCGTCGGCACGACGGACGCCCTTGGCGCTGCGGACGATCACGGCGCGGACGACCTCGCCCTTCTTGACCTGGCCGCCGGGGGTGGACTTGCGGACGGACGCCACGATGACGTCGCCGATGTTGCCGTACTTACGGCTGGAGCCGCCCAGAACGCGGATGCACTTGATTTCCTTGGCGCCGGTGTTGTCAGCGACCTTCAGGAAAGTTTCCTGTTGAATCATTGTTCCGGTACCTCCTTACTTGGCCTTCTCGACGATCTCGACCACGCGCCAGCGCTTGTCCTTGGACAGCGGACGGGTCTCCATCACCTTGACGGTATCGCCGATACCACACTCGTTGTTCTCATCGTGGGCCTTGAGCTTATAGGTGCGGCCGACGATCTTCTTGTACAGAGGATGCGCGACGCGGTCAGCGATCGCGACGACGACGGTCTTGTCCATCTTGTCGGAGACGACCTTGCCCACACGCACCTTACGGGAGGACGTTCTATTCTCTTCCATGTTACTTCTCCTCCTTCTCACGGATCACGGTCTTGACTCTTGCGATGTCACGCTTCGTCTCGACGAGCTTCTGGGGGTTGTCGAGCTGGTTGGTGGCGTGCTGCATGCGCAGGAGGAAAAGATCCTTCTTGAGAGAATCGAGCTTGGTGTTGAGCTCGGCAACGCTCATGGAACGAACTTCACTTGCCTTCATTCTCATTCACCTGCTTTCTCGGTTTCGGGAGCATCCTCGCGCTTGACGATCTTCGTGCGGATGGGCAGCTTGTGGCTGGCCAGACGAAGCGCCTCGCGGGCGGTCTCCTCGGGGACGCCGGCGATCTCAAACATGACACGGCCGGGCTTGACTACGGCAACCCAGTACTCCGGGGAGCCCTTACCGGAACCCATACGGGTCTCAGCGGGCTTCTGGGTAACGGGCTTGTCGGGGAAGATCTTGATCCAGACCTGACCGCCGCGCTTGGTGTAACGCGTCATCGCGATACGGGCGGCTTCGATCTGGTTGCTGGTGATCCACGCGGGATCCAGCGCGACGAGGCCAAACTCACCGTACGTGACGGTGTTGCCTCTCATCGCCTTGCCGGTGAGGCGGCCGCGCTGCTGACGGCGATATTTGACTCTTTTCGGGAGCAGCATTACTGCGCGCCTCCTTCCTTGTTCTCAGTGCGGGGACGGAAGCCGCCCTGCGGACGATCGCCCTGGGGACGAGGGCCCTGCGGACGATTGCCGCCATTGTTGTTGCGGTTGAAGCCGCCCTGGCCCTGCGGACGGTTGCCGTCGCGGCGGAAGCCGCCGTTGCGGTTATCGCCATCGCGGCGGGGACGACGGTCGCCGTCGCGGCGAGGACGACGCTCGCGGCGCTCCTCGTAGGGCTTGGTGGTGTCCAGCGTGCGCGGGGTGGTGCGCAGCGTCTGGGTGAGGACCTCGCCTTTGTAGATCCAAACCTTGATGCCGATGCGGCC
>JBGVBS010000036.1:0-37378 GCA_045225715.1 Oscillospiraceae bacterium
TCTCTTTTCAGTGTGATCTCTCACACCGAACTCTGGTGCTTTTGTCATTTCTTCGTTGTTTAATTTACAAGGTACTCGCTCGTTTGGTCTCGCCTTTCGGCTCAACCGCGGAACAGTCGTTACTATACTCGTCTTATAATGATTTGTCAAGACCTTTTTTCACGTTTTTTCAAAAATTTTTCGTGGTTCGATAAAGACAAATCAAAGGCGATATGTTATACTATGTGTCGCCTTTCTGAAGGAGGTGTGCGAATGCGGTTTCAGAGGCTTGACGCGACCTTCGGCACATTGGAGCGGCGCTCGCTCTCCCTTGCGCCGGGTCTGAATATCATTGAATCGCCAAATGAGTCCGGAAAGTCAACGCTGTCGGCATTCCTTCGGACGATGCTCTACGGGATCCCGACACGCGAACGCGGAACGCTGGCCGATAAAAGCCGCTATCTGCCCTGGTCGGGCGCGCCGATGCAGGGTACATTAGACCTTGATACGGAGGTATACGGCGCGATCACGCTGCGGCGTGACACCGCGCGGGCAAACAGCCCGATGGGGCGTTTTTCCGCGACCTATGCCGGTACGGGTGACGAGATACCGGGGCTGACAGGTTTCGATTGCGGCGAAACGCTGCTCGGCGTGCCGCGCGAGGTCTACGAGCGCAGCGCGTTCGTCCGCCAGAGCAGCCTTTCCATCGACCCCGACGCCGAGCTGGAGCGGCGCATTGCCGCGCTTATCACCACCGGCGAGGAGGGACGGTCCTATTCGGAGGCTGCCGCGGCTCTTAAAAAGCAGCTCAACGCGCGGCGTTCCAACGCCCGCAACGGACAGATCCCCGCGCTGGAACGCGAGATCGAGTCGGACGAGGCGGCGCTTGCGGAGCTGCGCCGCTTGCAGGCGGAGCAAAGCGAAGCGGAGACTATGATCGCAGCGCTGCGCGAGCAGGAAGACGCGCTTCGCGCCGACCTCAAAACGCACGACCTCGCCGACCGGCGCGAGCAATACCTTGCGCGGGCGCAGGCGAAGCACGACGCGGAACACGCGGAACGCGAGGCGCGGATCATCCGGCGGATGCTGGAGGACACACACGTTCCGTCGCGGGAGACGCTGGAGGAAAACCGCGGCCGGCTGTACGCGGTCGACGATCTCATGCGGCAGGCGAAGGACGCCGAGAAAAGTCGGCAGGACGCCGAAGCGTCGCTGGGCGAATACCGCAGGACGCCGAAGCCGCGCGCGCTGAGGGGACTCGCGTTCCTGTGGCTGGTATTATTCATCATATGTATCGCGCTCGCGGCCCTTTCGCTGCTTTCTACGCCGCTGCTCCCGCCCGCCATGCGTTGGGCGATCGTCGCGGCGCCCGCGTTCGCGGCGCTCTTCGCGCTGGAGCTGCGGCGCGGCGGCCGACAGCAAAAGGCGTATCAGCAGCAGCTCGACGCGCTGACGGAGGCGCTGCGCGAGGCGGACGCCGCTTGCGGGGTCCTGAAGGCGCAGCGTGAACGCACGATGGAGGCGGTCTATGCCGACGTTCCCGCGGGCGACGAAGCGAGCGCAAGAGCGTACGTACACGAGAATCTCGCGCGCTACGACACGCTGGCGCAGGTCGAGGCGGATGCGCGGAGCAAGCGGCAGTATTACGAAACCCACCCCGCGCCGGATCTCAAGGAGGTGCCCGCCTTCGCCGTCAAGCGTCCCGAGCGCCCCCGCGAGGCGCTGAGCTATGAGCTGGAGCGCATTCTGGAGCGGCGCGCGGAGGCACAGAGCCGCGTCGACTACACGGCAGGGCGGCTGCGCTCCGTCGGCGACGCGGGCGAGCTGGAGACGGCGCTCGCGCAGAAGCGCGAACGGCTCGAGACGGCGCAGGACGAATACGACGCCATTGCTTTGGCGATGGAAACGCTCGATCACGCGAACGGGTCGCTGCAAAGCCGCTTCTCCCCCGCGCTCGGCAAACGCGCCGCGGCGTATTTCGCCGCGCTGACCGGCGGCAAGTACGACGCCGTGGCGCTCGACCGCTCGTTCCGCGCGCTGACCACCGAGGCGGGCGCGAGCGTCGCGCACGACGCGGCGCTGCTCAGCCAGGGCGCGAGCGACCAGCTCTACCTCGCGGTACGCCTCGCCATCTGCGACATGGTGCTGCCGGAGGACAGGCACATCCCGCTGGTGCTGGACGACGCGCTCATCAACTTCGACGACGCGCGCTGCAAGGCCGCGCTCGACCTGCTGCTCCGCGTCGCGGAGACACGGCAGATCCTCCTGCTCACCTGCCAGCACCGCGAGGCGGCGTATCTGGCAGGCAGGGACAACGTCAATATTCTTACATTATAATAAGGAGAACCAACATGAGCGAAGCTGTAGAAAACTGCACGAGCAACTGCTCCACCTGCGGAAAGGACTGCTCATCGCGCACCGCGCCGCAGTCGTTCCTCAAGGAGCATCACCCCGAGGCGCACGTGCGCCGCGTGTACGGCGTCGTGTCCGGCAAGGGCGGCGTCGGCAAGAGCATGGTGACGAGCCAACTCGCTGTGCTGCTGCGCCGCCGCGGCTACGCCGTCGGCATCATGGACGCGGACGTGACCGGCCCCTCCATCCCGCAGGCGTTCGGCATCCACGAAAAGGCGGTCGGCACCGAGAACGCGCTGCTCCCCTGCGTCAGCGAGGGCGGCGTACAGGTCATGAGCATCAACGTCCTGCTGGACGACGAGACCGATCCCGTCATCTGGCGCGGCCCGGTCATCGGCGGCGTGGTGGGCCAGTTCTGGACCGACGTCATCTGGGACGTAGACTTCCTGCTGGTCGATATGCCCCCGGGAACCGGCGACGTGTCGCTGAACGTGTTCCAGCAGATCCCGCTGGACGGCATCGTGGTCGTCACCTCGCCGCAGGAGCTGGTGAGCATGGTCGTCGAGAAGGCGGTCAAGATGGCGGAGAAGATGGGCGTGCCCATCGTCGGCCTCGTCGAGAACATGAGCTATGTCGCCTGCCCCGACTGCGGCAAAAAGATCTCTCTGTTCGGCGAGGGCAAGACCGAGGAGGCGGCGCGCCGCCACGGCCTTGCGCTGCTCGCGCAGATGCCCATCGACCCGACGCTGGCAAAGCTCGTGGACGAGGGCAGGATCGAGGAGATGACCAGCGACGCGCTGGAAGGCGTCGTCGACGTGATGTGCGCTCCAAGGGGATAAAAACCATATGCTCGCAAACAGCGCCTTCCTCGGCCAATCGAGGAAGGCGCTGTTTGTTTTCTTTCAGCAGTTCAGGGATTTCACCATGGCTCTGCCGTTCAGGACGCAGTAGCCGAACTTTTCGTAGAGCGCATGGGCGTCCCTTGTGATGAGGACGCCGCGCAGCCCTGCATATTCGGGACGCGACTCGATATACGACACCAGCGCCGTTCCCAATCCCCTATTCCGGTACGTCGGGTCAATGATGACGTCGCAGAGGTAGTAGGTGGTCGCATAGTCGCTGATGACTCTGGCAAAGCCGACCAGTTCGTCACCCAACCGGACGCCGTAGCAGGATGAGTGGCGCATGGATCGCTCGACCTGTTCCGCAGAGCGTTGGTTTGCCCAATACGTCAGGCTCAAAAGGCGCAACACCTCATCGAGGCGCAATTCGTCCGCCCCGTCGATGATGCGGTAGTCCATATGCCGTCACTTCCGCTTCTTGCCCAGATACGCTTCCTTGACGCTCTCGTTCGCCAGCAGCTCCGCGCCGGTGCCCTGCATCGTGATCGTGCCGGTTTCCAGCACGTAGGCGAGGTCGGCGGTCTTGAGCGCCATGTTGGCGTTCTGCTCGATCAGCAGGATCGTCACGCCCTGGCGGTTGATCTCGCGGATGATGTCGAAGATGCCCTGCACCACCAGCGGCGCGAGGCCGAGCGAGGGCTCGTCCATCATCAGCACCTTGGGGCGGGACATCAGGCCGCGGCCGACCGCCAGCATCTGCTGCTCGCCGCCGGAGAGCGTGCCCGCCAGCTGCCACGAGCGCTCCTCAAGACGCGGGAACAGCTCGTACACCCACTGGATGTCCTTCTGGATGCCGTCCTTGTCCTTGCGGAGGTAGGCGCCCGCCTTGAGGTTTTCCAGCACCGTGAGGTTCGCGAACACGCGGCGCCCCTCGGGCACCTGCGCGATGCCCGCTTCGAGGATCTTGTTGATGGGCATGCCCAGCAGCTCCGTGCCGTCGTAGGTAATGGAGCCGCCGCTCGCCTTGACGAGACCCGAGATCGTGCGCAGCGTGGTCGACTTGCCCGCGCCGTTCGCGCCGATCAGGGTGACGATCTTGCCGTCCGGCACCTCGAGGCTGATGCCGCGCAGCGCCTGGATGCCGCCGTAGGCGACCTGGAGGTTTTCGATTTTAAGCATCCTCTTCCACCCCCAAATACGCGTCGATGACGCGCTGATCGTTCTGGATGACCTCCGGCGTGCCGCTGGCGATCAGCTTGCCGAAGTCGATGACGTAGATGCGGTCGGAGATGTCCATGACCAGATCCATGTGGTGCTCGATGAGCAGGATGGTCATGTCAAAGTCCTTGCGGATGCGGGCGATGAACGCGGTCAGCTCGTCCGTCTCCTGCGGGTTCATGCCCGCCGCCGGCTCGTCGAGCATCAGCAGCTTCGGCTGCGTCGCGAGCGCGCGGGCGATCTCCAGCCGGCGCTGCTTGCCGTAGGGCAGGCTGGTCGCCAGCTCGTTCTTCACGTCGGACAGCCCGACGATCTCCAGCAGCTCCGCGACCTCCTCACGCTGCTTTGCCTCCTCCGCGCGGTTGAGGCGGAAGGTGGCGGAGAACACGTTGGATGTGCGCAGCATATGCTTGGCGATGAGCACGTTGTCGAACACGGTCTGCGTCTTCCACAGGCGGATGTTCTGGAACGTACGCGCCATGCCGAGCGCCGTGATCTTGTCCGGCGTGGGGTTCAGCACGGGCTGCTGGGCGAATTTCTCCGCCTCCGCGCCCTTGTATGCCTTCTTCATCTTGCCCTGCGGATGGTTGCGCACGATGGGCTTGCCGAGGAAGCTGACCTGTCCGTTGGTCGGCTCATAGACGCCGGTGATGGTGTTGAACGCGGTGGTCTTGCCCGCGCCGTTGGGCCCGATCAGGGCGACGATCTCGCCCTTGTCGATCTCCATGCTGAGGTTGTCCACGGCGACGACGCCGCCGAACTGCATGGTGATGTTTTCCAGCTTCAGTACGTTTTCACTCATTTGGCGTCGCCCCCCTTCTTTGCCGCCTTTTTGCGCGGCCGGAACAGGTCGGGCAGCTCACGGTCGCCCATGATGCCCTTGCGGAAGAACAGCACCACGATCATAATGATGACCGACACGATCGCCATGCGGAAGCCGTTCTTGAAGATCGGCGAGGTGACGCCGAGGAAGGTGCCGGAGTCGAGGCCGCGCAGCAGCCACTCCAGACCCGCGATGTAGAGGAAGCTCGTGATGATCGAGCCGGTGATGGAGCCGATGCCGCCCATGACGACGACCAGCAGGATCTCATAGGTCATGGCGCTCTTGAAGGAAAGCGCCTGCACCGTGCCCATATACATCGCCAGCATGCCGCCGCCGACGCCGGCGAAGAACGAGCTGATGATGAACGCCATGCGCTTGTGATGGGCGAGGTTGATGCCCATTGCCTCCGCCGCGACCTCATCGTCGCGGATCGCCATGAACGCGCGGCCGTAGGTCGAGTTCACCAGCAGCAGGATCACCGCGATGAACACGCCGACGAGGATGATGTACGCTGCCGCGCCGCCGAGGTCGGGGTAGTTCTTGAGCAGGTTGGAGCCGTTGGTTAAGGGCCCCAGCGCGTTCCACTGGAAGAACGCGCGGAGGATCTCCGCGAAGCCCAGTGTGGCGATGGCGAGGTAGTCGCTCTTGAGGCGCAGCACCGGCAGGCCGATGAGGTACGCGCACAGCGCCGTCAGCAGGCCGCCGAAGAGCAGCGCGCAGAGCATGCCGACGACGGGGCCGACCGTGCCGCCGAGGAAGCCGGAGAACACCTCCGGCAGCGAGAACTGCACGATACCACCGTCAAAATACTGATAGACGCCCGCGCGCTTGGCGACGGGGATGCAGAGGATCGCGTAGGAGTACGCGCCCAGCAGCATGAAGCCCGCCTGGCCCAGCGAAAACAGGCCGGTGAAGCCGTTGAGAAGGTTCATGCTCACCGCGACGAGCGAGTAGACGCACGCCTTTTTCACGACCTTGATCGCAATGTGATAGCTCGGCAGCGCCGCGTCAAGCCCGAATGCGCCGACCAGCACGCAGAAGAGGATGATGATCGTGATGAGATGTTCGCGTTTCATGTTTTTCATCATCACACCCCCTTACACCTTGTCGGTGACTTTCTCACCGAACAGACCCGTGGGACGGACGCAGAGCACGACGATCAGCAGCGCGAAGGTGAACGCGTCGGAGAAGGTCGAATAGCCGAGACCCTTGATGATCTCCTCGGAAATGCCGATCAGGAACGCGCCGACCACCGCGCCGGGGATCGAGCCGATGCCGCCGAACACCGCCGCCACGAACGCCTTCAGGCCCGGCATACCGCCGGAGGTAATGGCGACGGAGGGGTAGTTCGTGAAGTAGAGCATCGCGCCGACGGCGGCGAGGAAGGAGCCGACCACGAAGGTCATGGAAATGACGCCGTTGATCTTGATGCCCATGAGCAGTGCCGTTTCAAAGTCCTTGGACACGGCGCGCATACCCATGCCGATCTTCGTGTGGTTGATGAAGTACACCAGCGCCACGACGAGGACGGCGGTCAGCACCGGCGTGACCAGCGTCACGCGCTTGGTGGACTCGCCGAAGATCGTCACGTTCTCCGAGATCCACGGGATCGGGTTGGTGACGGGCTGCGGCAGGCCGCCGGTGAAGTAGAACGCGAGGTTCTGGATCAGATAGCTCACGCCGATGGCGGAGATCATCAGCGACATACGCGGCGCGGTGCGCAGCGGCTTGTACGCCAGACGCTCGATGGTGAAGCCCAGCGCGACGGTGAGGATCAGCACCAGCGGGATGGAGAGGTACATCGGCAGCGACGCCGACGAATAGACCATGATCAGCCCCGCGACCATGAACACGTCGCCGTGGGCGAAGTTGATCAGGCGCAGGATACCGTATACCAGCGTATAACCGATGGCGATCAGCGCGTACTGGCCGCCGACGGAAATGCCGTTGATAAAATAGGGAAGCAATCCTTGCATATAGGCGCTCCTCCCTTTCTATAGTTTCAGGAAAAAGGAAACGCTCCGGCGAGGCGAACGCCTCGCCGGAGCCTGTGATGGAAGCTGTCGATCAGTTGACGCCCTGAACGGTGACGAAATCCCACTCGCCGGTCTCGGTGTTCGCCGTCTTGATGTAGGCGGCGTCACGCTTCGCGTCGCCAACCTCGTCGAACTCGATCAGGCCGGACACGCCGGTGTAGCTGACGCCGGGCAGCGCCTTGAGCACGGCGGCAGGCTCGGCGGAGCCGGCGGCCTTGAGCGCCTCAAGCGCGGTGAAGTAGGCATCGTAGCCCATAGCGGTGACGGCGGAGATCATGTCGTTGCCGCCGTTGTTGGTCTTGGCGTCGGCGTTGGCGTTGATCCACTCCTTGATGCCGGAGTCGAACGCAGCGTTGCCGCCCTCCTGATAGAAGGTCGTGATGTCGACGACGACGTTCTTGCCCTGCGCGCTCTCAACGACCATGTTGTTGTCCCAGGTGTCGGAGCCGAGCAGCGCGCCGTCGAAGCCCTGCGCGGAGGCGGCCTCAATGATGAGCTGCGCGTAGTTGGTGGAGACGGGGGCGAAGATGACGCCCGCGCCCGCGGACTTGGCGTTGTTGATGTAGGAGACGAAGTTCGCGCTGCCCTCGGGGAAGTCCTCGTTGACGACGGTGCCGCCCAGGCCCTTGAACGCCTCGGTGAAGTAATAGACGAGGCCCTGGTCATAGTCGCTGCCGAGCATCGCCAGCGTGTAGGCGGTGGTCACGCCGAGGGTGTTGTAAGCGTAGTTGGCAAGGACGGTACCCTGGAACGGGTCGAGGAAGCAGATGCGGAAATAAACGTCGCAGTCGGAGGTGACCTGCGGGTTGGTGCAGGTGACGCCGATCGCGGGAACGCCCGCCTCGGAGAACACCGCGCCGCCGGCCATGGACACGCCGGAGCCGTAGGAGCCGAGGACGACGGAGACGTTGCGGTTCATCAGCTCAGCCGCCGCGGACGGGCCATTCTCGGCGGTGGTGCGGTTATCGACGATCTCCAGCTGGACGTCGTAGGTCTTGCCGCCGATCTCGACGGTGGGCTGGACATAGTTGGCATACTGCATACCGAGGATCTCCTGCTTGCCGCCGGCGCCGTTGTCGCCGGTCTGCGGCTCAAACACGCCGATCTTCACGACGCCGCCGGACGCGCTCTCGGTCGCCGCGGGGGCGGAGGTGCCGGTGCTGCTGCCGGAGGAACTGCCGCCGCAGGCGGCCAGCGCAAATACCATCGCAAGCGCAAGGACAAGTGCAAATACCTTCTTCATTTCTTTTTCCTTCCTTTCATAGCGCGGACGCACATAATATTAAATATATTCGCCCGCAATTATCGGTATTTTAGACCAAACAAAGAGCGCTGGCAAGGGGTAAAATCGACGGATTTTCTCCCCTTGCCAGCGTTTTCGATTCATCGATCGCGTCAGCATTGTCTTTGTATCGTGGACAAATGACCTTATATGCAGATCAATCGCAGAAGATTGTCTGCGATTCACGGACAATTGTATTAGTCAGATTGCACAAAAACAGCGTTGAACTCCGCCGCGCTCATGGTCTCGTTTCGGAGCAGGAATTCCGCCACCGCGATCAGGTGCTCCCGCTCGGCGGTGAGGATCGCCTCGCAGCGCCCGTAAGCTTCGTCGATGATGCGCTTGACCTCGGCGTCGATCTGCGCGGCGACCTCCTCGGAATAGGGCTTGGCGCGCGCCATCTCGCGACCGATGAAGATCTCGTCGTGTCCCGACTCAAAGGATACCGCTCCAAGCTTCTCGCTCATGCCGTAGACCGTGACCATGCGCCGCGCGATCTGCGACGCGCGCTGGATGTCGTTGGACGCGCCGGTGGAAACGTCTCCGAGCATCAGCGCCTCCGCCACTCTGCCGCCGAGCAGCGAGACGATCTGCTCCTCCATATAGCGCTTGGACTGATAGGAGCGATCCTCCTCCGGCAGAGAGATGGTCATGCCGCCCGCCTGTCCGCGCGGGACGATGGTGATCTGGTGCACGGGGTCGTGCGTCGGCAGCGCGCGCATGACGACGGCGTGGCCCGCCTCATGGTACGCGGTGAGCTTCCGCTCCTGCGGCGTGACGACGCGGCTCTTCTTCTCCGGTCCGGCGATGACCTTGATCTCCGCCTCGTCAAAGTCCTTCTTCTCAAGGAATTTTTTATTCTGCCGCGCGGCGAGCAGCGCCGCCTCATTGGCGAGGTTTTCGAGGTCCGCGCCGCTGAAGCCGGAGGTGCCGCGGGCGACCGCCCTGAGATCGACGTCCTCCGCGAGCGGCTTGTTCTTCGTGTGGATCTTCAGAATCTCCTCGCGGCCCTTGATATCGGGCAGGCCGACGTAGACCTGCCGATCAAAGCGGCCGGGGCGCAGCAGCGCGGGATCGAGGATGTCGGCGCGGTTGGTCGCCGCCATGACGACGACGCCCTCGTTCGTGCCGAAGCCGTCCATCTCCACGAGGAGCTGGTTGAGCGTCTGCTCACGCTCGTCGTGCCCGCCGCCGAGTCCGGTGCCGCGCTGGCGGCCCACTGCGTCGATCTCGTCGATGAAGACGATGGCGGGCGCCGCCTTCTTCGCCTGTTCAAAGAGGTCGCGCACGCGCTTTGCGCCCACGCCGACGTACATTTCGACGAAGTCCGAGCCGGAGATGGACAGGAACTCCACCTCCGCCTCCCCCGCCACCGCGCGGGCGAGCAGCGTCTTGCCCGTGCCTGGGGGGCCGACGAGCAGCACGCCCTTGGGGATGCGCGCGCCGAGGTCGATGAACTTCTGCGGCTCGCGCAGAAAGTCGACGATCTCCTGCAATTCTTCCTTCTCCTCGTCCGCGCCCGCCACGTCGTCGAAGGTCGCGGTGCGGGACGCCTTGCGCCCGTGCTGCACCGCCGCGGCGCCGAAGCGCGAGAGATCGCCGTTTCCTCCCCCGCCGCCGTTCGCGCGCATGGAGAGGAAGTACCCGATCACGACGATGCCGATGATCGCGACGACGTAGGGCAGGAACATCGCGACGTAGTTCGTCGTGTGGTCGGCGTGGTAGTCGTAGTCCTTGAGGATGCCCTCGGCGTACTGTGAGCGGATGACGTCCCCGAAGTCCTCGTCGAACTTCTCAAAGCTGTAAATATCCTTGGTCAGCGTCTTTCCCCCGTCCACGTCCTCGCGCAGCTTGAGCGTCAGCGTGGTGTCCGTCACGGTGACGGCTTCCACCTTCTCCTGCGCGAACAGCGTCTGGATCTCCGCGTAGGACGGCTCCGCCGCCTTCGGCTGCGTCAGATAGCTGACGAGGGCAAACACGGCGAGCAGGATCGCCAGATAGAAAAAACCGTTCGGGCGTCTGGTTCCCGTTGTCAAGCGCGGCGCCTCCTTTTTGTCTCAGTCAGCTTTGGAATACACCTCGGGCTTCAGCACGCCGACGTAGGGCAGGTTGCGATACTGCTGCCGGTAGTCGAGGCCGTAGCCGACGATGAACTCATTCGGCACCTGGAAGCCGATGTAGTCCGCCTTGATGGGCTTCTCGCGGCGCTCCGGCTTGTCGAACAGCGTCACGATGGTCACGCTCTTCGCGCCCTTGGTCATGAAGTACTGCTTGAGGAAGTAGAGCGTGTTGCCGGAGTCGAGGATGTCCTCGATGACGACCAGATCGCGGCCCGTGATGTCGTGGCCGAGGTCGCGGGTGATCTGCACGTTGCCGCTGCTGGAAAACCCGTCGCCGTAAGAGGAGACGGCGATGAACTCGATCTCGCTCTTGATCTGACAGGCGCGGATGATATCGGACATGAACAGGAAGCAGCCCTTGAGCACGCCGACGAACAGCGGGTTCCTGTCCTTAAATTCGTCAAACAGCTCGTCGCCCAGCGCCTGAACGCGCGCGGCGATCTCTTCCTCGCTGTGCAGGACGCGCAGAATGTCCTGATCCATCGTGCTTTTTGCCATAGTTTCTCCCTCTTGCTTTCTTTTTATTTGATGGTGAATTCCAGTACGCCGCCCCGCCGCTCCGCGGAGACGCCGTGGGGCAGGTCAAGGTGCGAGCCGTACCGGCTGACGCACAGGTCTTCGATAGCGGCATAATGCCGCGCGGTGAAATCGCGCTTGCCCACGCGCAGCGCGTCGAGCAGCAGGCGGACCATCCGCCCGCGCAGCGCCTCCGGCGCGGCGGAGATGACGCGATCCGGCACCGTGACGCGCGACGGCGCGAAGGTCGCGCCGCCGGAGCGCAGGCGCTGATATGCCAGCTCATCCAGATACTCGCCCTCGACGCGCAGCGTCCGCGCCGTCTCCGCCATGTGGAGCGCGGCGGCGCTGTTGATCCGCGCGAGCCGGGGCATGACCTCGTGGCGCAGATAGTTGCGGGAAAAGGCATCGTCGAGGTTCATCTCGTCGAGCCGGTGGCCGAGGCCGTATTCCGCGGCGTAAGCCTCGATCTGCGCGCGCGTCACGCCGAGAAAGGGCCGGATATATACGCCCCGCACGGGCGCGATGCCGCCGAGCCCGCTCCGCGCGCCGCGGATGAGCTGGAAAAGCAGTGTTTCCGCGTTGTCGTCCGCGTGATGCGCGGTGGCGACGCGGTCCGCGCCGATCTCACGCGCGGTGCGTTCCAAAAACTCGTAGCGCGCCCTGCGCCCCGCCTCCTCGGTGGAGATGCCCCATTCCGCCGCACGCGCGCCGACGTCGGCATGCTCCGCGTAAAACGGGATACCGCGCGCCGCGCAGAAATCGCGGACGAACGCCTCATCCCCGTCCGCGGACGCGCCGCGCATCCCGTGGTGCAGATGCGCCGCGGCAACGCGGACGCCGCGCTCATAGAGCCAGTGCAGCAGCGAGATCGAATCCACGCCGCCGGACACGGCGGCAAGCACGTACGCGCCGTCGGGCAGCATGTCGAAACGCCGCGCCAGCGCCTCGGCGGCGTCCAGCTTCAGTGCCATCCGTCGTCATCCTCGTCGAAGCGCCCCTCGTAGGTCGCAAAGGTCGTGTACTCCGGCGACCAGCTCAGGTTCACCTTTCCGGTGGAACCATGGCGGTTCTTGGCGATGATGCACTCCGCAATGTTGTGCTGCTCGGAGTCTTCCTTATAATAATCGTCACGGTAGATGAACATGACGATGTCCGCGTCCTGCTCAATGGCGCCGGAGTCGCGCAGATCGGAAAGCATCGGACGCTTGTCCTCGCGTTTTTCGTTGGCGCGGGAAAGCTGACTGAGGCACAGCACCGGCACGTTCAGCTCCTTCGCCATGATCTTGAGCATACGCGACATATCGCTGACCGTCTGCTGGCGGCTCTCGGCACGCGAGCCGGTATTGCCGCCCGCCGAGGTCATCAGCTGAAGATAGTCGATGACGACCATGCCGAGATTGTCCACGCGTCGGCACTTGGCGTTCATGTCCGCGACGGTCAGCAGCGGGTTGTCGTCAATGCGGATATCCAGCGGGCTGAGCACCGTCGTCGCGTTGGCGATGCGCTCCCAGTCCGCCTCGCGCAGGTTGCCGGTCATCAGGCGCTGACTCTCCACCGTCGCCTGATTGGACAGGATGCGCGTGACAAGCTGCTCCTTGGACATCTCCAGCGAAAAAATCGCCACCGCTTTGCCGCTGGACTTCGCGACGTTGAGCGCGATGTTGAGCGCAAGGCTCGTCTTGCCCATGCCGGGACGCGCGGCAAGCAGCACCAGATCGCTGTTGCCGAAGCCGGCGGTCTTGTCGTCGATGGCGGAGAAGCCGATGGGCACGCCGGGCTTGATATTGCCGCCCGCCGCCGACAGCTCCACCAGATGATCGAGCACGCTTTGCAGCACCGGGCCGATGCGCTCCATATCCTGCGCGCTGCGCCCGCGGCGCACGGCGTAGATCTTCTGCTCCGCCGACTCCAGCACCGCCTTTGCGCCGCCCTCGCCGTCCTGCACCATCGCGGTGATCTCCCCCGCCGCGGCAGCGACGGCTCGCAGCACCGCCTTATCCAGCACAATATCCGCGTATTCCAGCACGTTGGCGCTCGTCGGCGTGATCTCCATCAGCTCGGCAAGGTAGGCGCGGGTGGAATCGGGATCGAATGTCCGGTTTTTCTCCATCTCGCCCACAACGGTCAGCGGATCGATGGGGCGGCTGTAGAGGAACATGGAGTAGATCGTCTCGAAGATCTCGCGGTTCTGGCGCAGGTAGAAATCCTCGGGCCGAAGCTTTTCCATCACGTCCTTGACGCAGTTCGCGTCGATGAGCATGGAACCCAGCACCGCTTGCTCCGCCTCCATGCTGTGCGGCATCTGGCGGTATAACAGTTCGTCGTCCATCGGCATATCGGACGCGCCTCCTTACGTTTCTTCTGTCACCTCGACCGAGAACTCCACGCTGGTTTCGTAACCGAGCTTCGCGCGGACGGTGTGCGTACCGAAGGTCTTGATCGGGTCGGCGACGATCTGCTGCTTGGCGACCTCGGCGCCGATCTGCTCCGCGATCGCCTCCGCGATCTCCTTGCCGGTGACGGCGCCGAAGAGCTTGCCGGCGGAGCCGCCCTTGGCGGCGACCTTGACGGTCTTGCCGCGCAGCTTATCCGCCGTGGCGACGGCGGCGGCGCGGTTGGCGGCCTCCTCCCTGCGGCGGGCGGCGTCCTTCAGGTTCATGGTGTTGATGGCGTCGGGCGTGGCGGGGATCGCCAGCTTGCGCGGCATCAGGTAGTTGCGCGCGTAGCCCTCGGCGGCCTCGATCATCTCGCCCTTCTTGCCCTTGCCGCGGACATCCTGTAACAGAATGACTTTCATCTTTCGTTTCTCCTTTATTTCGCGTCCGCAGACGCGAATGATTTTAATCGTTATTTCTGATTCAAAAAAGTGCCTGCACTTTTTTGACTACTCTTCCAGGTATTCGTCGATGGCGTTCATCAGCTGCTTGCGCACGGCGTCCACCGTGCTGTTCGGCACCTGTGCGCCCGCGGTGGTCGAGTTCCCGCCGCCGCCGAGCTTCTCCATGATGAGCTGCACGTTCAGCTCGCCCAGCGAGCGGGCGGAAAGGTTGACTCCGCCGCCCCGCTTGAACAGCACGAACGACGCGCGCACGCCCTGAAGCGTCAGCAGCTCGTCCGTCGCCTTCGCCGCGGTAACGCGGTCGATCTCCTCCCCCACGGCGGCAATGGCGATATCGTCGCGATACAGCTCCGCGTGGCGGATGATATTATAGCGCTCGATCATATCATTCAGGTCGCCCTGGAACAGCCGCTGCACATCCGCGGTATCCGCGCCCGCGCGGCGCAGGTAGGCCGCCGCGTCAAACGTGCGTCCGCCGGTGCGCCGTGTAAAATTCTTCGTGTCCAGCACCATGCCCGCCAGCAGAGCCTCCGCCTCGGCGCGCAGGATGTCCTTCGGCTCGCAGATGTATTGCAGCAGCTCCGTCACCAGCTCCGAAGCGGAAGAGGCATATGGCTCATGGAAGTTGAGCGCGGCGTTTTCGATGTAGCTGGCGGCGCGGCGGTGGTGGTCGATGACCGCCACGCGGTTGACCGCGTCGAGCAGCTGCTCGGACTCCACGAAGTCGGGGCGGTTGGTATCCACGACCACCAGCAGCGCGCCCGACCGCGCCTGGATAAACGCGTCGCTGCCGCTGATGAAGGTATCCTGATACTCCGGCAGCGCACGCAGGCGCGAGAGTATCGCCTCGGAGGGATTGTCGTCGAGGTCGATGACGATCTGTGCCTTCTTGCCGCGCTTGCGCGCGATGCAGACGATACCCGCCGCTGCGCCCACGGCGTCCATGTCCGCGTGTTTGTGTCCCATGACGAACACCTGCGAAGCGTCGGAGATCAGCTCGCCGAGCGCATTCGCCATGACGCGGGACTTGACCTTGGTACGCTTCTCCGCCGCCTGCGTCTTACCGCCGTAGAACTCAAAGTCGAGGCTGTTGCGCACGACGACCTGATCGCCGCCGCGGGAGAGCGCCATCTCAATGGACAGCGTCGCGTACTTATACAGCGCGCCGAAATCCGCAGCATCCCGTCCGATGCCGATGGACAGCGTCGCGGCGACGCCATCCTCGGTGACAAGCTCGCGCACGGCGTCGAGCACGCTGAACTTCGCCTTTGACAGCGCGTTGTAGTGCTCCTGCGTCGTAACGAAGAGGTACTGGTTCCGGTCAAGGCGGCAGAACAGGCTTTGGGAACCGTCAAGCCAGTTGTTGAGTTTTTCGTTGATGCGTGCAAGCAGCGCGGAGCGCGACGCCTCGGTGCCCGCCTTCATCAACTCGTCGTAGTTGTCAAGCATGATGACGCCGACAATGGGCTTTCCCTTTTCGCTCGCCTCGCGCAGCTTGTCCGCCTCGGTCACATCGAGCCAGTAGGTCGTGGCGAGCAGCGTGCCGCGGCGAACGCCGGTCGGATGTGTCAGCGTACCGTAGACGTGGAAACGCCTGCCGTTGACAACGACCGTCCCCGGCGCCTCACTTTTGTTCTCCAGCAGCCACTGGAACGAGAATGTCGGCAGCGACGTTTCGACGCGGTTCTCAAAGATATCCTCCTGCATGCCGGTCAACTCGCGGAAGCTGTCGTTCGTCCACAGGATCTCCTGCGTATCGGGGCGAAAGACCATCATCGCAATGGGTGCGGAAAGCATGGTCGCCTTATCCGCGCTGGTCATATCGTCGGTCACATCGTCGATGTAGCGCTGGATCGCCTCGCGGCGCTTGCGGTTCGTCACGCGGAAGTAGAAATACAGTCCTACAACGATGAGCATTTCCGCAGCGCCGAGCGCATACTCGCCCGTGGCGACCGCCGCAAGCGCGAAGAGCACCGCGACGATGAAATAGAGCCGCATACTCGGTTCCGTCAGCTTTGTGATGCGTTTCGCCACTTCCGTCAGCTCCTTTTCACAGCAGATTCAGGCAATAGATAAGATAGTATAGCACGAAACACTACGACGGTTCAACATTTTTTTCAGAGCCGCGGCGGAACGGATCAAATTATTTTTCATACCGACGTATAGAACACTTGACAAGCGTGATATACTGTATCGAAGTGGATATTTGCCGGGCGGGTGTGACGCCGTCCGGTACATATAGAAACAAGTCCGCATATGGGTGTCAGGACGCTGCCGGTGCGCGCCGCTTCGTGATTCAGGGCGAAGCGCAAACGCACGGACGTCTGTGATTTTCTGCGTCCTTTCAGCCATCGGACTCTACTTATCACATTTTGAAACAGGAGTGTATTTATCATTGGCTGAACAATTGAAGATCATCCCCCTCGGGGGGCTGGACGAGATCGGCAAGAACATGACCGTGTACGAGTACGGCGGCGAGATCATCGTCGTCGACTGCGGCATGGCGTTCCCCGACGAGGAGATGTACGGCATCGACTGCGTCATCCCCGACGTGAGCTATCTCGCCAAAAACCAGAAACGCATCCGCGGCCTGTTTATTACGCACGGCCATGAGGATCACATCGGCGCGATCCCCTACGTGCTCAAGCAGGTCAATATGCCCATCTACTGCACGCGCCTCACTGCGGGGCTCATCCGTCTCAAGCTGGAGGAGCACGGCCTTGCGAAGACGACAAAGATCGTCACCGTTGAGAGCGGCATGACCGTCAAGGCGGGCAAATTCTCCGTGGAGTTCATCCACGTCAACCACTCGATCGCCGACAGCGTGGCGTTCGCCATCCACACGGGACTCGGCTGCGTCGTCCACACGGGCGACTTCAAGATCGATTCCACACCCATCGACGGCGAGGTCATCGACCTCGCGCGCTTCGGCGCGCTGGGCAAGGAGGGCGTGCTGGCGCTGCTGGCGGACTCGACGAACGTCGAGCGCCCGGGCTACACGATGAGCGAGAGCATGGTCGGCAAGACCTTTGAGCGCCAGTTCGCGGGCTGCAGGCAGCGCATCATCGTCACGACCTTCGCCTCCAACGTCCACCGCATCCAGCAGGTCATCGACGCCGCCGCCGCCTGCGGGCGCAAGGTCGCCGTCTCCGGCCGGAGCATGGAGAACGTCACCCGCGTCGCCACCGAGCTCGGCTATATGAAACTGCCGAAGAACACGGTGGTCGACCTCAACAAGATCAAATCCCTCCCCCTTGACAAGCAGGTGATCGTCACGACCGGCTCCCAGGGCGAGGAGATGAGCGCGCTGTATCGCATGGCGTTCTCCCAGCACAAGCAGATCGAAGTCGGCCCCGGCGACAAGGTCATCATCTCCGCCTCCGCCATCCCCGGCAACGAAAACACGGTGTCGCGCGTCATCAACGAGCTGTTCCGCAAGGGCGTGGACGTGGTCTACGACCGCGCGGATATGCTGCACGTCTCCGGCCACGCCTGCCAGGAGGAGCTGAAGATCATCCACGCGCTGGTCAAGCCCAAATACTTCATTCCCGTCCACGGCGAGCAGCGCATGCTCCAGCTTCACAAGGATCTGGCGATGAAGATGGGCATGGATCGCAAGAACATTGCCATCTGCGAAAACGGCGACGCGATCGAGATCGGCGCGAGGTCATTCAAGGTCGTACCCGCCGCCGTTGAGTCCGGCGACGTGCTGGTGGACGGCAACGGCGTCGGCGACGTCGGCGCGGTCGTGCTGCGCGACCGCAAGCATCTGGCGGAGGACGGCATGGTCATCGTCGTGCTGCCCATTTCCGCGCAGAACGGCGAAATGCTCTCCGAGCCGGAGATCGTCACGCGCGGCTTCATCTACGTCAAGGACTCCGTGGAGCTGATCGAGCAGCTCAAGACCGTCACGATGACCGCCGCCGAGGGCGTCCGCGGGCGCCGCGGACGCGACATGGGCGAGCTGCGCGGCGCGATCCGCAGCGCGGTGAGCGGCTACCTCTTCAAGAGCACCAAGCGCAGCCCGATGGTGATCCCCGTGATCATGCGGCTCTGATGTTATTGAATGAAAAGACCTCTTCGGTTCAGCCGAAGAGGTCTTTTAATGCAAGCGAAGCCGCGTACAATTCGTTCTTGCTGTAGGTGTTGTTCTCATCCTTGAGCAGCAGTTTGATCGCGTCCTTTGCGGTCGCGACGTTCTTCACCATGCAGTCCACCAGCATCGCCTCGGGCGTCGAGACGTGCTCCACCTCGCGCAGGAAGTACGCGTCCTGCACCTCGGCGACCATGGCGTATTCTCCCTTTTCGTAGTTTCCCTTGGCAAGGAGCTGTTCCTTCACCTCGGCGGGCGTGCCGCGGAAGGTCGTCTCGTGCAGCTTCGTCATGTCGTTGCAGAGGCAGAGCTGCACGTCCGCGCCCGCGTCGATCAGGAACTCCACCGCGCCCATAATTCGCTTGGGAGATTCATAGAACGCGTAGGTCTTTGTCGCGCCCTTGCGCATCATGTCCAGCACGCGGCGCCGGTCGGCGTTCTCCCGCGGGAAAAAGCCGTAGAAGAAGAAGGTCGAGAGGTCGAAGCCCGAGATCGACAGCGCCGTGACCGCGGCGCAGGCGCCGGGAACCCCGACGACGCGGACGCCGTTTTCGATGGCTGTTTTGATCAGCTCGTTGCCCGGGTCGGAGATGCAGGGCGTGCCCGCGTCGGTGATGACGGCGATGCTCTTGCCGCCGAGCAGTTGGGACAAAAACCACTTTGCCTTGCCGTGCTCGTTGAACTTGTGGTTTGCGGAGAGGTCGTTGCGGATGCCAAGCTTGTTGAGCAGCACGACGCTGCGGCGCGTATCCTCCGCCGCGATGATGTCCACCGTCTCCAGGATCTCCCTGCCTCGCTCGCTCATGTCGCGCGAATTGCCGATCGGCGTCGCGACAATGTAAAGCGTGCCGTTTTGCTGTTCCATAATGCCCTCCCGCAGTGTTTTTTATCAGTATAGACCAAATACGCTTCCTTTTCAACATTTCCCTTTGCAATTTGTCGCAGATAGACTATAATAATTCAAATGCAAAAAAGCAGGCAAAAGGAGATCCCCTTATGAAGCACCCGTTCCGCCGCCTCGCCGCGGCGATCTGTACGCTCGCGCTGTGCCTGACTTCCGTCAGCGCGCTGAGCGTGAAGCAGGCGATCGACCTGCTGGAAACCAATTATGTGGACAAGCTGCCCGCCGCGGCATATGAGGCGGAGACGCTCGATGAGCTGTTCAACGCGGTCGGCGATCCCTATACATACTACATGAGCGCCGCCGACTACGAGGAGTTCACCGCCGAAGTCGAGAGCGAGAACGTCGTCACCGGCATCGGCGCGGGCATTGAATACACCGCAAACGGCATCCGTATCACGATGCTGCTGGACGGCGGCGGCGCGAAGGACGCCGGTCTGCAGATCGACGATTACATCATCGCCGCCGACGGCGTGAGCTGCGTCCCCGCCGCGGAAGCGCACCGCAGCCTCATCGTCGGCGAGGCGGGCACTTACGTCACGCTCACCGTTCGGCACAAAGACGGCACGGTAAAAGATTACCGCATCGAGCGCCGCACCATCGCCATCCACAACACGAAGGTAACGATCGCCGACGGCGTCGGCGTCATCGACTGTGACAGCTTCGGCTCCCAGACGGAAACCTACTTCTATGATGGCGTAAGCGCAAACGAGGAGAACGCGAACCTGTGGGTCGTTGATCTGCGCAGCAATCTGGGCGGTTTGGCCGACGCGGCGGTCGGCAGTCTCGGCATCTTTACGGGATACGGGCCCAAGCTCTATTACCGTCTTGCGGACGGCAGTTCATTCTATACGGTCTATCTTGCTGACAAGCTGACGGATAAACCGGTCATCGTGCTGGTCAACGGTCACTCGGCAAGCGCGTCGGAGATCCTGTCCGGCGGCATCCTTGCCGAAAACGCCGGTATTGTGATCGGACCGCGCACCTATGGCAAGGGCACTGCGCAGATCTTACTGGACAAAAACGAGTATCCCGAGCTGTTTGACGGCGACTCCGTCAAGGTCACCGCGTATCGCTTCTATTGTTCGGACGGCAATACCACAGACCGGATCGGCGTCCTTCCGACGCTGCTGGTCGAAGATGCATACGTCGAGCCCATCGCGGCGCTGTTGAAAGCAAGTCGGCCGGACAGCGGCAATTACCTGCGGTTCACGCTCAACGGCAGCGTTTTCTATGTCGATACGGACACGGCAATGTCCGCCGAAAACATGGATGCGTTCCGCGCCCTGCTTGCCGCGATCCCCGCCAGCGTTGCCGTGTACTGCGCAAGCGACGGCGCGGAGATCCCGCTGGACGCGGCGCTCGCGGCGCGCTATCTCAACATTGAGATCGAGCAGCGCGGCTTCCTCGACGTCGATTCCAGCCCGTATGCCATGCAGATCAATACGCTCGCCGCATACGGCCTTCTTTCCGGCGACGGGTCGGGGCATTACCGTCCCGGCAGCTTGCTGACGCGCGCGGAACTGGCGTCTATGCTCGCGCAGGCGCTCAACGTCACCGGCGGAGCGTCCATGGGATTCAGCGACGTACCCGACGGCTGCTGGTTCACGGGCGATATCAATGCCGTTGCGAGCCTTGGGTTCATGAACGGCGTAGCCGACGGCCGCTTTGATCCGGACGGCGAACTGACGCAGGAACAGCTTATCACCGTCATGGGACGGCTTACCCGTTTTCTGAATTTCCACGCAGACGACTTCGCCCTTGAGCTGACCGACGAGGATCTCTCCGACGCGGCGCTCGCCCCGTTCCACGCATGGGCGCGGACGGGCGCGGTCGTATTGACCGACTACGCGGGCAATATGCTCTATACCCATCTTTCCGAAATCGATCCCGGCGCGCCCGTCACCCGCGAACAGGCTGCTGCGACGCTGTATCAGATCCTGAAAACGCTGGGCATCCTGTCGCACTGAAAGACGGACCGCGTTCCGTCAGAGCGCGATGCTCCGGCATCATCCATCCGCCAACAACGCAAAGCCCTGTGATATGACAAGCGCAGGCAGCGAACGCATCCGTCACAGATCGGGCACACAAAACTGAAACGGTGCGGCTTCTTCGGAGGCCGCACCGTTGCTTTTACAGCGGATAAAACGGTTTTGTCAAAGGAAGCGTATCAGACTCTGGTCTCCAGCGTACCGCCGAGGAATCTGGGCAGCGGCTTCCCTTGCTTCTGCCACTGGGCGTATTCCGCCGTCGCCGCAAACATGACGTCGCCGGAGGAATTGAGCGCGGTCACGCCGGATTCCTTCAGGCAGCGAAACACCAGCGGGTATGGGTTCCGGCGCAGTACGACGGCGGCGATGAGCGGATCGACGATCAGCGCGGTGGCGAGCATACATCCGACCAGCAGGAGCAGGAGCCTGCCGTAGTCCTTGAAGATGGCGAGGCCGTTGGTGGCGACGTTCGTATAGACGAGTCCCATGATACCGAACGGCGCGAGGTTGATGATCCACCGGACGATCTGGGAAACGGCGTTGGCGATATCTTCCATCGCGCGTTTGGTGCCGTCGGACGCGAGGCTCTTGGACGCGAGGCCGAAGACGACCGCCCAGAACAGGATACCGATGTAGCTGCCCTCGGCGATGGCGCGGACACGACCAGAACGAAGACCAGAACGGGAGCGACGGCCTTCAGCGCGCCGACAAAGACGCTGCCGAGCAGCGGCACCACGGCGAGGCTTTTAACGCACACGCCGAGAACAATGCCCAGTGCAAGCCCGCAGAGGATGCGGACGATCAGGCTGACACGGTTGTATGTTTCGATCAGTTTCATGAGTTCTTCCCAAAAAAGCGGAATATGTGCAGATGCTATCCTACTCCTTCCTGCCGAAGAATGCAACACCCGTTTGGGGCAGGCCGCGGGCAATTATCATCCCCCCCCGGGGCTTCACAGGGTAGACCGCTCCTGTTATACTGCATTTGCCTGCGGCAGGGCACAGCGCGCGTCCGCAGGATCACCGACTGACGGATCGCAAAGGAACGAAAGATGGATGCATTGAAACAGCGTGTCGCGCGCTACTGGGCCGAGCGCGCGGAATCCTTTGAAGCCCAGCGTTTTCACGAATATCAGAGCGGCAAGCGCGAGCTGTGGCTCGCGGAGTTCCGCCGCTACCTCCCCGCCGGAAAACCGCTGCGTGTTCTGGACATCGGCACGGGCGCAGGTTTTTTCGCCTGCCTGCTCGCGGCGGAGGGGCACGACGCCGTCGGCATCGACCTGACGCCCGAGATGATCCGCCGCGCGGAGCACATGGCGGACGCTCTGGGCGTGAGCGCAAGCTTCGCGCAGATGGACGCCGAGGCTCCGGACTTCGGCGCGGAGAGCTTTGACGCGGTGGTGACGCGCAACCTGACGTGGACGCTGCCGCATCTGGAAACCGCCTATCGGGCGTGGTACCGGCTTCTGAAGCCGGGCGGGGTCCTCATCAACTTCGACGCGGACTACAACGCCGCGATGGAAAGCGGAGAAGACGCCGAGCTTCCGGAGAATCACGCGCACAAATCCGTGCCGGAGCGCATGATGGCGGAGAACGACGCCATCACCATGGAGGTCGGCGCGCATCATCAGCCGCGCCCCCAGTGGGACGTGCAGCTGCTCATCGAGGCGGGCTTCGAGCGCGTCACGGTGGATACGGGCGTCTATCGGCGCGTTTACGCCGAGGCGGACGAGTTCTTTAACCCCGTGCCGATCTTTACCGTTGCGGCGTTTAAATCATAAAGGACCGGACGTGCTTATGAAGCATTACGCGCTCAGGCGGCTGCTGCAGCTGATCCCGATCCTGCTGGCGATCACCTTTCTGTCCTACGGCATGATGCGCCTTGCGGGCAGCGACGTGGTGGAGCAGAAGCTGGAGAACACCAGCGGCACAGTCTCGCAGGAGATGATCGACTCCGCCAGAGAGGAACTGGGGCTGGACAAGCCATTTCTCGTCCAGTATTTCGCCTGGCTCGGCAGACTCCTGCGGGGCGACATGGGCAATTCCTACGTTTCGGGCAAGCCCGTGTTTTCGACCTTCGTCTCCAAGCTGCCCGCCACACTGCTGCTTACCTTCGTCTCCATCGCGCTGACGGTGGCGATTTCGATCCCGCTGGGCGTCTGGGCGGCTGTCCGGCAGAACAGGATGACCGACTATGTGATCCGCACGGCGAGCTTCATCGGAAATTCGCTGCCGAATTTCTTCGTCTCCCTGCTGCTGATGTACCTGTTCGCCATCCGGCTGGACTGGTTCCCCGTCATCTCCAGAGGCGTCAGCCTGCAAAGCGTGGCGCTGCCCTCGCTCACGCTCGCCATCGCCATGTCGGCAAAGTATCTACGTCAGGTCCGCGCCACCGTACTCGACGAGCTGAGCCGCGATTATGTGCTCGGCGCAAAAGCGAGGGGCGTAAGGTTTTCGACGACCCTGACAAAAAGCGTCCTCAAGGCGTCGCTCGTGACGATCGTCACGCTGCTGACGCTATCCGTCGGATCGCTGCTGGGCGGCACGGCGATCGTCGAGTCCATTTTCATGTGGGACGGCGTCGGCAAGATGGCGGTGGACGCGATCAATATGCGCGACTACCCGATCATTCAGGCGTATGTCATGTGGATGGCGATCATCTATGTGCTGGTCAACCTGCTCACCGACCTGAGCTATCGGTTCCTCGACCCGCGCATCCGGCTGGGAGGGATCGAGCAATGAACGACACGGTCACCGTACGCGTCCAGAAGGTCAAAAAAAGCACCATACGTGCGCGTCTGGTCTTCTTCCTGATCCTGGCGGGCATGTTGCTGCTGGTCACGGTTTTTGCCGGCCAGCTCGCCCCATACGACCCCTACTCGCAGGACCTCGCCCAATCCATGCTGCCCCCGTCCGCGGCGCATTGGATGGGTACCGACCGCTACGGGCGGGATCTGTTCTCCCGTGTGCTCGTCGGCGCGCAGACCAGCATTCTTTCCACGCTGGCGCTGGTGGGCGTCATCTCGATTTTCGGCACCGTCGTGGGTACGCTCTGCGGGTACTATGGCGGCATGGTCGATTCCGTTGTGATGCGCATTTCGGACGTTTGCCTCGCCTTCCCCGGGCTGGTGTTCGCGCTGGCGATTGCGGCGCTGCTGGGCGGCGGCGTCGGCAACGCGGTCATTGCGCTGGCGGTCATCAGCTGGCCGAAGTACGCACGCGTGGCGCGCAGCCAGACGCTCGCCTTGAAGAGCACGCCGTTCATTGCGGCGGCAAGGCTCTCCGGATGCACTTCCGTGCAGATGATCCCGCGGCACATCCTGCCGAACATCCTCGGCCCGATCCTCGTCACCGCCATGCTGGACATCGGCACGATGATGATGGAGCTGGCAGGACTGAGCTTCCTCGGTCTCGGCGCGCAGCCTCCCACGGCGGAATGGGGCAATATGATGAGCGGCGGGCGGAGCATGCTGCAAACCTACCCGTGGCTCGTACTGTCTCCCGGCTTTGCCATCTTCCTCACCGTCGTGATCTTCAATCTGCTGGGCGACACGGTGCGCGACTATATGGACCCAAAGAACTCGCGCGCCGGATAAAAGTGGATCTGTAAAAAAGTGAATAATAGATGAAAACGAAGAAAGGGAGAAACAGCATGAAACGAATCGCAGCCATCCTTCTGGCGCTCTGCCTGTCGCTCGGCGTACTCGCCGGCTGCGGCGGCAAAGCATCCTCCGGCGCCGCAGCGGACGCCGGCAGCACATCCGCCGCTCCCGCCGCGAAGAAAACCTTCGTCTTCGGCGACACCACCTTCAACGCTGAGAACGAGGAGCCGACGATCAACCCGCACGAGGCATACTCCGGCTGGCCCTGCATCCGCTACGGCGTCGGCGAGACGCTGATGAAGATCGCGGACGACGGCACGCTCCAGCCCTGGCTTGCAAGCGGCTATGAGCTGGCAGACAACATGACGTGGAAGATCACGCTCAAGGACAACGTCTGCTTCTCCAACGGCAAAACATGCGACGCCGCGGCGGTCAAGGCGTGCTTCGAGCATCTGGTCGAAGTCCATGAGCGCGCCGCGGGAGACCTGAAGATCGCCTCCATGGAGGCAGACGGCCAGACGCTGACCATTGTCACCTCCGAGCCCAATCCCGCGCTGATGAACTACCTCTCAGAGGCCTACGGCTGCGTCATCGACATGGAAACCGGCATCCCCGAGGACGGCTGCGTGGTCGGCACCGGCCCCTTCGTCGCCACCGAGGTCGTCACCGACGATCATGTGAGCCTCGTCAAGAACGTCAACTACTGGAACGGCGACGTGAAGATCGATGAGGTCACGGTGCGCACGATCTCCGACGGCGACACGCTGGCGATGGCCTTGCAGTCCGGGGAGATCAACGCTGCCTACGGCATGGCATACGCCAGCTATCCGCTCTTTGAAAACGACAACTACAAGTTCTCCGGCATCCAGACCAGCCGCTGCTTCTGGGGCATGATGAATCTCAACAATGAAAATCCCGGCTCTGCGATCATGCAGGATCCCGCCGTGCGCAAGGCGATCGCCATGGGCATCGACAAGGAGGGCTTCGTCAACGTCCTGCTGAACGGTTACGGCTATACCGCCTCCGGCGCATTCCCCGATACGTTCTCCTTCGGTCAGGGCATCCAGACCGAATCCTACGATCCCGAGCAGGCGAAGGCGGTGCTGGAAGCCGCCGGCTGGGTGGATACCGACGGCGACGGCATCCGCGAGAAGGACGGCCAGAAGCTCTCGATCCGCTGGCTGACCTATCCGTCCCGTCAGGAGCTGCCGCTTCTCGCCGAGTCCGCGCAGGCGACGCTCAAGGAGATCGGCATGGAGATCCTCCCCAACATTACGAAGGATCACAACTCCATCCGCAAGGATCCCACGGCGTGGGATATCTGGGTCAGCGCCAACGTAAACGCCGGTCTGGGCGATCCTGCCAACTTCTTCACCACCTACTGTCTGGATGGATCCGTAAAGAACAACGGCGGTCACCACAGCGACAGGCTGGAGGAACTGGCGGTTCAGCTGCGCGGAACCTTTGACCCCGCCGAACGCAGCAGGCTCGCCGTCGCCATGCAGCAGGAGCTGCTGGACGACAACTCCTACGTCTTCTGCTCCTTCCTGCGCATGAGCATGATCATGCAGTCGAACGTCACAGGGCTGGAGGCGCACGCCTGCGACTTCTACGAGCTGACCGCCGACCTCGATATCAACTGACGCTCTTCTATGGCTGCTTTATTGGAATACCGGCACGTCCAGATATCCTTCAACGGGAACCCCGTGGTACACGACGTGAGCGTTTCCCTGCGCCCGGGTGAGATCCTCGGCCTCGTTGGGGAATCCGGCTCCGGCAAGTCCACGCTGATCCGCGCCGCGACGGGCCTGCTTGGCGGCAGCGGCGCAGTCACCGCGGGCGACATCCTGTTTGAAGGAAAAAGCCTGCCCGATCTTCCCGAAAAGGAACTGCGCCGCATCCGCGGCGCGAAGATCGGCATGATCTTTCAGGACTGCGGCGCCTCCCTGAGCCCGATCCGCACAATCGGCGAGCAAATTGTGGAGAGCATGGCGGCGCATCGGCGTGTGAAGGTTTCCGAGGCGAAAGCCTCGGCGATGGAGCTGTTTGAAAAGCTCCGCTTTCCGGACGGCGAGCGCGTCTGGAACAGCTATCCCTTCGAGCTGTCCGGCGGTATGAACCAGCGCGCGGGCATCGCCATCGCCATGCTGATGAATCCCGCCGTACTGCTGGCAGACGAACCGACCTCCGCGCTGGACGTGGCGGTGCAGCGGCAGGTCGTGGAAGAGATGCTGCGTGTGCGCAAGGCGTTCGGCACCGCCATCGTCATCGTCACGCACGACATCGGCGTAGTCTCCGCCATGGCGGACAGCGTCCTCGTCCTGCAGAACGGCCGCGTGATGGAATACGGCAGGGCGGCGGACGTGCTGGAGCGTCCTCAGAACGACTATACCCGGAAGCTGCTCAGCGCGGTTCCCAGATTGTGGAGGGAGTAAATGGAGCCGATCCTACAGGTCACCGAGCTTACAAAAGCCTTTTCCCGTGCCGGAAGGGACGAATTTCTCGCCGTGGATCACGTGAGCTTCAAGCTCATGCCCGGCGAGATCCTCGGCGTCGTGGGCGAGTCCGGTTCGGGCAAATCGACGCTCGCGAGGCTCGTCACCCGCCAGCTCGACGCGACAGGCGGAAGCATCGCCGTCGACGGGCAGGACGTCACACATCTGACCGGACGGCGGCTGATCCCGGTATACGCCAAAATGCAGATGGTGTTCCAATCGCCCGCCGGCTCCTTCGACCCCCGCCGCACGCTGGGAGACGGCGTCTGCGAAAGCCTGCGCAATCAGGGCGTTCCCAAAGCGGAGCGCGAGGCGAAGGCGCGCGCGCTGCTGGAGCAGTGCGGCCTGTCCGGTGAACTGCTGGAACGCTATCCGCACCAGGTCTCCGGCGGCCAGTGCCAGAGGGCGGCGATCGCGCGGGCGCTGATGTGCGACCCTCAGCTCCTGATTTTCGACGAGGCGACCTCCGCGCTGGATGTGACGGTGCAGAAGCAGATCATCGGTCTGTTGCAGACGCTCCATCGGGAAAGGCAACTCTCGTATCTGTTCATCTGCCACAACCTCGCGCTCGTGCAGCAGTTCTGCGACAAGGTGCTGGTGCTCTATGGCGGAAGGGTCGTGGAGTATGGAACGCCGGACGAAGTCATCGCGCACCCGCGCTCCGAATACGCAAAGCGTCTGATCGACGCGATCTTCTGACGCAGAAAAACAACTCCCACGCGCTGATTCGACAGGGCGCGTGGGAGTTGTTTTGTACGTTACTGCGGCTGTTCGCCTTTGGGCTGAGCCTGCCGCGCGGCTTGTTCCGAATGCGGCTCGGGACGGGGCTGTTCCCTGTCCATGCCGCCGCGGTCGCGCTCGAAGCCGAAGCGTCCGGGGCTGACGTGCTGCTCCATCGCTTCCCTGCGCTCCGCGCGGCTCGTCTCGCTGACGTAAACGGGACGGTCGTCCGATCGGACAGAACGCTCCACCGCCTGCTTCAGCTCTGCCTTGCGCGCGGCGCTGTCGGAGGTGACGCCCGCGAACACCTCGGCGTCCTCGCGCTTGAGATAGCCCCGCTCATGCAGATGCTCCATCGTGACGTTGAGCGCGTCCTCCGGCCTGCGGTGCCGCAGCTCGCCGCGCAGCTCATCCGCCAGCTCCTTCGCGTCGTCGTTCAGCGCGCTCACCTCAATGACGCGCCCGAAATGGTTGACCGTCAGCTCAACGGCGGCGTCCTCCACCTCCAGCGAAACGTAGGCGCTTGCCGTACCGCCCATGTAACCCAGCGTGCCGCTCGTGATCGACAGCACCAGCACGGCGGCGACGGCGGTCCGCAGCCAGCGGCTCTTCCGTTTGTTCGGGAATGCGACGACCTTTCCGTCCAGCTCGACCGTCTCGCCGACGGCGCCCTCGACACGGCGGTTTTCAAACGTGCCGTCCTCGCGGAGGACGGCAGCCATCTCGCCGCGGCGCTCCAATATGATCGCTTTCATGCCGTCACCCCCTGATAAACGCCAGATACCCGGCAAGGATCGGGAAATCCCCGTCCAGTATCTCCGACGACGCGATGATATACTTGCGGTGCCGTTCCAGTATTTTGCGCACCACGCCGCTCGCCGTACTCAGCTCCTTGATCGGCAGCAGGCGTTTGAGACGCATCTGCGCCATCAGGAACGCGGCGGCGAGCATCGTCCGAACCGCCTTGCCGCAGCTCCGCTTCGTCTTTTCGGCTTTCGGCGAGGCGTCCGCGAGGTCGAAAAAGGTGAATCCGTAGAGCCGCAAAATATCCTGCAGTTCCGCGATCTCCGCGCGCGCAAGGCTCGCCGCGTCCTCGCCCGGCGCGGCGTCCGCCTCCTGCGCCATGCGCTGCTGCACCTGCAGCTCGACGCCGCCCGTTTCGTCCTCGTCCAGTCCGTCCTCAAACGCGGTGGGCGAGACGCTCAGCTCGTCGGCGTGACGCCCTTCCGTGCGCAGATAATCGACGATGCGGCGGCGGATGACCATGGCGGCGAGGCCGCGAAAGCTGCCCTTTTCGGTCTCATAGCTCTGCACCGCCTCGGAGAACGCCATCAGCGCGATGGACCACTCGTCGTCGCTGTCCGTGACGTAGCGCTTCGTCGTCTCCGACGCGACGCGCAGGATCCACGACTTGCTGCTCTCCACCAACTCGTTGAACGCCCGTTCATCTGTCTTGGCGGCAAGCGCCTGTTGTTCCAGCTCGATCATGGCGGTTTCCCCTTTGCGATGGTTTTTCCCGACTATATCACGCGGTGCGGGAAACTTCAATACGGTTTCCGTCGCTGCGCAGCGTCACCGCGCCCGCGCGGGTCAGCAGCACCGTAACGCCCGCGCGCTCCAGTTCTCCGACCACCGTTGCGCTCTCCGGCTCGTCGTCGGAGGAGGTGATGACCGCGTAAGCCGGTCCGGTCGATTCGAGCAGCGCCGACATCAGCGGCTCGTCCTTGCCGTGGTGCGGGAGCTTCAGCACGTCGTAAACCGTGTCGTTCGCGTCGAGAAACTCCGCCAGCCGCTCGGTCTGCGCGTCGCCGGTGAACAGGAAGCGGTTTTCGCCGTTCGTCACCGAGACGATCAGCGACGAGTTGTTGCTCTCGTCCTCCGCGTAGCTGTTCTTCCGCGGCGGGTCAACGGCGTAGGTCACGCCGTCCAGCGTGAAGGCGTAAGCGTCCCGCACAGTCAGCGGCTCAATGCCCGCGTTATCAAGCGCCTTGACGTATTTTTCGTATTCTTCGCTGTCCTTGGGGCGATTGCTTTGCAGCACCGCGCCGACGGCGATGTTGTTGATGACCTTTGCCGCGCCGCCGACGTGATCCTGATCGAAGTGCGTGACGATGAGATAATCCAGCCTCTCGACCCCCGTTTTTTCCAGGTAGTCGAGAATCGTCTTGCCAAACCCCTTCTCCCCCGCGTCGATCAGCACGGCGCTGTTTGCGGTCGTCAGCAGGATCGCGTCCGCCTTGCCCGCGTCGAAGAACTGCACGGTCAGTTCCGCTGCCGAGCCGCCTGCATCCGGCGCTTTTTTCGCGCCGCAGGCGGTCAGCAGGAGCATCAGCGCCAGCAGCAGGGCAAGACGTTTCATCACAGCGCCTCCTTCACCACCGGCTTGCCGCAGGTGATGGTCAGGTTGCCGTTGCGGGTACGAAGCTCGTCGAGGAACGCCTTGGCGTCGCCGCTGTCTCTTAGGATGATTTTATAGCTCAGCTCATAGAGCGTGCCCATGTTCGTCGTCTTGACGCGATTCAGTTCGGCGGAGCGGGTGTACTTCCGGAACAAATCGTCGAACAGTCCGTCGTAGTCGAGGTTTTCGGGGATCGTGATCTTCAGCTCGCGCTCGTCCGCCGCGCCCGCGCCGAAGCCAACGGCGGTCAGCGCCAGAGCGAACGCCGCCATGACCGCGAAGAACGCCGCCGCGATCGCCACATAGCCCATGCCGGTGGCGAGGCCGATTGCTGTGGCGAGGAACACCATACCGATCTCCTTCGCCGTGCCCGGCGCGCTGCGGAAACGGATCAGACCGAACGCGCCCGCCACGGCGACGCCCGCGCCGATGTTGCCGTTGACCAGCATGATGATGAGCTGCACCATGGCGGGCAGCATGGCGAGCGTCACGACGAAGCTCTGGGAATATTTGCTTTTATACATGGACAGCGCCGCCGCGCCGAGGCCGAGGATAAGGGAAACAGCGGTACAGATAAAGAACGCGGAAGCCGTGATTTCGGTTCCGGTGATGATCGAGTTAAGCACTGAGAAGAACCTCCTTTTTGACGACGGCGGACTTGCCGCCGAGCACATATTGTTTGTAGTACGCTCCATACTTGGAGAAGGATGTGGAGAAGATATCGTTTTCGCTCAGCAGCCGCGCCAGCCACAGCGGGGCGGCGCCGGGGATCTTGATCTCCATGAGGTAGCGGTCGTCCGGGAGCAGCGGCACGCCGTAATCGCCCAGCCGCAGGTCTATATCGTTGGAGCGGGCGCGGAGATTGGTGTCGAAGGTGATGCGCAGCTCCCCGCCGTCCGCCGCGGCATACGCCTCGCGGTCGTAGGCGATGAACGCCTTGGGTACGGGCCGGTAGAACCGCAGGAACCAGTCGATCTCGCGGGAGATCTGGCTGCCGTCGCCCTTCCGCGCGCCGTAGAGGTACAGCGCCGCGTCCTGCATCGGCATCGTGATACGCCGCTTGTAGACCACGCCGTCGTACTTTTTCTTGATCTCAACGAATACGGTGTCGCGGCTGCCGGGTACGCCGTAGCTTCTCATGCGGAGCTTTTCCTTGTAGACCGGCTTTTCCAGCGACGCGCGGATGAGGTCGTAACCGGCGGTGTCGTAGTAGACGTTGCTGATGGAATAGCACGGATGCTCGTCGGGCTTCATATAGGATTCCATGCCGTCCAGCATAGCCAGATACTGCCCGCGCGTCAACAGATATTTCTTTTCGTAGCGCTTGAAGCAGCTTTGAATGTCGCTCATGTCGTTTGCCTCCTTTGGAGTTTTCTGCCCTCTGTTATATCATTCGGAGGCGGACTTCCGAATTTTGGGGTCGCGGCAAAAAAATGAAAAACGGACGGCGGAACCGCTCCGCCGTCCGTCTGCGTATTTATCGGCACATGCCGCCGTTCAGCATGCCGCCCATCCGATTGCCAAAGCCTCCGCGCATACCGCCGGGCTGCCGGTTCTGATCCGCACCCTGCATCGGCATTCTGCCGCACGGCGCGCCGCCGAAGCGCGGTTCCTGCGCAGGCGTCTGCTGCGTGTTCCCCTGTTGGTCATTCTGCATGGGCGTCTGCTGCGTATTTCCCCGTTGGTTGTTCCGCTCCTGTGTCTGCTGATCCTGCTGCTGATCGGGCTGCTGCATCGTGCCGCCCATCCTGCCGCCGCCCATCGCGCCCATGGACGTGACGCCGCTCTGGTTGTTGAGCTCAAACTCGTCGGAGACATAGAGCTGCCCATCGTAGTCGAGGCCCGCGTCGCCGCCGTTGCTGGCGCTCTGGATCGTCGCGCTGCCCGCAATGAGGTTGATGTTGCCGTTGGAGTCGAAGCCGTCCGCGCGGGGCGCGTTGACGGTCACGCTGCCGCCGGTGACGTTGATGGAGTAGCCGAGGGAAGCATAAGCGCCGTCGCTGTTGGCGGCGTTGAGTCCGTCGTCGGTCGAGGTCACGTTCACCGTGCCGCCAGCAATGTTCACGACCGTCGCCTCCACGCCCTCGGCGCAGGTCTTGACGGTGATGGTCGGGCCGTTGCCGTCCGCGCCGATGGTCAGCACGCGGTCGGCGTGGAGCGCGTCGTCGCCCGCGCTGACGGTCAGCGTGCCGCTGAGGATCGCCAGATCGTATTCGGCGTTGATCGCGTCGTTCGCCGCCGTGATGTTAACGGTCGCGCCGTCGATCACGAGGCTGCCGTTGCCGTCGTCCTCACTCGCGGAGACCTTGACGCCGTTCTTCGCGCTGCCGTTGATCGTCAGCGTTCCGGTGCCGGTCAGGTACGCGCTCGCGCCGGACTTGACCTTGATCGCCGCGCCGTCGAAGTCCTCGGACACATCCTCCAGCGAGGCGTCCTCGGCGTCGGTCAGCGTCACGCTGCCGGAGACGACGATCTTTGCCTCCGCGCCCTTGTTGATTGAGAGCGTCGCGTCGATCGTGCTGGTGAGGTCGAGATCCTTGAGCACCAGCACCACGCCGGTCGTGCCCTTGGTGACGGTGATATTGCCGTCGGCGCAGGAGCCGGTGACGATGTAGGTGCCCGCCTCCTTGATCTTGACCGCGCTGTTCTCGTCGCTCATGGTGATGGTAGTGGCATTCAAGTAGTCCGCCGTCAGGGACGCGGCGCTGTTGGTCGTCATGCCGGTGACGATCTCGCCGGCCTCGCCGGCATACTGCACGTTCTGCTGCATCATGCCGCCCATCATGCCGCCGAACTGTTCCTGCATCTGGCTGAATGCCGGATTGGTCTGGTTCCGTGCCGAGGTGGTGTACGCCGCGCCGGCAAACGAAGCGCTTGCCAAAAGGGTCAGGCACAGGCCGCAGGCCGCCGCTGTCTTCACGATTTTCTTGTTCATGGTTGTATCCGCCTTTCTTATTTCAAAAACGATATTGTGTTTTCGTCGGGCTCTCTTGCCCTCTGCTATATCATTCGCAAAGGCGGATCGGATTTTCGGGGTCGCGGAAAGATTTTTTGAAAAATATCTCATGAACCTCCCCGTCCTTCGCCGTCGCTTTTTTGCTTCCCCGGGGCGGATGCCAGCAAGGGCGGCGGGAGGGAAATTCACCCTTGCTTTTCGGTCGAAAAAAGGGTGCAATATTACAGATTATAGTAATCTGCCATAATAGCGCCCGTAAGGAAACAGGAGGGATCGCATGAAACGGATCGTCTCGCTCGCCATCTGCCTGCTGATGCTGCTCTGCGTCATTGCTCCGCCCGCCGCGTTCGCGCGGGAGTCGGAGCAGAAGGTCGTGCGCGTCGGCTGGTACGAATCGACCTATTGCTACCGCGACAGCTTCGGCGAGCGGCGCGGCATCGCCTACGAGTACCAGCGCAGGATCGCGGCGCACACCGGCTGGACGTACGAGTACGTCGAGGACAGCTGGCCGAACCTGCTCCAGATGCTGATCAACGGCGAGATCGACCTGATGAGCGACGTCTCCTACACGGAGGAGCGCGCGCAGCTCATGCTCTACCCCGCCTACGCCATGGGCGCGGAATCCTATTACCTCTACATCGACGCCGACAACGCCGAGATCGACGCCATGCATCCGCAGAGCCTCAACGGCAAGCGCATCGGCGTCAACAAGGGCAGCTATCAGGTCGGCCTGCTGCGCGACTGGGCGGCGAGAAACGGCGTGCCGCCTGAGATCGTCGAGCTGAGCGCGGAGGAATCCGAGTCGCTGGCGATGCTGGCGCAGGGCAGGATCGACGCTTACGCCACGCCGTACATCTTCTTCGAGGACGTGCCGGACGCCGTCGGCAACCAGCGCCAGTTCCAGACCACGAAGCTCAAATGCAAGGACACCTCGGGCAGGCTCTGCCTCCTCGGCATCTGCCAGGACGTAACGGACATGGTGCGCATCCAGCATGAGAGTGCCATGACGAAGGAGGCGTATGAAAACGCCGTCAGCTCCGGCCTTATGTATACCCACATCGCCCAGACGCTCGCGCGCGATTACACCGACCTGTTCTGCGTCAACTGCAACACGGAGGAATACGTGCAGTACCGCATGGGCGGCGACGGCGGTTCGATGTCCGAGACGCTGCGCGGCTGGCACTTCTTCAGCGATTTCCGGACGGAGCTGGGCATCCGCGCGGACACCGCGTCGGGCGGCGAGGAGGCGCTGCGCATGATCGAGGTGCAGCAGGCCAAGCGCGAGCCCTACAATCTGGTGCTGATGGACTGGAACATGCCGGGCATGAACGCGCACCTGAACAAGCCGGTCGACGCGGACCGCCTGCTCCGCACGCTGGGCGAGCTGATCTACGAGGCGGAGAACCCCGCGTGATCGTCGGTTATATATGCGAAAAAGCACCGATTTTCTCTCGAAAATCGGTGCTTTTTGGAGCTGGTGGCCGGACTTGAACCGGCGACCTGCTGATTACGAATCAGCTGCTCTACCAACTGAGCTACACCAGCACTGCTCAACAGCCGAAAAGTATTTTAGCATACGTTTTCGGAAGTGTCAATCTTTTTTTCATTCATTTGCAGCAATAATACTATGTGTATTCGCGCGGCAGAACTTGCATTCGCTGTTCGACAGATCCGGACACGATTTGACCATATCCGTCATTTTTTGATCATAATGCACAATATATTTTCTAATTCCAACGGTTTTATGATTGTTTTGAACAGTTCAAAAGCTTTTCTTTTGCGATAATTCAGTAAACATAATATTGGCAATAATGCGTCGATACAAATGGTTATTAACAGTATCCACAACCTTTTCCACAAATAACTCGTCATTATCTCTCCTGTTTTGCTCAAATATTTAGCAGATATATGGCGTTTTCCAGGAAATGTATCATTTCAGGCCGGCACATTCTATACTTAACATAACTCTTTTCAGTGGCTTTATTTTCTTCTTCCGTTCCCCTTTTTCATCGTTTTTTGCAAGGAAAGGAGCCCATCCTTCAAAATAGCGAATCGCCGGACACGGGCATGTCTTTCCGATAAAGAAAAAGCAAAATGAAAAAGAAAAATACAAAATAGGGCTTGCTTTTTCCCTCTCCGTGTGATATTCTATTTAGGCTGTAAGGCATCCGGGTGTGGCGCAGTTGGTAGCGCGCTTGACTGGGGGTCAAGAGGCCGTGAGTTCAAGTCTCGCCACTCGGACCAGCAAATCCCTCGATTTCGAAAGAAATCGAGGGATTTTTGCATTTTATTGAAGAACATCGGATGCGGCGAAGTGTGGGCGTTCGGAATGCGTTCGGAATGAAATGTTTTTCCTGTGCGTAGAAAGATATGAGGTTTGGGAGAAAATGCAACTTTTTGGCACATATCCAAACGAGCGATTTTCTAATTCAAAAACTCCAGTATCTTCACGACGCTCTTTCTGCTGGCCTCGACGGCAGAAAGGGTAGAAAATCTTGTCTGCTTTGAAAAACTAATGATGTAAAAAACCGGAACAGGAGAGTTTGACTCAAAGCAATCTCCTGTTCCGGTTTTTCGGATTCAGAGGATGGGGTTATATTTCCGAGCTCCGCCATGATTCAATATGCGAAAAAGCATGACCTCCCAACAAGTGGAGATCATGCTTTTTTTGTGGATCAAGGGCCGGTTCATTATGGGTGATCTTGAACGACTCATTCTACCGGAGATATCAAGGCAGAGAAAAGAATCCTTACTCTTCCCCACCAAAGTCCAGCCTGCGCAGGGAGGCTTTCAAGCCAAGCACCATGTCGGAGATGAGCTTCAGCTCCTGCTGGGAGCAGTCCGCGAGTTGGTCGTTGAGCCACGTCTCGTAGATCGGGCGTGCGCGCTCCACCTCGACGCAAAGCAGCTCGTCCGCGGAGCAGCCCAAGGCGTTGACCACATCGAGGAAGGTTTGGAGGCTGGGGATGCCGTTGCCGGTCTCGATATGGCTGATATGCGTCACGCCGACGCCTACTGCCTCCGCAAGCTGCGCCTGCGTTATGCCGCGTTCCATGCGGACCGTCCGAATACGGCTGCCAATGTCCTTGTAATCGACCATGACCATGCCTCCTCGCCGAAATTATACTTGAATTGTAAGTGCAATTTGACTACAATAAAACGGCGTAAAAGTGCAATAGACATTATAGGCATGGTTGCTTTGAAGAAAAATATGAAAGCGGCTAACCTCCGCAAGGCACCGGACTGCAAATACGACACCTATCGCAAGATATATCGACTATGCCGACATGGTGCTTGCGGTCTATGACCCTGTCCTTGCACACGGCAACGCCGTGGATTGGTCAATGGAGTATGCTGGACACAGGCGGATGCCAATCATCAACCTGCTCGGCAGGAGCTGATGACGGGTCAACAAAAACCTACAAATTCAACAGGAGGCTGATACCACAAGAAGCGGGAAAGTACAATTACTGCATTTTCTGAGGTTTCCTCTATAATTCAGGCAATTCAAGATTGGAGGAAATCTGAATGAACAATATCTACGGTTATATCCGCGTATCTAGCAAAGATCAGAACGAAGAGCGCCAGAGAATCGCCATGCGCGAAGCGGGTATTCCAGACGCAAACATATTCATGGACAAGCAAAGCGGTAAGGACTTTAACCGTCCTGGGTACAAGCGTGTCCTGCGAAAGCTAAAGCCGGGCGACACTCTTTTTATCAAGAGTATCGACCGGCTAGGACGCAACTATGAAGAGATCCTGGAGCAATGGCGCATCATCACAAAAGATAAACGCGCTGCCATTGTTGTGCTGGATATGCCATTGCTGGATACGAGACAAGGGCGCGATCTCACGGGGACGTTGATTGCGGACATTGTGCTCCAGCTTTTGAGCTACGTTGCTCAAACAGAGCGGGAGTTCATCCGCCGGCGACAGGCAGAGGGCATCGCTGCGGCAAAGGAAAAGGGCGTTCGCTTTGGGCGAAGGCCGATGCAGAGGCCGCAGGAATACGAAAAAGTCTGCCAAGACTGGAGAGATGGCGCAATCTCGGCACGCGCGGCAGCACTGCAGTTAGGTGTCGCTCACAAGACCTTCTTGAGATGGGCGCAGGAAGGACGCTTTGAAAAAAGTACACTTTGGTCCCCATAGCTAACGAAACCTCAGAGTGCAACAAAAAGTTTATAATAACTCTTCTGGATTGTAACAAACCATT
>JBGVBS010000037.1:0-28517 GCA_045225715.1 Oscillospiraceae bacterium
AAGGGATATTATTTCAAGCTTGAACCTCGTCCCGGACTTCCTGTCCGACACCGGGCTTGTATGTTAACATTTCTTGCGAAATCTAGGTTCAAACGAAGAGCAGGTTGTTCAAAAAACTGAGATCCTGAAAAAAGCTCTTGACTCCGACGTTGCGTTATAGTTTATGCTCTAGTCACGCGAGAGGAGGAAACCGCTTATGAAGACAGTCCATGAAGTGAGCAAGCTGACAGGAGTGAGCATCCGCGCCCTGCATTATTACGACAAGATTGGCCTTCTGCCGCCGGCGAAATACACCGAATCAGGCTACCGGCTATATGACGACACCTGCCTGGAACGCTTGCAGCAAATTCTGCTGTTTCGTGAGCTGGAATTTCCGCTCAAGGATGTCAAGGAAATCGTGAACAGCCCAAACTTCGACAGAAGCAAAGCGCTGGAACAGCAAATCGAGCTTCTGATGCTGAAGAAGGAGCATATTGAAAACCTGATCGACCTTGCTCGCGAAATACAAACGACAGGAGTGAGATCCATGAGTTTCGAAGCGTTCGACACAAAAAAGCTGGACGAGTACGCCGCACAGGCAAAAGCCAGATGGGGCGCTACGGCGGCGTATCGGGAGTACGAGAAACGGTCCGGGGGCAGAAGCGATGAGGAAAACCGTCTGCTGGTTGGCCGGATGATGGACATTTTCGCCGAGTTCGGCAAAATCCGAACGGAATCCCCCGCATCTGACGACGCGCAGGCGCTGGTGAAAAGATTGCGGGACTTCATCAGCGAACACTATTACACCTGCACGGATGATATCCTGCGCGGCCTCGGACAGATGTATGCCGGCGGTGGGGACATGACCGCAAACATCGACCGTTCCGGCGGCGAGGGAACAGCAGTGTTCGCCGCTTCGGCGATCGAGGCGTATTGCAAAGGATAAGAAGGAAACGAGCGGAGGATAGGCTTGACCTGCCTGCTCTGAGATCGGAACACGCAAAAACGGGCAGAAGCTCAAAACTGGGTGTCATCTCCAGAAAGAAAAGCGCCGAAAGGCGTTTTTCTTTTTGGAGGTGCTCGGCGCACAGGCCTGCGGTGTTGTGCGGGAAATCAAAAGTGGGCTGTATCCCCAAAACAAAAGCACGCGAAAGCGTGTTTTTGTTTTGGAGGCATCGCGGTGCGCGATGTGGGCGGCTGTACCGACCAACGCAACAAAACATGACATAACTTGATAAAAAATGTGCGCTTTGGTTGGTGGACAGCTATCCACGCTGCTTCTATGATGTAAAAAACAGTTGCAAAGGTGGAATATTTATGAGAAAGTATTACCTGGACAACATTCGCTGGATCACTGTGGTGCTTGTGGTCATCTATCACGTTATTTATATGTATAACGCAGAGGGTATACTCGGGGTACTCGGCAAGATCACCGACCTTGAAGTGCAATACTATGACGCGTATCAGTATCTGGTGTATCCATGGTTCATGTTCCTCTTGTTTATCGTTTCCGGGATCTGCGCGAGGCTTTATCTGGAGCGTCATACGGATCGGGAATTCATCCGGAGCCGGACGACGAAGCTCCTTGTCCCGTCGACGGTCGGCGTGCTCGCGTTCCAGTTTGTCCAGGGCTATCTGAATATGAGATTGAGCAACGCCTACGCAACGATGCAGAACGTTCCCGCGCCCTTCATCTTTTTGATCACGCTGGCGAGCGGCATCGGCGTTTTGTGGTATATTCAAGTGCTCTGGCTGTTTTCGCTCCTTCTGCTCCCGCTCCGGAAGCTGGAAAAGGACAGACTGTGGACGTTGGGCGCGCGTACGAGCCTCCCGGCGCTGCTGATGATGACCGCGGCGGTTTGGGGTGCGGCGCAGATCGGCAATACGCCTGTCATCTGCGTGTACCGCTTTGGCTACTACGCGCTTGCGTTCCTGTCGGGATATTTTGTCTTCTCACACGAAGAAGTGATCGGGCTGCTGAAGCGGTGGTTTGCCCCGCTGCTTGCCGCGGCGGCCGTTTTGGGCGTCGCCTTCTGCGTTGTATTTTTCGGCAGGATTTACGCGGACGCTCCGGTCAACAGGACGCCGCTGTTTACCTCCTACGGCTGGTTCGCATCTCTCGCCTTTCTGGGCGGCGCGGCAAAGCATCTGGACGGAACAAACAGATTTGCTTCGTGGATGAGCAGGCACAGCTGGGGGCTATACGTGTTCCACTATCTCGGCATATCGGCCGTTGCGGTGTTTGTCGGGGCGCGGCACATTCTTCCGGCGGCGCTCGTTTATGCGCTCAGCCTGCTCACGGCGTTCGCGCTGGCGTTTGCGCTCTATGAGATCATTTCAAGGACACCGTTCTTCCGTTGGGCGGTGCTTGGAATCAGAAAGGAGAGGTCTGGCGATGTTTCATAACAATCTGGTGAATCTGCGGAAACTGAAGAATCTGACGCAGGAGGATGTTGCCGAAAAGGTCGGCGTATCGCGTCAGGCGGTCGCAAAGTGGGAAGCGGGAGAAACGGTGCCGGATCTGGACAAGTGCAAGATCCTCGCGGAGCTTTTTGGGGTCTCGCTGGACGACCTTGCCAATTACGAGCCGGATGAAAATCAGGGGTTCAACGTGCCGCCCAAAGGGAAACACTTATTCGGAATGGTGACGGTCGGAGACAAGGGACAGATCGTGATCCCGGCAAAAGCAAGGAAACTCTTCGATATTTCTGCGGGCGATCAGCTGATTGTTCTGGGAGACGAGGGACAGGGACTGGCGATTTTGAAATCCGACCGTTTTCTGGCTTTCGCTGACGCGCTCAGAAACGGAGTGTGTGAGCAGCAGTAAGTATTGCCCGACACACAGAAACCCGCGGCATATGCGGGAAATCAAAAGTGGGCTGCATCTTCCAACAAAAAAGACGCCGGCCGGCGACTTTCTTGCTTGGAGGCGTCGCGGTGCGCAGCGCCGCCCCATTCGCACAAATACATTGGGAGACGTAAAACACGCCGACGGTTCAAGCCGCCGGCGTGTTCTGTAATTTGGTTTTTTGGCGATGCTTTTCGCTGCAGCTACAGGCCCTGCGCGATCATTGCCGTGGAGATCTTCTTGAACGCCGCAATGTCGTTGCCGGCGATCAGGTCATAGCCGAGGCCGTATTCCTCCGCGGCTGCGGCAGAAGCGTCGTAAATGCTGCTCATGATGCCGCGCAGCTTCTCGTCCACCTCGTGGCGCGACCAGCTGTAGCGCACGCTGTTCTGCGCCATTTCGAGCGCAGAGACCGCGACGCCGCCGGAGCCCGCCGCCTTGGAACCGGCGGTCAGGATCTTGGGGCTGAGGCGCAGCAGCTTGAGCGCCTCGGACGTGGCGGGCATGTTCGCCGCCTCGACGTAGTACTTGACGTCGTTGGCCAGGATGCGCACAGCGTCGTCCACACCGAGTTCGTTCTGCGTGGCGCAGGGCATGGCGACGTCCACCGCCTGCTCCCACGGCTTCTTGCCCGCAAAGAACTGCGAGCCGGGGAACTGTTCGGCATAGGACGCGATCTTGTCCGCGCCGCTTGCGCGAAGCTCGCGCAGGTAGTCGAGCTTCTCCGGCGTGCCGACGCCGGCTTCATCGTAGATATAGCCGTCGGGACCGGAGACCGTGACGACAGTCGCGCCCAGCTCGGTGGCTTTTTTGCAGACGCCCCACGCCATGTTGCCGAAGCCGGACACGGCGATGCGCTTGCCCTTCATGGTTTCGCCCTGATGCTCCAGCATCCGCGCAAGGAAGTAGACCGCGCCGGCGCCCGCAGCCTCCTGACGGATCTTGCTGCCGCCGTAGGTGAGGCCCTTGCCGGTCAGCGCGCTGCTCTCGGCTCTGCCGCAGATGCGCTTGTACTGACCGTAGAGGTAGCCGATCTCGCGCGCACCCACGCCGATGTCGCCCGCGGGCACGTCCGTGTCCGCGCCGATGTAGCGGTAGAGCGCGTTCATGAAGCTCTGGCAGAAGCGCATGATCTCGCGGTCGCTCTTGCCGCGCGGATCAAAGTCGCTGCCGCCGGACGCGCCGCCGATGGGGAGACCGGTCAGCGCGTTCTTGTAGGTCTGCTCGAAGCCGAGGAACTTGACCACCGAGGCGTTGACGCTCGGATGGAAGCGCAGGCCGCCCTTGTAGGGGCCGATGGCGCTGGAGAACTGGACGCGCCAGCCGTGATTCGTGTGCGCGACGCCGTTGTCGTCCACCCAGGGGACGAGGAAGGACACCATACGCTCCGGCTCCACCATGCGCGTGAGCAGGTCGAGCTTTTCATAGCGCGGGTCGTCCAGCGCGGGGTCGATCATCTCCAGCCACGAACGGACGGACTGCAGATACTCCGGTTCGTTGAAGTACCGCTCTGTCAGCCGTGACAGGACAGTTTCAGCATAGTGATTCATGTTCCTGCCTCCTTACACGAGACCGTAGGCGAGCATGGAATCCGCCACCTTGAGGAAGCCCGCGATGTTCGCGCCGGCGACGAGATTGCCCGCCATGCCGTACTGCTCCGCAGCGTTCACAACATTGTGATAGAGGTCGTTCATGATCTGATGCAGGTGGTTATCCACCTCCTCGAACGTCCAGAAGAAGCGCATCGAGTTCTGGCTCATCTCCAGCGCGGAGACCGCAACGCCGCCCGCGTTGCCCGCCTTGGACGGGGCAAACAGGATGCCCGCGCTCTGGAACGCCTCGATGGCGTCGGCGGTGCAGGACATGTTGGAGCCTTCGCAGACGGCGTAGCAGCCGTTGTTCAGCAGCGCCTTGGCGGAAGCGAGATCGATCTCATTCTGCGTGGCGCAGGGCAGCGCGATGTCGCAGGGAACCGACCAGATGTTGCGGCAGCCCTCGTAATAGGTCGCGGCGGGCTGCATCTCGGCGTAGACCTTGATGCGCTTGCGCTCGGTCTCCTTCAGACGGCGCATCAGCTCGAAGTCGATGCCGTCGGGATCATAGACGTAGCCGTTGGAATCGCTCATGGCGACGACCTTGGCACCCAGGCTCTGCGCCTTCTGGCAGCAGTAGAGCGCCACGTTGCCGGAGCCGGAGATCACGACCGTCGAGCCGTCGAAGCCCTTGCCGGCGTCGCGCAGCAGATTGTCGGCGAAGTAGCACAGGCCGTAGCCCGTCGCCTCGGTGCGGGCGAGGCTGCCGCCGTAGCTGAGGCCCTTGCCGGTCAGCACGCCCGTGAACTCGTTGCGCAGGCGCTTGTACTGGCCGAAGAGATAGCCGATCTCACGGCCGCCCACGCCGATGTCGCCCGCAGGCACGTCGGTGTCCGGCCCGATATACTTGAACAGCTCGTTCATGAAGCTCTGGCAGAAGCGCATGACCTCCGCGTCGCTCTTGCCCTTGGGGTCGAAGTCGCTGCCGCCCTTGCCGCCGCCGATGGGCAGGCCGGTGAGGCTGTTCTTGAAGGTCTGCTCAAAGCCGAGGAACTTGATGATGCCCTCGTTGACGGACGGATGGAAGCGCAGACCGCCCTTGTAGGGGCCGATGGCGCTGTTGAACTGTACGCGGTAGCCGCGGTTGACCTGCACGTTGCCCTTGTCATCCTCCCAGGGGACACGGAACTTGATGATGCGCTCCGGCTCGACGAGGCAATCCATCACGCCCTCGGTGATCAGCTCGGGGCGCGCCTCGACGACAGGAACGAGGGAATACAGCACTTCGCTGACTGCCTGATGAAACTCTGCCTGTTCGGGGTCGCGCGCGACGACCTTCTCCATCAGGGCGCTTAAATACTCGTTGTTGATCTGCATAAGGGGTTCCTCCTCACTTCGGCTGACAGGCAGCCGGATTAAAAAATGTAATTCATGAATTTAACAGAATTTATAACAGAAAACCCCATGTCCCGTCAATGTCAATATTGAACAAACATAGAGGCAATTAAAAAACAGTTAAATACACAATGACTACTTTCCTTCGCTGAAACGGTGTGATACAATAATTTAATAAAATGGACGGTTATAGATATTACACAGTTGGACAGGGGAATCGCCATGAATCAGAAGGCAAAACGTGAATGGACGAATGCGCTGGCAGCCGCGCTCTGCGACCGCGGCCTGGCACCGGACACGCGGATCGCGGCGGAGCAGCTGCGCACGTCGGGCGTTCTGGAGCGGCTGGGCGGAATGCTGCCCATCCGGTCGCGTCTCGTCTGCGGCGAGGTGGCGGAAGCCTGCGCTCCGCTGCTCGGCGAGACGCCGGAGCGCGGCTGGTGCGCGTTCTGCTACGACTTTATCCGTACGCGCATGTATCCGCAGGGCAACTTTGCGCCTGACGCGGGACGCTATGTCCGCGGCGCGCTTACTTTTCTCACGATCCTGCAAACTCTGCTGGACGGGGAGCGCAGGGCGCTGCCCTTTGACCCGATGCGGGATTTCGCGTTCCTTGCGCCGGAGGAGTACGAGGCATACGACCATGCGGATGAGTACCGGCGCTATCTCTCCTCCTTCCGTGACGAATTCATCTATGAGCTGATGCGCCTCGGCGACGAAGTGACGCCGTATCGCACCTTGAGCCACATCGCGGGCGTGCACCACATCGCGCTGACTGTCGCGCGGGGCATCCGCAGAGCGGGCGAGGAGGTAGACCTCGCGCTGGTTTCCGCGGCCGCGGCGGCGCACGACGTCGGCAAGTACGGCTGCCGTCCGGGCGAAGCGGTTCCCTGGCTGCACTATTACTACACCGGCTACTGGCTTGAAAAGCGCGGTCTGTACGCCATCAGCCACATCGCCTCCAACCACTCCACGTGGGACCTGGAGCTGGACGCGCTGTCCGTGGAGTCGCTGTGCCTGATCTACGCCGACATGCGCTGCAAGCAGAGCCGCGACGCGCAGGGGAACGAGGTCACGGCGATCTTTTCCCTTGCGGACGCGTTCAACGTGATCCTGAAAAAGCTTGAAAATGTGGACGCCGCGAAGCATCGCCGCTATGAGCTGGTCTACAGCCGCCTGCAGGATTTTGAGCGTTATCTGCGCTCGCTCGGCGCGGACATCGATCTGACCGGAAGCTATGCTGAACCGGAGACAGTACGGGACACCGCGCTGATGACCTCCGACGAGGCGGTGGAGCGGCTGATGATGCTTTCGATGGAGCACCATCTGCGCCTGATGAATCAGCTGTCCAGCGAGCGCAAGTTCGGCAACATCATCGAGGCCGCGCGCGCCAGCCGCGACTGGAAGCAGCTGCGCGTCTACCTCAACATCTTTGAAGAATACTGCACCTACCTCTCCGCGCGGCAGAAAACACAGGCGCTTGCCTTCCTCTACGAGCTTTTGAGCCACCGCGAGGGCGACATCCGCCGTCAGGCGGCGAGCCTGCTCGGCCAGATCATCGCGCGGTTCCACCTCGTCTACCGCAAGCTGCTCCCGAACGACGCGCCCTCCGACCCCGCGGAGGAGGTGCCGTTTACGCTCTGGGAGGAGTATCTCGATAAGATCATCAACCCCGATCACAAGAGCACGGCGCAGCAGCGTTCGCACATCGGCTACACGCTCAAGATCGTCGTGGACGCCATGCTGCGCTGCGGGCGGCCCGAGACGCTGCCGCGCTTCGTCGGCGCGCTGCTCAAATACTACGATGCGCCGGAGCAGAAGGAGCCGGACACGGCGTTCACCCTGCTTGACGCGATCCAGAGCCTGCCCTCCCAGTACTATGATGAGGCGACGCGCGGGCAGCTCATCGAGTTTGCCGCCTACTTTGCGCTCCACGGCGATACGCGGCTCCAGACGGCGGCGCTGCTCTATCTGCAGGAGGCGGAGCGCCCGCTGGCGCAGGACCATCCGCAGATGCGCCGCATCGCGGACGCGGCGGCGTACGGCGATCCGGACGAGGGACTGACGCTGCAGTTCCTGCGCTATCGCGTCCTCCGCCGCGCGGGCGAGGACGTGTCCGCCTACCGCGAGACCTTCCACGGCGGGCGCGACATCACGGGCGAGATCTTCCTCGACAACCTCAAGACCGCGACGCACTGGGTCAACAAGGTCGTCGGCGTCAATATCCTGCGCGATCAGGCGGGGCAGGGCAGGACGGACAACATCCTGCACATCTGCACGCATTTCTCCAACCTCATCAAGGTCTCCGAGCGCGTGGTCGTGCGCCATGCCGCAGGCGACGCGCTGCTGGACGTGCTGCCGCTGCTGCGGCGCGAGCAGCGCAACGAGGTGGTGGTCGAGCTGGGCAAGGGCATCGAGCTGGGCCAGTACGCTATCTCCAAATACATCCCCGATTATCTGGGCCGCGCGGTGCTGCTGCTGAATCCGGAGGAGCTGGACGAGCAGGTGCTCTGGCTCAAGAAGCTGCTTGGTTCTCCGACAGACAGCGCCATTGCGGGCGCGCTGCGCACCATCGGCGTCATTCTGCAGCACTACGACGAGTACCGCGGGCGCTTTGTCGAACCCACCGCCCACTACACCCAGCGCCGCTATGAGCTGATCGGCCTGCTGCTCCAGGGTCTCGCGCATTACCGCGAGGCGGTGCGGCAGGAGGCGCTGCTGATCTTCGGGCAGCTCTTCGACGGCGGCGCGCTGGGCATGACCGAGCGCGGCCAGCTCTTCACGCTCTGCTGCCGCAAGCTGCTGTTCCTCATTGACAGCGCGCCGGAGCGCGACAATCTGACGTTCTTCTACCGCGCCTCCGCGCTGGCGCACATCGACCGTTTCCTGACGCTCTATCGTCTGGAGCGCGGCGCGTTCCACTTCGAGCGCCCGCGCAAGGTGGCGTTTTTCCCCGGCACCTTCGACCCCTTCACGCTCTCCCACAAGGGCATCGTGCGCGAGATCCGCGAGATGGGGTTCGAGGTCTACCTCGCGGTGGACGAGTTCTCATGGTCGAAAAAGCCGCAGCCTCACCTGCTGCGCCGCCAGATTATCAATATGTCCGTCGCGGGCGACTTCCACGTTTACCTGTTCCCGAACGACATCCCGGTCAACATCGCCAACCCCGCCGACCTGAAGCGCCTGCGGGAGATCTTTGCCGGATCGCGGCTCTATATGGTGGTGGGCGCGGACGTGATCGCGGGCGCCTCGGCGTACCGCCGGGAGCCGGAACCGTATTCCATCCACTCGCTCGACCACATCATCTTCAGCCGCCCCGACCAGCCGAGGCTGCCGTCGAAGGAATCGCTGCACCTCAGCGGCGACGTGATGGAGCTGCGGCTCCCGCCGGAGCTGGAGGACATCAGTTCCACCCGCATCCGCGAGAACGTCGATCAGAACCGGGATATCTCGCACTTCATCGATCCGATCATTCAGGACTTCATCTATTCCAACGGCCTGTATCTGCGCGACAGTCAGGAAAAGCCGCTGCTGACGCCCTCGGATATTGCGTTTGACTGGCTCGCGCCGCCGTATGGCGGAATGGAGCATCCGGCGCTCGCCGAGGCGGCGAGGGCGGGGGACGAGCTGCTGGTGCTGAGGCGTGGAGACAAGCGCGCCGGCTTCGTGACATGGCGCTACCTCGGCGCGACGGAGCTGTTCGCAGCCCTGGGCGACGCCGCGCTCTCCGACCGCGTGCGTCTGCGCGCAGCGGGGCGGTCGCTGCTCATCACCGGCGTCTACGCCGACGGAGACGACGCGCAGCTGCTCGTCAGTGAGGTGCTGGCGCGCGCCCTGCAGGAGGACTGTGTCTACGCGCTCTGTTATCCGCGCGGCGGCGCGACGCCCGAGCTGGAGGAGCTGCTGCTGCGTCAGGGCTTTGCGCACCGCGAAGGGGCGCTGCCCCTCTTTGAGGTCGATATGCGCGCGCCGACGGTGCTGATCCGCAACCTCGAAACGACGATCCAGGAGCCGCTGTCCCGCGACGCGCGCGTGCTCGCCGCCATCGAGAACGGACACAAGCGGATGCAGACCGCGCTTGCGGGACTCTATCCCGGCTCGCTGCTGCTGACGCTCTCCTCCGGCGTGATCCACCAGCGGCTGCTGGAGCGTATCACCGCGTTCAACCGCGTACCGGACACGCCTACCGTACCGCGGACGCTGGGAGAGTATATGTGCGTGCCGTTCGGCAAGATGCTGCGCGGGCGCATCCTGCCCAATACCGTCACCAAGACCATCCACACCGACAAGGTTTACGAGCCGGATCTTCGCACCAACACCATCGAGGCGTTCCCGTACTATCCCTCGATCTCCTGTCAGGTGCGCACGATTCGCGCGTTCAACCGTCCCGTCATCCTCGTGGACGATGTGATGCACCCCGGCACGCGCATCCGCGCGCTCGACCCGCTGCTGCGGCAGGAGGGCGTGGACATCCGCATGGTGCTTGTCGGCGTGCTTTCCGGACACGGTCGCGACCTCATGCGCCAGCAGAACCGACCCGTGGACGGCGCGTACTTTATCCCGACGCTGCGCAACTGGTTCGTGGAATCGACGCTCTATCCCTTCGTCGGCGGCAACACCGTCCGCCGCGCGTCGGCGCCGGTGCCGGGCCTGCTGCCGGGCATCAACCATATCCTGCCCTACGCCTCGCCGACCTATGCCGGAGAGTGCGGAGCGGACGCGGTGCTGGCGCTCTCGCGCTGCTGCCTCGAATCCGCGCGGGAGCTGATGCTGGCGCTGGAGCAGGCGTACCGCGAGCAGTTCTCCCGCAATCTGACGCTCAGCCGGCTCAGTGAGGCGGTCATCCTGCCGCTCTGCCCCGACAAGGGCGCGTGCCTGCGCTATGATCCAAGCCTGGCGGCGTCCGTGTATCTGGAAAACGATCTGGAACAGCTGACAAGAGGGTATACGCAATGAACCGTTATATCGAACAGGACAACCGCATTTTTTATCTGACCGAGGGCGATCCCGTGCTGGGGCGCGGGAGCTTCAAGGCAAACCACCCCGGACAGCTCATAGCGCCCGACGGACTCTCTGTGCTGGATGCGTCCCGCCTGCCGCTCGCCAAGCTGGACGAGAAGCTGGGCGCGGCGCTTGCCGAGGGCAGGCTGACCGTCGTCAACAAGAGCCGCCCCAACTGGGAACGCGCTTTGGAGCCGCAGAAGACGGGAAAAAAACGCGTCAATATCCTTGCCATCGGCGACGTGGGCTCCACGCTGCTGACGGGACTGAAGCTTCTCGGCGGCGATGTGATCGAGAGCATCGGCATCTGCGACATCTCCGAGCAGATCACCGCGCGCTGGGCGTTTGAAATGGGGCAGGTGTCGCTTCCGTGGGATTACGGCGCGTTTCCCGAGGTGGAGGTCACGGACGCGGAGCGTCTCTTTGACTGCGACGTGCTGGTATTCGTCGCGTCGAAGGGTATCCCGCCCGTCGGCTCCGGCGTGCGGGACGTGCGTATGGCGCAGTTCGAGAGCAACGCCGCCATCGTGCGCCACTACGCCCGCATGGCGCGGGAGAAGCAGTTCCGCGGGCTGTGGGCGGCGGTGTCCGACCCCGTCGATCCGCTGGCAAAGACAGCGTATCTGGAGAGCAACCGGGACGAGAACGGCAACTGGGACGGCATGGGTCTCCTGCCAGAGCAGGTGCAGGGCTTCGGCCTCGGCGTCATGAACGCACGCGCCGCCTACTATGCCAAGCGCGACGCTCGGTTCGCCTCGTTCCTCGCCGACGGCCGCTCGTTCGGGCCGCACGGCGACGGCCTGTGGATCGCGAACTCGCTGTCGCACTACGACGACGCCCTCTCCGCCGAGCTGACGGAGCGGACGGTCAAGGCGAACATGGAAATGCGCGCGCTGGGCTTCAAGCCCTACGTTGCCCCCGCGCTGTCGTCGGGCGCGCTCAGCCTGCTGCTGACGATGCGCGGCGAATGGCACTGCGGCTCCGTGTTTCTGGACGGTGTCTACATGGGCTGCAAAAACCGCTATACCCCCGCGGGCATCGAAACCGAACTGCTGCCGCATATTCCAGACGCGCTCTACGCGCACATCGAGGACGCGGCGGCGCATCTGAAAGAGATCATCTGATATGGAACTGATCGTCATCCGCCTTCGCGCCGACGTGCCGGAGGACGACAACCGGCTGGACGCCGTGCTGCGGGATGCGCTGCAAGGGCGCGATTACCGCGAGGCAACGGACGCTGCGGAGCTGGACAACGTGAAAGGGAACTGCCTGCTGTTTGCCGCGGCGCTGGGCAGGTACGGTGTCAACACCGCCTGCACGAGGCTGCTGCTGCGCCTGCGGATGCAGCCCGATCTGCTGGACGGCTGCGTGTCCGCGCTGATCGTGGACGGCGGCAGCGACCTCTACACCAAATCCGCCGCCGCGGAGCTGGCGCTCGCGATCAACGGCGCGGGCAGCGCGCTGATCGGCCGCCCGCTGGTGGAGGGCACGGCGTCGCTGACCAATTTCCGCGTGCAGGCAATGCTCGGCAGCACCGACCTCATGGGCGCATACCGCGCCGCGGCACGGGAACTGATCGACCGCCTGACGGGCGAAGCCTTTCCCAAGAGGGAGAAGCCGGAGCTGCTGGTGCTCCACGCGTCGAGCTATCACACCTCCAACACGATGCAGCTCTGGGCGCAGGTGCGCACGCGCCTCGGCGCGGACGTCGCCGTGACCGAGATCGGGCTGCGCAACGGCGCGGTGTCCGACTGCTCCGGCTGTCCCTACACCGCCTGCCTCCACTTCGGCGAGCGGGCGCGCTGCTTCTACGGCGGGCTGATGCAGGACGAGGTCTGGCCGGCAATCCGCCGCTGCGACGCGGTGCTGCTGCTCTGCCCGAACTACAACGACGCGCTGTCCGCGAACCTGACCGCGTTCATCAACCGCCTGACGGGCCTGTTCCGCCAGACGCGCTTCTATGACAAGGCGGTGTTTGCCATCGTCGTTTCCGGCTACTCCGGCGGCGATACGGTTGCGCGTCAGGTCATCTCCGGGATGAATATGAACAAGTCGTTCTACCTCCCGCCGCGCTTCGCGCTGATCGAGACGGCGAACGACCCCGGCGAGGCGCTGCGGCTGAGCGGCGTCGAATCCCGCCTTGACGCCTTCACGGAGCGGATACGCCGGACACTGGTGCAGTGACATGAAAAAGACGCCGCGCGGTATTGTGCGCGGCGAGGATTCGTGCTATAATTACAATATACCAATAATAAAATGGGAGGACGCGAGCATGAAAATCGCCATCGGCAACGACCACGCAGCGGTCGAAATGAAGAACGAGATCATGGAGTACCTCAAGGGCAAGGGCATTGAGGTCGTCAACGTCGGCACCGACACCAGCGAGCGCTTCGATTATCCCGTCGCGGGCTACCGCGTCGCAAAGCTGGTTGCCTCCGGCGAAGCGGACGGCGGCGTGCTGATTTGCGGCACAGGCGTTGGCATCAGCCTCGCGGCGAACAAGGTCAAGGGCATCCGCGCCGTCGTGTGCAGCGACCCGTACACCGCGAAGCTCTCCAAGCAGCACAACAACACCAACATCGTCGCCTTCGGCGCGCGCGTCATCGGCGTCGAGACCGCGAAGATGATCGTGGACGAGTGGCTGAACGCCAAGTTCGAGGGCGGTCGCCACGCCGACCGCGTCGCGCTCATCACCGAGATCGAGCAGACGCAGGCGCTCGCCTCCAGAGGCGAATAAGACGAAACAGGAGGCTTATGCATGGAGCCCGTCAGGATCATTGAACTGAAGGAGAGCATTTTCGCGGACAACAACGCCGACGCGGAGAAGCTGCGCGCGCAGCTCAAGCGGCAGGGAACGTTCCTGCTCAACGTCATGTCCTCGCCCGGCGCGGGCAAGACCTGCACGCTCAAGCGCACCATCGGGGCGTTGAAGGACGAGCTGCGCATCGGCGTCATGGAGGCGGACATCGACTCCGACGTGGACGCCGCCGCGATCGCGGAGACCGGCGCACGCGCCATCCAGCTCCACACCGGCGGCATGTGCCACCTCGACGCAGACATGACGCGCCAGGGGCTGACCGAGTTCGGCGCGGAAGACCTCGATCTCGTCATTCTGGAGAACGTCGGCAACCTCGTCTGCCCCGCGGAGTTCGACACCGGCGCGGTGAAGAATGCCGTCATCCTCTCCGTTCCGGAGGGGCATGACAAGCCGCTCAAGTACCCGCTGATGTTCGAGGTGGCGGACGTGCTGCTCATCAACAAGACCGACGTGCTGCCATACTTCGACTTCGACCTCGACAAGGTCACGGAGTACGCGCATATGCGCCACCCGGGGCTGGAGATCTTCCCGATCTCCGCCAAGACGGGGGAGGGCATGGACGCGTGGTTCGACTGGCTGCGCGCGCAGGTCAAAGACTGGAAAGCATAACGAAAAGCCGGACGGGTGACCGTCCGGCTTTTTCCGTGCTGGGGGAAATATGAAGCGGCTTACGCCATCCCCTTGCCTTTTCCCCAAGCCATTCGTGATTCTGCCAAAAGAATTACGAACGGCTTGCTTTGCCCTTGCTTTTTGCGGGAGAAATGATATAATTGATAAAAATAGTTAGGTCATCAAACAGATTTTTGGAAGATGTTTGCAAAAAGGAGTGCGCCATGGCGACCTTCATCGTTAACGGGAATACCGTCACGGTCGAGAACAATCAGAAGCTGATCCGCTATCTGCGCGACACGCTGCATCTCACCTCCGTCAAGGACGGGTGCAGCGAGGGCGCCTGCGGCACCTGCACGGTGCTGATCGACGGCAAGCCCACGAAGGCCTGTGTCCCGCAGACGGACAAGCTGGAGGGGAAGAGCGTCGTCACCGTCGAGGGCCTGTCCGACTGGGAAAAGGACGTGTTCACCTACGCCTTCGGCGAGGCGGGCGCGGTGCAGTGCGGCTTCTGCATCCCGGGCATGGTCATCTGCGCCAAGGCGCTGATCGACACGAACCCCGAGCCGACGCGCGAGCAGGCGGCGTTCGCCATCCGCGGCAACATCTGCCGCTGCACGGGCTACGTCAAGATCATCGACGGCATCCTGCTCGCGGCGAAGATCTTCCGCGAGGGGAAGCTTCCTGCGCCGGCAGCGGACGACTATCAGGTCGGCTCCCGCGTCCACCGCATCGACGTGGCGGAGAAGGTGCAGGGCTATGGCAAGTATCCCGACGACATCTATGTGGACGGCATGTGCTACGGCAGCGCCGTGCGCACCGCCTACGCCCGCGCCCGCATCGTCAGCATCGACACGTCCGAGGCGGAGGCGCTGCCGGGCGTGGTCTGCGTGCTGACGGCGAAGGACATCCCCGGCAGGAACTATATCGGCCACATCCAGAAGGATCAGGCGACGCTGATCCCCGTCGGAAAGATCACGCACTATCTCGGCGACGCGGTGGCGCTGGTCTGCGCCCGCGACTGCGAGACGCTGGAGGCGGCAAAGAAGCTCGTCAAGGTGGAGTACGAGCCGCTGGAGCCGCTGCACAGCCCCTTTGAGGCGATGTCCGACGGCTCGAACCGCGTGTTCGAGACCGAGACGGACACGAATGTGCAGGCGCACAAGCACGTCGCCCGCGGCGACGCAGCGGGCGCGATCGCCAAGAGCAAATACGTCCTGACGCGGCACCTTGAGACGCCGTGGACGGAGCACGCCTTCCTCGAACCGGAGTGCTGCGTTGCGCTCCCGCTTCCGAACGGCGGCGTGAAGCTGCTGACCACGGATCAGAGCGCCCATACCACCCAGCATGAGTGTATGGAGATGCTGGATACCTTCCCCGACCAGTGCCTCGTGGAGAACCAGCTTGTCGGCGGCGGCTTCGGCGGCAAGGAGGATATGTCGGTGCAGCACCACGCCGCGCTGATCGCCTTCGTCGCCCGCGTGCCGGTCAAGGTCAAGCTGACGCGGCAGGAGTCCATCCTCGTCCACCCGAAGCGCCACCCGTTCTGGATGGATTTCACGATGGGCTGCGACGAAAACGGCATCATCCAGGGCGTCAAGGCTTCGGTCGTTTCCGATACGGGCGCGTTCGCGTCCCTCGGCGGGCCGGTGCTGGAGCGCGCCTGTACCCACGCCGCCGGGCCGTATGCCTATGAGAATTTCGAGATCGACGGTACGTCGTACTATACCAATAACCCGCCCGCGGGCGCGTTCCGCGGCTTCGGCGTGACGCAGACCTGCTTCGCCACGGAGTCCCTGCTCAACGAGATGGCGGAGAAGATCGGCATTTCCCCGTGGGAGATCCGTTACCGCAACGCCATCCGTCCCGGCGGCGTGTTGCCGAACGGACAGATCGTCGGCCCGGAGACGGGGCTGGTCGAGACGCTGGAGGCGGTGAAGCCCTACTATGACGAGGCGGTCAAAAACGGCGACCCCGTCGGCCTTGCCTGCGCGATGAAAAACGCCGGCGTCGGCGTGGGCTTGCAGGACTGGGGCCGCGCAAGGCTCATCGTCGGCGACGACGCGAAAATACATATCTTCTCCGGCGCGTCCTGCATCGGGCAGGGGCTCGGTACGGTGCTGACGCAGATGGTCGTCACCAACGCCGGCGTTTCGCCCGACGAAGTGGTCTATGAGCGCAGCAACACCTGGATCGCGCCGGACTCCGGCGATACCTCCGGCTCGCGCCAGACGCTCATCACGGGCGAGGCTGTGCGCCGCGCCTGTGTCAAGCTGAGCAAGGCGATGGAGACCGCCACGCTGGAGGAGCTGAAGGGGCGCGAGTTCTACGGCGCATATTTCGCCAAGACCGACCCGCTCGGCTCCGACAAGCCGAACCCCGTGTCGCACGTCGCCTACGGCTACGCGACGCAGCTCTGTGTGTTGGACAGGGAGACCGGCAAGGTCAAGCAGATGGTCGCGGCGCATGACGTGGGCAAGGCGATCAACCCGCTTTCCTGCGAGGGACAGATCGAGGGCGGCGTGGTCATGTCGCTGGGCTACGCGCTGACGGAGCAGTACCCCATCGACGAGAACTGCAAGCCGACGGCGAAGTACGGTACGCTGGGCCTGTTCCGCGCGCCCGACGTGCCGCCGGTCAAGGCGATCGTGGTGGAGAAGGAGGGGCTGCCGTTCGCCAACGGCGCCATCGGCATCGGCGAGATCACGTCGATCCCCACCGCGCCCGCCATCGCGGAAGCGTACTATCAGCTCGACGGCGTGCGGCGCACGAGCCTTCCGCTCGATAACACGCCGTATGCGAGGAAAAAGAAATAACGCGGCGTCCCGCGTTATTTCTCCATCTCTTTCAAAGCTTGTTTGGTATCTGCGTCCAACAACTCCTGTTCTGCGACCTCGAACAGCAGCAGATCGTCCTCATGCTTTCGGATGACCGCGCTGCCGCCGACGTCCCCCGTCAGGGCGCGAAGCTCGTCAAAGTATTTCCCGGGGAAGACGCAGGGGTTGCCGCGTCTCCCGCCGTGGGCGGCGCTGACGATCCGGCCGGGATGCGCGCGGCTGTACGAGAGCAGCGATTCGACGCTCTCCCGGCGCAGCAGGGGTTGGTCGGAGACCATATACAGGATCGCGTCGCACTCGTGCATCAGCGCCTCGGTGCCGAGGCGCACCGTGCGGCTCAGACCGTCCTGCGGCCGGTCGTTGCGGACGCAGCGGAAGCCGTACTTCCCGGCAAGCTGTTCCACTTCGTCATACTGCGTCACGACGCAGACGGCGGCGAGGGAGGGCGCGGGCACCGCATCCAGCGCGTGTTCCATCAGCGTTTTGCCGCGCACGACGGCGGCGAGCTTGTTTTCGCCGAAGCGCTCGGCGTTGCCCGCCGCCATGACGACGCAGCCGATGCGCAGATCATTGTTTTCCATATCATCACCTGCCCGACAGTTTACAATCTCAGTATGGGCAAGTCAATCCTGATTTATGAGAAGAAGGAGGATGAACCGCCATGAACAAGGTAGGCAGAAGCGAAGTCCGCGTCGACGGCTTTGACAAGGCGAGCGGGCGGACAAAGTATTACGAGGACCGTGTGCCCGCGGGCGCGCTTTACGTCCGCATCAAGCACGCGGAGATCGCGCACGCGATGGTGAGATCCATCGACACGAGCGCCGCGGAGGCGATCGACGGCGTGGTCAAGGTGCTGACCTGCTTCGACGTGCCGGATATCCCGTTCCCGACGGCGGGGCATCCGTGGTCGATGGATCCGGGGCACCAGGACGTCGCCGACCGGCACCTGCTCAACCGCCACGTCCGCTACTGGGGCGACGACGTCGCTGTCGTCATCGCGGAGAACGAGGTCGCGGCGAATCAGGGCGTCCGCGCCCTGAAGGTGGAGTATGATCCGCTGCCATTCGTGCTCGACGCGCAGAAGGCGATGGAGGACGGCGCGCCGCAGCTCCACGAGCGCTTCCCGCACAATATCCTCAAGCACACCGACATGAAGAAGGGCGACTATCAGGCGGCGATCCGGGAACCCGGCCTTATCTGCGTGGACAAGTGGTACGACACGCCGACGGTGCAGCACTGCCACATCGAGAACCACGGCTGCTACGCCTATGAGGAGAACGGCCGCATCGTGGTCGTCAGCTCGACCCAGATCCCGCACATCATCCGCCGCGCCGTGGGGCAGGCGCTCGGCCGCCCCTGGGCGGATATCGAGATCATCAAGCCCTATATCGGCGGCGGCTTCGGCAACAAGCAGGACGTGCTCTACGAGCCGCTGTGCGCGTGGTGTTCCACGCAGGTCGGCGGGCGCTGTGTCCGCGTGGACTGCTCCCGCGAGGAGACCTTTGTGTCCAACCGCGTGCGCCACGCCATCCGTATTCATATTGTCACCTGGCTCAAGCCGGACGGCACGATCCATGCCCGCAAGGTGGAGCTGTTCTCCAACCAGGGCGCCTACGCCTCCCACGGCCACTCCATCGTGGCGAAGGCGATGGGCTCCTTCTCACAGCACTATCCCTGCGAGAACATGGAGTGCGACGCCTGGACGGTGTTTACGAACCGTCCCGCCGCCGGCGCGATGCGCGGCTACGGTATGCCGCAGGCGAGCTTTGCCGACGAGTGCAATATCGAGGACTGCGCCAAGGCGCTGGGGATGGATCCCTACGAGTTCCGCAAGAAGAACATCATGCCGCAAGGATTTCATGACGCTTTCTCCGGCAATACAAACTATTACGACACCTACCGCGAGTGCATGGCGAAGGGTGCGGAATACATCGACTTTGAGAACAAGAAGAAGGAATACGCGAACGATACCGGCGACGTCCGCCGCGGCATCGGCATGGCGACCTTCTGGTACAACACCGCGGTTTATCCGATCTCGCTGGAAACCTCGTCCAACCGGATGCTGCTCAATCTCGACGGCACGGTGACCTTCCAGTGCGGCGAGACGGAGATCGGGCAGGGCGCGGACACCGCCTACGCCCAGATGGTTGCACAGGCGGTGGGGCTCAAGTCCTACCGCGACGTGCGCGTCAAATCCTGTCAGGACACCGACATCACGCCCACCGGCCTCGGCGCCTACGCTTCGCGCCAGACCTACGTCGCGGGCTTCTCCATCCAACAGACAGCGGATCTCCTGCGCGAGAAGATTTTGAAGTACGCCAACGAGGTCACGCGGCAGGCTGTGGCGTGCATGGACATCGTGGATGGCAACATCATCCGCAGGGAGGACGGGAAAGTCCTTATGTCGCTCTCGGAGCTGGCGATGACCGCGCAGTATAACCCCGTCCACAGCGAGCACATCACGGCGGAGAGCACCTACACCATCCGCAACAACGCCTATTCCTTCGGCTGCACCTTCGCGGAGGTCGAGGTCGATATCCCGCTTTGCAAGGTGACGCTCAAAAACATCGTCAACGTCCACGACTGCGGCAAGCTCATCAACCCCGCGCTGGCGGAGGCGCAGGTACACGGCGGCATGTCCATGGCGATCGGCTACGGCCTGTCCGAGCAGCTGATCTTTGACGAAAAGACCGGCAAGCCGCTCAACGGTAACCTGCTGGACTACAAGCTGTCCACCTTTATGGATCACCCGCATCTGGAGGCGCAGTTCATCGAGAATGCGGAGCCGACCTCCCCGTTCGGCACCAAGGCGCTCGGCGAGCCGCCTGCCTGCTCGGGTGCGCCGGCGATCCGCAACGCGATCCTGGACGCCACGGGCGTCGCCATCGACCACAACCCGATCAACCCGCACGTCCTGTTCGCGGAGTTCAGCCGCGCGGGCCTGATCCACGATGACTGGAGAGAGGAGGCGTAAGGCGCTATGTATGATATGAAAGCGCTGTACGAGGCGCAGAGCGTAGAGGACGCGATCCGGCTGCGCATTGAACATCCCGAGGCGCAGATCATCGCCGGCGGCTCCGACGTGCTGGTGCAGATGCGCGAGGGGCGCCGCGCCGGCAAGGAACTCATTTCCATCTATATGATCGACGCGCTGCGCGGCGTGAGCCTTGACGCGGATGAGAACCTCCGCATCGGCTCGCTGACCAGCTTTTCCCACATCACCCGCGATCCGCTCATTCAGAAATACTGCAACGTACTGGGCGAGGCGGTGGATCAGGTCGGTTCGCCGCAGATCCGCAACATCGGCACCATCGGCGGCAACACCTGCAACGGCGTGACCTCCGCCGACTCTGCCTCCACGCTCCACGCATGGGAAGCGGTCGTCGAGCTGACGGGCGCGAACGGCGTGCGCCGCGTGCCGATCAAGGAGTTCTACATCAAGGCGGGACAGGTCGACATCAAGCCCGACGAGATCCAGACCGCCATCCTGATCCCCAAGACGAGCTGGGAGAATACCTACGGCCACTATATCAAGTACGGCCTGCGCAACGCGATGGAGATCGCCACGCTGGGATGCAGCGTCAACGTGCGGCTGTCGGCGGACAAGAAGACCGTCGAGCGCGCCCGCATCGCCTACGGCGTGGCGGGACCGGTGCCGATGCGCTGCCCGAGCGCCGAAGCGGCAGCCAACGGCGCGGCACTGACGGCGGAGCTGCCGGAGCGCTTCGCCCGCGCGGTCATCGACGACATCAATCCGCGCGATTCGTGGCGCGCCAGCAAGGCGTTCCGCCAGCACATCGCGGTGGAGATGGCAAAGCGCGCACTGACCAGAGCGGTGGAATTGGCAGGAGGTGAGTGGGCATGAGTCAGTACAAACTCGTTCATTGCACCATCAACGGCAAGGAAGTCGAGAAGATGGTGGACGTGCGCGCGTCGCTGACCGATATGCTGCGCAACGAGTACCACCTCACGTCCGTCAAGAAGGGCTGCGAGGTCGGCGAATGCGGCGCCTGCAATGTGCTCATTGACGGCGAGGCGTTCAACTCCTGCATCTACCTCGCGGTCTGGGCGGAGGGCAAGAGCATTCAGACGCTGGAGGGCCTGCTGTCGCCGAAGGGCGAGCTGTCCGACATCCAGCAGGCTTTCCTCGACGAGACTGCCATCCAGTGCGGCTTCTGCACGCCGGGCTTCATCATGACGGCGGTGGAGATCCTGAACACCGGGAAGCTCTACACAGACGAAGAACTGCGCAAGCTGCTCTCCGGCCACCTCTGCCGCTGCACGGGTTACGAGAATATCTTCCGCGCGGTGAAGAAGACCATGTACCGCCGCCACGGAAAGGAAATCGATTTCTGACAGATAACAGCGTATGAGCCGCGCTTCCGAGCGAAGCGCGGCTCATTTACGGAATCGTTGATTTTTTGCGGGCGGCGGTATATCATGTCACCCAAAAGACGACACGGAGGGAACGCCATGGATCACACACGCGAGATTCTGGAGCAGGTGCGCGGCGGCACACTGAGCGTCGAGGACGCGGTGCTGCAATTGAAAAAGGAGCCGTTCGCCGATCTCGGCTATGCCAAGGTCGATCTGCACCGCTCTCTGCGGCAGGGCGCTGCGGAGGTCGTCTACGGCGCGGGCAAGACGGCGGAGCAGATCGTCGGCATCGTGGAAACGCTGCGCGAGAACGGCGAGCGCGTCATTCTGGTCACACGCCTTTCTCCCGGGAGCGCGGCAAAGCTTGCGGAGCGCTTCCCGCTGGATTACCATGAGGACGCGAAGCTGGGCGTCATCGGAGCGATGCCCCGGCCGGACGGCGTCGGTACCATAGTCGTCGCCACGGGCGGCACCTCCGATATCCCCGTGGCGGAGGAGGCGGCGCTGACCGCTGAGGCGCTGGGCAACGCCGTCACGCGGCTCTATGACGTGGGCGTGGCGGGGATGCATCGGCTGCTCGCCCACGCGGACGACGTCATGGGCGCGACGGTCATCATCGCCGTCGCGGGCATGGAGGGCGCGCTTGCCAGCGTCATCGGCGGGCTGGCGGACTGCCCCGTCATCGCCGTGCCGACCAGCGTCGGCTACGGCGCGTCCTTCGGCGGCATTTCGGCGCTGCTCTCGATGCTCAACTCCTGCGCGGCGGGCGTGTCCGTCGTCAACATCGACAACGGCTTCGGCGCGGGCTTCCTCGCCAGCCGCATCAACCACATCGGAGGCAAGGCATGAAAACACTCTATCTCGACCTCGGCATGGGCGCGGCGGGCGATATGCTCGCGGCGGCGCTGCTGGAGCTGCTGCCCGAGCCACAGGCGTTCATCGACCGTTTCAACGGCCTCGGCATCCCGGACGTGTCCGTATCGCTGGAGCGGGCGGAGAAGCGCGGCGTCGTCGGTTCGCATTTCCGCGTTGTTGTCGATGGTGCGGAGGAGGACGAACACCTGCATGAGCATCACCATCATCACCACAGCAGCCTGCGTCATATCGAGCAAATCGTTGCGGACTTGCGCCTGCCTGCGGCGGTGGAGGCGGACGTATTGGCGGTCTATCGCTCCATCGCGGAGGCGGAGAGCGCCGTCCACGGCGTACCCGTGGACGAGATCCACTTCCACGAGGTCGGTACGCTGGACGCCGTCGCGGACGTGACGGCGGTCTGCCTGCTGCTGCATGAGATCAACGCAGACGAGATCGTCGCCTCGCCCATTCATGTCGGCAGCGGTACGGTGCGGTGCGCGCACGGCGTCCTGCCCGTTCCCGCGCCGGCGACGGCGCTGCTGCTCCGCGGTTTTCCCGTTTACGGCGGCGCCATCCAAAGCGAGCTCTGCACACCCACCGGCGCAGCGCTGGTGAAGCGCTTTGTGAACCGCTTCGGCGATCTGCCGCCGATGACGCCGGAGAAGATCGGATACGGCATGGGAAAGAAGGATTTTGCGCAGGCGAACTGCGTCCGCGCCATCCTCGGCGAAACGGCGGGGGAGAGCGGGACGATCGTTCAGCTTCAATGCAACGTGGACGACATGACCGGCGAGGCGATGGGCTTCGCGCTGGAGCGTATCTACGAGGCGGGCGCGGTGGAGGCGTTCACCGTACCGGCGGGGATGAAGAAGAACCGCCCCGGCGTCCTGCTGACCGTGCTGTGCCATGAGGACGCCAAAACGTCAGTGGTCGAGGCGATCTTCCGTCACACGACGACCATCGGCGTCCGCGAGGCAACGCTGCGCCGCCATGTGCTTTCGCGCCGCGCGGAGACCGTGGAGACGCCGCTCGGCGCCGTCCGCGCCAAGACCTCGACGGGCTGCGGCGTCACGCGACGAAAGTGGGAGTACGACGACCTCGCGCGCATCGCCCGCGAGCGCGGTCTGACGCTCGCCGAAGTCGAGCGCCTTCTTGACGCGGCAAGCAAAGACTGAACGCTTCGTGCGTATAATCCCGCGCAGATCCGCATAAGCTGTGCGCGGGTGATGATTCTTGAAACAACAGGCTTGGAAAACCTATGCGCTCTGGATCGTTGGCACGGAGCTGGTCGGCGCGCTCTCCGGCTTTCTGACGCGGGAGGGCACAAAACTCTACAGCGCCTCCATCGTCAAGCCGCCGCTCTCGCCGCCTGCCATTGTGTTTCCCGTTGCGTGGGCGCTGCTCTACGCGCTTATGGCGATCGGCGCGGCGCGGGTGTATCTGACGAAGCCGACCGCCGCGCGCTCGCGTTCGCTGCGGATCTATCTCATTCAGCTTGCGTTCAACTTCCTTTGGAGCATCATTTTCTTCAACCTTCAGGCGTTCGGCATGGCGTTCGTCTGGCTTGCCGCGCTGTGGGCGCTGATCCTGATGATGCTTCTCGCGTTTCGCGGCGTTGACCGGCGCGCCTCGGCGCTCCAGTACCCGTATCTGCTGTGGGTGCTGTTTGCGGGCTATCTCAATCTTGGCGTCTGGATGCTCAACGGCTGACCGCGTTCCAATATATGCAGACCCTTTCGCTCTGACTGATTGTCAGCGCGAAAGGGTTCTTTTCTGCACTTTCCGCAAAAAGATGATTGCGTATCGGAAAGTTCTGTGGTAGGATAACTATGTATAATCCTAGGCAACATGTTATTTGCGGAGGGATTGAGATGAAGAAGAAATTACCGTCCTGGCTGGTCTTGTCGCTGATCGGCGTCGTGGTTGCCGCGCTGCTCGGCACGGTGGATACGATGACGCGCGATAAGATCGCCCTGAACGCCGCCCGGCAGGCTGTGAGCGACCGTCAGGCGGTCTTCGCCGCGGCGGACGAGTTCCGCGCGGTGGAGCTTGCCGAGGACAGCAGCGTGGACGCCTGCTACGAGGCGTACAGCGGCGGCGAGCTGATCGGCTACGTGACCCAGCTGACTGTCTCGGGCTGTCAGGGACCGGTCGAGGTGCTGACCGGCTTCAACCTTGACAGCAGCATCCTCGCGGTTCAGCCCGGCGGGCCGAACTTTAAGGAGACGCCGGGCCTCGGCTCGCGCGTGCAGGAGAGCGCGTTCCTTGACCAGTTTGTGGGCCTGTCCGTGCCGCTCAAGCTGAAGGAGACGGTCGACGCCGTGTCCGGCGCGACCATCAGCTCCGCGTCCGTCGTTTCGGCGGTCAACACCTCGGGCTACTTCCTGCAGAAGATCGTGAACCCCTCGCCGGAGCTTGACCTTCCTGAGGATACCCAGTTCGGCGGCGTGCTGCCCGGCGCGACGACGAAGGAAGCGGTCACGCCCACGCCCGCGGGCGCGGACGAGGTCTACACCTCCGACGCCGGCGTGGTGGTCTACGCCACCGGTAAGGGCCGCAACGGCGATATCCAGGTGCAGCTCGGCATCGCCCACAGCGGCCAGATCGCCGGCATCTACATCGACCCGGCCAAGCATCAGGAGACTCCGGGCAAGGGCGACCTCATTGAACAGGACTACTTCCTCAACCAGTTCCTTGCCAGAGACGCTGCCTACGTCTCCAGCGGCAACATCGACGCCGTCACCGGCGCGACCATCAGCTGCGATGCGGTCACCGCCATCGTTACGAGCGCCCTTGAGATCGCGAAGCCCTATCTCGACGCGAGCAAGGCGGAGGACATTTCCCCGCTGTATGAGAGCGTGATGGGCTCGTCCTCCTCGTCCGGCCAGTCGGTGAAGATCGCCGAGAAGGTGCAGACCAAGTCTGGTGTCACCGTCATGAAGGCGGCGGACTGGCAGGCGGAGTATCCCGAGATCTACGATTCGTGGATGCAGACCCGCGAGAGCGGTGAGGTCACGGATTATCTGGAGGATTACCCGATGCTCCGCACGCTCTACGAGGGCTACGGCTTCGCCATCTCCTACGCCAGCGCCCGCGGCCACTACTACGACGTGGACGACCTGCTGGAGACCGGACGTCCCCATGCGCTCGCCAACTGCTTCACCTGCAAGACGCCGCAGTTCACCAACATGGTCAACGAGATGGGCGACGAGGCGTACAGGCTGGCGTTCGCCGACGTGCAGCAGCAGATCAACGAGCCGATCAGCTGCTTCAACTGCCACGCCAACAACCCCGGCGTCGTGACCATTACGCACACTTACCTCACCGACTCGGTGGGCGACGACTTTGACAAGATCGACGCCGCGAACCTCGCCTGCGGCCAGTGCCATGTCGAATACTACTTCGACCCCGTCACCAAGGCGACCACGCTGCCGCACGACAGCATCGACTCCATGCATCCGGACGCGATCCTGGAGTACTTCAACAAGACGCTGCTGGTGGACGGCCAGCCCTTCGCCGACTGGACGAACCCGCGCACGGGCGTCCGCCAGATCAAGGTGCAGCACCCCGAAATGGAGACCTTCCTGATGGAGGGCAGCCCGCACCGCGGCGACTTCACCTGCGCCGACTGCCATATGCCCACGATCACCAAGGCGGACGGCACGACCTACAAGAGCCACAACCTGCTCAGCCCGCTCGATATGCCCGAGCTGATCGAGGAGACTTGCTCCGAGTGCCACACCGACCTCGTCTCCGAGGTCCGCGCGGTGCAGGAGGAGATCGAGCGCCGCACCTACGCCATCGGCTATGAGCTGCAATACCTGACCGAGCGGCTTGCCGCTGCGGTGGAGAGCGGCGACTACACCGAGGACGAGCTCAACGCCATCCGCGCCGTCGCCCGCGACGCGCAGTTCTACTGGGACTACGTGTTCGTGGAGAACGCCGAGGGCGCCCACAACCCGACGCTGACGCACGAGTGCCTCGATAAGGCGGAAGCCCTGACGAATCAGGCGATGCTGCTGTTCAAGACACAAGCTTAATTCAAACGAACACGGAAACTCCGCCCACCGTAAGGCGGGCGGAGTTCTGCTGTGAGGGAACATGAAAAAGGTTTGGAACTTTCTGCGCTCCATGCGCTTCGGCCTGCTCCTGCTGACGCTGATCGCCGCCTGCTCGGTGGCGGGCACCGTCATCCCGCAGGGCAGGGAGATCGCGTACTACGCGCAGACCTATCGCGGCGCGCACGGCGTCATCCTGCTGCTGGGGCTGCACCGCGTCTTTACGAGCTGGTACTTCATTGCGCTGTTGGCGCTGCTCTGCGTCAATCTGACGCTCTGCTCCGTCGTGCGCATCGGCGCCGTGGCGCGAAGCGGCCGGAACGCGGCGGAGAGCGCCGCGAGGCTGCGCGCCGAAGCGGCGCTGACTGCCGCGGGGCGCGAGAAGCTGCGCGGACATATGCGCTCGCTCCGCTGCCGCGAGGAGACGCTTTCCGACGGCTCGACGGTCTGGCACAAGAACGCCGTCGGGCGCTGGGGCACGTTCATCACGCACCTGTCGATCCTGCTGACGGCGGTTTTCGGCGCTGCGGCGCTGTATCTGCCCACCGTCACCGACCAGACCTGCCTGCCCGGCGAGTCCCTGACCATGCCGGACGGGACAAGCATCTACGTTGAGAGTTTTTCCATCGAGGATGAAACGGGACGGCTGGACTACGCCAGCGAGGTGCGGATCACGCTGGCCGACGGCCGCGAGAGCGGGCTGAAGCGCGTCAGCGTCAACCATCCGATGACCTTTGGGCCATACAAGGTCTATCAGCAGACCTATGGCACGGCGGGCTCGGTGACGGTGACGAACGTACAGAACGGCGGTATGGACGACTTTACACTGACCGAGCCGGTGTTCCTCTCCGCCGACGGGCGCAGCGGCCTGTGGTATGAGGCGCTGTACCCCGGCTACATCCGCGACCCAAGCGGGAACGTGACACTCATCACCAGCACGTCGGGACACTACGAGGACCCCGTCTATCAGGTGCAGGTCGTGTCCGACGGCGTCTACACGCCGACGCTGGGCTTTCCCGGCGACGAGGTGCAGACGGGCGGATTAAGGTTCCGCTTCAACGAGCCCGTGGAGTATCCGGGGCTTCGCATCAAGCGGACGCCGACGGTCGTCAACGCGCTGCTGATCGCGGCGTTCGCGCTGATGACGCTCGGATTGTACATCACGTTCTTCCTGCAGCCTGTACTGGTCCGGCTGGACGCGGAGGGCTACGCCGTCGGCGGCGCGAAGCCGGAGGGGATGCGCATGGAGCTGGAACTGCTGCTCAGGGACGAAACGGTCAAAACGGACGAAACGGAGGAAGAAACCACATGAACGCGCTGTTTTTCGGCACACTGATCCTGTATTTCATCGCCGTCGTGCTGCAATTCGCGGGCACGGTGTTCAAAAAGGAGAAGATCAACCGCTCGGCATGGTGGCTGTTCCTTGCCGCGCTCGCGGCGCACACGGCGTTCATCGCCGTGCGTGGGATCGCGGCGCACCGCCTGCCGCTTTCCAACCAGTTTGAGTTCTCCGTCGCCTTCGCGTGGGGCGTCTCGCTGATGCTGCTGGTCGCGCGGACGAGGTTCCGCGCCGAGTGGCTTACCGTCGTCGCGATCCCGATGGCGTTTCTGATCCTGTCCTACGCCGCGCTCCAGCCGCGGGAGATCACGGAGCTGATGCCCGCGCTGCGCTCGTCGTGGTTCGCGTTCCACATCGGCTCGGCGGTGTTTTCCTATTCGTCGTTCGTCCTCGCGGGCTGCGCGGGACTGCGCTACGTTCTGATCGCCAAAAAAGCGGACGCGGACGCGCTGCGCCTGCACCAGATGGACTATATGTCGTACCGCCTCATCGCACTGGGCTTCCTGCTGCTGACGGTGACGATCCTCTCCGGCGCGATCTGGGCGGAGCAGGCGTGGTCGGCGTTCTGGACCTGGGACCCGAAGGAGGTCTGGGCGCTTATCACCTGGATCATTTACGCCGTCTATCTGCATCTGCGCCTGCGCGCGAAGCACAGCGGCGTCAAAATGGCGTGGTTCGCCATCATCGCCGTGCCGGTGGTGCTGTTCACCTTTGCGGGCGTCAACACGCTGATGTCGGGACTGCACTCATACGGCTGATTTCGCAAAAAAAGAGCTTCGGAACCGCGGTTTGAACCGCGCCCCGTCAAGAGGACAATGAAAAACTATAAATTTTTTCCCGGCTGGCAGCTACGGCTGCCGGCCGCTTTT